>CAZOOA010000175.1:0-1571 GCA_964581355.1 uncultured Desulfovibrionaceae bacterium | reverse complement strand
AGCCTGGATTATGTTTTTTGTTGGCGCCATTATCCTGTGGGGAGGGCTGGCTTACAGCCTGCATATTGCCATGAAAAACAAGAAATTTAAGTAACAATGGATGCCTGTTACATCTGAATAGCTGATTAAAGGCCCGAAAAGCAAGATTTCGGGCTTTTTCTTTTTCCTGTTCGTTGACAAGGCTTCTCCAGTGAATTATGATTTAATGAAAGCCAATATTTTTTAAAAATTGAGTTAACAGGAGGGATCCTCTTGCAGATTACACCGCTGGAAGAACTGGAAAGCCGTGTCCAGGCTCTGCAGGCAAAAATCAAACAGGAAGATTTAGATGGTGCATTACTGGTGGAAAACATGGATCGCTATTATTTTAGCGGAACGATGCAGCAGGGCTTTTTGTTTATCCCTGATGCAGGGGTGCCTTTGAATATGGTCCGACGCAATCTGGACCGGGCCCAGGAAGAATCTCGCTGGGAGCAGGTGGTTCCCCTGGCCAGTTTGAAGCAAATTCCTTCTTACCTGCAGGAATACAGCAGGCGGGGACTGAAAACCATGGGGCTGGAACTGGACGTTCTTCCCGTAAACAATTTCAACCGCCTGCAAAAAATGCTTCCCGAAACCCGGTTTGTCGATATCTCCAGGTCGGTTCGAGAAGTCCGCATGGTCAAGTCTGATTACGAAATATCGTTGTTCCGGCGGGCAGCTGAAATAGCTGATCATATGTTTAAACAGGTGCCCGAGCTGCTGCAGGAAGGTAAGCCGGAAGTTGTCCTGGCGGCTGAACTGGAAGCCATCTTGCGCAAATCAGGACACCAGGGTGTTGGCAGAATGAGGGGCTTCAATATGGAAATGTTTTTTGGGCATCTATTTTTTGGCCCCAATGGTGCGTTGACTTCCTTTTTGGATAGTCCTACCGGTGGACGCGGGGTTACACCTGCCAGCCCACAAAGTGCCGGTTGGTATCCTTTAAAACCCGGGGAACCCGCAGTGGTCGATTATGGAGGTTCCTTTGAAGGTTATACTGTGGACCAAACCCGGGTATTTTCTATCGGTCCGCTTCCTCCGGAGCTGGAGAGGGCTTATGAGGTTGCCTGCCGGATCCAGGATGAAGTTGTCTCCAGGGCTAACCCGAAAGTTTCTTGTGAAGAGCTTTATGAACTGGCTGTTGATGTTGCCCGGGAGGAAAACCTGGGTGACTATTTTATGGGTTATAAAGATGACCAGGTGAAATATATCGGACACGGTGTGGGGCTAGACTATGACGAGTTTCCCTTGTTTTCCCAGGGCTCGCCTCATGCCCTGGAGCCGGGGATGGTATATGCCTTGGAGCCCAAGTTTTTATTTCCCGGGAAAGGCATGGTAGGGGTGGAAAATACATACCTTGTAACCCCGGATGGCTCTGCCCGGCTAAGCCTTACCTCCGATGAAAGAGTTGCCATTTGAAGGATTGCTGAATTATCGAACCATATTGTTCAATCCAGTGTAAATGGAAATAGTTAGTAGAAAATGGAGATATAATAATTATGGAAAATCTGATTTCTTACCAGGAAATTGCATTACGTCTGGTGCTGGCT
>CAZOOA010000174.1:0-1630 GCA_964581355.1 uncultured Desulfovibrionaceae bacterium | reverse complement strand
GACGACGACGACGATGACATTTACACCCTGCTACCTTCCCGGTTACAGCTGTAACGTTATAACAAGAACTATTGTTTAGTCATTTATTTGGAATTACTGTTTACTGAAAAAGAGGAAACATAATAAGCTCCATTATCCGCCTTAAGAACAGAACAAGGCGGGAAATGGAGTTTGCTTATTTTGACTGAGTTTTTAATTGCCTTGCTTGATAATGTGGGTAATAAATGTAGTCAGGCTGTCCATGAGGTTGATTACCCGAATTCCGCTCCCGTCACTTCCGGTTACCTGGAGAACAGGTCTTAAGGGCATTTCCGGGTTATTCGCAATTACTGTGCCAACTTCTCCTGTGTTTAACATGATCCGGCAGCCTACCGGGTAGAAAGAGATTTGCCTGATAAATAAATTTAAGTAGCTAGAGTCCAGGTGTCCTGTGCTACCCATGAGTATTTCGGCCCCTTCATGGGGTAGCAGGCCTTCCCTGTACGTCCGGTTTGTCGTTACTGCATCGTAGACATCAGCGATAGCCAGTATCCTTGCCCATTTATGAATTTCTGAGCCTTCCAGTCTCTGCAGGTAACCGCTCCCATCCATGCGTTCATGGTGCTGCCCAATAGCGCTTAGCAAGTCTCTTGTGATGCCTTCAAATCGATATACCCGGTTAAAACTATAACGAACGTGCTGTTTCATAATATTAAATTCTTCATCGGTCAGTTTTCCTGGTTTGTTTAATATTTCATCGGGAACATCCACTTTTCCGATATCATGCAAGAGTCCAGCCATGCTGATTTGGTGTAACTCCCGTTCAGAAAAACGCAGCAGTCTGCCCAATGTTGTAGCGTAGATAGCTACATGTACGGCATGGGAAAAAGTATAGTCGTCTATTGCCTTTAAGACTGCGATCTGGAGCAGCACCTGGGGATCCCTGGTTACTTCAGAAGCAATTTCGCTTGAGGCTTTTTGTATTTCAGCCATGTTCATTGTATTATCCAACCGTGATTTCTCGTAGAAATTGCGCACAGTTTTAAAGGTGGATTTATAAATGGTCCTGGCCTGCTGACTGATTGCTTCGGGCAGGTCAATCAGATCTTCCGGTGTTTTTTGTTCAAAGAATTCATGAGCAGCACCTGCATCCGGGATGGGGGATGCTATTTCTTCAGGGCTTTTTGCTGTTTGCCCCGGTGCTGTTTGTTCAGGGGAAGTTCTTTCCTGGTAAACAGGTTCCTCTGAAAGATCAGTTGGATCATAGATTAGGCAGTTCTCATGAATCGGAAAAAGATTGATTGCCTTTAGTGCCCGCTCATCAATGGTTGTCCCCGCAGGAAGCAACGTTACGCCACTGGGATTATGCAGGATATCTTCAGCCAGTACCATGCCCTTTTCCAGTTGGGAAATTTTTATGGACAAAACATTACGCAATAGATCAACCCTTCCTGGCGCATTGTGCACTTTAGATGAAAATCAGTTTTCGTAATCAATCCTGTTTTATTTTTATTCTATGAAAAAAAACAATCTCCTGCCTTAGTATGAAAAGCCGTGTCTTGGCGCTGTCGTCCGGGCGACTGGATAACTCTGTGGAGGCCGCTACAGGGTTTCCAGCGATTCAATAATTTCAAAAAAGCGCTCTTCTGCC
>CAZOOA010000173.1:0-1645 GCA_964581355.1 uncultured Desulfovibrionaceae bacterium | reverse complement strand
CAACTTGTTCCAATGTCTTTCCCATAGTGCTTGTACCCCTTTCAGGCACCCTTCTCAATGCCTGCGGTGCCAAGGGAAATTATTTTTTACTTAAGTATTATTATACCGTAATTGTAGATAAGTTTCAAGTAAAAAAAGTGTAAAATGTCGTAAATTTCCTGCAAAATAATGCTAATTCAGCAAGATGCTTCAAATCTTAAACTAACCGCCACGGTCTATCCAGGCCAGAACAGGGGATGAAAAACCTTGCTTATGATCGAAGCTCTGGTTTTCAACACTCTGCTCCCACTTGGATGAGGTCCGCTTTCCCTGTATCGGCGACTTTGTCAAGCGGCGATAAGCGCTTGGCGAAGTGAATGCTGGGAGCCGGCCCGGCGGGCATGGACGCCCGCCGCCTGCAACCGTGGCAGGACGCCTAAGTTTGCAGGTCGGCCGGCGGAAGCTTGAACTGAGTCTTAGCGCTTTGCCGCGAAGAAAACCGGAGCTGATACCGGGAAACTTAAAACTCCATTTTCATACTAAATCACTGTTTTCCCAAATCTGGTTGAAACTATTTTCAAAATGATGATTGCCCAGAGCGAATTGTGAAGCCAGGGGACGAATTATTTGAACAAGAAGGAGTATACCGAAAAGGAGTATATCAAAGATGAACAAACTGATTCAAGCTCTGCTGGACCTGCTTTACCCTCCACGCTGCCTTTTCTGCCAGGGTGCTCCTGGCGGCTCTCCCGGCATGGTCCTGGACCCTTTGCGCCTGGATCTTAACGGGTCCGGGGCGGAGCGTTTTTTGTGCGAAGCTTGCGCTGGATCTGTGCCCTGGCTGGTCCTTTGCTGTCCCCTTTGTGCCTATCCCTTGCAGCAGGGGGAAGACTGCACCTGGTGCAAAGGCGAGCAGTTTGCCTTTGATTTTTGCTGTGCCCTGGGGCATTACAGCAGTTCCCTGCGCCAGGGGGTGCACCGGCTGAAATACCGGGGAGAAAAGGCGCTGGCCGGGCCTTTTTCTGAACTTCTTTCAGCCCGGCTGTCGGCTGTTCCCTGGATCGATCAGCTTGACCGGGTTGTTCCTGTTCCCCTCTGCAGCCACCGGCTCCGGGAGCGGGGCTACAACCAGTCCCTGCTCCTGGCAGCGGCCTTGAGCAAAAAACTGTCCCTGCCCCTGGAAAATGGTCTCCAGCGGGTCCGGAGAACCCAGAGCCAGACCCTGTTGAATAAGAAGCAGCGGAAAGAAAACCTGGAAGGGGCCTTTGTCTGCCCCCAGCCTCTCCCGGAAGGATGCCACGTCCTGCTGGTGGATGACGTCATGACCACGGGGGCTACCGCCCACCAGGCGGCGGCGGCCTTGAAGGAGGCCGGGACCGGGCGGGTCAGCGTGGCCGTGCTGGCCCGATAATAATAAGAAACCGTGTATTGGCGCTGTCGTCCGGGCGACTGGGTAAGCCTGTGGAAGGAGCTAAAGTTCCCTCGGGGCCCTCGGGCGGCCTTCCCGGTTTAACTCCCGTCCAGGTCGATCCCGGCGGCCGACATCCTGTCGGCCGGACCGCCCGAGGGCCTTCGGTCACCAAGCTCCTTGAACCACAGGCACCAACGTCGCCGGACGAATGCGCCATCTTCCCGGTTTGGGGGTAAGAGAGTGCCGCTTCCCGGG
>CAZOOA010000172.1:0-1661 GCA_964581355.1 uncultured Desulfovibrionaceae bacterium | reverse complement strand
ATGAACTGGTAAGAGGCATGTTAAGGAGTCGGATCTTCGAGGATATGATTATGACCCTGCTAAAATTTGAAGTTTAGTCCAGTTTTGATGTCCAGCATGATTATATGGTGCGGTTAAACCGGTTTTTGAATGCTTTTTTGGATACCATTAAAATTTTGGAAGTTTTAAAAATTAGGAGGCGGTGGCCAGATGATCTGTCAGAAGTGCGGCAAAAACAGTGCTACGGTGTATGTGACCAAGATAATTAATGGCCATAAAAGCGAGTTGTATTATTGCGAACACTGTGCCCGGGAAAAAGGCGAGATGGATAACCCTTTCGAAGGGAGTTTTCCCCTGCAACAGTTTTTTTCCGGGATGATGGGCTTTCTGCCCGGTGCCGGTTCTGAAGCCATGGTTCCGCAAGCTCAAACCAGTGTCCAGTGTCCCGGATGCGGCTTGACATATGCCCAGTTCGGGCAGATCGGCCGTTTTGGTTGTGACCGTTGTTACGAGGGATTCCAGGAATACTTGCCTTCCCTTTTTCGCCGGCTGCACGGGAACCAAAAGCACATGGGAAAAATCCCGAAACGGTCAGGCTCCGGGATCAAATTAAAAAGAGAAATTGAACAACTAAGGGCCGAATTACAGAAAAAGATTGATGAAGAAGCTTTCGAGGAGGCAGCCAAGTTGCGGGACCAGGTAAAGGAACTGGAGCAAAAAAGAGAGGCTGGAGGTGGTGCCGGTGAATGAGCGGGAGAAACGGTCGATCCCCGGGGAAATGTTGGAAAATGGAAGCGGGGATATGTCCGGAGATTCCCATAACGATAAAGATCGGGCCCTAGGTCAAAGCTGCTCCCGGGAGGAAAAACAGCGTAGGGAAGAGCTCAGCAGCAAATGGATGGAAGGGACGGGGCCGGAAGCGGATATTGTTATCAGCAGCCGGGTCCGGCTGGCCAGGAATATCAAAGACACACCTTTTCCAGCCCTGGCTTCTGACGAGCAGCGAAAGAAAGTGCTGCAGATAAATCAGGAGATATTACAGGAAAACCAGGAACAATTTGCCGATTTCCAGGCAATGAACCTGGATGCGGTTTCCGCGGTTTTCCGGCAGGCCTTGGTCGAAAAGCACCTCATCAGTCCTTTAATGGCCCGGGAAAACACCTTTAGTGGCCTGGTTCTCAGGGATGATGAAGTTGTCAGTATCATGGTTAACGAAGAAGATCACTTCCGTATCCAGTGCCTGCTGCCCGGGCTGCAGTTGGAGCGGGCCTGGAGCGAGGCTTCTTTCTATGATGATTGCCTGGAGACCAAAGTGAACTATGCTTTCCACGAGGAACTGGGTTACCTGACGGCTTGCCCCACCAATGTGGGGACCGGACTTAGAGCTTCGGTAATGCTGCATTTGCCGGGCCTGGTGCTAACCCGCCAGATCAATCGCATCCTCTCAGCGGTGAACCAGGTAGGTCTGGCGATTCGGGGCATCTATGGTGAAGATACCGAGTTTACCGGCAACCTCTTCCAGGTCTCCAACCAGATAACTTTGGGACAGTCGGATGAAGAGATCTGGCAGAACCTTTACGATGTGACCCGGCAGTTGATCAACCAGGAGAAAAAAGCCCGGGAGCATCTGCTCAACGAGGGGAGAGAGCGTTTGGCCGATCGTGCAGGACGGGCGCTGGGAG
>CAZOOA010000171.1:0-1702 GCA_964581355.1 uncultured Desulfovibrionaceae bacterium | reverse complement strand
TTTAGCCCTGCTCACCGGCCAAGGGATCTCCTCAAGCAGGTTTTAACTTAACGGATCGACCACAGCCCCCTTAAACAGCATCTCGCCCGTTTCCCGGTCGTGGATTAAGAAGAAAAAGGGCCGGTTTACCTTCATTTCGAAGCGCTCCATCGGTGGTGCCGAGGTCGCTTCCATCTCCACCGAAGTGACCGCTGCAGCTTCTGTTCCTTCTTCATCCACCTCGATGAATGATTTGTGCTTAACCTCGCTGATAAAAATTCTGAAGCCGTCATCCCGGGGGACCATGTCGAAAAAGTCAGCCTGCTGCGGGTCGAAGGCCACTTCCATGCCCATGGCTTCCAGGGCCTCGTTCAGGGTCTGTTCGTATTCCATGGTGAAACGGGGCAGATGAAGTTCCCCTTCCATGGTCCTGAACTGTTGGTGCCACTGCTCCCATTTTTCCCCGCTCAGGTTGTTAATCCAGTTGTGCAAAGACTGCCCTTCATCCGGCAAAAAGACATACATGGCCAGCCTTTCTTCTTCACCGTAGGGCAGACGCACTGCCTGGAATTCCCCTTCTTTTTCCAGGTAGGCGAAGTCATCGGATTGATGCATAAAGGGGACCTCTTCAATGGCCCCCTCGGGGCCGTGGAAGACGTCTTTATAGGTGTTGTCCGGATCGAAGGGCAGGCTCCAGTCACCCTGGAAGTAAACAGCGTTGATTAAAAACATCACGGTTTGGGGATTGATGGGGTATTCCACGATTTTATCGATGAGCCCTTCCGTCCGGTCTTTGACCCAGCCGTTAATGGTATCCACAGCTTCCTGGCTTTCAAAGTCCAGCTCGCCGCCCCAGGCCTGGTAATATTCCTGGTTGCGTTCCAGGAAATAGGGGTCAAACTCCTTCCCTTCCCGCAGCCAGAGGGAATTGGCAATGTTCAAAACCACTTCCGGGTCTGCTTCCTGCAGCTTGTACAGGCGGGCCAAATTGTTTTGGTTGAACCGTTCCAGCTCCACACCTTCAACCCCTAAAACCTTGGCCATGGCTTCCGATGTCTCTTCCCGGGCCCCGTTATAGGTCATGGACAGTGCAGTGTAGACGCTGGTGGGCGAGATAAAGATGTTCTCATCTTCTTTCACCAGTTGCTGGAAAAGCTGGAAACCAAAACTCTGGGAAGCGCCGGCCATTTCCACATCGAATGCTTCCAGGACTTCCGGCTCCGGCTGCGGGATATTCATGCCTGTTCCTGTGACTTCTTCCTCGCAAGCAGTCAGGAACAGCCCCCCAGCCGCTGCCAAAACAAGAGTACTAAGGACCAACAACCACCTTTTCATTTTTCTCCGGCCTCCTCTTTCCTGTTCTTAATTTAAAGACGTTCTCCAGCGAAATTGGTTCCCGGCTTGGCTGCCGGAAATTGAAAAATTAGTTGAAGCATAGCTGGATAAGCTTCAACGGCATAGGTAAAAGAAAAAATGCTAATATTTATTCCGGTATAATCGACTTTTTCCAGCATCAACAGAAAAATCACCCTAATGGGTGATATACTTTTCCAGCACCTTTCTTTATGATGGGCAATATATATGTGGAAAGCGTGGCTGGAACTCGTTTCACCTGAAAAGATAAATTGGCATAAGACTACAATGAAAGGGGAAAGCGTAAATGGAAATTTTGTTTGGTTTTTTGATCATGGCCGGGTTCATTGGATTCATTATCCTGTTCAAC
>CAZOOA010000170.1:0-1740 GCA_964581355.1 uncultured Desulfovibrionaceae bacterium | reverse complement strand
TCTATTCCCCCTTTCATATTCCCTTTTTTCAGCTCCCCTTTCCCAGGTTGCCGGAGTCCAGGGAGTCAATATTGTTTCAGGAGGGAGGTGGGGTTTTTCTTTTTTGTTTCTATCGCAGATCATATTAAATAAGGAGGGAACACAATGAGAGAGCAGTGGACCTGGCGCGGGGCATTCATCTTTGCCGTTGTTGGTTCCGCCGTTGGTCTCGGTAACATTTGGCGTTTTCCTTACGTAGCTTATGACAATGGTGGCGGGGCTTTTTTGATTCCTTATCTTGTAGCCTTGCTCACCGCGGGGATCCCACTCATGATGCTGGAATTTTCCATTGGGAAGAAATTCCGCCGCTCGGCTCCCATGGCTTTTGCCCGCATCAAAAAAAAGTTCGAGTTTGTAGGCTGGTGGCCCAGTCTGGTAGCCTTTGTGATCATTTGTTATTATGGTGCGGTTATGGCCTGGGGTATCCGTTTCATTTTCTCTTCCTTTACCCTGGCCTGGGGTGATAACCCCGTGGATTATTTCCTGGGTGATATACTCAGGCTTACCGATGGACCGGGGGCATTGGGTTCTTTACCCTGGGACATTTTTCTTGCTTTTCTAGTTGGTTGGATTATTGTTTACCTGATTATTTACAAGGGTGTTAAAGGGATCGGAAAAGTGGTTACCATTACAACCCCCTTGCCGGTTATCATCTTAATTATTTTAGCCATCCGGGGCATTACGCTCCCGGGAGCAGTGGAGGGCTTGACCTTTTACCTGCAGCCTGATTTTTCCGCGATTTTTGATCCATCGGTGTGGCTGGCCGCTTATGGACAGGTCTTTTTCTCCCTCAGTCTGGCAATGGCCATCCTAATTGCCTATTCCAGCTATTTGCCCGATGATGCTGATGTTTCCAACAATGTGTTTATTTCCGCCTTTGCTGATGCGGGGATTGCTTTCCTGGCGGGTCTGGCTGTGTTCAGCACCCTGGGTTACATGGCTATGGTCCAGGATGTGGCTGTTACCGAGGTAGTTGCCTCGGGTGTTATCCTGGCCTTTGCCGTTTTTCCCCAAGCTTTAAGCCTGCTGCCCGGAGCAACTGTATTTGCCGTGCTTTTCTTTGTCCTGCTGGTAACTTTTGCTATCGATTCCCAATTTTCCCTGGTGGAGAGCTCTGTCTCTTCCATCATGGACAAGTATAACTTGAAACGCTCCAAGGCCGTTGCCATTGTCTGTATCCCGGCTTTTCTTATCGGGATTATTTTTGTTACCGGCGGCGGACTGTACTGGCTGGACATTGTGGACCGTTTTGTAAACAACTTCGGGTTGGTGGTTGTCGGGTTGTTGACCTGTATAGTGGTAGGGCATATTTATGGGATCGAAAAGGTGCGGGATTATATCAACTCCACCTCTGAAGTGAAAATTGGGCGCTGGTTCGATTTTTGCATTAAATACCTGACCCCGGTTGTTTTGATTGTAATCCTGATTTCATCTTTAATCGAGGATATCACCGTACCTTATGAAGGGTACCCGCAGTGGGCCCTGATTATCGGGGGCTGGTTGATGGTTATCGCCCTACCTGTTGTTTCCTATCTGCTCATGAAAAGCCCTACCAGGGATGTGATGGAGCAGGAAGGCGTTTCGCTGGATGAATAACACTGCGTAACGATAACAGTATTTTAAGGAGGAAATATTATGCCGGTTTCAGCCTGGATTATGTTTTTTGTTGGCGCCATTATCCTGTGGGGAGGGCTGGCTTAC
>CAZOOA010000169.1:0-1781 GCA_964581355.1 uncultured Desulfovibrionaceae bacterium | reverse complement strand
AACTCCTTCCACCCCTCTCTTTACACCCGGGCATCCCTTCTACTGGTTGATTCCCTGGGTGAGCTTGAAGCCGTCCAGCGCCTCTGGGATGAAGGAAATATCCGGGCCTATTCCGTAAACCAGGCAGAAGAAGGGGCCTTTCTGGTCACCGGCATGATCGAAGACCACGGCGGAACCGGTGTTGGCAGAAGCATGTTCCTGTCGAAAATAAAAGCAGATTAAGCACGAAAAGCTCCTATGTGGAAGTAAAAGTGGACCAGGAATCCGAGGTTTATTGCCAGACCTGCAATAAACTGGTTGAGCTGCAAGCCGGAGAAGTTATCCCCATCTGCTGCGGAAAAATGATGGAGATCGTCGATTAACAACCCTTCGCAACCTAAAAAGACAAAACGTGGAGACCCTGCCCAATCAGGACCAGGCTCGCTCCACGTTTTTTGCTTCAGGGAGAGTTTGTGCTCAAGCCGCAGCAGGCGGTAGTACTGGAACAGCTCGACAAGTGGTTTTTTCGACAGACTGTCTTTAAGCGGTCCGCAGTGTACTGCCTGATTAACGATAAAGTATCAGAGAAAAGACACAGCAAGAAGAAAAAGGGCACATAAAACTGCTAATCGCTCTACAGCTTGCAATTCTTAGCAAACTTGTTTATGATTACTTCGTTTAAACGGTTCATTCAAAACCGATAGAAGGGAGCGGTAACAGGACATGCCCTGGCGGATTGTTGATTTAAGCGACACGATCAAAAACGGCACAGCAGAATCCATTCCTTTTCTTAGGAAATAGGCTGATACGCTTTGCTCTTTTCATAAAGAACCTCTGGATCAATGTCTGCCTGGTTGGCCCACTCAATGCTGTCAAAACTGACCCGCACTGTCCTGAACATTTTCTCATCTTTTAACTCTTGAAAAACACCTTTATCCAGGTAAGGTTTCATATCAAATATGCGCTTTTTCCCGTTCTCAAAGGTCAAAAGCAGTTGATAATCCTCTAAAGGCTTTACTTCGGTTACAGCTAAGTACATGGATTATCACCTCCTATTTCAGTGGTTCAATTTTAAATGGCAGTTCACCATTCATAGCCAAGGTCCAGTTGGCTAATAATTCTTCTTGCCTCAATTCCGCCCAAGCCAAAACTAATTTAAGTTGTTTCTTGGGTAAATTACCTTCTCTAATCTCGCACGATTTGATATCAACAACCGCTTTATAATTCTGATAATAGGCATGAAAATGTGGTGGGTTGTGTTCACCTGGTGCACAATACATTCTAATGATAATTCCAAAAAACATGCTAATTGTTGGCATTTAATCACCTTATTAAATTTCCTTTGCTTTCTGTCTTATATTATATCACGGAAAAAGCACGGATAAAACGGAAACTTACTAACTTTTCAAAAGGGCCTCGCTCTCTTGCTTAAATCCCTACTTTTGCAGGCACTTCTCCATCACACCTTATAAAGCAGGGTACACAACGGCAGTTGTCCCTATTGGTCATATTTTCCTCTATTGGCAGGAATGTAAGTACATATTTGCCCGCCAGACATGTGGCCGAGGCGTTCGGTTACAGTGTGGGCTGGGATCCCAATACAAGGACGGTCTCTATCAAACTTACAGTGGAAACACCTTCACCCGGCGAAGAAGTTGAACCAATACCTGAAGATCCGGAAGATAGCTTTAAAGTAACCTGGGGAGATGCTTTTCAAATCACAGATGGAGATGCTATCTCACTGGCTCAGGCAGGTTTGAACTATGGCGCCGCTTTGCATGTATGACAACGCCTATTTATTG
>CAZOOA010000168.1:0-1827 GCA_964581355.1 uncultured Desulfovibrionaceae bacterium | reverse complement strand
TCCGTTAAGTTAAAACCTGCTTGAGGAGATCCCTTGGCCGGTGAGCAGGGCTAAAGATACCTTTGCCTGTAAGCACAACCTGTATAAACTAATAGCATCTAAAAGGTGCTCAGCAGGTTTTTTGTACATCTTTTCCAGCTCGGAATCCATCTCCTCCAGCAGGACTTCTTTGGCCAGTTTGCCTTTGGTGCCGGTTACTGGATGCACGGGGAAGCAAGGGGACGGAAACACGGGAACGGTTCTTTTGCTTCCTTGCTTCAACCTTGCGTTTAGAACAAGTTCTGCAGTATAAGCTAAATCATTGAAAATTCAAAACACTTATGGTATTATTTAGTAGGTAGTTTAGTCAAGAAGGGATGTTTACAGTGAGTTATTCAGGGCATGACGTTGAGATGATGCGTAGGACCTGGTTAAAAAGAAAGGAAAAAAAGAATCTTGAAGAGCAGAAAAGAAAAGAGGAAGCTTTAAGAAAAGCCAGGGAAATCGCTCAGTTTTTGAAAAATTATTACAACATAGAAAGCGTTTATTTATTTGGATCCCTGGCCTGGAGAACAAAATATACTGTCCATTCAGATATAGACCTTTATGTTAAAGGCTTCCCGGAAAACAAAAGTTACTGGGCTGCCCTGGCAAAGTCACAGAGAATAGCCATGCCCTTTCCTTTGAACATCGTCCTGGAAGAAAATGCCCGTCCCGGAATGAAAGAAAAAATCGAAACAGAGGGGATCATTTTATGACAGCAAAAGATTTCAAGATCATTAGTGCAAGAATCAATGATGAAATAGAAAATATCGAAGCTTTAATTAGCGAACTGCAGGAAAAAAGTTTATATAATGAGCTAACAGGCCTACAAGAAAACAAGTTTTTCTTGAGAAGCACAGGATCTATACTTCACGATTTCTATGTAGCTGTAGAAAACACTTTAAAAATTGTATGCTCAGAAATTGACGAAAAACTGCCTGACGGTTCTGAATGGCACCTATTGTTGCTAAAACAAGCAACTTATAATATTCCTGAAATTCGCCCGGCAATAATATCAAAAAAGACAATGGAAAAACTGGATAAATACCGTGCCTTCAGGCATGTGTTTCGTAACGTATATGGCTTTAATTTGGATGCCTTCAGGATAAAAGAGCTGTTGCTTGAATTGCCCGATACAATAGATCTGTTCAAAGATGATATAAAGAAATTTCAAAACCTGCTGGAAGAAATCTAGCCTGGATCGTCACCCATTACACACCATCCCAGCAAATAACAGGCAGGCCGGTTTTGTATTTTTATTTGGCCCCTCTGAGTATAGCCTGATAAACCCCGCTTTCGTTCTTCGTCTGGCTCAGCACGGCACCATCCTGCCCGCCGCGGGGACCGTGCTAAACATAGGCCAGACCTTGACCCACAAGAAAATCATGGTCGAGCTGGCCCTGGAAGAGCTCACAACCCAGGAGATCGCCCGGCGGATCTATCTATACGCCGGAAACCATGGATAATTACCTGCGCCTGTTTGAACGGGTCCTGGTCCTGAAATTCTACGGGGTCCCAAGAGCCATGCTGCCCCGCGCAACGGGATACAGCAAGCGGCTCCTGGATGAACACCTGGAGCTGGTGGAAAAACACTTCCCTACCCAGGAAGAGCTGGCAGAGTACCTGGGCCAAAGAGGTATTCAGTTGGAAAAGAACAGTTCGGGATAATCTCGGTTATCTGCCAGGGCTTTGATTGTCTGCATGTTTCAGTTCACTCCTTTTATTTGGATTAGTTGCCGGAAACAAAAACAGGAGAAGATCCCGTCATAGGACCTTCTCCTGTAGAAAACGTGGCAATGGTGGTGC
>CAZOOA010000167.1:0-1871 GCA_964581355.1 uncultured Desulfovibrionaceae bacterium | reverse complement strand
CTGTTTATGCAAATTGCTTCTGATCAAACCAGTTTTCCAGGTCTTCTGCCGGTTGAGGTTTGCTGAAATAATAGCCCTGGGCCACCATACCGTTTTGCTTTCTTAAAAAGTCCAAATGCTCTTCTGTCTCCACTCCTTCAGCTACAATTTTCAAGCCCAGTTTTTGTCCCATGAGAAAAATGGTTTCCACGATGACTGCATCATCAGGGTCTTCGGTAACATCCCGGACAAAAGAACGGTCTATCTTCAACTCATCAATCGGCAGGCGTTTCAAATAACCCAGGGAGGAATAACCCGTACCAAAATCATCAATGGAAAAAGCGATCCCCTCGTCTTTTAGCTTTTTCAACACATCAATGGTGAATTCAACGTCCTGCATGGCTACACTTTCCGTAATCTCCAGCCGCAGGCTCCCTGGATCCAGGTCTGTCTCTTTTAGGACCCGGCAGATCATTTCCACCAGGTTTTCCTGGCGAAACTGGACAGCAGACAGGTTAACAGCCACTGAGAAATTGCCGACACCCCGTTCATGCTGCCAGGCCTTGCACTGGTGGCAGGCCTGGCGGAGAACCCATTCCCCGATGGGGATAATCAGTCCTGTCTCTTCAGCCAGGGGAATAAAATCCATGGGCGACACCAAGCCGCGTTGAGGGTGTTCCCAGCGCAAAAGGGCCTCAACACCCACGATCGTTTCATTATTTATATCGACCTGGGGCTGGTAATATAAAGCAAATTCTTCCCGTTCCAGGGCATGATGCAGGCTGTTTTCCAGGGTAAGCCTGCCCAGGGACCACTGGTTCATCTGCTGGTTATAAAAACGAAACCGGTTATATTCCTTGGAGGACTGGAACATGGCTGTTTCTGCATTCCGCAATAGCTCCTGGGCATCACTGCCATCATCAGGGAAGAATGAGATACCCAGATTGCAGTTGATGTTCACCTCCTGCCCCCCGATCACCCGGGGCTGCCTGAACACCTGGAGAATATCCTGGGCTATCTTGGCCACCTCATCATCCTGGCGAACTACAGGCAGCAGAATGCCAAAGTCATCACCATCCAGGCGGGAAACCGTTGCTTCCTCGTATGCAGCCTCTTCCATCCGGGATGCAACTTCTTTTAACAGCTCGTCTCCCTTGTCATAGCCGAAAGCATCGTTAAACAATTTAAAATTTCTTATGTTTATGTAAAATACAGCCATTTTGTGGCCGTCCTTCTGGGCATGATTCAAAGCTACAGTTAGCCTGTCCATTAACAACAGGCGATTGGGCAATCCAGTCAAAGAATCATAGTAGGCCTGGTACTGCAGGGCTTCCTCCATGTTTCTTAAATGGAAGAGCCGGCGAATGCGGTGTCGAAGCTCTTCCCAGTTGATGGGTTTGGTAATAAAATCATTGGCTCCCGCTTCAAAAGCATCTTCTACCGATTTGCCTTCGTCCACCCCGGTGAACATAATTACCGGGGTGCTTTCCCCCCCGGGAAGTTTCTTTAGCTGCCGGCAGGCAGTCAGGCCGTCCATAATGGGCATGACAATGTCCATGGCTACAACAGAAGGCTGGTATGACATGAAAATATCCAGCGCTTCTTTGCCATTGTCAGCTTCAATCACTTGATAGCCTTCATCCTGGAGTACATTCCTAATCATGTACCTTGTCGCCCTGCGGTCCTCCACGATTAATACAACCGGGCTGCTAGAAGAATTTACTCTTTCCAATTTACCATCTCCACGTGAAAAATTGTGTGTTGCGTTGCAATCCTTTGACATACTCCCACGGCTAAAGCAATGGGCTTTCTGCTGAGTTGATCGTAAAGTGTTCCGGTCCATACTATTCCGCCGGAAAAATTACCAGGCACCCTCCAGCACAAATCCAGCA
>CAZOOA010000166.1:0-1887 GCA_964581355.1 uncultured Desulfovibrionaceae bacterium | reverse complement strand
TTAGCCGCCGGCAATTGCGCTGGCTGCTAGATGGCCTGCCCTTACAGCAACGCCAGGCCCATCCGGAAGAAAAAGCCCGTACGGTGCTGTGATTTTTTTCAATAAAAAGTGCCTTCGAGCCCCGAAAATAAAGGGTTTTTCAAGGATCGTGTCGAAGTAATAATGTATGGAAAACACAGCAAAAAAGATCCAGGAACTCGAAAATAAATGCGCCATGCAGGAACAGCAGATTGCCGAGCTGACCGCCAAGGTGAACTGGTTTGAAGAGCAGTTCCGCTTAAGCCAGCAGAAAAAGTACGGGCGCTCCAGTGAGCAGGCACCGGGGCAGGAACAGCTGCAGATTTTCAATGAAGCAGAGTCTTTGGCCAACCCGTCCGCACCGGAACCGGAGCTGGAAGAGATCACCTACAAGCGCCGGAAACAAAAGGGTCAGCGCGAAGCCAAGCTGGAAGACCTGCCGGTGGAAACCATTGAGTACCACCTGCCGGCCGATGAGCAGTTCTGTTCCTGCTGCAACAATGAGCTGCATGAAATGAGCAAAGAGGTACGCCAGGAGATTAAAGTCATCCCGGCCCAGGTAAGCGTGGTCAAGCATGTCCGCTACACCTACGCCTGCCGCCGCTGTGAGCAGGAAAACACCCAGAATGCAATCGTCACAGCACCCATGCCGGCTCCTGCCCTGCCGGGCAGCTTGGCTTCACCTTCGGCCATTGCCCATACCATGAACCAGAAGTATGTGGAGGCCATGCCCCTGTACCGCCAGGAAAAAGCCTGGGAACGGATGGGTGTAGAGCTGTCCCGCCAGACCCTGGCCAACTGGATTATCCAGGCAGCAGAAAGGTGGCTTTTGCCCCTGTACAAAAGGATGCATGAGTTCCTGCTTCAAGAAGATATCCTTCATTCTGACGAGTCACACCTGCAAGTGCTGCAAGAACCGGACCGGCCAGCAACCAGCAAGTCTTTCTTGTGGCTGTACCGTACCGGGCGGGCCAGTCCACCGGTGGTCCTCTACGAGTACCAGACGACCCGGGCCAACAAACATCCCAAAAAGTTCCTGGAGGGTTTCAAAGGATACCTCCATGTGGACGGCTATTCCGGCTACAACGAGATTCCGGATGTGATCCTGGTCGGGTGCTGGAGCCATGCGCGCCGAAAATTTGACGAGGCGTTAAAGGCATTGCCTAAAGACAAGCGCACTGCCGATGTGGCCGCTAAGAAAGGGCTTGCCTTTTGCAACCGGCTTTTCGATATTGAACGTGCTTTAAAAGATACCACCTCCAGTGAGCGCTACAAGATCCGGCTGGAACAAAGTAAACCGGTCCTGGATAAATTTCTGGCCTGGCTCAAACAACAGCGTCCGCATGTGCTTCCCAAAAGTTCTTTCGGGCAGGCGATTACATACTGCCTGAACCAATGGGAAAAGCTCGAGGCGTTTTTGCAAGACGGACGGCTGGAACTGGATAACAACCGCGCGGAACGGTCGATCAAGCCCTTCGTGATTGGTCGCAAGAATTGGCTGTTTTCGAACACTCCGCGAGGTGCCAGGGCCAGTGCGGCAGTCTACAGCATCGTGGAAACGGCCAAGGAAAATGGATTAAATCCGTTTCATTACCTGCAGTACTTGTTTGAGAAAATGCCCAACCTGGATATCCAGGACACAGAAGTGCTTGATGAACTGCTCCCCTGGTCAGAGGCACTGCCTCCAGGGTGCAGGGTAAAAAGCTAAAACCAAAACTATCACAAAGCCCGCCTTGTTCGCAAGGTGGGTTCTATTTTACGCTTACCCCGTTGCGGTTGACGAAGAAACAAATATGTTGGCTGCCATTTAAGTGCTGGTTCACCCCCAAAAAGGTCTGAACTCAGGTAATTAGACCACTATGAGAAACA
>CAZOOA010000165.1:0-1962 GCA_964581355.1 uncultured Desulfovibrionaceae bacterium | reverse complement strand
CAATGATAAATATCGAAATCACTTCCCCAACTACTGCAACTACAGCCGAGGCAGAAACCACAAGTGGTTTATAATAAACAACCACTGCTTCATTTATTCGCCAAACCCATTATATGTCACGAATTGAGTCTTGTCAACACATTGATGATTCATTAAGAATCTTTGGGGCGAAGAGGGCACAGGGACACTGTTCTTCCGTGCCCCCTGCGCAGTTTATCAACCTGAGAAGGGAGCTGGACAACACAGAGGAACGCCCCCTGTGCCCCTAAATTGGGCATAAAAAAACACCCCATTTGCCAGGTGCAAATAACAAGATAGCAACAGCCCGTCCTGCCTCAAAAAGGGCGCCCCCGGACTGCTGCCTCAAGGTTGTATGGAGATCCTGCACCAACTTCTTTTCAAGAAAAATATCCGCCCGGCATAAACACCCATCAAATCCATTCTTCCCGATTACATTTAATGATGGTTCTTCAGCTATGATCCAGTATCCAACTCAAAAGTTCTTTATCATTAACAGAGCCATCTGCCGTTCTTCAATTAATAGATAAAAAGCACAACTTTTTTCGTTCAAGCAGGAAATATTTGTTCTATGAAGAACATATATACTTAAGTCCAGTTTGGTTTACTTATTCCATCCAGGGCAAAAATGTGTTAATATTAAGAAAGGATGAAGCCATGAATACCAACAGTATAGACCATGACCGTCTCTTCAAGGAGCTTTTAACCCATTTTTTTCAGGAATTTATGGAAGCTTTTTTCCCGGAAGCAAGTCAAATGCTTGACTTCAACCACCTGGAATTTTTGTCCCAGGAAGTCTTGACAGACGTTACCGCCGGGGAAAAGAAGTATATCGACATCTTGGTACAAACCCGCCTGTTGGGTGAAGAAGGAATTGTGCTTGTGCATGTCGAACCCCAGGCACAAAAGAAACAGAATTTTGCTCGGCGTATGTTCCGTTATTATGCCAGGCTGTTTTTAAAATACGACCTACGCATTTTGCCAGTAGCAGTACAGTCCCACAGGACAAGAAAAGAAGAACCCAACTCTTTTCAAGTAGCCTTTCCTTTTCACAAAGTGCTCGAGTTTCAATTTCTGCAGCTACATTTAAAACGAAATTATTGGAAAGATTATTTGCGTAAGGATAACCCGGCTGTAGCCGCCCTTCTGTCCTGCATGGGTTACGGTGAGAAAGAAAAGGTCCAGCTTAAAGTGGAGTTTTTCAAGATGATTATGCGTTTAAAGCTGGATCCGGCCCGAAGCCAACTGCTGATCGGTTTTTTCGAAAGTTATGTCATATTAACGCCCCAGGAAGAAGATGCTGTTCAACTGCAACTCGCCCAGGAATTACCACCCGAGGAGGTGAAAGGAATGAAAAAAATCCTGACATCATACCATTTAAAAGGCAGAGAAGAAGGTAGAGAAGAAGGTAGGGAAGAAGGTAGGGAAGAAGGAGTGATTGCCCTACAAAACACCTTGGTCAAGCAATCCAGGCAAAAGCTTGGCAGCATCAGTCCGGAAGTCGAACAGCGCATCCAGGAAATAAAAGATCTAGCCCTACTGGAAAAGGCCCTGGAGCATATTCTCAACTTGGAAAACGAGCAGGAATTACTGCAAATTTTAAATGGTGCAAATTAACAGAATTATGCGTTTTTCTCCAGTTAAAAGACCATGCTGGTGCCCAAGCAAATAGCCGACGAGATGTGGCAGGAAGCCATTGATAAAGCTGCAGGGCTGGATGGAGAAAGGACCAAAAAGCTGAAGTAGTTGTTTGCGAGCATGGTTAAACAACTTTAATCAAATTATTAATATTAATAAAAAAGTAAAGGAAAAAGGAAGCAAAAGGAGTGAACTTAAGGTGATGGATCGGGAGTTATTAGAGCTTGTCGCAAACCAAATGGCTAAGCTAACAAAAGACGTTGACGAAATGAAGGCCAACATGACCACCAAAGATGAACTGGCGGC
>CAZOOA010000164.1:0-2077 GCA_964581355.1 uncultured Desulfovibrionaceae bacterium | reverse complement strand
CTTAAAATATTGGGCTCCATATTCTTAATGAACAGTCCTGCCCTGGAATCTTCAGCATCCTTTAACTTTGGATTCACTGTTGCATCCAGGATGATAAAGACGCCGCTGCTCTGGGAACGGTACAACGAAAACAAAGCCCGTTGATACTCGTTAGCCAAAAGTTGCTCCAAAAGTTCTGGGTGATCCTGTAAATCAGCGACTTTAAGCCCTCTTTCCCGGAGGCTGTGCTCCATACTCTTAGAAACTTCCTTCGAAAGTTCTACCGCCTGGACAGATAGTTGGCCGTATTGCTGGGAAACATTCCGCCAGGTATGACTCAGCTTGTTGGCAAGCAGTTTCTCGCTGGTGCTTAAACCGGCTGTGAAAACACCGGTTAGCAGCAAGACAACTATAACGCCCAGGAGCATGGTAATTACCAGGATCATTAAAAACAGAAACAGCCTCAAACGCATAGATAACCCCAATGCACCTGCTTGGGCCATCTCTAAGTTTCGCTCTCGAATCTTTTTTTTCAGGTTCAACAAAGTATCTCCCACCCAGTGGAAATAAGAAAAATCAAAAAACTGCTAAGGCATATTGCTTGCCCTGCACATACCCGTGGAGGGCAAAACAACCTGTATATTACCAACCATGCCGGGCCAAAAAATCATCCTTTTCTTTTGCTGCCTGGCGGTAAGCTTCATCGGTATCCAGCTGATTTAAAAGATCCAGGTATTCTGTTTTTGATTCCAAAGCAAACAGCTTCAACTGCTCTTCATAATTTCTTCGCAGATTATCAAATTCTTCAAAGGTGGGAGGGATGATAAATTCATATTCCTGTTGCATTTCAACAGCTGTTCGAAGTAGTGATTGAATATCCGGATCAGGAATATTATCTATTTCCAGGGCCATGATATTTTCAAAAGCTTCTTCTGTTACCGGAAGATAGCCTGTAGAAGCGATAAAACGCAGGTTTTGCTCAGGTTCCGTAAACCATTTTAGAAAGACAGCGGCAGCATATTCTTTTTCCTGGGAAGACTGAATGACGCACATGCCACCACCCCGCTGCACAGCCAGTTTGTCCCCTCCCTCAAACACAGGGTATGGCAGTATGGCATATTCCACAGGCTCTGTTATGTTGTTCGGATAGGTTACAGTAGATGGGTAAAACAACACACCTGCAGTAGAACCCAGGGCACAAATAATATCACCTGTCTTCATCAAATCTGCAGCATAGCCGTCGAAAATCGCCAGGTGACCCCGCACGGCAGGCTCATAGTAAACATCCCAGACCCTGGCAAACTTCGGCGAGGATAAGTTCAGCTGCTCATCTTTTAAAAAATCATCTCCCAGCTGCTGATAACCAACCATGGCCAGGTTGAATGGTGAGTCGGGCATGAAAAATGTTTTGCTCCCATTTTCCATCCCGGGCGCCTGTTCACCCTCCCACTCATAATACCGGGCTGCCGCTTTTTTTATCCCTTCAAAAGTACGTAAATCCCCGTAACTTATCTCCGTATCCCGGGCAAACCTGTCAAAGACCGTTTTATTCACAAACAATACTTCCGTTGACTTCGCTGTGGGGAATACATACAACTTATCCTGCTCCAACCTTCCTTCTTCTAAAAAGTCCGGCACATAAGCCGAAAGTTCTGCTTCGGAAAAATGTTCCCCCAGGTCTGCCAGCAGATCGTTTTCAGCAAGGATGATTGCCGTCCTGGGGTAAGCAGTAGTAATATCGGGAAGCTGCGGAGCACCCGGGTCTCCAGCGGCCGCCATTGTCAACTTCTCATGGATTGTGGCGGAGCCGGATATGGAAGTGACACTAAGAATGATCCCTTTCTCCGCACCAACAGTGTCGTTGAATTCATCGATCAATTCATCCATGGTCAGTTTCATCGGGCCGCCATAATTATGCCAGAGGGTTAAAACGACCGGGTCTTGTGGATCAAGCACAGTATGAGATTGACAGCCTGGCAAGAATAAAAAGATAGCCAGCAAGCAAGAACCAAGCAGCTTTACACAGGAACTTCGCAACGTTCTCCCTGGTTACTAAAATCTGCACATTTCTAAACAATGTGCTAATAATCGCCACCGA
>CAZOOA010000163.1:0-2219 GCA_964581355.1 uncultured Desulfovibrionaceae bacterium | reverse complement strand
CTAATGCCTGGGTAAGCGTGGACACCTGGTATAACTCCAGGTCTGTTTTATTTACCCTGTCTTCTGACCTTAGATTTCCTTCCGGCAGAATACAGCGCTTGAATCCCAATTTCATTCCCTCCCGGATCCTCTCCTCGGCCCTGGAAACCGGTCTGACTTCCCCGGTAAGACCGATTTCACCCAGGATCAGGGCCTTGGGGAAAGTCGGACGTTCACGAAAACTGGAGACCATGCTGACAGCAATCCCTAAATCAACAGCAGGTTCGACAATCCGCACCCCGCCCACAGCATTAACAAAAATGTCACAATTGTAAAGCTGCAAGCCCAGCTTTTTTTCCAACACCGCGATAATCAGGGCTACCCGGTTGGAATCCACACCGGTAAAGGTTCGGCGAGGACTTCCACCGGAATAAGAGGGCGTAGCCAGGCACTGGATTTCCACCAGCAGCGGACGAGTTCCTTCCATTACGGGAACAACTGCTGAACCAGGAACACCTGACGGCTGCTGGCTTAGAAAATAAGCCGAAGGGTTTTTTACTTCCAGCAACCCGGATGACTCCATGGTAAAAACTCCCATCTCGTTAGTCGAACCAAAACGGTTTTTTATGCCCCGCAAGACCCGGAAGCTCTGGTAGCGGTCGCCTTCAAAGTAAAGAACACAGTCCACCATATGCTCCAGCAACCTGGGACCAGCCAGGGTGCCCTCTTTGGTAACGTGCCCGACGATAAAATAGACCGTATGGCTATTTTTTGCCTGCTGGACCAGAGATGCAGTTACTTCGCGTACCTGAACCACGCTTCCCGGGACACTACCCAGTTCATTTTTCATTACTGTCTGGATGGAATCTAAAATCACAACATCGGGTTCAGCCCGTGCTACCTGTCCTGCTATACGGTCATAATCTGTTTCAGCCATGACATGCAAAGGGACAGCGGTTTTGCCCAGGCGCTCGGCGCGCATTTTAACCTGTTGTAGAGATTCTTCCCCCGTGACATAAAGGACCTGGTGACCCCGGGAAGCCATTCCCAGCGCCGCCTGTAATAGCAGGGTTGATTTCCCGATACCGGGATCCCCGCCCACCAGGACAGCAGAACCTGGCACAGCACCACCACCCATTACCCGGTCCAGTTCGGATATACCCGTATAAAGACGTTCTTCACCAGAGATGGCAATCTCTTTCAGCTGCTTAACGCCTCCTGTGTCCCCCAGGGGAAAATCCAGCACCGGGGCACCAGGACGGACTCTTTCTTCGAGCAAGGAATTCCAACCCCGGCACCCGGGACAGGAACCCAGCCATTTAAAGGTCTTATAACCGCATTCACTGCAAACATAATGTGTTTTCTCTCTGGCCATACCATCCTCCGCTTAACTGTTATTATTTCTATTTCTCTGGCGTTTCTGGTGGTTCTGAAATCAACCCGGAGTAATAACGCAATCTCCCCAAATTAATGGCATCCCAGTGACTTCCCATCTCCGGGGTTTCAAGAATCACAGGCAGATCCTGGGGCCATTTCCAGCGGAAAAACTGCCGAAACCCATGATCACCAATGTAGCCATCGCCAATATGCGCATGTCTGTCACGATGTGAACCCCTCGGGGTGCCGGAATCATTGGCATGAATCGTTTTTACTTTTTCCATCCCGATATATTGTTCAATCTCTTCCATGGTTTTCTGGAACCCTTCTTCGGTAGTCCAGTCATAACCGGCAGCCCAGGCATGAGCCGTATCCAAGCAAACTCCTACTGAGGTTTTTGCCTCCAGTTTGTTTAAGATATTGCCAATAGAAATAAATGTACCGCCCAGGGATGTCCCCCCTCCGGCTGTGTTTTCCAGAAGAAGCTCCACCTGTTCCGGCCATCGATGTAAAACCTGGTCCAGCGTTTTAATAAAAAAATCGATTCCCGGAGTAAAACCCCGTCCTCCATGGCTTCCTACATGCATCACCACATAACGGGCCTGAAGGTACTCTGCCCGGTATGCTGTCTCCAGGAGCAGGTGAATGGATTTCTGGTGAAACTCTTCTTTGATCGCAGCAAGGTTGATCAAATATGCCGCATGAACTATTAAAGGCCTGATCCCTTCTTCCTGTACCTGCTCACCTCTTTTTCGAAGCTCAGCGGGATCTAATTTCGGAGGAGTCCATCCCGTGGGGTTGCCGACAAAAACTTGCAGGGATTGGCACCCTATCCCCACAGCCCGTTTTACGTTTTTTATAAA
>CAZOOA010000162.1:0-2290 GCA_964581355.1 uncultured Desulfovibrionaceae bacterium | reverse complement strand
CCCGCAGCAAAACCCCTGGGTCCTTGTGACCGGTGATACCCAGGTGCCGGACAACACCTTCCTCTTTCAACTGCTCCAGGGCCTTAATCGCGCCATCCTGCCCCAGGGACCGGTCCAGGTCACCATCCACCCGCACGTTGTGCAGCTGGTACAGGTCCAGGCATCCATCATCAAGAGCCGAGCCCCTATTCTTATATGGAACGGCGCGGGGCCTGCCCATTTTATAAAATTTGCATGTTTTTGGACCATAGCTATTGAATATTATACCAATTATACTATAAATGTGAAAATAATAATGCAAATTATTCGGAAAATGCCCCGCATTTTCACTTTGTGTTGGCGTAGCAGTACAAACAGCCGCTTTTGCAAACCATATTGTACCATCCGATATCTATAGAATGAGTACATCCGCATAATTCCCTTTGATTTTTAGCCCTGGTGTTGCTGCATGCTTCCTGCAGGGGATGCACCTTGCTTAGCAGCTCCCCGTCTATGCACTTGCTAACCGGGGCGCCAGGAATATTACAGGCGAAAAGAATACCCGGTTTTGTTAAGTTCTCCAGGAGATTGTATATCTGAATTTGCTCGTTTCGGGAGGATGGGAGAAGCTGATAACCATAGCGAAAAAGCCTGTTGATTACTTTTTCATAGGGAGAGCAAAAGCTGGTAGAAAAAGTATTGACTCCACAGCTTTGGGCTGTAAAGATTATCTCTTTTACATTTTCAAAATTATCTATGATGGTGTTGTTTTTCTTCAAACGTATCAAGGGGTCGGGGCGAATCCTGATGCGATCGGGTGAACCAACGAAATCGATCAGATCGGGAAGAACTGAAAGGGCTTTTTTATACCCAGGGACATTGGGTTCAATTTCAGTACCACCCAGTCCTGTTATCGTTAAATGCACATAGAGCTGATCAAAATCCGCCAATACCTCCCTGTAAGGTTTTTTCAGTATTGCCTCTGGAAACTTTGTCCAAATGACAATACTGTGGACAATTTCCGGGGTGTATTTTTCCTTCAATATACTGCAAAACTTCTCCGGGAACCAGGCCATGTCTGTTCGCCTGGACATGGAAATTACTTTTTTATCAGCAATCAGCGATAACTGCATTAAATCCCGCTCTCTTTTTCTACCAGGACAGCTTTGTGTCTGCCCTGGGGGTTACAATCTCTGCTTTTGACCATAAGGGCAGGAAGTCTGGCAGGCCCAGCAATAATAATAGCCGCCAGTCATAAAGTTCTGCCACAGTTCCCGCATGGCTGGACCTCGCAAAATTTCCTGCCGCGTTGGCCCTTCTGCTTCCATGGCTTCTTCCAGGAAAGAGGAAAAGCCCCTTAAACCGTAAGTGAAAACGTGGTCGCCACATTTTTTCTTGTTAATCCCAAAAGGCTCCAGTGCCCCGGACGGACAGCTCTCCAGGCAAAGGGTGCAGGAACCGCACTTACTCTTTTGACTTACATCTGCTGCCACCTGTTCCTGGAGCGGATAGTTGGTCAAGACTCCACCCAGCCGCACCAGAGGACCGAATTCTTCCGTAATTAACAAACCGTTTTTTCCGTAGAAACCCAGGCCCGCGGCAACCCCGGCCCTGCGCCAGCAGATCTCGCCCCGCATCCCTTTCCCTTCGCCCAGCATATCCATGGGCATGTAAACAGGGACCGTTACTCCCAGGTATCCTTCGTCTTCAATTTCCCGGCTCAACCGATGAGCCAGATCCCCAGCCTCGCGGTATGCAAACAAGGTATCATACTGCTGGACAGGGTTGTTCCTGGAGTTCAAGGTGCCTCGGGAATGAGCCACAGCTAATACGACCAAGTAGCGTGGGCCGTAAGGCAGCATGAATTCCATTTTCTCCCGGTATCCTTCCAAAAGCGGGTGGTCTGCCGGGCAAACTCCCACAATAACGCCCGGTCCGAGTTTTCTTTCTCCGTTTTTTATCGACCGCATTAGGCCCATAATTTCTCCTGGTTACTAAAATCTGCACATTTCGAAACAATGTGCTAATAATCGCCACCGAACCAAGATAAGGTGACATACCGCAGGGACTCTCACCCCGTTCCGCCAGTATGGGATCATCTGCCTAAAGCAGAAGATAGACCAGCGGTTCCCTGTTAGGGACAGCAAGTTGCGATAGGTCTTTCCTTCTATCGGTGATAACCTACCGCAAAAGATTTTAGCAACTCAGGTTCGCACCTCCTTTATTATAAGTTTGTGGTTATCTAGCCTAAATTCCAGGAATTTGTTTGCAATGTTCCAAAGCGTCCAATTATGGTAGCGTTTAAAACTTA
>CAZOOA010000161.1:0-2291 GCA_964581355.1 uncultured Desulfovibrionaceae bacterium | reverse complement strand
AGTAATTGAATCAACCTGTAGATATCACAAATATAAAGGAGAGCTTTATGTACATTGTTATGCTCCGTACGGTTATCCTGTTTACCCTGGTGTTTATTGTTATGCGTTTAATGGGTAAAAGGCAGATCGGGCAATTGCAACCCTACGAACTGGCTGTTGCAATTATGGTTTCAGCGCTAGCTGCAATCCCCATGGAAGACATCAGTATCCCTTTAATTAACAGTATCATCCCCATTCTATTACTCCTGGCCATGCAAGTTTTCGTTTCGACAATTTCGTTAAAATATAAGGGGGCTCGGGGTTTTTTCTGCGGGAAGCCCAGCATGCTGGTGAATAATGGCAAAATCGTTGACTCGGAACTGGAGAAAAACCGTCTTAACATTAATGACTTGCTGGAACAGCTCCGACTGGGAGGATATGGTAATATCGCTGATATAGAGTTCGCCGTGATGGAAACAAATGGGCAGATCAGCATTATTCCCAAATCTCAAAAAAGGGCCCTTACCCCTGAAGACGTTCAACTTTCAACACAGTATGAGGGCCTTTGTCATCACCTGATCATTGACGGTCAGGCAGACCGGGAAAACCTTGCCAGCCTGGGCTTAAACACCCACTGGCTGCAGCAGGAATTGTCCAAATTTGGCATACATTCAATGAGCGATGTACTTTTTGCCAGCCTGGATACCCAGGGTAATTTGTTGTTCCAGGAAAAAACCAAAAGACAAAAAAAAAGCGGTGACAACTCTTGAAATTAATCATCGGAATTGTTGTCCTGATTATGGCTATCAATGGTTTTGCCTTTTATAATTTGCATCGGACAATAAATCACTCGGAAGAAATTATTGATACCCTGGAAATCTTGCGAAAAATAATTGATCAAGAAGACTGGAAAAAAACACCGGAAGTCATCCAGGAGCTGGAGAAGAAATGGGAGCAAGCTGATGCCTGGTGGACTCCCCTGATGGACCACCGGGAAATCGATCTGCTGGAGCAAACCATTGTCAGGGTTGTTCAGAATATTGAAGTCAGGCAAAAACAGGAAGCCCTGGTTGAGATCGCTTTGGCAAAAAGGATGACCAAAAAAATTATGGAAAAGGAACAGCCTTATTTGAAAAATATTTTTTAACCCCAGAAAAAGGGTTGTAATATATTTTTTTATATGCTACTATATTCATATATTAACATATAATCATAGAGCTTCTTGGCTTAGCCATTATCTGAAGAGACCGGAAACTTGGAAGGAGACATATCGTTCAATGAAAGATTGGCAGAAATTAACCTTGATGCTGGCCGTATTTTTAGGAGCTTTTTTTATACCCTTCCATGATCCCCATGTTGCAGATTCAATAATGGAAGGATTCCACATGCTCCAAGAATACGCCCGGGAACATGTCCTTTTCTGCCTGATCCCGGCTTTTTTTATTGCAGGGGCTATAGCCAATTTTATCTCCCAGGGAGCCGTAATCAAGTACTTCGGGGGAGGCGCAAGCAAGTGGATTTCCTATTCCGTAGCCTCGGTTTCTGGAACCGTTCTTGCTGTATGTTCCTGCACCGTTCTGCCTTTATTTGCCGGTATTTATCAAAGAGGAGCTGGAATTGGGCCTGCTGTAGCATTTCTCTATTCGGGGCCGGCTATTAATGTACTGGCAATCATCCTCACCGCCAGAGTTTTGGGCTGGGAAATGGGACTGGCCCGTGCTGTGGGCGCTGTTGTTTTTGCTGTTATTATTGGACTGCTGATGGCCTATTTTTGCCGGCAGGAAGACGAGGAAAGGGTGCAGTCTTCGCTGGAACAAATGGAGGGTGAAGAAGAGAAACGAACTCCTTTCCAGAATATCAGCTTTTTTGTTACCCTGGTTCTAATCCTGGTTTTTGCAGCCTGGGGACGACCTGCAGAAGCAGTCGGATTTTGGAATACAATCTATGAACTGAAATGGTATTTTGTTGTTATCTTGCTGGGCATTTTAGCTTACATCCTGTTAAAATGGTTTGAACAGGAAGAAAGGATTTCCTGGGTCAGCACTACCTGGGATTTCACTCAGCAAATTCTACCACTTTTATTTGCCGGGGTCTTGGTGGCTGGGCTGCTGATGGGCAGGCCGGAAACTGAAGCCGGATTGATCCCTGCTCAATACATCGAAGCGGTTGTTGGAGGAAACACCCTGCAGGCCAACCTGGTTGCCTCAATCATTGGAGCGTTTATGTATTTTGCCACTCTGACCGAAGTCCCCATTCTCCAGGGATTGCTGGGTTCAGGAATGGGCAACGGTCCTGCTCTGGCGTTACTTTTG
>CAZOOA010000160.1:0-2328 GCA_964581355.1 uncultured Desulfovibrionaceae bacterium | reverse complement strand
GCCTGGCCCGAGGCCTGGATCAGGACGGAACCCTGCAAGGAGGTGATTTTGGCGCGGCGCGACATGTTGGCTTCGGCAGTATTTGTTAACGACAGAGGGGTAAAAAGCAGGTTTCCAAAAAGAAGGAGAAAAACAAGCAGCCAGGCAACTAATTTGTTGCCAAATCTATGGTCCATTGGAATTATCTCCTTTTGTATAGATGATAGATAATTCTACAAATTTTTTGGAAATCCTGCACGGCATACTAAATATTTGGAAATAATTTTAAGGAAATTACAATCAGGATCTCTGGATAGAAAAAAATTGCACGAACTTACATTTTTAGCTGCTGCGCCAATGAGAGCAACCGTCAAAGCATCTTGCTGAAGCAAGCGTAAAAAGTCAATTTGAGCAGGCACATCGAAGTCCCAGCATATGTATTATTTCAGTTACAACGGCCCATAGGTAGTTAGTTGGCCCCGATTATTAAGCAAAAAAAACCAGTGCCCGCGGATGATAAGCATCATCAGCTGCTTACTGGGGTCATCTTAATCATCTTGCATACTATTATTGGAACTGTACTCGGGGGAAGGGGATTGAGATGCCACCAGCAGCTACTTGAACTCTTTCAGTTCCCTGATACTTTCTGCCAACCCCAAGACCACCAGACGATCCTGCTGTTGCAGTTCCAGGTCTAACGCCGGATCCATGACGTTGCCGTTTCTGACTACACAGATGATCTTGACATCGGCTTTCAGGTTTTCCGTCAACTGGCGGATACTGACCGGATCGTTCCGCCAGAAAAGTTCACAGATAACATAGTTGGGGTACTTGGGCAGCACACCCATCTTCACCATGGCAATCTGCAAAAGTTGGAAGCCTAAAATGGACTCGGAAAGCACGTGGTTGGCCCCGGCCTGACGCAAGCGGTTGACAGCGTTACCGTGAACAGCCCGGGCCACCACGTCTAAATTGGGGTTCAACTGCCTGCCGGCCAGGACGGTGAAGATATTGATACTGTCGTTGTTAATCGTCACAATGAGCGTATCGGCTTCTTCGATTTTGGCTTGCTTTAATACATGGGGCTTGGAGGCATCGCCTACAATCCGCCGGCCCTGGAAAAACAGGGGGCGCTCCTCGATGTCGATAACGTCGGGGGAAATGCCGGCCTGGTTTAGCCGTTTGCCTGCCTCCTGCCCCACTCTTCCCGCACCGACCAGGACCACACGCCCTCCGGGACCGGGACCGCCCAGGAAAGAGGCCAGGCGGTCCACATTGTCATGAGGACCCATAACGATCATGTTAGATTCGCTGATAGGTGTTTCTGCCGTAGGCTTGGTGATGGACCCGTCCACATTCCAAATAGCGGCCACGGTAGCCCCGGTTTTGCTGCGGATTTTAGCCTGGCCAATCGTGA
Source organism: uncultured Desulfovibrionaceae bacterium (assembly GCA_964581355.1). Taxonomy (GTDB): domain Bacteria; phylum Bacillota; class Dethiobacteria; order DTU022; family UBA8154; genus CAZOOA01. Next base: position 932 of record CAZOOA010000160.1, on the reverse strand, counting down.
CCTGGCTCAGTCCACTGTTGGCACCAACGTGGATAATGCTGGGCTTGAGCTGTGTAATAATTTCGGGGGAAACATCCACATCCAAAAGCTTTAAGAATTCTGTTGGGCTGGCATCGGCGCAGATCCAGTCAACTAGCTGCCGCCCCAAAGTTTCCTCAAAGGTAACCACATGAGCCGCGCCGGCGGCATAAGCCAGCTCGGCCCGCCCTTCATTTTCCATGGCTGCCAGCACCGGCGTTTTGCTGGAGGTGGAAATACCCAGGGTGATATTGATATTCTCTGTATCGTCTTTGGTCGCCACTACCAATGTGGCCTTTTCAACATTTAATTGTTTAAGGCCTTCGTCACACGCCGGATCGGCGCAGATGCAGTGAAAACCCTGTTTGACCAACTCCACAGCATCATTCTGCTCAACAGCGGCAACCACATAGGGAATGCGGTGACGTTCCAGCAGTTCGATTGTCCGTTCAACAGTTTCATTAAAGCAGGTAAAGACAACATGCCCAGTCATTTGGGTGGAAACAGGGGCCCGGGGGATGATGCGGCTTTCAATAATGGTTGCCATCAGGGTCCCAGCAATCATGAAGATGATAAAGACACCCGAGACCATCAGCAGGATGGAAAGGATCATCATGGGAATGGATTCGAAAGGCAGCAGCTCTCCATAGCCCGTGGTGGTAAGCGTCTGGACGATAAAAATCAGGGCTTGCCCCGTTGTTACCTCACGTCCTTCAAAGGCGAACATTAAATACTTGACTACGGGGATCAGGATAACTACCAATAAAATCGCAGCAGCAAAAAAGCGGACCAGAAGCCACCTGCTGTAATCCGTCACACGGAAAAAGCGAGCCCCCTTCCGCTTGCCCTTTTGTTTTTGGTTTAAAGGATTAAAAATGTTCTTCAACAAGTTCACTGTAATAGTCCTTTACTTC
>CAZOOA010000159.1:0-2411 GCA_964581355.1 uncultured Desulfovibrionaceae bacterium | reverse complement strand
TTAAGGTTGAGCTACACAGGTTCTATGGATCAAAGAGTTTTCAGGATAGCTCGTACGCCGGTTAATGCACTGGATTAGAAAAAAACCAATTTGTTTTGCTCAAGCTTAATTTGCCTGGCCTATCCCGTTTATAGCTCAAGGTTGTTTTAGTCGGGATTGACTCCCTGGACAACCACCTCCTCAAGGGTTACATTCCCATCAAAGCTAATAATTTGCTCCACGACCATAGCCACATCCCGGGAACTTAAAATTCGGTCGGGATTGTGCGGCCATCCGCCTCCGGAGTTGTAAAAGGCAGTATCAACGCTCCCGGGGACCAGGCAGGTAACCTTGATATTGTAGGAACGGAGCTCTTCCCGGAGAGAATCGGCCATGGCTCTTTGGGCCGATTTGGCTGATACATAGGCGGAACACAGGGCCCGTTTGGTGTGGACGCCAAAGAGGGAAGAATTAATCAGGATATGCCGGGGCTCTTCCGGTTCGACATCCATCATCAGGGGCAGCAGGTAGCGGGTGGTCAGGAACGTGCCATAAACCATGGTGTCGTGCATGGCTTTCCATTCTTTGCCGCTCAATTCCCACAAGGGCTTGAAAATGCCGACACCGGCATTATTAAAGAGAACATTTACCTTACCCAGCTCTTTTTTAACGAAGCTGGCCAGTTTTCTTACCTGGGTCTCCTTGGCAACGTCTACGGGGAAGGTGAAGGCCTGTCCTCCCTCTCCTTCAATGGCTTCTCTAACTTTTAACATTTCTTCTTCGTTTCGTGAAGCCAGCACAACATCATACCCGTTATTGACGGCTAAATGAATGGCGGTTTCTCGGCCGATGCCAGATGATGCGCCTGTAATCACAGCAACTTTTTTTTCCTGGTTTAGCATGCTTTTGACCTCCTTATTTCAAGCGTGGCTTGAATTATTTTTCTGCCTCTAATAATTATAAAAGCTATTGTAAATAATTGCAATGAAGGCAAAAAGCAGGGGTAAAGCCGGGAAACAGCAGCAAATTATCGACTTATTCTTTTTTTAGCGGAATACACAGATTGGGTAACCGGAGCAAAATGTGGTAAAATACTTGGTACGTACTGCTGCATGATCAACCCTTTGCCCCCTTAAACCTTTAACAGTTGAGTCTTGCGCTTTTTGGCAAAACTTTTTTCGGTCAAATCTCTTTTATTGCTCTGGCTTGACCAGGTTGTGGGGGTGGGAAAAGAAAAGATTATAACAGATAGGAGTGGTAAAATGGGGATCCAGGAAGATATGAACAGGATTAATGAACCACTGTACCAGCTAACTGAAGCACTGAAACAGTCACCCCAGTATCAGGAGTTTGCCCGTTGTGAGCGGGCCCTGGAAGATGATGTCGGCGCCCGGCAGCTTTTGGACCAGCTTTCCAGCTTCCATTCAAGCCCGGACCTGGACCGGGAAAAAGCGGAACGGGCCCAGAGGTTACGGGAAGTGATCCAGGAAAACCAGACTATCCAGGACTATATTGCTGCCAGGAAGCAGCTGTCAGAATTGTGCCAGCAAGTAGAAAGCACCATCAACCAGACTCTGCAGTTCAATTTTGGGGAGGCCTGTGTTCCCCGGGACTGCTGCTAGGAGGAACAGACTATGGAGGGAAAAAAGTTGGAACAAGATCAAGTGCAGGAAAAAGCAGCCCGGCTGGCAGAGACGATGAAAGAAACCCGGACTTTCCAGGAATTTTATAACCGCTACGGAGCCCTGGAAGAAGACGAAGCAATTCAGGATCTTTTGTATGAATATGATTCCTTGCGCCAGAAAGTGATGAAAAACCAGCTCCAGGGCACTGTTGACCCTGATGATGCTGCCCGGTTACACAGCCTGCAGCAGCAGATCTATGGGTTGGAACTGTTTCAACAGTACCGGCAGGCCTGGCAGCAGGCGGTGGCTTTAGCCCGGGAGCTGCGGCAGGAACTATCCTCTCAGCTGGGAGTGCCCTTTAATGAACTGATTCGTCCGCCAGCTGCCGATGGTTGCCATTCCCATGCTCCCTCAGGATGCTCATCTCACTCGGATTGTTCATCCCACCAGGGATGCGCTTCCTCGGGAGGAGGGTGCGGTTGCGACTGCTAAAAACAGTTTGGAAAACGGGCCGAGGCGACCCTTGTCAAATTGGCTGTTATGCGTTACAATAAGACAAACAAGAAAGTTTCACCTGATTTGTCCCTACGCGGAGAGATGGCTGAGTTGGACGAAGGCGCTCGCCTGGAAAGCGAGTGTACCCTAACCGGGTACCGAGGGTTCGAATCCCTCTCTCTCCGCCACTAAGAAGGCATCGGGGTGTATAAATGAAGAATTTATACACCCCTTTTTACACCATGAAGAGCAAGAAATACAAACACAATTACAAACATAGACCCCCCGGAGCTTACTCCGGGGGGTTATTTT
>CAZOOA010000158.1:0-2437 GCA_964581355.1 uncultured Desulfovibrionaceae bacterium | reverse complement strand
AGTTGGCGCGCTCTGTCCTTCCGGTGGGGATCTACACCCGTTTTTACTGGACGGTTAACGGTAGCAGCTTAATGAATTTCCTGGTGCTGCGGACGGATAAGCACGCTCAAAAAGAAATCCAGGAGTATGCCCGGGCTGTACTCCAGTTAGCTTACACGGTAGCTCCAGTAAGTTTCCAGATTATGGATGAGCAGGTTTTACCCGGTGGTGGGACTTTTTAAGTATGGGCAGACAGAAAAGAAACCACAAACAACCCCAGAATTATGAATTTGAGTTTATTGGGGGACGGCAACCAGTCCTTGAGGCTCTGCGGGGTAGTCAAATTTCCCTGCAAAAGGTCTACCTGCAGGAAGGGGCCCGCGGCCAGGTTATTGAGGAAATAAAACAGGTTGCTGATAGTCAAAATATCCCGTTAAAGGCTGTGGGCAAGGAAGAGCTCGAACAGAAAGCGGAAGGTCAGGGGCACCAGGGTGTAGTGGCCCTGGTGCAACCGTACCGTTGCCTGGATATGCCCCGTATGTTAGCAACCATCAAGCCGGAAGAACATGCCGGCGGTTATCCTTTTTTGTTAATGCTGGATCATATTCAGGATCCCCATAACCTGGGCTCTTTGCTGCGTTCTGCCGCCTGCTTTGGGGTTGGTGGGATTATCATTCCCCGGGATCGGGCCTGTGGAGTTACTCCCGCTGTATTTAAGGCCTCAGCGGGGGCTTTGGCCCATATGCCTGTTGCCCAGGCAGTCAACCTGACGCGGGAAGCGGCACAGTTGAAAAAGCAAGGATACTGGATCATCGGGGCCGAAATGGAAAGCAGTACTCCCTTTGACCAAGTGGACTTTAACCTGCCATTGGTCCTGGTCCTGGGTGGTGAAGGTCAGGGATTATCCCGGCTGCTGAGGGAGAAGTGCGATCTGCTGGTAAATATCCCCATGGGTGGCCCTGTTTCTTCATTAAATGTTTCTGTTGCGGGCGGAATTATCATGTCCCGGGTTTTCCGGCAGCGTTGTGAAAAAACATAACCTTTTCCCTGTGCTACCAGGTGTGCTGGCTCGACCGGGCAAAGGGCGGGGAAGAAAAAACAGTTTTGGACAAGTAGGAGATCTCTATGCCCTGGCTGATTATAGACGGCTACAATATTATAAATAACTGGCCTGAATTTGACCAGCTGCGCCAGCAGGATATGGAAATAGCCCGGGTCAAACTGGTGGAAATGATGAAAGAATTTACTCCCCTGGTCTGGCAAAAGATCATCATCGTGTTTGATGCTTACCGCACCCGCAGCAAAAGTTCTTTGGAGGAAGAGGGCGGGGGTGTGGAAGTGGTTTATACTGCTGCCGGGCAGACGGCCGATGTTTACATCGAACGCCTGGTGGCAATTGAGGCATCGGGTGGCGAGGATATTGAAGTCGCTTCGTCGGATTACCTGGAGCAGCGATTGGTCCTCTGGAAAGGCGGAAGAAGGCTTTCGGCCAATGAGCTGCGAAATCGTTTACAAGAAGTCCGGTTGGCTTTAAAGCAGCAGGGGCACCTGGATGTAGCCAGGCGCAGCCTGCTGGACGAACGCTTGTCGGAGCAGGTAAGAAAAACACTGGATAGTTGGCGAAAAAGGTAATACTTTGCAGGTTCGAAAAACTTTAAAGTGCTTGACGCATAATTGGGCATAAGATATAATTACAGGGTAGGAGATGCTCCCCAATCTCAACCAGGAGGCGATGCTTGTGGGTTTGACTGCGCAGCAGGGTTTGCGTGAAGAAGACGGAGTATGTATGGGGCTTGAGTTAGCCAGAGTTGAAGAATACGAGGAGCGAACAGACGAAGAAGTCGCAGTAGAAGCCAAAGATGGAAACGACATCGCCTTGGAATATCTGATCAATAAATATCGAAACTTTGTTAAGGCAAAGGCCCGTTCCTATTTCCTCATCGGTGCAGATCGTGAGGATATAATTCAGGAAGGGATGATTGGTCTGTACAAGGCTATCCGGGATTTTAAAGGTGACAAGCTTTCCTCTTTCCGCGCTTTTGCTGAACTCTGTATAACCCGCCAGATTATCACCGCAATAAAAACGGCTACTCGTCAAAAACACATTCCACTTAACTCATATGTTTCTTTGAACAAGCCAATTTACGATGAAGATTCGGATCGCACACTTCTCGATATACTTTCTGGCACAAAAGTTACTGACCCTGAAGAATTAATGATCAACCGGGAAGAATACAATGACATTGAATTTAAAATGGGGGAAATCCTGAGTGAACTCGAGTGGCGAGTTTTGATGCTTTACCTGGAAGGCAAATCATACCAGGAAATTGCCGTAGAACTGAGAAGACATGTGAAGTCTATCGACAATGCCCTGCAGCGGGTTAAACGCAAGTTAGAGCGATACCTGGAGATCAGGCGGGTGTAGCTCAGTGGTAGAGCCCTGGCTTCCCAAGCCAGT
>CAZOOA010000157.1:0-2447 GCA_964581355.1 uncultured Desulfovibrionaceae bacterium | reverse complement strand
ATACAGGTCCGCCCGTTTCTTGTAGTTCCTGGGGAATAAAATAGTCCCGTTCAGCGGTGCAGTAGCGCAGGGATTCTTCATTATAAGAACCGATTCTATGCCGATGCCACTGCCGGGCAACAAACAGGGGGCATTTGATGTCAAAGGTAAAAACCATGGCTTCAAAGGGGGTCTTATGCGCATTTTTCAGCAGGTGCCGCAAAAGTTTCCTGTCACTTTCCTCGCCCTTGGATTCGCTTTTCCAGCAGCGACGGGCATTTCGAATCACCGCATCATCGCCGCCCATCCATTCCACCAATTCCACATAGCCGTTATTCAGTACCGGAACCTTGTTCATGACTGCTTTTTTTCCTCCGTAACAATTTTCCAGCGCACTCCCTGGGGAGTGTCTTCCAGGATAATACCCCTTTCCCGAAGCTGGTCACGAATACCGTCGGCCACGGCCCAATTTTTGGCTTTGCGGGCTTCTTCTCTCTGGGCGATGAGCTCCTCTATTTCGCTTTCCAGGCTGGTATCTGTGTCTGTTTTCATATACCCGAATACTTGATTGGCATCCCGGTAAAAATCCACAACTGGCTGGATCACGTTGGCCTTCTGCCCTTCCGGGCGGTTCAAGTAGGTGTTTGCTTCCCGGGCCAGGTCAAAAAGCACGGCTAAAGCCTCTGCCGTATTGAAATCATCATCCATCACTTCAATAAACCGGCTTTTGGACTCTTCCAGGGTTTGCAAAAGACCCTGCTCAAACTCGTCGGGTTCTCCTTGTCCTACTTTGCTCAGCCGTTCTTGCAGATTATAAAAAGCTGTGTTCAGCCTTTCCAACGCCCGGGAGGCCTGCTGGATCTGCTCCAGGGAGAAATTGATGGGATTACGGTAGTGAGCTGAAAGCATGAAAAAGCGCAGCACCATGGGATCGACTTCCTGGCGCAAATCCCGCACAGTCCGGAAATTGCCCAGGCTTTTTGACATTTTTTCCTGGTCAATATTTAAATACCCGGCATGAACCCAGTGACGGACAAACGTTTTGCCCGTAGCACCTTCACTTTGGGCAATTTCGTTTTCGTGGTGGGGAAAAATCAAATCCTGACCGCCGGCATGAATATCCAGAGTCTCGCCCAGGTATTCCATAGACATGGCCGAGCATTCGATATGCCATCCTGGACGCCCTTTACCCCAGGGGCTATCCCAGGAGGGTTCACCCGGCTTTTCCTTTTTCCAGAGCACAAAGTCCATGGGGTGCTTTTTGCGTTCATCGACCTCCACCCGGGAACCCATTTCCAGCTCTTCCAGGTCCTGGTGAGAAAGTTTCCCGTACTCAGGAAAAGACTCTACATGGAAATAAACATCACCATCAACCTCATAAGCATGCCCTTTTTCCATTAACCGCTCAACAATCTTGATAATCTGGGGAACATAGTCTGTAGCCTTGGGCTGGTAATCAGCAGGCTGGATTCCCAGGGCGGCTGCATCTTCCTCATAGGCCTGGATAAATCGATCGGCCAGGTCCTTGACCGAGATACCCAACTCTGCAGCCCGGTTAATCATCTTATCGTCAATATCGGTGTAGTTCTGCACATAGGTAACATCAAACCCCCGGTATTCCAGGTAGCGCCGTAAAACATCAAACAGGATAAAAACACGGGCATTCCCAATATGGAAGTAATCGTAAACCGTAGGACCACAGGCATAAAGACCTATTTTTCCTTCTTGGACCGGTGTCAGGGGTTCTTTTTTCCGGGTAAGGGTGTTATATAACTTGATCACTTTTTTCCTCCTCTCGGTAATAAGTTTCGTCCTGGTAACATCTTAAACTTTCCAGTTGTGCTCGCAAATCATCCACCTGGTTTTGCAGACAGTTTAACATTTGAGCTACCGGATCAGGTAGATCCTCATGGTTAAGATCTACCGGGGTCAGCTTTTTACCGCGGTAGACCACAACCCGACCTGGAATGCCTACAACAGTGGTTCCCGGTGGCACTGACTGCAAAACAACAGATCCTGCTCCGATTCGGGCATTTTCACCAATCTCAATAGGCCCTAAAACTTTGGCTCCTGTGCCGACCACCACATTATCCTTTACCGTCGGATGGCGTTTTCCTTTTTCTTTGCCGGTACCCCCGAGAGTTACTCCCTGGAAAATGGTTACATTGCTTCCTATATCTGCAGTCTCCCCGATTACCACACCCGTACCGTGGTCGATAAAGAAACCTTCCCCAATTTTCGCTCCCGGGTGAATCTCAATCCCGGTAAAAAAGCGCGACAGCTGGGAAATAAACCGGGGCAAAATAACCAGCTTTTTACGGTACAGGAAATGCGCTACCCGGTGTAAAAGAATTGCATGCAGGCCAGCATAACACAGCAGCACTTCCAAGGTATTTTTGGCAGCAGGATCTCTTTCAAAAACAGCCTGGATATCTTTTTTCAGCCTCCTGAACACCGAAACAACCCCT
>CAZOOA010000156.1:0-2527 GCA_964581355.1 uncultured Desulfovibrionaceae bacterium | reverse complement strand
CCCTGCTCTTTTCGTTTCCCCTGCTCTTTCTGCTTTTCCTTGAGCAGGCCTGCCAGAAAGCGGGCAGCTCCCGGCTTGTCCAGCGGATCGTTGTTGTTGCCGCACTTGGGAGACATGACACAGCGGGGGCAGCCTTCGTCACAGGAGCAGTGGTGCAGCACATCCAGGGCCTTTTCAAAGAGCAGCTCGAACTCATGGAAGAGGCGCTCGGCGATGCCCACACCGCCTTCACAGCCCTCGTAAATGTAGATTTCCCCGTGGCGGGACAGTCCCCCGATGTCCCAACGGTCGCACATGGCCAGCAGGGGGGTGACCCCGATCATGATGTGCTCGGCGGCATGGAGGGCCCCCATCCCCGGCGAGTTCTTCTTCAAGACCAGCCAGGCAGCCCGGGTATCCAGGGTAACTGTCAGTGGTGTGCTTAACTCTTTCTTATACAGCATTTCTTTGGGGCTTTTCATGGCATACCCGTAGACGGTTTCCGTGGCCACCACCTCCCCGTAATAAATGCCGTACTTGTTAGTCTCCCGGGACTGAAAGATCTCTTTGACCCGGGTTTCCTTCTGGATCAAAGGCGTGCTGTAGGTATCCTGCTTGTGGGGCACCAGCTGGATTTCTTTTCGTTCCGGGTCTGTCTCAGCCACTTTGTAGCGCTGGGCCTTGTGCAGGTAAATGGCTCCAGGGTGGGCCTCGGTGTAGGCCTGCCTTAAATCCAGCTCTTCCAGGAACTCCCCGTCACAGACCAGGGTCCAGGTATCCTCGCCCATGTTGCTGAGCTTAACCTGGAAGCTGGCCCCTTTTCCGGGATAAACGTACTGGTACGGAGAACCATGACCGTTGCCCGGGTGGCCCGGGGGTGCCGGCCGCAGTTTTTTCCTGGCCACCAGGTTTTTGACCTTGTTGACGAAATGGGGGCCGAACCATTTTTCATCGTCCCGTTTCAGGGGCAACTCTTCCCCGGCGCAGAGGATATGATTTTCCAGGATATTCTTGTTTTCCAGGGAGATAACAGCCTGCTCGCTGGGCTCCTCGAACAGGTAGTGGGGCCGGGCCGAGATATGGGCATCCAGAGGATTGTCGTAGAGGGCCTGGATGACCAGGCTTTCCTGGCCGGAGCGACCGGCCCGGCCCGCCCGCTGATGAAAGGAAGAGACCGTGCCCGGATAGCCGCCGATGACCACGGCATCCAGGCCGCCGATATTGATCCCCAGTTCCAGGGCGTTGGTGGAAGTCAAGCCGGCCAGCTGGCCTTCCTTGAATCGTTTTTCGATGTCCCGCCGCTCCCCGGGAGAATAGCCCGCCCGGTAGGGGGAAATCTCCCCCTTGGTCATCTCCCCGGCCCAGGCTGCGGTCAGCTCGGCCATTTTCCGGGAAACGGTAAAGCAGAGGGTCTGCAGGCCGTGGTCCATGCAGGCCGCGGCGATCTCCGCCGTCTGGGAGTGCTGGGAGCGCTCCAGGGTCTTGCTGGTGTCCCAGAAGACATAATACTTCTTTCCTTTTTCGCTGCCGTCGTTGTTCACCAGGGTAAAGGGCTGGCCGGTGAGCTCGCCGGCATGGGAAAGGGGATCGGCCATGGTGGCCGAGGAGAGGATCAGCCGGGGCCTGGACCCGTAATGCTCCAGGATGCGGAACAACCTGCGCAGCAGGAAAGCCACGTTGGTGCCAAAAAGACCCCGGTACCAGTGGGCTTCGTCCAGGACCACGAACTCCAAGTTGCTGTAGAAAGTCTTCCAGAGGTGATGCCAGGGAAGATAGTAATGCAGGGCATGGGGGTTGGTGATCACAGCCCGGGACCGATCGCGGATCTTTTTTCTCCGCTCCCGGGGGGTGTCGCCGTCATAGACAGCCGGGTTCAACTCCAGCCTCGTTTGCTCCAGTTCTTCCAGGCTTTCCAGCTGGTCATAGGAGAGGGCTTTCATGGGATAGATAAACAGGGCCGTGGCGAAAGGGTTTTGCAGCAGCCTTTCCGCGATGGGCAGGGTAAAGGCCAGGGTCTTCCCCGAAGCCGTGGAGGTGGTCAGGGCCACGTTTTGGCCCTGCCGCACTTTTTCCAACAGCTCCACCTGGTGGGCGTACAACCTGATCCCTTTGTGGGCAAGATGCTGCTGCAGGGGCTGCGGCAGGGACCGGGAAGGCTCCCGGCAAACCGGGGGCTTCTCCGGGAACTCGATCACGACTGCTCCTTTGTTTTTCAATTCTTCGGCTACTTTTTTCACCCGGCTCATGCTCCTCCTCCATCCTTTGCTGTGTCTTATTTGCTGTGTCTAAAATGTGATGGTCGTTCAGTCATCAGCTGTTACAAATCCACTTCTTTTTTCCCGAAGAGCTTGAATTTCTTCCCTGTTTTGCGCAGGCCCGAGGCGATATCCTTCCCGGCGTTCTTGGAGGCGTCCCAGGTACTTTTGGTCGCTTTGGAAAACAGGTCCTGGCTGTAGCGGAAAGGCCTGGCGCTGGCCCGCCGGGTCGCCCGGAAGACAACCCGGGTCACTGTGTAGGCCGACTCGCCCAGGACTTTGCCCAGCATGGA
>CAZOOA010000155.1:0-2562 GCA_964581355.1 uncultured Desulfovibrionaceae bacterium | reverse complement strand
ATGGTGACCTTGAAATGCCACAAAATAACAAAATAAATTATACTGCCAATGAAGGAATATTTATAGGTGCTAACGTCTTAATAAAAGGCGGCCAAAGTGAGATGCGTTTCATATCTTGCGAAGGCCCTATAGAAATAAGTGGAGCAGAATTTGGATCATATGCTGGTCAATCTGCTAAAGAAATATTCATTAAATCAGGGAAATATATTGATGCTATAGAAACAGTTTTTTTTGCAGGTGATACAGTTGATTTAATTGCAAAAAATGAAGTTAATATTAATAATGCGTCAATTGAAGTTGGAAGTGGTGCCAATGATACAATAACTATCAAAACTGAAGGAACTATTAATGATGAAGGGACAGACTATACAGGCAATAAGCTTATAAAAGAAACTACAGACTTTGAATTTGAATGTCCTTAAATATCAATATTTTCCGGCGGCTCAATGGTTATCTCTTCCAGGGACAGGCGCGGGCGTTCCCTGGAAGTCTGGGCAGGATAGCCCACAGGCAGCATAATGAAAGGCAGAATGTTTTCCGGGAGCTTGAATGCCTTTTGCAGCTTTTCCCTGTCAAAGGCCCCGGTCCAGCAGGTGCCCAGGCCCAGGGAAACCGCCCTTAATGCCATGTGTTCAACGGCAATAAACAGATTCGCCTGCACTTTGCTCATTTGCCCGAGCCGGCTTGTATCCCCGAAAGACCGGTTTACAAACCATTCCATATCGACCCCGATCTCTTCATAAACACCTTCCTCCTGCAGTTTTTTCCGCTGCTTGCGCAGCGGGTCTCCCTGCATGCTGTTCAGGTCGCCACAGCAAAGGATAATCAGCGGGGCTTGTTTTAATTGCCTTTGATTGCCTCCCAGCTCGGCCAAAAACTGAAGCTGCTTTGTGTCCCTGACAACCATGAAGCGCCAGGGCTGCGAATTGCTGGCCGAGGGGGCCAGCCGGGCCGATTCCAGCAGCTTGTCAATCAGATCGTTCGGCACCGGGTCCTGTTTGAATTTCCTGATACTGCGCCTGAATTGGATGGCATCTTTTACACTTATGTTTTCATTCATCAGTCATGGTCCTCCTTGCTTCAATAAAACTACTCATAATACGCAGCAAAAAAACTTTCTCTTGAAATGCCAGCCTGTGTGCATATAGTTCTTAATACTGAAGATTTAATTGTTCGATGATTAGGCATAGTTAAGGGAGTCTTGCTTCCATCGGGATTAATTCTTTCCATAGCGATATGTTCCTTTTCTCTAACAATAAAAAATCCTAAATTTTCAAAAGCTTTGATCACCTTTCTTTTAGGAGCATCAACAGGGAATTTCATTTATTATACACCTGTCTCAGCAACAAAAGCCTCAAGAACTGGTGATTCTTCCATTACTTCTTCCCCAAAAGTTTCGATATGAAACTTTATTGCTGATTTAACGTCTGCCAAGGCCTCTTCGTAAGTATCACCTTGACCTACTACAATACCTTTAAGTCCCAAAGGATAGCCAACATAACCATCCGGATGTTTTTCTACAATAACTTTATATTGTTTCATTGGTTGCACACCCTCCCATTTATGAAAATTAAAGATGAAACAATCATGTCTTGAAGTTATAGCGAAATAAAAATGTTTCATCTGATGGAAATATCTATTCTGTCTGCATTTATTATACCACCTATGACGGCGTATCACAAATAAGCCTTTGCGCTAAAAGATGGTGCTTTGGCAGGCTGCCTGCCTCTGCTTACATGTCAATGCCTTGAGGCGGCTCAATGGTTATCTCTTCCAGGGACAGGCGCGGGCTTGTTTCCCCGGAAGAGAGGTTTGCAAACCACTTTAAATCAACACCGATGTCTTAGTAAACGCCCTCCTCCTGCAGTTTTTTCCGCTGCTTGCTCAATGGGTCTCCCTGTATGCTGTTCAGGTCGCCACCCCAATTGTAGCATGAAAACAAGTATAGCGTTACCACAATTCATTAATAACTGCGAACCGAATCAATCAGCAGAGTGTTGTTTTTGTCCGGCAGCCCGGCTAGACGCAAATCACAGCCGAACCGCAGTGCATTGGCCGGACCTGTTAGCTAGTTTCTTTTCACAAAAACAACGACCATAATGTTTGCGCATACCGCGCCTTTAGCGAAAACCTGACCTTGATGAAAGGATTTTCTGGAAATGATGGAGAATTAAAAACATTTAGTATGATTAACTTCCAGGAGGAAAAGACGATGCAAGCAAAAAATCTTGATGTGTATGCCTGGTTTTCCCGCACATCGATGGCCAGGGCCTTCTGCATGGAATATGGAACCTTTTCCTCTACAACCGCATCTATCATTTCTGCCCTGACAAGAACGGATAGCGCTATAACACAAGCAAGACGAGTTGGCTTCAAAAAAAGTCCTGGAACAGGCCGGGTTCTTGCAGGAATCAGGGAACAGGTGTCAAATTAATAATGCAATAATCTGGTGTCGTTTATCCTGTATCTTCCAGGGAAAGGGGCATTGTTCAGGGATGAACATTTCAGGATGCGCGCAGGGTTGCTCGGGCAACCTGCATAAAAGTTTTTGCCTGGAGACTG
>CAZOOA010000154.1:0-2582 GCA_964581355.1 uncultured Desulfovibrionaceae bacterium | reverse complement strand
ACGGATATCACCGAGCGCAAGCAGGCGGAAGAAGCGCTGCGCGAAAGTGAGGCCCGTGTTCGCGCCAAGCTGTCCAGCATCCTTTCGCCCCGGGGCGATCTGGACAACCTAAACCTGGCAGACATTATTGACGTGGAAGCGATCCAGTCAATGATGAACGACTTTTGCAGCTTGACACGCATCGGCATCGGCATTTTGGACCTCGAGGGAACGGTTCTTGTGGGTGCGGGCTGGCAGGATATCTGTACCAAGTTTCATCGTGTTCACCCCGAAACAGCCAGGCACTGCCGGGAAAGTGACACAATTCTTTCACAGGGGGTGGCTGCCGGGACGTTCAAGCTCTACAAATGTAAAAACAATTTGTGGGATATTGCAACTCCCCTCATAATTGCTGATCGACACGTGGGCAATATTTTCCTGGGACAATTTTTCTTTGAAGATGAAGTGATTGATTACGATCTGTTCCGCTCCCAGGCGCAAAAATACGGCTTCAACGAAAAAGAATACCTGGCAGCCCTGGAACGGGTGCCCCGTTTTAGCCGTGCTGCGATAGATACAGCGATGGACTTCTATACCAGGTTTGCCAATATGATCTCCCAACTTAGCTACAGCAACCTCGAGCTGGCCCGCCTGCTCTCGGAGCGTGACACCATGATCAGGAAACTGAGAAATGCGGAACAAAAACTGGCCGACTACAACCTGGAACTGGAATTGCTCTACCAGAAGCTGGACGCCGAACTGGACAAAGCCCAGCAAATTCACGAGAGAGTCCTGCCCACGGAACTTCCCCGGATCAAGGGGTTGTCCCTGGCCTCCCATTATCAGCCGGCACAGAAACTGGGGGGAGATTTTTATGATGTGATTCATCAGGATAACAAGGTATTCATCTACCTTTCCGATGTTTCCGGTCACGGCCTGGACGGGGCCATGCTCAGCATATTTGTCAAGCACACCATCAAAAGCTATCTTTCCTTTAAACCGTCCGGGAAGCTTACACCTGCCAGGATACTGCAGCACCTTAGAGAACAGTTCAGCCGGGAAAACTACCCCGAGGATTACTTTGTCTGCCTCTTTCTGGCTATCCTGGACCTGGAGAGCCTGACCCTGACGTACAGCAGCGCCGGTTTTCATGACCATCCACTGGTTTTTGTGGGCAGCGGTGAAAAGCTGGTGCTGGCCGGCGAAGGCGTGGTGATTTCGCCCAACGTTCCTCAAGAGGCTGTACAATACCAGGAAAACAGCATCACCCTGACCCCGGGCACCACGATTCTGTTTTATACTGACGGCCTTGCAGAGGAGGAAAGCGGCGGGTTCCAATACATCGAAAGACTTCCTCTTGTTTTTTTTGATCATGTTCACCTGCAGCCTGAACAGATTGTCCGGGCTGTGCTGGATGATTTCCGTAATTTTAATAATGGCTCTCTCCAGGGCAGGGACGACATTACTTTTTTAATCCTGCAGGTAGAGGAGCAGATGTCAGATCAGCGCCAGATGTAAGAATCGGCACGGGGGAACCTCTTTAACCGGTAGAGCCTGGAAGCGATCCCTTTTCAAGCCTTTACCCCAACCTGGACGAGCCAAAACCATATTTTTTTCTGTGCAGTTTTGCCGTGCGATAGAATTCTTGCCAAAAAACCACAAGACTCAACCGTTAAGGGCCTAAAAGAAAAAAGTCTGTTTTTAGCTCTTTTTCCCGGATCATAATCCCGGATCAGAGCCCGGGACAGATTCCGGGTAAGAATCCTGGCACCAAGGTGTTGTTATAAAATACTGAATAGTGTATAATTATTGATACCCCAGAAATGGGAAAGTTTGCAGTGGACGGCATATATTTCTTTTTTGGATGTTTATGCAGCTTATACGATAAGGCGGAATTGAACAATGACTATAACCAACAACAAGTTTCGCCAATTGATGGACAGCCTCCCTGATGCCTTTGCCTACAGCCGCCTGGTTGTGGACGGTGAAGGAAACCCTGCTGATGTTATTTTTTTACACATCAATGAGGCCTTCGAAGAAACCTTCGGCTTGGCCAAAGAAGATATTATCGGCCAAAAAGCAACTGAACTGCTCCCGGAACTAATAAAACCCGAACTTGACTGGATAGGCACCTTTGGCCAGGTGGCGTTAAACGGGCAAAAGGCCCGGTTTAACAGCTACTTTGAATCCCTGGCGTGCTGGTTTGAGGTGACCGTTTACAGCGAGGAGCCCGGGTTTTTTGCCGTGATCTTTCGGGATATTTCTGAGAGCAAACGGGACTTGGATATCCTGCACACCAGCAGATCGCAACTGCAGACCATCTTGAACTTCCTTCCCGATGCCACTTTCGTCATTGACCTGGAAGGCAAGGTCCTGGTCTGGAACAAAGCCATGGAAGAAATGACCGGGATCAGGGAAGAGGATATTCTTGGAAAAGGCAATTATGAACATGCCCTTGCCTTTTATGGCTATCGAAGGCCCGGCCTGGTTGAGCTGGCCCTTGATCCGGACCCGGAAATAGAAAAAAAGTATTCCTGGATTGTCCGCAACCACGACCGGAGCCTGGTAGCAGAAGGGTTCTGCCCTGCTGTTGGGGAATCGGG
>CAZOOA010000153.1:0-2587 GCA_964581355.1 uncultured Desulfovibrionaceae bacterium | reverse complement strand
CGGTAATATCTGTCGCGATCTCCATTTTCACAATACGGCCTTCGTGCCATAGCACAGCCCTGTCCCTGCAGTCATACCACCGGCCGTTAAGGATATTCTGGTATTCCCAGGCGTATACACCCGTTGGATTTCCGTCTTTGTCGATCAATTTATCGTTGGTACAGAACCAGCAGGGCTCATCCTGTCCCTGAATAGCTTTCCAGCATATCTGCCCGGCAATATTGCCATGGATCCTGCGGCCGTATTCGTTTATAAACAGGATTTCGTAGGTATCCATGTCAGCGATGTAAACGAGGGCATCCATGCTGTCTACTACAGTAGTTAGACGAAAATGGGCTTGCTGCAGCGCTTCCTCTGCCAATTTCCGCTCGGTTATATCGAAAATGTAATGAACGTATAAATCTTCCGACAACGGTGCCCATATTCCATGATACCATGTTCCTTGATAATTAACTTCTTTTTCTTTCTGCTCACCTGTGGCCCAAAGCACGGGAGCCAGGCAAAAAGGACACTCATCTTTTCGGCTTGCGCATGTTTCGTAACATTTTTCCCCTGGGACTGCACCAATTTCTTGTGCTGCTTTGTTGGAAGCAACAATTTCACGGGTTTCCTTTTTTAAAATTAAGGCGATGCAACCTGGAATGTTGTCAAGCAGGTTCATTCGTAAAAAATGTTCTTCTTTCAATTTCTCCTCTGCCTGCTTGCGCTCGGTGATATCTCTTGTTATACCCAAAATTCCGTTGGGGCGCCCTTCCTGGTCGCGCAAAATAGAAGCTTTGATTTCAACCCAAACCGTTGAACCATCTTTACGGTATTGTTCTAGTTCAACGGTTTGCGTTCTGTTGGGATCAGCTTTACCGGATGCTTCCAGCTCCAATTCACTTTGAATAACTCGAAAAGCTTGCTCCAAAGAAGAAGGTGTTAGTATGTCATGAGCTCCCATGGACATAATCTCTTCTACAGTATAGCCGCTTATATGCTCTGCCGAGGGGCTTATATATGTATAGTTCAAGTCCAGGTCGGCTGTCCAGATAACATCGCTGGCGTTTTCGGCGAGGAGTCGGTATTTCTCTTCACTTTTTTGCAGCTCGTTTTCTGCCCTTTTCCGTTTGGTGATGTCGGTATGAATTCCTACAAGTCCGGTGATATTTCCGTTATCATCCTTATTGGGAAATGCCTGCAGGAGAATGTCCAGCACCTGTCCGTCTTTTGCATACATTTTTACTTCGCCTTCCCACTCTTCTCCAGACATGATTGTTCGAAAAACCTCTTCACCGGTCTTTTTATTAACGAATAGACTGTCGGCCGGGTTTTCTCCAACATTTCCAAACAGTTCACTAAAGGCTTTATTTTGGTAATAATGGCGCCCCTGGGGTGTTGACATACCTACAGCGTCTTTGGAGCTCTCAAGCGATGCTTTAAAGTTGGCTAATTTTTGTTCAGTTTCTTTAGTTTCCGTTACATCCCTGAAAAACACAGAAAAATACCCCGGTTCATCACCGGATGCAGCAATAATCTCATACCAGCGATCCAAAGGCTCTAAATACTGTTCAAAACAGATGCTTTCTCCCGTAAGAGCCACCTTGCCAAATGGGTTGACCCAGTCAAAGCTGGATTTTTTGAACCCCGGAAGAACCTCGGCAACCTTTTTTCCAATCACCTGCTCTCTGGAGAAACCTGTCATTGCAGAAAAAGCCGGGTTTACATCAAGAATAATATAGTCCACAGGGTTGCCGCTGTAATCCGTAACGATCTGGTGGTAGGCAAAGGCGTCGGGAAGGTGCTCCATAAGCAAACGGTATCTGTCTTTTCCAGGTTCCATCAAAAGCGCTCCTTAAAATTTGCAATATTACACTTTTCGACATTTTTGTGACAATTCCTGCTTATGGAAATAGACCTGCCGTTTTTTTTACTCCCTGGTAACTGATCAGCCCTGATGTGACTGCGCAAACTCCGCGAAGCAGGGTACGGTATGTGCTTTTACCTGTATTCGTGATTAGGATGATTGAACCTGCAACCTGCTTCCCACTTGCTTCTCTGATTTCCGTGGGCGGGGATGCCGCCATGATCTTTCAACATTCTTGCCAGGTGCAGCAGGTTCCAGGTCATAAAAGTGGTGTTTCTATTGGTGAAGTCATTCTCGGAACCGCCCGAACCGGGATCGAGGTATTTGCCTCCATTACTTTGGCGTAAATGTCAGGCCATTCATCTTTTTCCCAGCCGTGTTCTGTCATATCTGGATAAACACCGTAAGCGATATCATAATCAACTGCCCGTAGAACTTCTACAGAAACCCCCACTTTTTCCATAATCGCCTGGGAAATGCGAATTAAGCCCTCCGTATGAGAAAGTTCCGGTGTTTTTTTCTGGGTGCAGTTGATAAACAACGCCTTCAGGTCGGAAAAGTCCCACTGGTTTTGTGCACACAGTTCCAACTGCTTTTGCATCAGCACTTCTTTTTGCATCTTTCAACCCGCCCTTATTATTCGCTGCCCTGCACTCATCAAGTGAGTTCCCTTCCAAGAGAATCAGGTTAGCGGTACTGCCGGACAAAATTTTCTAGCGCCTGAACCCCCTCAAGCATGCG
>CAZOOA010000152.1:0-2603 GCA_964581355.1 uncultured Desulfovibrionaceae bacterium | reverse complement strand
TCTGCCTCGGCTGTAGTTGCAGTAGTTGGGGAAGTGATTTCGATATTTATCATTGCTTTCAGCCTGGAAAGCCTTGCTCTATCAGTCTTTGTTTGCGAGTTTGCAGGCAACTCATGAGCTGCAGGTTGGGCTATTGTTCACAATTGGTGGATGTAGCAAATATTGAATGAAAGGATGTTGAAATATTTGAGTGTTTATGTCGGTTTGTTTATTTTGCCGGAAAAGATCGATCCGCTGCAGTGGCAAAAAGTTTATGAGGAATCCCTGGTTTTGTTGCGCAGCTATCCCTTTGTCAGTCAGAGGAAGGTGCAAAAAAGCAAGTTCACGATCCCCGTTTTAAGCAGTGAGGTTGAACACGACAGCCAGGACCCTGCCCAGCGCAACTGGTCCGTTTGTGGTGATTTGAAGTCAAAAAAGACAGCGGGAACCTTCCAGGTTTATGCGGATCTGAACCGCTACATACCCTCGGGAAACAAGCAGGAACAAGAAGAAAGTGAAGACGAAATCACGGATCTTGTCCTGAAGCTGGAAGAATACCGCAATTACAGCGCAAACAAGGTTTTTTCCAGCAGAACGAAGGGACTTCCTTATCACAATTATGTTTTGGCTTTGGCCATGCTCTTCGAATCGCGCCTTGCCCCTTATGCGTTGGTGGATGGTAATATAACCCTGGAACAGGCCCGGCAGGCAAAGGATTGGGCCGACAGCATCCTTGCAGAACCTGTACAGATACCGCTCCTGCTGGATTTTGATCGGCTTCAGCAGCGGCTTGAAACCTCTTTCCAGGGAGTAGAGCTCGTAGAAGCAATGTACTATAGATGGCTAGAGTGCAACCAAGATTTTTTCAACCGTTGCCTGAAAAAGTTCGGTTATGATCTTTCAGAAAAATGGTTTTTAAGCCAGATCAAGGAATGCAAGATCATTAAAAACGTTGCCGCGATGGAGCGGCTCGTCATCTGGCTGAACGAAACCGGGGACCTGGCAACGCTGGCTGATCTTTGCTGCCATGTTGAAGAAGGTCCCCGGTTTGATCCTTTGCAGTTTTGTGAAGCCATTGCTGAAACTTGGTTGACCATTCCCAATGAGGAATACGCCTTTATGGAAGTATTAGACTTGAAACCCGGGCAATCGGAAACGGCCCATATTAAGCTGGCGGAGTTTATGATCCGGGCCAGCATCCCTGGACGAAAGATGCGCTGTTATATTCCACTGCCTGAAACCATTCAGGTGTTAGAACGGGCTTTCCCCCAGCAGGCTGACCAGGTTGCCAGTGTTGTGGAAAAAATGCACCACCAAAAACTGGAATATCTCAGGGGGCAAAAACAGGAATGTCAGGCTCCTTTAAATGAGTTTGAAGAAACAGCCAGCCGGGTAAGGGAGCTTGGGAAGGTGGATGAACTAATCCTCAATTATGATGAGAACTTTCCGCAGGATGAAATATTTATCCAGTTGCTTGACGCTATCGGCATGTTCATGAAAAATGCAGTCGAAAAATTCTCTACTATTGAGGAGTTAATGGATGCTGCCCGGGAGAAGGGCTGGAGATGGGTTATTTATGGAGCGGTGGAAAAAGAAGAGCTATGTTTTACAGAAGAGGCCTGGGCCTGGATCGACCAGGAGACTGATGATCTGGTCTTGCAAATCCTGCTGTTTTCCTTAGCGCTGACAAAACTGCCCGGGTTCGATGGACCCATGTTCTTTTCCATCCAGGCGCTTTTTGAGAACAGGAAGTTTGCCTTTAAGGTGAAAGAATTAGTTCAGTCCCAACAGGAAGCAGGCTAAAGCGGGGAGGTAAAAACAGACGAATATATAAGAACATTGTCGGTGTGGTTGGTCCTTAGTTTCTTTGATTTTATCTGTATACCGGTCGGTATGCCGCAACGGTTTCTTATTTGTTGTTCATTGATTCCCAGTTTTTTTCTCCCGGGCGTAGGCAATGAATTTTTCCAAATGCTCGGCAATAAACTGATGGTCTGCTTCATTTAAATCGCTGGCGTATGTGAGTGTTTCTAACGCTTTGGCCAGGTTTTCCGAGGTTAAAGTTTTGTTGGTCCTATCCTCGCGGCCCAGCAGAAAGTCTGTTGAAACCTGAAAATAATCGGCAATTCGGAGCAGCATGTTGTAGTCGGGAAGTCTTATATTGTTTTCATAATTTGAATAAGTGGAGCGTGCGATCCCCAGGTCTTCCGCAACTATTTTTTGTGGCAGTTTCTGTTTTTTTCTTAAATGGACGAGCCGTTTTCCAAGCATATAAACCACCGGGCATGATATTATTGGAAGCACGAAAGAAGTACAAAAAATGCAATACCTGTCGGATGATCTGGTAGGCGCAAAAAAGGGACAGAAATCCCTGTCAGGCATCCATGCTTCCATGTTCTATTATATCACAAGTGGCGAAATGAAATGAGGGGATCGTCCTCAGAAAATATTTCCTTTTGACCGCACCTCGGTGCGGTTTTTCTTTTATTGAGACAAGAACAGCTTTATCGAGTAAATTGTAAATTCCCGTATCAAAGCATTTTATTAGAAAGGTTATGGAAGACCCGAGAAGTGGTACCGGCAAGCCAGAAAGGTTAAAATATTTTGAAAGAGAGGTCTATTCC
>CAZOOA010000151.1:0-2695 GCA_964581355.1 uncultured Desulfovibrionaceae bacterium | reverse complement strand
AAAACATGAATGGTGACAGGGCAAAAAAATTGATGGAAAAACTAAAATCAGACCAGGATTTAGCTGAAAAAATTGGCAACTGCAAAGATATGGATGACTGTATCACTATCTTCAGCGAACATGGTTTTCAACTTCCAACTCAAAAGGCTGAAATTCATGCCAATTTTAACAATACGCCCTCAAAACAAAATGCGAGA
Organism: uncultured Desulfovibrionaceae bacterium; assembly: GCA_964581355.1. Classification (GTDB taxonomy): domain Bacteria; phylum Bacillota; class Dethiobacteria; order DTU022; family UBA8154; genus CAZOOA01. The sequence continues at coordinate 2,498 of CAZOOA010000151.1, read as the reverse complement.
AATTGGCGATGTTTGTTTGAAGAAGATATCTGGTGTTTGAGAAACCTTATCCGAGCAGCCTGTTATTGTCCTGTTAACCGAGCTTACGATAAAAAGAACTGATTCTTTTCGAGAAAACAGAAAAAGATTGTATATTCTCTAACTCCAAACTCCCAAGTGCACTTCAGAAAAAACCTGCCTTTTTTAACGGCAGGTTTTTTTATTTTTTTTTATTTACCTTGCAGGAGTTTTCCTCCAAAAGGCGAATACATAGGTTGTGTTAAGAACCCTTAACAAATTTAACAATCACGATTGAAAAGTAACAATTTTTTAATTTACCAATAATTTATCTTAACGGAGGAAATAATAAAATGAAGAAAATTGGATTATATGCTTTAACACTTCTCCTGTTTGTTTTCCCTGCTTCTAATGCCCATATGGCTTCAAAAACGGAAGATGCCAGTATTATGATCGATGGAAAGAACTATACCTTCTCCCCTTCACCTGTCATTCGTGAAGGACATATGATGGTCCCAATGCGTTCCTTCTTTGAAGAACTGGGAGCAAAAATAGAGTGGCATGAAGACAAGAATATTGCATTGGCCTACCATGACGGTATCGATGTAGAAGACAACCTGTTAAATGGCGAGAAAAAAGAAAATATTGATACTCCGGCAAGGGTCATTGACGGGGACATTTATGTCCCGCTTCGCCTGGCTGGACAAACGTTAGGCTACAGTGTTGGATGGGACGAAGAAAAATTTAGCGTGATTATGTCTAAAAGCAGTTCAAACGGTGCCGGTTATCTTGCAGTAGATCGAACAAAAGCCGAAGAGGAAAAAGAAGACAACCCATCTGAAGGCACAGGCAGTTTTATCTGGCCTGTAAATGGAGGACAAATAACATCACCTTACGGCATGCGCAGTGGAAGGTTTCACGCAGGTCTTGATATCGGTGCCAGAACAGGGACTGAAATATTTGCTGCAGATAACGGTGTGGTTGTTTTTGAAGGATGGGATGGGGCCTACGGGCGCTCGATTGTAGTTAATCATGGAAAGTACTATACTCGCTATGCCCACAACTCCGCCAACCTGGTTGGTAATGGGGATACTGTAAGCCAAGGACAGATTATCGCCAAAATTGGGGCTACAGGTCGCGCTTCAGGCCCACACCTGCATTTTGAAATCAGGACAGGAGGTATCTACGGCTCCACCATTAATCCTATCAAATATGTAAGCCGCTAGTTTTTGTAATCCGGCAGGCTTCAATTTCCGGATATGCTGTTTTGCAAAAATCTTTTAACTTCATCTACCAGTTTTTCATAATGATTTAAAATAATACTGTGGTGGTTGGCCTCCTCTATTTGAACAAACCGGCTACCCTCAGGTAGCTGCGAAACAAAGTTTTTCCCTTTTTGGGGCTGAACCACGATGGCCTGCCCCTCGCTATATTTGAGCCCCAAAGAAGCCTGGAGCAGTAAAGTTGGAACCTGTATTTTCTTGCCTATTTCATCCAGGCTTGCCGGTCTCTGCTCAAAAGGGAAAACGACATGCCGGGGGGTTTTGGAAATTACGGAACCATCATCGTTGTGCCGGAGATCATGCCAGAAATAGCGCTCAATGTAATCATTCCAGTCCTGGTGATTGGAGCTTTTCTTCATCAGGTTCAGAAATGACTGCCAGCTTGGAAACACTTTCCCCAAGGTATCCAGGCGAAAAGATAGCGCTTTTCCTACTTCAACCAGGTCTTCCTGTTCAAGCTCCACTCCACCGTCAACCAAAATGAGCCGGTATAGTTTTTCAGGGAACTGACTGGCAAAAACAACCCCGGTCATGGCTCCCATCGAATGTCCCATTAAAATAACCTGATCCAACTGCATGGTTTCAAGAAACTCCTTGATGTCCCAGGCATACTGCCATAAATCATAATATCCTGTGACCGGTTTTTCGCTATCACCCCGCCCCCGTAAATCCACCGCTATAACCCGGTATTGATCGACGAGGCGCTCAGCAACAGCATCCCAGTAACGAGCATTGGCCGTCAATCCATGCACCAGCAGTATTGTATCCGAGCCACTTCCCCCGTAATCAACTACATGAAGTTCAATATCCCCTGCTTTTATCTTCAAGTCCTTCACGTTCATATTACCCTCTCCTCCTCAAACCTGATTGAAAAGTTTTTTATTTAATGATGTAGTAACACGTTTCAATTACATCAAGTTCAGCGCTTTCCAGCCCTTTTTGCAGATCATAAATAATCTCTTTGTTCACTGCGCCGGGATGAACACCAAGGATCCGGCGATAAACAGAAACGCTTGCTGTGGATTCGTGGTGGTGCTTGACAAAATTAACAATTTCCTGGATCATGCCTGTTTGCTCCATTTTCATCTTACTCCTATCTTACTATTATATTTTTGTACCAGTTTTTCCTGTTATTAATCTGTCCCAAATGGGCCAAGATAATTAGTAATTGAATCAACCTGTAGATATCACAAATATAAAGGAGAGCTTTATGTACAT
>CAZOOA010000150.1:0-2703 GCA_964581355.1 uncultured Desulfovibrionaceae bacterium | reverse complement strand
TTTTCCTTGCGGGAATAAGAACCCGCAAGGAAAAGGTATCAGCCCTTCGGGCGGGGCTTCAGTGCTACTCTCTTATTGGGTGCATCGGTGTCAATCGGTGGACAGTAAGAGTTTTTGGGTCCACCCCGGTTGAATGGCCCCGGTTAAACAAAAGAAGGTTTAACGGGGTAAACTTCGCCTACACTTCGTGTATTCAACGGGGCAGGCGAATCTGCACTAATCTGCACTAAACTTTCTCAGCCTACTTACCCCAGTTAAACCCCTGCGGGACCCAGCACTCACTTTTCCATTTCGGATTTAATTGCTTTTATGAACCCGAAAGTGAGTGCTGGGTGTTTCACGGGGCAGGTCGCGGGCAGAGAAGGTTTGACCCGCTTTGCGAAGTCAATGTGCAGGATGAAGCGCGCTTACTTTTTCAGCAATCAGCTCACTAATAAGCATTTCATCCTGGACTGTGTCGTGGATGCCGCTGTGTGCGGGATCATCGTCTTCGGGCTCGTGCAGAACGCGTATGGAATACATAGAATATGTCCGCACATGGCGACAAAGGTTACCCACATTTAGAATTGCGATTTTAGCTGAAGATCCGAGTTTGAGCTTGCTGGAAAATATTTCAAGCACCTTTTGTATTTCACTGTTTCTGTCAGGCTGCTGAAGGTACTCCAGCCACTCCACTGAAACAAATCTTTCCTCTGGTCTAAGATAAAAGGCTGCTCCAGAAACCTCCCCATCCTGGGTCAGCCTGGAACCCGGACAGTACCGGGCAATGTGATGGGACAAGGGCAGATGTCTGTTTGTCATTCCCTGATCCACTCCAACACTGAGCAGGCTTTATCCACGGTATACAGAACCGTGTCCACAGTGGCAGTTCCGGAAAACCTGTCTGTAATATCGGGATGGCGGGGATTGGGGCAAAATGCAACAAAGCGAACCAGTTTATCGTTTTGAATGTGTACGGAAAAAAGCCTTTCCTTTCCCGCCTTCCAGCGCAGGTAAACATCCCCTTCCGGAGTCAGGCTGATTTGCGGCGGATGATAATCGCCGGCCAATCGCAGGAATACCAGCAGTCCGCGCAGGGAATCCGGGGATATTTCCGCTTCCGGGCCCTCTTCTTCCTTGACCATGTCCCGAAGGCAGTGCAAGCGGTCCACTATTGGTTCGCCAACAGTAGAAGCATGGCTCTGGCCTATTTGCTCAAGCAAATCCAGGACCTCCTGACTGCGCCACTGCCTGGAGAGCTCCCCAATCTCCTGGTCCTGCACAGCCTCGGCAGACACGTCCTGGAAAAGACTGTGTTCAGACGCACTTTCAACACTTTTAGCTTGAAACATATCTGCGAACAAACGGGCTATCTTGTTTCGATTCAGGGTTTCATCCCCGGTAGACCATTGGGGATCATCAATGACAAATGAAGCAGAGGTCATGATCCCGTCTCCTGCAGGTTCAAGGGGAGTTCTCCGGCAAAATCCTCGAGCCGCTGTGCCAGGTCCGGTGCGGATAAAATGTATTCCCGCCTTTGCTGCTCATCCTGGGGAGCAAAATCATGATGAAAATTTGCGGAAAGAGTCGGTTGAAATGTTTTGTTTTCCTCGGAATCCTTCGATGGGACCCCAATCTTCAAGTTCAGCTGGGGTTGTTGGTGACGATAATTCAGCTCAAGAGAAGCGCCGCTTATCCCGCCCCATTCCTTTAACCAAGGTCCTTCGTGGACAAGACCGAATAAAGTTTTTTTAGGTGCCGGATCAAGGGCATAGACAAGATTAATCCCCACCCCCTGGTAATTCACATGCGGAAGCAGTTCAAGATATGATACAGCCATGCGAGGGAGATCGCTATCCCAGGCGAACAGATCAGGGCGGTTCAGTTTTATATGCAGCTTATGCACCTCCACCAAAAATTGGAGACCGTTCTTGTAATCCAACAGGGCATAGGGAGGAGTAACAACCACGTTTTGCAATTCCCAGTCCTCGGGAACAATGAAGTTCCTGGACAGGAAATCGTGGTTAAGCAGTTTAGGGTTATTGCCCTCGGATAATACTACAATAGAAGCATTGATAAGCTTTAGCATTCTTGATCCGCTTGAGGTATAAAACCAGTTCAAACCTTAGCAAAATTGACTTTCCCTTAAATATCTTTATGACACAGCGAGGTACCTGTCTGCGGCCAGGCAGATAGTCCACAACCCGGCCGGCACTTCTCGCGTTTAACCCCTGAAAAATTATGTGGATATTTATCAAATATTCTGCTGCTTTGCAATAAGTTTTTGATTCTGGATTTGGCATTGGAAGCTGCGTCTGTGTTCAGCCAGTCTGGGGGTAAAGACGGGGTAAAAGAGGACAAACCCAAGTCTTGAAGCAATAAAGAGTTTATTGTTACCGCATCCGGCTGGTTATTATTTTTCAGGGCAGAGATGCCAAGGATGTTGAGGCAGCTCGCTAGCAGATTCAGGCCTGATCTTGGTGGGCCTGTGATTATGTATAATGAGTTTGGCATTTTTTTTTGAGAATTATATCCGCAAATATGATGTACTATAAGAGAAGAGGAAGAATTTCTCCCACGAATCTGCACCCCAGTGAAATAGCCCCGGCTAAACAAAAGAAGGTTTAACGGGGTAAACTTCGCTTTCACTTCGTGAATTTCAGGGCAGGCCGCTTTGTCAAAGCTTGCCATCACTTCGTGATATGGGGCTTAACCAATATCTCT
>CAZOOA010000149.1:0-2710 GCA_964581355.1 uncultured Desulfovibrionaceae bacterium | reverse complement strand
GCTCATCTTGTTCACGAAATTTGTTTTGCCGTGCTGTCGATGGTGGAGTATTTCCAGCCCATGAAATCATTTTCCGATTCAATTTTAACAATGGCCCTGCCGTTGGGTTCGATGCTGAGCACGCGGACTTCTCTTCCGTCTTCGGTAAATAATTTATGATTGTCCAGCAGAACGATTTTTGTGGTTAGCGATTGGATCAATCTGCGGTCAAACTTGTTTGGCCAATACGGCCTGGACACAGTACAATCGCCCCGGCCAGGGTTTTTTTGCAGATAATCACAGTATTCCTCGGAGATACCGATAGTTTGGGCGATAATGCTCACTTCTTTTTTCCCTTGGGGAAACCCGGAACCGTCCAACCTTTCATGGTGCTCTAAAACACCTTGTAAGACGATTTCATCTACTTCCCTGCTTATGTTCTTTAAAACCTGCACCCCATACTCAATGTGTTCAACGGTATCGTCTTCAAATTTTTCCAGGCCGATGCAAGAAAAAATAGTGGATTGGCAGAGTTTAAAACAAAGGTCTTTGTTGGCATCAGGAACAATTTCCTTAAATAGTACCATCGCCTGAATAATGGTGTTGATCGTTTGGGCCCGGCGGTCTTTCGATAGTGGCAGAGTTTTGCAAACATAAACCATTTCATTGTATTTGTCGTTGTTTAAGAATTTATAGATGTTGTTTTTACAGCGGTTCCAGTGATAGCTGTTGGGATCTTTGAAAAAGTGGTCGATGCTGTCATAGAGATTATGGTACAGCTTTTTTGCTTTCTCTGACAAAATTAGATTGTTGATTTTGGAAATAATTTCTTTCGCTTTAAGCTTTTTGTCTTTCAGGGATTCTTGCTCAGAGATGAATTCAATTTCACTGTAGTCGTTTGTTTTAATAATATAGTTGATGCTGTAGTGAGTCAGTCGGGACTTCCGGGACAATAATCGCCGCCCTGTTTTACAGCAGTGGATGTCTTCCCCCAGGATCATGCCCGGCTTTAAGTCTTCAACCCTGCACCTCATAACCCTTTTCCCTCCTAAAATGTGACCGTATTTTGCTCCACCAGTTTTCCTGTAATAAAATAAAAACCTATTTCCTAACATGAGAAAACAGGTTTGTTTTCCCAGGCAGGCCGGCTAACTCCATGAGCCCCGTGCCTTTGCGTCCCGCCCTCGCAAGCGGTTTGCCTTTGTCAGGGTAACAGCTATGTAATTTGGTTTTTTCAGCGATAACCATTATTTCCTCTACCGAAGAATAGACCTCCTTATTCCTTATATCGGCAGGCATGAGGTCAGGTTTAAGCTTTCAGGGTTCAAGGCATCCGCGTGGCGCTAGTCCTGCTCGTTTTATTTTGTTGATTAAAAACACCCCGGTTGGTATAATTGTTTTAATATTCAAAACCGACTCCTTCAGGCAGGAAAGTGAGACATTCAGATGGCAAACCCTTTAATTGTAGCGAAAAAGGTGAAAAAACGCTACCAGATGGGTGAGGTAGTTGTCCACGCCCTCAGGGGAGTGGATTTTAGCCTTTATGAAAAAGAAATGGTGGTTGTATTAGGGCCCAGTGGTTCGGGAAAAAGCACCCTGCTCAATATTATCGGGGGCATGGACCAACCCAGCGAAGGAGAACTTTATTATGGAAACTTTTCCCTGCACGAAGCCAGCAGCAGGGAGCTTACTTTTTTCCGGCGCAATGATGTGGGCTTTATCTTTCAGTTTTACAACTTGATGCCCAACCTGACTGCCTATGAAAACATCAACCTTTCAGTTCAAATTGCCAAAGACCCGCTGGATATAGATGAACTCTTGGAGCAGGTGGGCTTAACGGATCGTCGGGACCACTTTCCTTCACAACTCTCCGGGGGCGAGCAGCAGCGGGTGGCCATTGCCCGGGGGCTGGCCAAAAATCCCACCATGCTTTTATGCGATGAACCGACAGGTTCGCTGGACCTTGCTTCCGGGATCCAGGTGCTGAACATACTGCAGTCTTTTTGTCTAAATTATGAAAAAACCGTCGTCATTATTACCCATAACACCACCATCAGCCAGATGGCGGACCGGGTCATTTACATGAAAGACGGTTTGGTAGACCGGGTGGAAATCAACGATCATCCGGCTGCTGCTGAAAAGGTGAGCTGGTAATGCTTTGGAAAAAAATGCTGCGGGATATCTGGAGCAATAAAGGTTCGTATCTGGCCTGCCTGGTGCTGGTGTTAATCGGCCTGGTAGTATTTACCGCCTTTTCCATCTTGAGTGACAACCTGGACCTTTCCCAGGACACCTTTTACCGGGAGCAGAACTTTGCCCACGGTTTTGCCGAGCTGGAATCCATGCCCCGTACCAACCTGGAAAGCCTTTCCCGGGTTGACGGCATTGATGCCATCAGTGGACGTGTGGTGAAAGAGGTCAGGGTCCATAAGCCGGACCGGGATGAAAGCATCTATTTGAAACTGGTTTCCCTGGACCTGGAAGAGCCCCGGAGAGTTAACGATGTCCTGCTGTTGGAAGGAGATGGGCTGACCAGGAGGGCAGGGGAGCTTAGCGCCTGGGTCGACAACCAGTTTTTTGAGGCCAACAGCCTGCAGCTTTACCAGGGGCTGGAGGTAATTGCCGGCGGGCGGCTGCATGAGCTGAGGCTGACGGGAGTGGGTATGAGCCCGGAATTTACCTACCCCTTAAGAGATATGAAGGAAATGTATCCCAACCCGGAACAGTTTGG
>CAZOOA010000148.1:0-2712 GCA_964581355.1 uncultured Desulfovibrionaceae bacterium | reverse complement strand
TTTCCTGCACAACGATGACCTGCCCCGCTTTTCTTCCTTCCTGGAAAGTGTGATGCACACAAAACAGATGCAGGAAAGTTTCGAGTACCGGGTTAAACATGCGGATGGAGCCTGGAGATGGCATGCTATCCGCGGGTTTTTGTTGTCAAAAAATGAAGGAAATGTGTTTATCGGTATATCCAGGGACATTACCGAACGAAAAAAGGCCGAAGCAGCCCTGAAAGAGTCGGAGAAAAAATACAGGGAAATCATTTCGACGATTGAAGACGGCTACTACGAAGTTGACCTGGAGGGCAATTTTGTTTTTTGTAACGACTCATTCTGCCGGATGTTTTCCTGCAGCAGGGAGGAATTGCTGCGGCAGAACTACAGGTATTTTTACCGGAATCCCGGGGAAGTCTACAAGACCTTCAACCGGGTTTACCGCACGGGGGAGCCCGAAAAAGCGGTAGACTGGCTTGCTTCCACTTATGATGGAAAGCAGATATTTATCGAGGTTTCCATTTCTCTGCGCAAGGACGGCGAAGGCAATCCCGTGGGCTTCATGGGTATCGCCAGGGATATTTCTGAGCGCAAGTTGATCGAGCAGCGAATTGCCGAATATACGAAGAAACTGGAGCAGCTTTATAACCGGCTGGATAAAGAGTTGGACAAGGCCAGGGAAATCCATCAAAGGATCCTGCCCGATAATCTGCCCCAACCGGAAAGCATATACCTGGCTGCCTATTACCATCCTGCTGCAGAGATCGGGGGAGATTTTTATGACTGCATCCGGAAAAATGACAAACTGGTTATCTACCTTTCCGATGTCATGGGGCACGGGCTGGACAGCGCCATGCTCAGCGCCTTTGTGAAGTATACCATGAACGGTTTTTTGGCTCTTTCCCCGGAACAGGACATTACCCCCCAAAAGGCCCTTCGCTACCTGGCCGACCAGTACTACCGGGAAGGCTACCCGGACGATTACTTCATCTGCATGTTCATGGCCGTGCTGGACCTGGAAAAAGATGAACTAAGCTATACCGGGGCCGGGTTTCACACGCCGCCTTTGGCTTGCCTGGGTGACGGGGTCTTTAAAAAACTGATCAGCCAGGGTCCCCCGATCGCTTCGGCGGTTTCACCGGCATTTCTGGACTTAACAGAAGAGACGCTGCAGCTCACACCCGGGACAACCATTTTGGTGTCCACCGATGGACTGCTGGAGCAGGAGGTTGGCAGCAGCAGGTATGATAACCGCTTGGAGCAGATATTCTGCCGGCTGACCCATCTCTCCCCCGAAGAGATTATCCGGGCAATTAACGAAGATATCCAAAAGTACAACCAGAAATGCGCTGCTTTTGATGATGACATCACTTTTCTGGTCCTGCAGAAAGGAAAGGGGGCGGGGAAAGGCTGTCCCCAACAGGTTCAAAAAAATAGAGGAATTCCACTCTAAATCGCGAAAAGTATTAAAGTGTGATCAACAGGCTTGCTTGGAACAATCTTTTGATAAAAATCCATGAGGGTTTACTCCGGGCAGTTTTGGTTTTAAATCTATTTTAACCAGGGGGAAATCATTTATGTTTCATCTGGCTTGTCTAGGGCGCTTCCGGGCAGTGCTTTTTTCAGTCTGCCTTTTCAGTAGCGCCATTTTCTTGTTGCTGGCACCTGCAGGCTGTGCACCAGGGGAGGACAGGGGGACGGATAATGGAAACGGGGATAATGCTGTTGAGCAGCCAGCAGAACCCCGGGAAGAGACCGTTCGCATCGTCTATGTTGAGTGGGCCTCGGAGATCGCCAGTTCGTATGTCGTCAAAACTGTAATCGAGGAAAAGCTGGGCTTCAATTGCGAGCTTCTTCCAGTAACCGTTATTTCCATGTGGGAATCTGTGGCGGCGGGAGACCAGGACGGGATGGTGGCGGCGTGGCTTCCTTCACTGCACGAGCATTACTATGAAACCCACAAGGACCAGGTGGAAAACCTGGGCCCCAACCTGGAAGGGGCGGTTATGGGGCTGGTTGTGCCCGAGTATGTCCCCATCGACTCCATCGAACAGCTGCATGAAAACGTGGAAGAGTTTGAAGGAAACATCATTGGCATTGACCCGGAAGCTGGTATTATGGAAAAGACGGACCAGGTGATCGAGGAATACGATCTTCACGACTACCAGTTGATCACCGGCAGCGATTCCACCATGACCACGACCCTGGGAAACGCCATTGAAGAAGAGCGCTGGATCGTGGTCACCGGATGGACGCCGCACTGGAAGTTTGCCCGGTGGGACTTGAAGTATCTCCAGGATCCAAAAGGTGTCTTCGGTGAAGAAGAACATATCGGCACCATAGTGCGCCAGGGGCTGGAGGAAGATCTGCCCCGGGTTTACTCTTTCCTGGACAATTTTTACTGGTCCGCTGCTGACATGGAACAGGTGATGCTCTGGACCCGGGAGGAAGGGACCACTCCAGCGGACGCGGCCAAGCGTTGGGTGGAGGAAAACGAAGAGCTTGTTCTTGAATGGGTTGGGGAATTCGAATGAAACTAAACTTGTTCCCCCGTACTCCCCTGGACCAGATCCGGGAGTATAATTCCAATAAATGGTTTATTGTCTCAGTGGTGATCACGGTATTCCTGATTATTCTTTTGGTTTGGAACCTGGTCCATTCCTATAACACAATCAAGGCCTTTGAAGACAGGAAGCTGGCCCTGGAGAGGGCCTCCGGTGAACTTTTGTT
>CAZOOA010000147.1:0-2721 GCA_964581355.1 uncultured Desulfovibrionaceae bacterium | reverse complement strand
ACGTCGGCCGCCGGGATCGACCCGGACGGGAGTTAAACCGGGTAGGCCGCCCGAGGACCCCGAGGGAACCTTAGCGCCTTCCACAGAGTTACCCAGTCGCCCGGACGACAGCGCCAATACACGGTTTTTCATACTAACTGGAAAAGTTCATCAAAGCGTTTTTGAACACCTGGAAGTCTTCTTCACCAAAAAGGACAAAGCGGACCAATCTTGGCTTTTCATTGGTTTTCAAGAAATCCACTACTGCCTGCAGCGAAACCTGGGCCGCATCTTCTACCGGGTAACCAAAGATACCGGTACTGATTGCTGGAAAAGCAACGCTGTCGATGTTTTTATCTTTAGCCAAATTCAGGCTTTCCCGGAAGCAGCTAGCCAAATCTTTGGCGTTTTGCGGTGTATTGTTATAGACAGGGCCAACTGTATGAATAACATAATCTGCTGGAAGATTATAACCGGCAGTAATTTTTGCTTTTCCGGTCTCACATCCTCCCAAAGTTTTGCACTCTTCCCATAACTGCGGCCCTGCTGCTTTGTGAATGGCACCTGCTACGCCTCCCCCGGGAGCAAGTTCTTTATTAGCCGCGTTTACAACCGCCTGGACATCCTGCTTTGTAATATCTCCCTGGAGTAATTCAATCATCGCTGAACCGACACGTAAACTGACTATTTCCATTGTATTCACTCCCTCCTCGGTGTGAAATGATCCCCCCGTCTAGTGGGCTGCCCCGTGATTCATTGACTTTAAAAAAGCAGTGATTTCCCGGCAAAAAGCCGGCAAATCACCAGGAGCACGGGATGTAATCAAGTTGCCGTCCACCACAACCTCTGAGTCCAGGTAAAAGGTGCCTGCATTGATTAGATCATCTTTGATGGCAAAATAGCAGGTCGCCCGTCGGCCATGCATGATTCCAGCAGAAATAAGAACCCAGGGGCCATGGCAGATGGAAGCAATCAACTTTCCAGACTCGTTCATTTCTCGAACGAGCTGTAAAATCTCCGGGTACCGTCTCAATTTATCAGGAGCATATCCTCCCGGTATGATTAGGCCCTGGTAATCATCTGCCTTTATAGCCGTCGTATCCAGATCCACTTCAACAGGATAGCCATTTTTACCCTTATATGTTTTTTTATTACCTGGACCGGCAATGACAACTTCAATCTTTTCTTCAATTAAACGGTAAAATGGATACCACAATTCCATTTCTTCATATAAATCCTCTGCCAGGACAATTGTCCGCACGTTTTTCCCTCCCCTCCCCTTGCCTTGCTTGCTCTGTCATATAATTAATTTTCTATAGAGCAGGCTCATTTTCCTGCTTAAATTAATCTGGTCAAACAAGAAGAAATGCGTTAAAATACAAGCGGAAAAGCATTACACACAGGAGGCAAACATTTCTTCATGATTTTTAGAAAAGCTAGAATACCTGACATTGAAGCCATGGCAAACCTGATCAACAGTTACGCCGATAAAGGGTTAATGCTCCACAGAACAATTCCTTCCATGTATCAAAAGATCCGGGACTACACCCTGGTAGAAGATAATGACACAATTGTCGCTGTGGGGGGTCTGCATATTCTATGGAAAGATTTAGCTGAAATATGCTCCCTGGCCGTTCACCCTCACAACGTCAACAACGGCATCGGGATGGCCCTGGTAGAAAAGTTAATCGACGAATGCAGGGAACTGGGAATTGAAAAAGTTTTTACCCTTACCTACCAACCGGGTTTCTTTGAAAAATGCGGTTTTACCCGCATTGATAAAGAAGCGCTTCCTCAAAAAGTTTGGACCGAGTGCATCAACTGTCCCAAGTTTCCCAACTGCGACGAGATTGCCTTAATCAAACACCTGAAATAACAGTTTTGCTGCCAGTAGCTCAGTCAAGCAAAACTCTGCACGCATCATGGTGCAGAGTTTTATGATGGCAATTATGGCTTGTGAAAAAGAAGTTGAGAAATTGCCGATTTTCTTGAAATTATCTGTCTTTTGGCCGATACAATTAGTAGGAACCTTTGCGAGGTGATCTTATGTTGCGGAAAATTGCCCGTTCCGAACACCGGGTCAAAGACAATAAACCAGCTACCTACCCCAAGAGACAGGCTCCCTTTTCTTTGGACGAACTTGAACAAGACCTGTTGATTAGAGACGAAGATGACGACGTTGTTGAACTTTCCCCATTAGCGCAACTGCTTTCATCATTTACTGCAGTTGATTTTGATAGTGAGCAAGTAGACGATACCTTTTATTTTACCCTTGATGCCACCGGTTCGTATTATAATATCAGGTTGCTGGGGCGCTTGAACTTGAATAACCTGGCTTGGAGTATGTCCTGGAATTTCCAGGTACTGCGGGACTACAACCAGGCAAAAAATGATCTGGTGGCTGTTTTTGAAAATTTTTTGCACGAATTAAAGCCTTATTTAGAGGAAGAAGGAGAAAATACGGGGAAAGTTATTATTAATGATGAATGGGGAAAAGAACTTTGGGAACGTTATGGAATGCCGCTTAGGAATAAAATAATAGACTTCCTAAACCTGGTGATCCTGCTAGGAAGATTGCCTGAACCCGGGGACGACAAAAATCTGTCTTACCTGTTATTCCGGGAAAACGTTAGCAGTCAACTTCCCGATAAAAAAAGGGCCTATTATTTTAAATGGGCCTTACTGGAAGAAATGATAATTGATTACCGTAAAATCTAGCTTTTTAGGGTTCTAACCATTAAA
>CAZOOA010000146.1:0-2767 GCA_964581355.1 uncultured Desulfovibrionaceae bacterium | reverse complement strand
TAACCAAGGAGGAAACATTGTATATAAAATATACGCATACGAATATTGTTGCTAAAGACTATAAGCTGTTGGCACAGTTTTACATTGACGTATTCGAGTGTGAGCCGGTCTACCCTGAACGGGATCTCTCCGGTGAATGGATAGATAAATTAACTGGCCTGCAAAACGCTCAGATAAAAGGAATTCACCTTCGCTTGCCTGGTTATGCAGAGGGGCCTACCCTGGAGATATTTCAATTTAACCTGGAAAAAAGCACAGACGAAATTTCCGCTATCAACAGGCCGGGATTAGCTCATATTGCTTTTCACGTAAATGATGTCGATTATTACCTGGACAGGCTTTTGAAAAGTGGAGGCAAATTGGTTGGGGAAACGGTGAAAAAAGAAGTAAAAGGGGCAGGGCAGTTAACAGTGGTATATGCAAGGGACCCGGAAGGCAACATTATTGAGATACAGAACTGGCAGTAGTTTAAAGCAGGTCAGTTAGCATGTTTGGTCCCGGGCTAGGAGGAATCTTTTGAAAAAACCTTGTCACCTTTGAAAAAAAGAGGTATAATGTCCTCAACAACTTCATATCCGGGGGTGCTTCCGAGCGGAGGCTGAGAGAAGGGCGCGATGAAGTCCTTTAACCCCTTGAACCTGTTGTGCGGGGCTTGGGTCCCGTTCTGGGTAATGCCAGCGTAGGGAAGGTGATTTACATGCTAGACGTGTAGTCTCAATTCGGGCCCTGGGTGGCTCGAATTTTCTTTTTTCTGTGGTTGTATTATCAGTGGTGGGTATCGAGTGAGTATAAGCTGTGTATGATTGGAAGGAGGTTATAAAATATGGAACGGATTATTTCCAGAACGTTTACTTTGCGCCGCGTTACAGCCGTGGGTCTGCTGGTGGCCCTGGGGACCATCGCTGCGCCTTTTTCCATCCCTGTCGGGGTGGCCAAAATCTATCCGGCGCAGCATGCCATTAATGTGCTGGCGGGGGTAATTCTGGGCCCGGCTCCTGCTGTGGTTGCGGCGATATTGACATCGACTTTGCGAAACTTGATGGGCACAGGGACCTTGCTGGCTTTTCCCGGCAGTATCTTCGGTGCCCTGCTGGCCGGCCTGGCCTTTATGCTCTTCAAGCGAACCTATGCAGCAGCCATCGGTGAAGTATTGGGCACGGGGTTAATCGGTGCCCTGGTGGCTTTCCCCCTGGCCCGCTGGCTGTTGGGTTTTGAAGGGTTGGCCTTGGCTTTTATTGTCCCCTTCACTTTGAGCAGCGTAGCCGGTGCCATCCTGGGCGTATTGATCCTGCACCTGTGGAAAAAAACAGGAGACAGCCGGGTCCAAAGGCTATAAAGGCTTTCCCGGTCGCCCGGTCGGTAGGCGGAAGCTTGAACTGAGCCTTAGCGCTTTGCCGTGAAGATAACCGGAGCCGATACCGGAAAACGGAAACGCCATTTCCATACTATATTGAAAGGTGGCGCTTATTGTGCCTGACAAAAATAATGAAACCCTGGTTGCCAGGGCGAAAAAAGGGGAAATTACCCCGGAAATGGAAACGGTTGCCCGGCAGGAAGGTCTGCCGGTAGAGACCATCTGCCAGAAATTGGGCGAAGGCAGCGTGGTTATCCCGGCCAACAATCAACGGGCAAATGCCAGTCCCTGCGGTATCGGTGAGGGGCTGCGGGTCAAGGTAAATGCCAACATCGGCACGTCGGAAGCATTTCCTGAACTGGAGACAGAGCGGGTCAAGCTGCGGGCTGCCCTGGATGCCGGTGCCGATGCCGTTATGGATCTCAGCACCGGGGGCGACCTGGAGCAGACGCTGAAGATGGTCCTGGATGAGGCTTCGGTGCCTGTGGGCAGTGTCCCCGTCTACGGGGCTGCGGCACGGGCCAGGAACAGCAGGGGCGGCGTTTTAAACATGGTGGAAGGGGATCTTTTTGATGAACTGGAAACCCACGCAGCTGCCGGGGTGGATTTTCTGACCCTGCACTGCGGCCTTAACTGGAACGTCCTGGAGCAACTGCAGGGCCAGGGGCGGATTATGGGGGTGGTCAGCCGGGGCGGGGCCATCCTGGCTGGCTGGATGCTGGAACATGAACGGGAAAACCCCCTCTACCGGGAATATGACCGGGTCCTGGAGATCGCTAAAAAATATGATCTGACCTTAAGCCTGGGCGACGGGCTTCGTCCCGGCTGCCTTGAAGACGCCACGGACCGGGCCCAGGTCCAGGAACTCCTGGTCCTGGGGGAGCTGGTGCAGCGGGCCCGGGAAGCCGATGTGCAGGTGATGGTGGAGGGGCCGGGGCACGTGCCTTTTCACCAGGTGGAGATGAATATTGCCATGGCTAAGTCCCTCTGCCAAGGGGCTCCCTTCTATGTCCTGGGGCCGCTGGTCACCGACGTGGCCCCGGGGTATGACCATATTGCCGCTGCCATTGGCGGGACAGCGGCCGCGGTGGCCGGGGCGGATTTTCTCTGCTACGTGACCCCGGCGGAGCACCTGGGATTGCCGGGTCCCGAGGAAGTCCACCAGGGCGTTGTTGCCACCCAGCTGGCGGCTCACGCAGCGGACTTGGCCCGGGGCCGGGAAGCATCCCGGCTGTGGGATCGCAACATGTCCCTGGCCCGCCGGCAGCTGGACTGGGAAGCCCAGCTGGATCTGGCCCTGGACCCCAAAAGAGCCAGGGAACTGTACCACCGCTTCCATTCGGAAAAAGAGGAAGAATGTACCATGTGTGGTTCATACTGCGCCCTGAAAATGGTCAAAGACCTGTAAAACTT
>CAZOOA010000145.1:0-2786 GCA_964581355.1 uncultured Desulfovibrionaceae bacterium | reverse complement strand
CTGGGGGACAGTTTTGTCGCTTTTCCATTCAGTCATCCGCTTCGCTACGGAAGCGCCAGAACCGTCCCCTTTCCTTCCCTCTAGAGGTGTGCTTAGTAGTTACCTTAACCTACCACTCCACTTTAAAGAAATTGGCTTCTTCCTGGTAGGGCCTGGCCAGGTCCTCCAGGTTTTTCATTTCTTCGGGGGAGTACGGTGAAAAGCTTTTGGCAATCTCCACATTCTCTTCCAGCTGGCTTATCGAGGAAACCCCCACAATAGCCGTATCCACAGGCAGGGTATACACATAATTTAAAGCCTGTTTCATGGATTCAACTCCGCCCTGACGTAGCAACCGACCATAAGCCGGGACTTTCATGGCAATAATCCCGGCATTCTTTTCTTCAGCAAGGGGAAGAAGACCTTCCTGGAAAGACTGGAAGTGTACTTCGGCGGGGTTTAACGGGAACAGGGCACAGTCGAATTCAAAGCGATCCAGGGCATAGCGTAGCGGTTCCGGGTTACGGTGCCCGGTGATCCCGATATGGCCGATTACCCCTTCACCTTTTAACTGCTCCATGGCCTCCAGGACGCCCCCGCCGGAAAAAATACTTTCAGCTTCTTCCCGGTCCCGGACCCCGTGGATCTGGTACAAATCCAATTTGTCGGTCCGTAGATTTTTCAAGCTCTGTTCAACCAGCCTCATGGTCCCGTCATAGGTGCGGTCCAATGTTTTTGTGGCCAGGAAGACTTCACTGCGCCGGCCCTCGAGCGCTTCGCCAATCTGCCGTTCACTAATCCCGTCGCCATAGGTGGGCGCAGTATCAATAAAGTTTACCCCCAGGTCCAGGGCACGATGTATTATTTGAATGACTTCATCTTTCCGGTCGGCCAGGTGAAAAATGCCGCCGCCTCCCAGTCCAAAGATGCTGACGGCAAAGCCTGTTTTCCCCAGGGTGCGTTTCCAGCGCTGTTCAGGATCACCGGGTTCCCGGAGATCCTGGGAGTCTTGGGGTTCCTGTTCCCCACGTCCATTTTCCCCATTCTCTCCGCTTTCCGCTTTTGCGGCATTATTTTCCTTTTCTCCTTCACCGGCAGGACTGTCTTCCCGGTTTTGCGTCGGCCGCAAAGTGCCGGGCCTGGCTTCACCGGTGAATTCCTGGTTTTCCGGGACAGGGATTTCCGAGGCTCCAGGGCCAAACAACCTTTCCAGCTTTCCCCAAAAGGCACCCAGCACAGCCCCCAGTATAGAAAGAATACCCAGCAATAAAAACCGTCTCCGGCTCAGACCAGCCATATTATAAACCTCCCGTGAAAAAAATCCAAGCTAAAGAAACCTCACTAACTTCCACAACCCTAACGGGCCACAACAGGGGATGAAAAACCTTGCTTGCGTTCGAAATTCTGGTTTTCAACACCCCGCACCCCTAACCGGGGAGTTGGCGCATTCGTCCGGCGACGTTGGTCTCTATGGCCAAAGGAGTTTGGTGACCGAAGGTTCTCGGGCGGTCCAGCCAACAGAACGCTCACTACACCAGGGCAGCGCGGCGGTTGCCGGACCCGCCCGAAGCATGTGCAGCAAACACAATGGCAGTCTACAAAACTGCCCGGGCGGAAGAGCGCAGGCCCAAGGCCGTTGTAATGATGCCCAATGCGGCCAACAAAGCGCCAAACCCGAAAACCCAGGGGCCGCCCAGGCCGGCCCAAACATAGCCGCTGATGAAGCTGCCCATGGCTCCGCCCAATCCAAAACTCAAGGAGGAATAAAGGGCCTGCCCCCGGCCCTGCAGGGAACCGGGAAAGTACTGGAAAATGAGCTGGATGGCGGCAACGTGATAAACCCCAAAACTGGCTGCATGGAGGGTTTGCGCCCCAACAATGAACACCGGATTGCTGACCATGGTAGCGACAACCGCCCAGCGCAAGGTCGTTAACAGCATCGCTGCCAGCAACAGGCGCCAGGCACCAAACCGGGGTACCCAGCGATGCAGGACGAGAAAAATGCCAACTTCAGCCAAAACCCCCAAGGCCCAAAGTTGGCCCGCTGCACTGCGGCTGTAGCCGTAATCTTCCAGGTAAATGGTATAAAAAGTATAATACGGGCCATGGCTGGCCTGGATAAAAAAGCAGGAAGCCAGCAAAAACAGCACCGCAGGATGGCGCAGGACTTGAAAAATTGATTCCCGGGCCTGGCTCTCTTCTGTGCTAGGAGGCGCTTCCGGGATGGCCAGGGAATTGATCCAGAGTCCGAAAAGCAGGGCCAATACCAGCCAGGGAAGAACCGACATCCCAAAGCGCTCAAATACCGGGCCCAAACCGGCCACGCTGACTATAAAGCCAACGGAACCCCAAAGGCGCACTTGGCTATAGCGGTGGGTCTCCTCGCCCAGGTTTTTCAAGGTAGCCGCCTCAAACTGGGGCAATACAGCATTCCAGAAAAAACTGAAAAGAGCCATCACGGCCATCAGCCACCAGTAACCAGCAGCAAAAGTTGCCCCGGAAAACATGATCAAAGACAGCATTGCCCCCAACCGGATAATCCCGGCCCGCCTGCCCTTTAGATCAGCCAGCCAACCCCAGACATTGGGAGCGATAATCTTGGTTCCCTGGACCACGGCCATCAAATGCCCCACCTGGTCCGGCTCAAACCCCTGGGTTTTCAGGTATAATCCCCAGTAAGGAATAAAGGCCCCCAAGCTGGCAAAATAAAAAAAATAAAAGCCCGACAGCTTTAAGTATGGTAGAGGTTTCATCTCAACTGATTCCTATATCTTTCCTGACACATTTATTGCTCTGTTCGGGATCGG
>CAZOOA010000144.1:0-2832 GCA_964581355.1 uncultured Desulfovibrionaceae bacterium | reverse complement strand
AGGCCGCTACAGGGTTTCCAGCGATTCAATAATTTCAAAAAAGCGCTCTTCTGCCAGTGTGCCCGAAAGATTGACAATAGAGTTTTCCTGTAACCAGGATATAGTAAAGAATTCTTCACTGTGCCGGATCAGGTAACCCTTGTAAGGCCCTACCTGGACAGGAAAAGCCAGTTCTTCCGACTTTTCGAAAGCATTGCTTGCAGCCTCTTCCTGCTGGAAAAAGGTTTGTGATAAAGAAAACTGTAGCTGCTCTTCAGCGCTAAAGAAATCCTGTCTTACGTTAAGAACTTTTGTTTCAGATAGTGAAATGACCCCGGCGGTAAAATTAAAACCGTCAAGTGGATGTTCGATATGCCATATTTCATCCGGAGCATGAGCTTTTCGCTTTTTTAAGGACTGGAAATAGTCACTGTATGTTGTATACTCAAGGAGCATGACACGGTCAGGTTCCCCGTTTTCTGGGTCGGCTTCTACAGCGGCTGCTTCCATAGGCGGCGGGTCAAGCGTGTCATCTTTTGGTTCTTCCCCAGGGATATCGTCCTGGTAGGTGTGTATTCCCTCATCTGCTTCGATGCCAACTGTCCGTGCTTCTTGTGGAGATTCTTCAGGTTCGGGTGCTGTTTTTGGAGCTTGTTCATCCCGGGCCTGCTGCACCTGCAGGGGTGCCGCTTCATCTTCAGAGACTGCTGCCGGCATGCTGGAAAAAAGCTGTTTCAACGTATCGGCCTGGGAAAAGCCGGAATAAATAATAATGAACAACAGGCAGGCTGCGGCCAGGGAAGAAATCGCTTTGTGCTTCTGAAAGAAGCGAAAGCTTCTGTCTTTAAACGAACTCTTCCTATTGGGTAAAACATTTTCATTAGCTTCGTCCGTTTCAATTAATTCCGTTTGATTTTCCAGCCGCGCTTGAAAGTCAGACCATAACTCATGACTGGAAGGCGGCGTAATGCTGCTTCCTTCTTCTTGCAGGAAATTTTCAAGTAAACGCTCAAGTTCTTTTGGTTCTTGCTTATTCATAACAAACGACTCCTGTAAGCGGGTTAAAAAATAATTCAACGTTAAATGATCATGAAAAGTTCATGAAAGTTCATGGCTGGTTAATTTGACTCAGGTTTTACTTACTTGACGGTTTTGCCGTGCAGATGGTTGCAGTAGAACCCTTAATTTTTCTCGCGCCCGAAACAACCGGGATTTTATCGTTCCTGTTGAAACTGACTGCATTGATGCAATGTCTTTAATGCTCAACTCGTTAAAATATTTCAAAACGAGAAGCTTGCGGTCATCAGGATCAAGTTTTTGCATTGCATCTCGGACCTCGTGCAGGTTTTCTTTTCTTTCCCATACATCCTGGGGTGTGGATTCTGGAGAAGAATCTGTTTCCAGATCCGTTTTTTCCGTAAAGACAAGTCTTTTATTCTTACGCAGAAGATCAACGCTGTAGTTGGCAGCAATAACACTAACCCAGGAGCCAAATTTATCCATGTCCCGAAGGGACTCGATCTTCGAATATGCTTTTAAAAAAGCCTCCTGGGCAGCGTCTTCGGCAAGCTGGTAGTCTCCAGTAACCAGGTAGGCAGTACGGAATATTTTGTTAAAGTATTGATGATATAATGTTTCAAAGTCATGAATATTCATCAAGAATCGGGCCTGCCTTTTTGGCTATAATATCGGGGAGAAAGAATCCAAGTCAATACTATTTTATCATAAGATTGATAAAACTGTGTAAAAATATTTGCTAAACAGAAGGATATTGGTTCAATTTACTTGACAAGCCTTCTGTTAATTTATTAAAATAGTAGGGATTTCATGAAAACCATTTTCGTATGGCAAAAATGAATTATAAATCCACGAGGAGCGTTATTTTATGACCATAGAAGAGACAAAAGAAAAGGAAGAAACAAAAGAAAAAGAAGGGAAATATGTTCAGTCCCTGGAAAGGGCATTAAAAATCCTTGAAGTTATGGCCAATGAGGGAGCCCCTATTACGGTAACCGAACTTTCAGAAAAGGTGGGGTTGAAGATCAGCACAGTACACCGGTTGCTGGCCACTTTTGCCCACCGGGGATATGTAGAACAAGATCCAGAAGATAATAAGTACCGCCTGGGTCTTAAACTGCTAGAGATCGGCAATGCTGTTCTCTACTTTGCTGATATTCGTGTGGTTGCCCGTCCTCACCTGGAAGAACTGGTTGACCGCTGCAATGAAACGGCGAATCTGGCTATTTTGGATGATGGCGAAGTTGTATACATTGACCAGGTAGAATCGAAAAACCTGGTTATTGTAAAGATGCTGGCTCAGGCCGGGAACAGGGGGCATATCCACTGTACCGCTTCCGGGAAAGCGATGCTGGCTTTTTTGCCTGAAGATAAGATCGAAGAAATTCTCAATAAAGTGGAAATGCCCAAGTTTACTAACGAAACCATTACCGATCCCGAGCAGTTAAGAAAAGAACTGGCAAGGATACGCCAGGAAGGGTATTCCCTGGATTGGGGGGAACGGGAAGAGCATGTCCGCTGCGTTGCTGCACCCATTTTTAATCATGAAGGGAAAGTTATTGCTGCCATTAGCGTTTCTGGCCCCAGCACCCGAATTACAACGTATTATATGAAAAATGAGTTAGTAGATATCGTTAAGGATATTGCTTATAAAATATCTCATAAAATGGGTTTTAACGGGGAGTAAAGGAATTTATGTTTTTAAAGCTTACACATTACTTCAACGGTGTTTTAATATTTTAAAATGGATCTATTTATGCCAGCGAAAAGCTGGCATTTTCTTTTTCACAAGCTGAAATGCTTTTCCAAACTATCTTTTTGCGGAAAATCACTGGA
>CAZOOA010000143.1:0-2876 GCA_964581355.1 uncultured Desulfovibrionaceae bacterium | reverse complement strand
CCGGGAAAGGGGACAGTTGGATCTGTGGATCGTGGTCCCCTATTCCCAACCGCTGTTGTCTTACCTGGCCGATCAGGCTGCAGCGGAAAATATTGCCGTCCCCCTGGTCCTGCTCCCCGTTTTTGGAGAAAACCCTGCGGGAGCCCTGCAGCTTCTCTCTGTCCTGATGGAAAACCAGCGGATTTTTTTCGTGCCTTTCGGTGTCCTGCTCCGGGGCTCCCCGGGAACAACCCGGCAACAGGGCAAGGAGCCGGAAAATGAACCGGGCCCGTTTTTCTGCCGCACGGACCTCCTGGTTGAGACCTGCCTTTCGGCCCTGCAGGGGGAAAAAATCCGGCCCACCGTCTGGGATGATTGTTCCTTTTCCTACTGATCTTCAAACTGCTGCTTTTTTTCCTGGCTGCGCCCCATGAACTTATCCAGGTCGATGAGGAAGCGCTCATGTTCCCCTTCCCCGACCTTCTCCTGCTGATCGAAGGCTTCCACTTTGAACAGCAGCCGCTTCCGGTCCACCTCGACCAGCTCCGCCCGGGTCGTTACAGTCATCCCGATGGGGGTGGCGGCCAGGTGGCGGCATTCCACCCGGGTCCCCACGCTGCTGGTTCCCTGGGGCAGATGATCCTTGATGGCATTGATGGCGGCGTTTTCCATGATCGCCACCAGCATGGGGGTGGCAAATACCGGCACACTGCCGCTGCCCACCTCAATGGCCGTGTTTCCTACCTGTACTTCCATGCTGGCTTCACCTGTCAAACCGGGGTTCAGTTCCATAATTGATTGACAACCTCCTTTTTATTCATGCGGATAATCAAGCACCTCACGACGATTCCAGGATCCCGGTCAGCCAGTCCAGGGCCACCTGGACGGCTTGGGGATGCTTTCGCAGCTGGTGCCCTGCCCCGGGCAGGATGGCTTTCTCTTTGGGCTCGCCGGCATTTTTGAACAGCAGTTCCGCCTGGTCGGGTGGGACCAGCTCGTCTTCGGCGCCGTGGAGAACCAGCAGGGGGGCCGGGGCGATGCGAAAGACTTCGTCCACAGGGCGGATGAGGTGAATGTCCTGCAGCCACTTGTGGGGCCGGGCTGGAAAGCCGGGATCCTTGATGATGCCCACTTCCCTAAACCAGGCGATGATCTCCTGGTATTTTTCCTGGGGGAACAGGGACTCGAAACTGGCAGGGCAGGCGGCCAGAATAACCCCCTGCACCCGGGAATTCTTCGGGGCGGCACAGGCCGATACAGCAGCCCCGCCGCTAAAGCCCCAGAGCAAAAGCGGGCGCCGGGGTTCTTTCTCGTCCCAGTAGCGAAAAACAGCTTCCAGGTCGCGGACCCAGCCGGAGAGGTCAAAATTCCCTTCGCTTTCCCCTGTGCCGCGGAAATTAAAATGAAAAACAGGGATGCCCAGGGCACAGCATCGTTCTGCCAGGGCGGCATAGCCACCGTCATCGCCGCTATCTTCTTCCTGGGGCGCAGGACGGGCCCTGGGGATGCCGTGGCAGAGAATCAACAGGGGATTGTCCTGGCCGGGGGCTGACTTTCGTTCCTGCCGGGGCCGGCAAAGCCAGCCGGCCAGGTTGAGCGGCCCGCCTTCTTCCGCAACCTGCACTTGAAGTGGTTCGATATGCACGTGCCTGCCTCCTTGTTCAATCTGCTTGTTTTACCTGTTTGGTTAAAGGTGGTCCTGGTGCGCCGGACGCTTGCACAAGCCGGTCGGTTACACCTGTTTACATTATTATACATGATGGTGGGCAAATCCTGCCTGCCAGGGTGGTGGATCAAAAAAGAGCTCATAACTGCTGTTCTGATTCGTGCGGGATGAAGGATACTGGAAGTTTCCCGCTTGTTTTCCCGGATTTTCCTTTTTTTAAACGGTGTAACACCCTGGTTCCCGGCAATAATAATTGCAAACGGGTTTTTAAGGAGCTGTTTTATGAAAACCACCTTGCCTGCCTTTCTCCTCGCCGCTTTGGCCGGTTCCACCATGGCCCTGCAGGGAGCCCTTAATTCGGCCCTGGGCAAGATTATCGGCCTGCTGGAGGCCACGCTGGTGGTCCTGGTCATCGGGACCGTGACCGTGCTGCTGCTGCTCTATCCCTTTAACCTGGGCCAGGGCAGCCTGGGAAAAATACCGGGGGCACCGTGGTACACCTTCCTGGGCGGTGTCCTGATCGTCTTCATCACCTTTGGGGTGGTGGCCAGCATGCCCCGGATCGGGGTGGCCAACGCGACCACGGCCATCGTCGCCGCCCAGGTTGCCACCGCTGTGGTGGTGGACCACTTCGGCCTTTTCGGCCTGGCCCCGGTCCCCTTTAGCTATTGGAAGATCCTGGGCCTGGCGCTGATGGCGGCAGGCACCCGGCTGATGCTGCTGCAGTAGCATCGGGGAAAAGGAAGGCCTGTTCAGGGGCAGAGCAGGCCTTTTTTCCCCTCACCTGTTCCCTCCTAGCTGTTCCCTCACTCGGACAGGCTAGAATCCGGACAGGCCAGAATCATAATGTTTTTCGGCGGGCTTTGCAAATCAGTAAACCTGAAGCCCTGGAGCACTTCGGCCTTACCCAGAAAGAAGCCGAATAGGATATGAGCCCGCCTATCAAGGAGCTGATGAAGCTGGCCTTGGAAGGCAAACTGGCCCACGGTGGCCACCCGGTGCTGGCCTGGATGATGGACAACATTCACATCCGCACCGACCCCGCCGGGAACATCAAGCCCGACAAGCAGAAATCCACGGAGAAGATTGACGGGGCGGTGGCTTTGATCATGGCCCTGGACCGGTGCATCCGGAATAAAGGGAGTAAAGGGAAATCGGTCTATGATGAAAGGGGATTGCTGGTGTTTTAAATTCCTGTTAATATTGCCTTTTCAATGATATAATTTGATAT
>CAZOOA010000142.1:0-2982 GCA_964581355.1 uncultured Desulfovibrionaceae bacterium | reverse complement strand
CGTAGAAACAGTCAGCCATCCAGCTGTCCAGGTGGGCTGAAATTTCTGCCCGGATCTGCCAGACATAGCTGTCCGGATTAAGTCCTTGCTTGAAATCCTTTTTCACGGTAAACCCTCCAACCAGGGGTAAAATTTTGCTGACTTACTCCTATCCAGATGATGTTGAGAATTCAGACCTTCTGACAGATTCTTTTCCGACTTTGCCTGCCCGTGATGCGGTGGCTCTACGGCGGAGCTCATTGATGACAGGAGTTTCCAGTTCCGATTTTTCAATTAAAGCGAAGAATTCCTGTTCCAGTTGGTCCATTTCTTCCTGGGCGTTTCTCAGGTGGCGGGCCATGCCGATATCTGCTATTTTGCTTCTTAAAACCCGCTGAAAGAGTGGCGCAAGGATAAAGTCCGGTATGGCAAAGACCCACTTTAACTTGGGCGGTTCAACCGGGTAGCCCAACCTGGTTAGGGCGGCAAAGCCTTCGCGAATGCCGTGCAGGCATTTTCTGGTGTCCTCCCGGCAGTGAGAGAGGCTAATATTACAGGAATCGTTAATATACATGGCGAAGCTAAAGGGAACAGCCAGGGCTACATGATACTTTTTCCAGGCATCGATATGGCTGCTCAAGTCAACGGCAAAGCCTGCCCCTTTAAATGTTTCGGCCATTTCAAGAAGCCGCTGGCTTTTTTTCCCGTCAAGCTCACCCAGGGTCATCTTGTCAGTAATCATGTAAAGCACAACATGGCACTGCCGCTCACCGCCGGCATTGGCATGCCCCAGCATTACCCGCTCCCGCCCCAGGGCATCGATCATCGCCTGGGGGCCTTCGGCAGTATTGTTCATAAAAATGAAAGCGGGAATATGGGCGTTTACCTGGAGCGCTTCCAGGGTTGATTCGAGCTGGGTTTTCTGAACCAGAACCACGCAGAAATCGAAGTATTCATCTGCAGGCATCTTATCGATAATTCGTAGTTCTGTTCTGGTCTTCTCTCCGGTATCAAAGTTTTCCAATACGACTCCGTGCTTTTTCAAGTCCTCATAGCGTGATCCCCGGGCAACCAGAGTTACATCGTTACCCGCCTCATGCAACCGGGCGGCATACAAGCTGCCCAGGACTCCAGCACCAAAAAACAGCACTTTCTTTTTTTTCATCAATTTCATCTCCCATCCATCTTAATAATGCTATCTTCATTTTACCTGTTAAGGCTTTCTCTATGACCTGCCAAAGGGCAGGTTTGAATGGACAGCTTCAAACCTGCCAAATGCCTAAAATTTACCAGGGGGTAAGGGTTATGCAGGCAAAAAAAAGGAATATGGAGAGCGATGCAGAAAAAAATATATAGTTAATTCGAAATGGAGTTTCCGATTTCGGTATGGGTTGTGGCGGTCAGGAAGAAAGCTAGAGGAGGCCGGTAACGTGAAGGGCAATATTTTAAATATCAAAATAAATATCCCACCTTTAAGCCCTGCCCTGCTCCAGCGGTCCTTCCTGCTGGCAGGATTGGAAAAGAACCTGGCTGTAAAGGAGGGTTTTTCTCGTCGGTTAACCCTGCTTTCTGCTCCGGCCGGTTTTGGCAAAACAACCCTGGCCAGGAGCTGGCTTAGCGGGAAAGAAGCCCGTTCAGCCTGGTACTCCCTTGATGACGACGACAACGAAAGGGAGCGGTTCTGGCTCTACCTGGTTTCGTCCTTGCAGATGGTCGAGCCGGACCTGGGAAAAGGAACCCAGGAAATGCTACACACTACGGCACTGGGGTCGGAACTGGCAGTGAGCAGCAGCTCACTGCTGGCGCCTCTGCTCAATGAACTGTTCGCCCTTAAAGAACCGCTGTTTTTAGTCCTGGATGATTATCACTCCATCAATGATCCCCGGATTCACCATGATATGGGTTTCTTTATCGAAAATCTTCCTCCGATGATCCACCTGGTTGTGACAACCCGCTCTGAACCACCCTGGCCCCTGGCCCGGTGGAGGGCCAGGGAAAAAATGACCGAAGTGCGCCAAAAAGACTTGCGCTTTACCCTGGAGGAGACCGGACGCCTCTTTGCCGGTGTCAAGGAACTGCAGTTAAGCGATTCCCAGGTTGAAGCCCTGCACCGTAAAACGGAAGGATGGATAACGGGACTCCAGCTGGCAGCGATTTCACTTTCCGATAACCCTCATACCGCAGATTTTATTAACAGCTTTACTGGCAGTCATCGCCATGTGTTCCTGTATTTAAGCGAAGAAGTATTTCAACAGCAGCCCGAAACGGTGCGGGATTTTCTTTTGCAGACCTCCATTTTCAAGCGTTTCTCCGCTGCTTTGTGCGACTTTGTTACCGGCAGGGAAGACAGTGCAACCTTGTTGGCTGAACTGGATAGAAAGAACCTTTTTTTGATTGCCCTGGATGAAGAGGGCCTCTGGTATCGCTATCATCCGCTTTTTGCCGATCTGCTCTTACACCAGCTTAAAAAAACTCATCCCGCAATGGAAAGGAACCTGCACGAGAAAGCAGCGCAGTGGTACCAGGAAGAAAATGAGCCTGGAGAAGCCATTCGCCACGCTTTGCTGGGTGAAAACAGGTCCATGGCGGCTGACATCTTAAACGGCAGTCTGGAAGAGCTGGTGATCAACGAAGGCAGCAACCTGGTCCAGGAATGCTTGAACAGCTTTTCCTCGGACTTATTACGCCTGCACCCGGAGCTGGCCATCCATAAAGCTTGGCTTCACCTGATTCATGAAGGACGGGAGGATGCAAAAGAAATTATTGAGCTGGCGGAGACCATGGGGAAAGATGGTGTTTTTGACAACGAAGCCGGGCGCAGGCGTTATAAAGGTCAATTGGCCGTGGTGAAAGCCTATTACAATATATTTGCCCACAACTTCCCCAGGGCCCAGGAATACGCTAAGACAGCCCTGGAGCTTCTCCCCCTTGACAAGAATTACTGGCGTTCTAAAGTCGGGGTCATTCTGGGTGATGCCCGGCTCTTTTCCGGCAACCCAAAAG
>CAZOOA010000141.1:0-3143 GCA_964581355.1 uncultured Desulfovibrionaceae bacterium | reverse complement strand
TGAATAAAAAAGGATAAAAACATGCTGATGATCCATCCTGCTGCGGGAATAAAAGCAATAAAGGCGTTGATGATCCACAGGCCCAGCACCAGCAGCAGCACAGCCAGGTACTGCGGCAGGACGGATTTTATGCACTGCAAGATAACCCGGAACTGAAACGCGCTGGCAAACTCCCCCGTCGCCGCGAAATGAGACCAGCCCATGGGAAGTAGAAAGGCAGTCAAAAGCAGCAGGCACAGGCTAAGCAGCAAGCCTGCTCCCAGCAGACCAAAACTTCCCCCAGCAAGCCGGGTGACCGTCAGCAGGAAAAATACTGCGGTGAGCACCGCAGGCACAAGGATATAAAGGATTTTCAGCAGATATAAAAGGAGCCCTTTTACGAAGAGGGTTTTCCAGTCATCCCACGCGGGCATCTCCATCTTCTCCGCGATACTGTCTTTTAGCAGCCGGTAACGGTAGCCCTCGGCGAAAAAATTGACCACCGGAATAACAGCAAGCACGCTTCCCAGCAGCAGCTTCAGGGGTATGCCCCCGGCAAAGGGGACCCTGAATGCCTGCGCAAGCTGCGTGGGCAGCGGTGCTTGTTCCCCTTTTCCTGCCCCGCGTAATACAGCAAGGGCCACACCTTCTTCCGACTGCAGTTTCTCACCGTCAAAGTGATAGTTCAAAGGCCCGATCCGAATCCAGGAATTAGGGCTTAGCTCCACGCTGCCCCGGACCGGCTGGCCGTTGACAAAAGTGCCGCTGGAGCTGTTCAAATCCGTAAGGTAGGACATACCCCCGGCATAACGGTCCAGGCGGGCGTGGTGGCGGGACACGTCAGGGTGGTCGATAGCCAGGTCATTGGAAGCAAGGCGCCCGATGCTGACAGAGCTGACTGCAAGGGGCTGCTTTTGCGCCTCTTCAGCCCCGGCGGACCAGGTCAGCCGGAGGCGGGAGCCTCCCAGCTGCACAGAATCTTCCGGGCCAAGGGATACGGGATGCTCAATCCTTGCCCCGTTCACCAAGGTGCCGTTGGCGCTGCCCATATCTTCCAGCTGTACAGCCCCGTCTTCAAGGAGCAGGGCCCGGGCATGGAGCCTTGAAACATCCTGATCGCTGAGCGCCAGCCCGCAGCGGGCCGAATCCCGCCCTATGCTGATTTCGCTGCCGCTGAAAGCCGCTCGAGCTCCGCGGTCGGGTCCTTCGACTACTTCCAGGTACCAGGTCATGACGGCCTCCTTCCGGTCTTCACTTTACAACGGAAAAGCAATGCGCTGGTTTTAATCGTGACGGGGAGGGACCATTTCCGGTTCATGGAGATCCTCTCTCGGCACAACATCCGACGGGCCTACAGGGTAAGGAGTGGGTCCCTGCCGCATCAGTCCCGCCAGGTCTTCTGCCCAGTCATCACCATGCACTGTCTGCACAAGATGGTCGAATGCTGTACCTACCGGACCAAAAGGTGTTAGCAGCAGTTCTTTTGCTGCATTTACGTACTTGCCATCCATATAGTCCCTGTAGGCATTATAAAAATTTTTCTTGGGCAAGTAATCTAACGCCTTGTCGGTATAGTATTCGGCCAGTTCTTGATCAGGGGAAGGCTCTCTCCTAATTTCCTCGTATTCCCAGGGGGTGTCTTCATCATACCATTCGGGCACCTCGGGGGATGCCGGTTCATAGCCGATTTGCGGCACATCTTTATAAGGGTGATCATGTAAGGGGCTGTCTCTTTTGGGATCATCATAGACGTAAAGCCGTGCGGGAAAGGCCTCGATGACCCTGCCGTCCAGCTCAATTTCCGCTGTGATTTGCGTCCAGCCGGTCTGCCGGCCAAAAACAACACCGTCCCGATTGATAGTGGCATTGTCCGGTTGGGAAGAACGCCAGGAAATGCGGTAATTTGCAGCTTCTGCAGGAAGGTTGATCTGCAGCTGTGTGCTCTCAAACTGGTCAACCCAGAAATATGGGCCGTACGTCGGGTTTGTCTTTTTTTGCCGCCCGCTTATCTCAGGCAAAAATACATGCACCGCGCAGGAGGCATTGTACCGGCCTTCATCGGTGGTAACAGTAATGGTTGCCGTCCCGGGATTAAATGCGGTTACCAGGCCGTCGTCAGCGCGCAGGTTGGCAGTGTTGGGATTGCTGCTGCTCCAGGCAACCTCCTGGTTGGTGGCATCATCCGGTTCAACTGTAGCGGCCAGCTGGACCCGTTCACCCTGGGCCAGGATCACGCGGTCTCTGTCCAGCCGAACGCCTGTCACGGGAACCGTCTTTTCCTTGTCTTCCGGCACGTCCGGATCATCCTGCTCAGCAGGTGCGCCTATCCTGCGGGCTATCCAGGTGCCCTCCAAGTAGTCGACTTCGCTTTCATAGGTTTCAGTTCCAGACCAGGTCCCTTGAATTGTGTCATTGGACAAGGTGCCGGAAAAATCTACAGAAACCACTGTGTCAACTGGACTGGATTCATCGTGTATGCTAAAGGAAATGTTATGATTCCGGATATTAAAATTTATGTATTTATTCTCAACCAAGCCTTCGAGGGTGAGCGTTCCGCTGTTTCCGGATATCGTTAAGCTTAATCCCAGAACTCTGGCCGGCGAGCTAAAGCTCCCCTGCCATTCACCGTCAAAAGTGCTCCTGGAATGCCCGGTTTGCGGCAGGCAGAAAGAGGCAGCAAATAACAAAGCAAGCAGCTTTACCGCCAAGCTGTACCAAATCCTGTTTTTCCTCTTGTTTTTTTTGCCCATTTTTCCTCCTGCTCTCCAGAAAGGCCAGGGATAAAGACAAAAAATACAGGTTAACTGCTGATTTAGGTGATTAAGGTTTGCTAATTTTACCAACATTCCACACAAATGTCTATCACCCTTAAGGGTGATATTGAAAATAACCCGGCCTGATCTCCGGGGGTGGGTGGGGATAGGGCAGTCGAAAAGTCCAGGTTAACAGAATACCGCTGCGCTATCTTCCGGACAGTTACTTTACCGGTAGCGCAGCTCCGTGCTTGTGAATATCTTCATAATTTTTGCCGGTCTTCCGGGGATGCAAGCCGGCTCGGGCAAATGAGCAAAGTTCAGGCAAACCTGTTTATTGCCGTTGAACACATGGTATTAAGGGCGGTTTCCCTGGGCCTGGGCACCTGCTGGACCGGGGCCTTTGACAGG
>CAZOOA010000140.1:0-3320 GCA_964581355.1 uncultured Desulfovibrionaceae bacterium | reverse complement strand
CAATAAATAGGCGTTGTCATACATGCAAAGCGGCGCCATAGTTCAAACCTGCCTGGATTATGCATGGGAGAATCATTGTGCACAGCAGCTATCCCCATTTTGTTTTGCTCCCCCCGGGGCTAAGGAGAGCCGATACAGCACTGTTCCTTCAAAGACATTTGTGGTTTTATTATAGTAAAGACATCCTTGTTCAAAAGAGCAAAGAGCTGTAGAAATAAACATAACAACACGCTTACTGACTGCAATATTGAGCTAAATAAGTTATTCTATACGTGAAAATCCCCAGCCGTTCCAGGTCCACAGGGTGACTTTCTGCAGCGAGGGGTCGTTGTAACAGCCTTCCAGGGCCATCAGCTCGTTTTGGCCGTCGCCGTTATGATCAAGAAGGGCAGCCCGGTAGTTGGGACGATCCAGTCTGGATGATTGCCAGACCGGCCTGATCTTGCCTTCTTCCAGATTGAAGATGAAAAGATGGTTATTTACGCCTGGTTCTTCCTCTTCCACCCAGAAGGGCTTTTGGGGGCCAAAGCTTCCTTCTTTCCAGACAATGAGATTGAGTTCCGGCGAACCGTCGTTGTTAGCATCACCGATAAAAATGTATTCCACCCACCAGTCATGGGGGGACTCCCAGACAGTGCCCGGGACGGCCTCCACTGTCAGCCTGCCGTCCCGCTGCGTGAATTTTTCTGGCGTGCCGCTCCCGTCCAGGTCAAACTGGATGGTTTGGGCCAGCCTGTATGCGTAAAGAGGAGGCTGCTCCCCCGGTTCCAAAGGTTCCACCGGTTCCCCCGGGCAGGGGTATTCCTGCTTTTCCGGGAGTTTCAGGCGGGCTTCCCTGAAACCCTGGAAATGTTTAAACTCCCCGCTGCTGCCGGCTTGCTGCGTGCCCGGTGCAGCAAGCCGGAACAGGAGCAGTGCCGTTAAAATGAAGGCCGCTGTAAGCCGAATCATTTTCATGGGACGATAAAGGTTTCAGTCCACCTGGCCAGGGGTGGCGCCTGGTGCGTGTCCAGAAGCTCGTGCCATTTTTTGTTGGTAAGGCGGTCTTCTAATGGCCAGGCAAACTCGTAATGTGAAAAGACACCGCCCCGGGCAATCCTGAGGCTGCCCTCAACAGGAACCACCGCATAGATTTCGAAGATATGCCCTGTCGCCTGCTGCAGAACCTGGCCGCCGGGGTCGGTGGCCACATCGACCACCAGGGCTGCCGGATTATCAAAGATGGCGGAACGGTGGTCCACGCCTTTATCCCGCAGGGCCTCCAGCCAGAAGTGCTCCAGCTGCCCGCCGTAAGAACGAATCAGGTCATATTCTTCGTCGGTAAGGGGAATGTTGGAAAGCTGTTTTTTCGAAATCTCCTTTAAGAAAAGGGCCAGCTGCTCCAGCCGCTGCAGGCTCTCGTAATCGCGCATCTCCAAAAGATCGCGGGAGTCAAGGCCTTCCCGTGTCATCTTGACCAGGGCGGCCAGGCGGGCGTAGAGCTCAGGATTGGGCTCCACGTAGCCGCGGTCATCTACCCCTTCCATCCCTCCGCCCATTTCCGCGTAAACTTGCTTGGCATAGAGGACCGTATCGTGCTTGAGCTCGGTCCAGCTTGAAAGGAAGGTGTTTAAGTTTTTCCTGGTCCAGGCCGTGTTTTGCATAAAGGAGGGATAACCTTCCCCCCTTTCACCCAGCAGAGGATCGAGGGTGTACAGCCAGCCCCAGTAGAGGTTTTGCACCCAGGTATCTTTGTCCAGGGTGCTGATATAGTCCCTCATTTTCTGCATGTTTTCAGGATAGCCGCTGTAATCGGTATCACTTTCTTCCTCTAAAATGGTGTAAGCTTCTTGTGAGCCCATGGCCGCGGGTATGTCCAGTGCCCTTGGCAACATCCTCCTTTCGCCCTGGTTGTTTTCTCCCACTTCCCGGTAGACCAGCCGCTGGAAAATGGAGGCGTCCAGGGTAAAGCGCTGCCCCATAAAGCGAAAACCCATAATTTCGTGCTGGCGGTCAGGCAGTAAATCCTCATCGAAGATGGGAATGGAGTTGATCTGCGGGGGCTCGAGTTCTACTGCCTCCTGCATGAATGTATTCCATTTTTCCCCGCCGGCGCTGACTTCCCCCAGCCCGGCTCCGCTGCCGTATATTTCTTCCAGCAATTCCCGGTACTCCAGGAATGAGAGGTCGTCGGTCTTTCCCACAAAAAAGCAGGTGGGCTGGTATATTCTGTCCCAGCGGACGCTGTTGTCCCCTTCTGCCAGGGCCAGGGTGATCAAAACGGCCGATTTGGTTTCATCCTCGCTCTGCAACCGGAAGGTCATGCGCCCGTACCACATCATGGTTTGAAAATAGGCCTCCAGTTTTTCATCACCATCATAATGGCCCCGGGGTATGTACTGGGAGTAATCTTCCTTCAGCGCATCAAAAGGATCGAGATCCTGCCCCATATTCATGAGCGGGGAAACTTCGATGCCGGAGCGGCTTTCGATGAGCTTGAGCTCCTCTTCCACAACTTCTTTTACCGCGTCGGGGCCCGGCATGTTTTCATCCAGCAACCTGCCCGCCACGGCAAAAAAGCCCATGTTCCGCCTGGCAGCGTTTTCCCATTCCGTGCCCTTAAGAGCTTCGTACTGTACTTCACTGTCTGAGAGCATGGCTTTACTAAGCTCTCTTAGTTCAGGCACCAGCTTTTCTTTTTCTGTAACCCTGAGTAAGTAGTTAAAGAAGAGGTGGTAGTTGTGCAGCATGGAGTCGGTGGTAATAAAGCTCGGCACCGGCTCATAGCGGTTCATTTCATAAAGCATAAAGAATTCCCGGTAGTAATTTGGAACAACAACAAAGCCGTTTTGTTCCAGCATACGCTCCGCTTCGGGGGAGAGGTAAAACAAATCCCTGTTAGTCACGTTGGCCAGCCTCGGTTCAACTGCGTAGGGTTCCACCACCGGGGAATAGTCTGCCGGCACCTCCTGGTAACGGGCAAAATCCATTTTCAGGGCCAAAGGCGCTGATGGAACAGCCTTTTCCCCGTTACCGGCCTGGTCCTGTCCCGATTGTTCTAAGTCACCTCTGCACCCTGTCGCCCCGACCAGTAGAAGCACGCAGATGACCCAAAACAAGATTTTTTTGAAACGCTGCAAGTCAATACCCTCAAGCCTCGTTGAACTTTTTAATCCAGGTGTCAATGCCATAAAAACCACCCCACTGTTTTTAAATGGAAACATTATCCTCTAGTTAAAACGATACAAAGGCTGTTTGGTTTTGCATGTTGAAAAATATATTTTTTAGTGACTGTTTACTCTTCAAAAATGGTTACGATCCTTGACCACCGGGTGCTGGCC
>CAZOOA010000139.1:0-3321 GCA_964581355.1 uncultured Desulfovibrionaceae bacterium | reverse complement strand
CGGCGATCAAAGGGCTAAGCAGCGCCTTTACCTTCCTGGGAACCCAGGTGGAAACCGGGGTCGATACAGTCATTGTTAGGCCGGTTACCCCCTTGGACCGATTTAGTCACCAGGTGGCCCGCTGGGATGAACGGCTTTCGCCTGCAATTATTGAGCCTTCCCTGAAGGTATTGGGTGCTGTTTACACCTTTGCGGCTAAACTGGTGGAGGCGGGGGTGGAGGGTTTGCTGGTGAAAAGCATCAACCCACTCAGCCGGGTCAGTCAACAGGTGGCAAGGTGGGATCAAAAATCTGCTCCTGCAGCTATTTATCTGCTATTGACATTGTTATTCCGAGCTTATACCGGGGCTGGGAAAATCCTTGATCAATCAGCAGAAAGCTTTTGGGTTAAAAGTAATGATCCTGCGCTTCGCGTATTTAAAGGTTTTAGTACGTTTGATCAGGTAGTGTTGACAGGTTTGGGTAGGCATTTAATCCAATCATTCCTTTTTCTAAGAGAAACACTTTATCAGGGTTGGATGAAAGCATTTACAGCTACCCTACGCGCAGGGCGCAGGTTTTTTCGTTATGCATTTTTTGTCTTTATTAAAGTGGATTACGACCATAAAGACGAGAGTCTCTATTATTATATCAATATACACAATTTCAATTTTGGTATCATTCTCCTTTTTGCTATGTTTGTTCTTTTGATGATTATTGGAATATATACACTATGATTTGTTTTTATTTCTTTACCCGGACAGAGGTCATGGAGAAGATTAATTATGGTTGGACTTGAGCTTTTTTTTCGCTTACAATGGAATTAGCATAGTAAGGGAGTTTCCGCCTCCCAAGGCTCCCCAGAGCCGCGATTATTATTTAAAGGGGTGAACCTGTTGGAACGCAATGAGGTAATTGAACAGGCGAAGGAACGTGCAGCCCAGAATTTTAAACAGGGACTGAACTGTGGAGAAAGTGTTTACCTGGCTGTTTATGATCAACTGGAAGACCCCGGCCTGCCGCGGGAAAGTGTAGCCCTGGTAACGGGATTTGGTGGAGGGATTGGAGTGTATGGCAGTGCTTGCGGGGCACTTTTGGGCGGCATGGCTGCCCTGGGCTTGGTTCATGGGCGGAAAGATCCTTTTCAAGGGAGTATGGAGGAAAGGGTTGACAGCCTTTACGGGAACCCGGGATTATATCGATTCTTTAACCAGCTCCCGAATCGTTTCCAGGAGTCTTTTGGCAACCTGGACTGTGCGGTATTGACGGAAGGCTATCATGATAACTGGTTATGTAAAGACCATGCAAAAAAATGTATGAAGTTAATTATCGCTACGGCCGGTATGACCATGGATCTGTTGCTGGAAGGCAGCGAAAAGGGCTATGTGCAACCCTATGGGATGAATATAGGCAACCACAAATAAAGAACAGTAGACTGGGATGAGCATCTGAAAAACTTCATCCTGGAGGAAAAGCTTTTTTGCTGGAAAGCGTTGACAACAGGGCTAAAGTTGTCGAAAAAGAAATTGAAGGCTGGCGGACAGGCCTTGAGTAGTATTGCACAGTTGTGATTCCGTATCTGCTCAGAGTTACTTGGATGCGAAGCAGGGGGGAAGCAGCAGAACCGTCCCCCTGCTTCCTGCTTCGAGGAGTATGGCGCAGTAATAAAAGGGCTTTGCAGTTAGAAGTTATTATCGATTAAAGTCTGAAGAAATCAGGTTATAAAGGTTTGTGGAGGTCGGCATGGATTTTCTTTCAATGATCTTGGGTCGAACGCTGGATGCACTGGTTATGGTGGGAACGGCGGTGGAAGTACTTATATATTTTGTTCCCATCGTATTGGGTGTTCTGATTTTTATTATGGTCCTTAACTACCGGGATGACTTGAGGTATAAAAGAATTGTTTATTCCCGGATTAACGAAATAGATGAACTAAGCCTGGCCAAGTTTAAGCTGTTTGTTCCTACTTTGTTGCAAATGATTGGATACGTTCCGGTTTTCGAAGATGAGGAAGAGGTCGGATTTGCTGATGATTTGACCCAAAAAAAAGTTGAAGAAGCCGTCAGGGATGCTGCCCGGGAGGCCTCGAAAGAAACTGAAGGCAGTTCCAGCCAGGAAGATGTACCGGTAGAAGAACAGGCAGAACAGCCAGAGGAGATTGCCGGGAAGATGAAGCAGGAAGACGAACAGCAACAGCCTCCTGCCAAATTATCACCCGATGCCCTGGTGAAAAAAGATGGCAAGAAATATGCCGTTATGGTGGAAAAAAAAGAATCAGGGATCAGCCCCCGAATTTTCAACCGCCTGGAAAAAGCCATGGTAGACCACGACTGTGACCATGGGATCATTATCAACAACGGATCTTTTACGGACGAAGAACTGGAGCAGGGCAAACTTCGCTCCATTGAAATGTGGGATCGGGATAGGATAATCAGGGAACTGCTGCGCCTGCAGGGCAAAGAGGATACCAAGGGACAGCCGTTTCTTTTTTATGTCAATGACTTTTTCCGCTGGATAGTACGAGGCTAAAAAAGGCACTTTATCATTGATTAATCGTTAGTTAATAAACTGCTCAATGTATAGAAACGAAAAGCAAAGCAAGGGGGATGGTTCTTTGTGGCAAAAATGATCCAGGAAGAAGGTTATCCAATCTCAAAAAAATTTGAAGATATAGCTTCTTTGGTAAAAAAGCGTTTTAAGGATCAAGTTGAGCTAGAAACGTTAGTCCAATTTGCAGAAAGACTGGAGCCGGTAGAACCCACGGAAAATGCCCTTAAAGTGGCTGAAAGTCGATATTATCGCCGTGATGAAACCGGTGCTGTTATCGAAGATTGGGAAGGTATGCTCTTAAGGGTTGCAAGGGATATTGCCACCTACGATGGAACAGTGGATGAACAGCTGGCGTTTCTCTTCCAGAGAGTAATGGAAGCGGGTTTGTTTTTCCCCAACAGTCCCACCATGATGAATGCGGGAACCCCTGTGCAGCAGCTCCAGGCTTGTTTTGTGCTGCCCATTGAAGATTCCATGGACAGCATTTTTGAAACACTAAAGCATTCCGCCCTAATTCAAAAAAGCGGCGGCGGTGTGGGGTATTTTATTGGCAAAATCCGCCACAAGGGAGCTATTGTCAGCAGTACAGGTGGCCAGGCCTCGGGGCCTATTTCTTTTCTCTCCATTTATAACAAGGTCAGCAACGAGATCCGCCAGGGGGGGCGGCGCAGGGGAGCCAGCCTGGCTACCCTGCAGTACAATCACCCCGATATTATGGAGTTTATTGACAGCAAGCGCCTTGGCGGGGAATTGAGCAATTTTAATATTTCTGTGCGGGTAGACGACGCCTTG
>CAZOOA010000138.1:0-3510 GCA_964581355.1 uncultured Desulfovibrionaceae bacterium | reverse complement strand
GCGCACCTGCTTTGGGAGCAGGGGGTCGCAGGTTCGAATCCTGTCGCCCCGACCATTTCCAAGAATTGAAGCGGGCCTCCTTGGTTATCAAGGCCCGCTTATTGTTTTCAACGGTGGCAAAGGAGCGCAAAACGAATGCTGTCTTGCCAGGAAAAGACAACAACACAGGGATAAGACTGTCTGCCGGTTGAGTATCTGCTGAGAGGGTTCGAATCAGTTACAGTTCCAGCAGGTTTGTTTGCACCTTCAGGCTGGCAGACCAGGCAGTAAAAGCTTTCCATAAAGGCACGAGCAAAGCGGGGTCCTTTCAAGCGATGAAAGGGCCCCGCTTTTTTTGGTCAGCGGCGGGTAAAAAGCTGCATAAAGGGAAAGCTGATCATGGAGGTGCAGACGTTGGAGCATAGCAATCTTGCCAAGACCATTGAACAATTACGCCAGCAGTTGCAGGAGTTGGTTCAGCAGAAAGGCACTTTTCTGGATGATGAAGTCATCAAAAAGAGCCAGGAGTTGGACCGCAAGTTAAATGAATACGAAAAATTATTGAAGAAGCAGCAAGAATAAGATTTGAACTTAGCTGGTAGAGTATCCGCTTTTCAGTCTCGGTCCCGCCTTTCTGCTGCCCGGGGTTCGATAGCGTTTGGAGGTTAGTACCAAACCTTGGCTTTTATGATCAGCATTTGTTGATACAGGCAGCGTTTTGATTGGTGATCCAGACATTGCTGAACAGGATAATAAAGAATAGATTTTCAGGGCAGCAGCAAAACTGAGTTTTATGTCGGGATCTGCCCTCCAGGGCCTGGTTAAACACATTTTGCAGCAGTTCAGGGTTGCCGGCTACGGCCTTGATCGTTTCCGGGGAAATCGCATTGGCCGCAGGGTAACTTTCCATCTCCATCTTTTTTTGTTCTTCCGCGGTCCCGTTTTCATAGGGTCTTCGTTCAGAAGAAGCCCTGTTCTCCGTGTAGCCTTCTTTCTCCGAATTTGGCTTTTGCATAGTAGACACCCACTCCTTTAATAAGATACATTTCCATAATCATTGTATTGTTTTGAGCAGATTTTGTGCCTGAGACGGCAATATTTTTTTGCCGAATAAATACTGGGAAAATAATGCCGGGATCAGCCAGTTCCGGTTTTTTGCTGCCAAAGACTTTCCAGGGAATTTTTTATGCTGGAATATGTGCCTACGGCAGATAGACCCAGCTTTATGCCGGTAATCAAGGCGATATACCAGGTTGTTTCAGCGAAATAGTTATACCCGAAAGAGAACAAAATGCCCAATAACAAAGACATAAGCGGGGCGTATTTCGTTTTCATTCCAGTTTTTTTGGCCACCTGGACCAGGGCAATAATAATCACAATGGCAGAAATGCCCTCAACAATCTCCAAGTCAAACATTTTCTCGCCCACTTTCTTGCATTTCGTTTCTTGCATTTCACCCTCCAGTCTGCTTTAACATATTCACGTCTGTTGAACCAGGTTACCAATCATTGATCTGGCAGGGCTTGTCAGCAGATAGTTGCCAGAAAAACCGGTTTAAAATTTATCTTTATATGCAAGTCACAATATGGGCATGATTGAATATCATATGACCAGATGGTTGCAAACAAATCTGCTAGCCTGGAGGTGAAAAGGAAGATGAAATTCTTTATTGCTTCTAAACTGGAAAATGAAACCCGTGTGGGGGAGCTGGCCCAAATCCTCAAAAGCTGGGGATTGGAGCAGACCCATGATTGGACAGAACATGGTAATGTCCGGGGGCAGGGGGAAAAAGCCATGCGGTTTGTCGCTGTGAAGGAGGCCTGTGGGGTGCTTGATGCCCAACTGGTGATTGTGCTTCTTCCGGGGGAAAAAGGCACACATACAGAACTGGGAATGGCCATCGCTTCCGGGAAAACTGTAATCATCCATTCCGAGAGCCTGGCCGATTTTGACCTTGACGAAACAAAACCCTGCAGTTTTTACTGGTTGCCCGGCATTTATCGGGTATGTTCTCCATTTTCCGAGCTTCCTGCGTTTTTGCAAGATTGGGTTACTTTTCAATCCTGCTTAAAACGTGATGATCGAAAGATGGTTGGTTAACTCCTGCCTTATAAAAAAAAGAAGTCAAAAGGATGCACTAAAGATGCACTTCGGAGAAAGTTCACAAGCCGGATAATTGTTTCAAATCAAGCCGCGAACTCATGTAATTTCTGCCTTTTTAAAGTTTTCCAGGCGCCCGGTGAGATAAAGATACAGGGTCAGGGCCAGGTGAATGGCCAGGGAGACGAAAAAGGTTAACAAGAGATTCCAGTCGCTGTAAGCCAGGGATCGGCTGTAAAGAAAGATGAGGTGAACCAGGACGGTGCCCAGGGGGAAAGCGAGCAAAAGCAGGGTGATCAGCAGTGTGTTATGATACTGGGCTAACAGGTGGCTAAAAGCGATGATGAAAGGAAGCCAACTCAAGGCGATGAAGAAAGGAACACCACCGGGGTTGACCAGGTCGATGGTCCGGAAGTTCCAGAATCCCAGGACATTTTGCATCAAAAAAATGAGCAGCAAGGCAACCGCCAGTCCCCCCACCAATCCCACGTTAAACAAATCCCTAATTCGCTGCATGGGGACCAGGAGAAACATAAAAACAACACCGATGAGAAATAGAAGCGGTCCGGCCAGGTTGGATAAGACCATCACAATTCACCTCACGTATGGAGTAAATGCCTGCAGGAAAGCCTGGAAAAGGTTGCAAGGCTTTAGCTGTATTTTCCCCTTTGGGTGCTGGAGATATTCAGTCTGCAGTTTTTCCCCCGGGTTTCCCCCACCCGGGGGCAGGAGGTATTTAAATCTGCAGCTTTTTGGCCCCGGGCTGTTTACCGGGGGGCTTACCGGAGAGCTTAAGTTGAAATCGAACTGCAGAGGGAAAAAGTGCAATGATTTCCAACCAGGAGATATTTTCCCCCTAAAATTTCATCTTTTCGACTTGCACACCGGTTAAGAAATGGTTATAATAGATCATGCGCCTGGAGATATGCGGGTGTAGCTCAGTGGCAGAGCCCTGGCCTTCCAAGCCAGTCGCGTGGGTTCGATTCCCATCACCCGCTCCAAAGCCGATAAAAACGGGTTTTCTGGCTTGAAGCAGATCGGCCCGAAAAGCCACAAAATTAATAAATCCAGTCGCGTAGAAATGCCCTCTGAAACTCGAAAAAGAGGGCATTTTGCATGTTCAATCCGTTAAGTCCAGTCGCGTAGAAATGCCCTCCACAACCCAAAGGATGCATATTTATTGCCCTATAATACCTGCCGGACAACTCCGCAGCAAAGAACAAGGGGTATTATAAAAATGAAAAAGGAATTGCAGGGGAAATCAAAAAATTTTCAATATTTCGATTAATCGGAAGGAAAATTATCACACAGCGTAGAAATATAATCAGACAACGTAGCAACATGGGCAAAAGTTTTGGAACTGGACCCTTTCCTTTCTGGCAGGTTGATATGCCGATTTTTTTCAATTGTTTGCCGGTTTATTTTCAAAAA
>CAZOOA010000137.1:0-3520 GCA_964581355.1 uncultured Desulfovibrionaceae bacterium | reverse complement strand
TGCAGCTTTTGTGTTTCTGCTGGCTTGGCCTGGATTAAAAGCAGGGTGATATCATCGTCACCCTGGAGGGAGCCATGGTTAAAGCGGCAGAAATCCTCTTGGATGGCGCTTAGAATCATCTCCGGTGGCAGGAGGCTGTGGTCATAGAAGACCTGTTCCAGCCGGCCGTTGTACGGTTTTTCATCTGCTACCTGTTCGGTCAGGCCGTCGGTGCTGAGGAGAATGGTAGTGCCCGGCGCCAACTGGATGCTGCCTTCGGTGTAATCCATGAGCTCTTCGGGTATGGTTGAGGAAACAGGGGGTCCTTCCGCAGCAAGGCGGAGTTTTTCGCCGCAGCCTCGCTGCACCAGGGGTAGTTCCTGGAAGCCGGCGGCGGTATAGGTCAGCTCCATGGTTTCCAGGTCGAGAACCATAAGAAAAATGCAGATAAAGTAATCGGCCGGATAGTTCTCCTGGCGGTACTGCCTGTTCAGGTGGCGCAGGATCCGGGCCGGTTCAATCTCTTCCGGTTTGAGGGTGATATAGCTGTTGATAGCCTCCTTGGTAAAAACACTCAATAAAGCGCCTTCCATGCCGTGGCCCGTGACATCGGATAAATAAAAGATCAGCTTGTTGTCTGCTTTGATGGTATTGTAAAAATCGCCGCCCATGCGTTGGGCCGGTTGGTAATAGGCCTGCATGGAAAGCCCTTCGACGCGGGGCAGCTCTTTGGGCAGCGATTTCTCGTGGATGTACCGGGCTTTGTCCACCTCTACGTCCAGCTGCCGGTAAAGCTCCTCAAGCTCGATGCCTTTTAACTCCAGCTCCAAGGTGTAGTCGGTGATTTTTTGCTCGGCTCTGTTTTTTTCGAAGGCGTTGACCAGGATGTCGGCAATGACTCTCAGGAACGAGATTGTTTCTTCCGTCCAGGTTGTTTTTGCTGCGACA
Organism: uncultured Desulfovibrionaceae bacterium; assembly: GCA_964581355.1. Classification (GTDB taxonomy): domain Bacteria; phylum Bacillota; class Dethiobacteria; order DTU022; family UBA8154; genus CAZOOA01. The sequence continues at coordinate 2,593 of CAZOOA010000137.1, read as the reverse complement.
GAGTCGAAACCGAAAAAGCCGATCAGCCGGTTTTTGCTGCGCAGCGGCACAGTCAACAGGGATTGAATGCCCTGGCGCTGGAATTCTTCCCGTTCGGCTGCTGCTTCAGGCGGCAGTTTCTGCACGTCGGGAATATGCACGTAATAACGGGCACGAATCTGCTCTGCCCACCAGGGCAGGCTTTCCACTTGCTGTTGTTGGATTTTATCACTCTGCGGTTCAATGCCTGCAGCGCACCATTCGTGGGTGTTGCTCATGATCTGTTCGTCTGCGGAAAACTGGAAAACATAGCTGCGGTCTACTTGAAAGAATTCGCCGGTTCGTTTCAGGGTGTAATCGATCCCTTCGGCGATTTGTTCTGCAGGGAGGTTGAGAAACCGGGAGGATATCTCTGATAGCACTCTTTCAAGCTGAAGCCGGTAGCTCAGCGTGTCCTCCATCTGTTTGCGTTCGGTGATGTCCCTGGAAACCCCGACGAAGTACATGAACGAGCCGTCGCCGGAGAAGACGGGGGTGATATTGCCTTCATGCCACTGCCAGGACCCGTCGGCGTGCCGGACCCGGTATTGGGGCCCGGGTAGTGCTTTCCCGGCCTCAATGACCCGGGACATATAGTTTTCGCAGATGGCGGCATCTTCGGGATGTACAAAGGGCTTAAAGGATTTGCCTGCCATATAGGAGGGTTCATAGCCGAGGGTTGCTTCCCACGAGGGGGAAACATAGGAAAAAACACCATCGGATTGCAGGATCCAAATCAGGTCATAGGAATAATCCACCAGAAACCGGAACTTTTCCTCACTGTCCCGCAAGGCTTGTTCGGCCCATTTCCGCTCGGTGATATCCCTTTGAATCCCGAAATGGCCGGTGACTCGTCCTGCCGGGTCATACATGCAGATATAGTCCCCTTCAACCCACATCGGGGTGCCGTCCAGGCGTTGTTCCTTTGTTTCCACATGCCAGCGGCCTTGTTCAAAGACCCCCCGCATGATATGGCGGCCGTGTTCCAAATCATGCTGGAAAAGGTCATGGGGTGTTAAGCCCAGGAAGTCCTCTTCCTTTGCCTGGTACTGATCCAGCATTGACTGGTTGACCCGGGTCATGCGCAGGTGGTGCATGATATAGTCCAGGGCTTTTTCTTTATCCGTGTGTTCATCCCAGGTGACGGGTTCATCAAGCATCATGATGAAAAACCCGTCCAGGGATTGGGAGAAAAACAGGTTGAGCTGTTCTTCGCTGGCTTTTAATGCCTCTTCTGTTTGCTTGCGCTCGGTGATATCCTCGGCAGAGCAGACCACGTATTCCACATTGTTATGGCTGTCAAGCTTTGGCACTTTGGTAATGGATAAAAGCCTCGGCTCCCCGCTGCCGTTGAAAGCCAACTCCTCGCTGTGAATTTTTTGTTTTTGGCTGAAGACATCTTGGTTGCCTGCGATGCAAATCTCGGCTTCGTTCCTGGTTGACATCAGGTCATAGAGACTTTTGTTTTCCATGTCTTTTTTTTCCACGCCGAAAAAATCAGCGCGGGCCTGGTTGACCGAACCGTAAGTTTCTGCGTCGGTTAAATACCAGACCTGGGTTTCGATATTGTCCAGGAGAATAACCTGTTGACTATCTTTGTCCTGCAGGGCCTGCTCGGCCTGATTGCGCAGGAGCATAACGCCTGCGAGATTGGCATAGAGTTCGATGCTCCGCGGGGTGATGATGGTTTGCCCCCGGGACATGAAGAGAATAAAGTCGCCCAGGGATTGTCCCTGGTGGGCAATTTCTATGACATAGACCTCACCCAAGCCGAACAGTTTCTCCAGCAGGAAGGCGGACTGCCTGGAAATGGCGCCTGAGCCCGATTCGTAGAGGTTGGCAAAGCGCAAAAGCCGTCCATCTTTGATCGACCGGTCCCTTTCGGGGATAACATCCCAGGCTTTGCCCGTCAGTTCAAAGCCCAATAATTCTGATGCCCTGCGGATGTTATCCGTTATGCCGGAGATGGCCCGGGTCACGGTTTTTGTGCCGTTTTCTTCGTAGGTGTTGATCGCAACAAATTTGGCGCCTGACAGCTGCAGGAGGTCGTCTGTCAGGTGCTGGTAATCCAAGCTGCCGACAGATAATTGAAGGTTCTTTTGTGTAAGCTTCACCAGGGTTTCCAGGGCTTCTTTCTTCTTTTCCAATGCGGTGATATCATGAAACAGGACAGCAAAAAATCCCGGCTCATCGCTGTAGGCCGAAACAGCATAGCAGCGGTCCAGGGGTTCGAAATACTGTTCAAAACAGGCAATTTCCCCACCCAGCGCGACCCGGCCATAGGTGTCGATCCAGTTAAAGCGGGCGTTTGCAATGCCCGGGAGTGCCTCTGTAACCTTTTTGCCCAGAATTTTGTCCCGGGAAAGGCCTGTCATCTGTTCAAAGGCCGGGTTTACATCCAGGAAGATGAAGTCCACCGGGTTGCCGTTGCCGTCAGTAACGATTTGGTGATAGGCAAAGGCATCAGGCAGGTTTTCCAGTAGCAGGCGATGTTTGTCATTGCCGGGTTTCATGCCATAACTCCCTTCTATAAAGCACAGGAGCACAGAGGGGGGCACAAAAGGACAGTCCCTCC
>CAZOOA010000136.1:0-3548 GCA_964581355.1 uncultured Desulfovibrionaceae bacterium | reverse complement strand
TCCCAATCGCTCCAATTGGCTTCATTTTCATTATTTTGATCCATTACCTGAAGAAACTGTTTCATACGGGCGCTAAGCAAATCTGCATGGAAGAGGGCAAAAGCTTCTAATGTCTGGGGCACTTCCGGTGAACCCCATTCCTTTTCTCCGTGGTGACTTAAAATCATATGCTCCAGGGCCAGCTTTAAATCTGCAGGAAAATCGGCCACTTGCTTGATTATTTCCCGAACCATTCCTATACCAATGCTTATATGACCTAACAAGCGTCCACTGTCCGTTTGCTGAAAAGTAAAGCTATCCAGATCGTATTCTTCCACTTTTCCCAGATCATGCAGAATTGCACCTGTAATTAAGAGCGGTTTGTTAAACTTTCCCGGGTGAAGCTCAGTGAGTTTCCGGCAAACATCTACCACTTCCAATGTATGCTCCAGAAGCCCACCAAGATAATTATGATGAATCGTTTTTCCTGCCGGAGCCATCATAAAACTTTCTACCAGAAGTTGATCATCAAATATTTGTTGTAGAAGATTATTCAAATGGGGGTCGGAAACATCCTGGGACGTTAAACGTAACAGACTGCACCACATCTCTCGGGGATCTCTTTCACAGGAAGGCTGGAAATGATAACGGTTGATATTATTCCTTTCTATTTTCTGGTAATAGTTGATTACCAATTGAGGCCCATAGTAATCATTTACCTCTCCAGAAACCAGTAGTACATCGTCCGGCCGGATCGGTTCCGTCACCATTGACCGATCCCAAATGATCCCCTTGATTGTCCCGCTAATATCCCCTAACACAAGCTTAATAAAATATTCCCCGGACTTGGAAGGTGCCGAGAAAGAAAGTTCTTTAACATCCGCTACTACAAATTGTGCCTGTACCCGGGTGCCTACTTTTAAATCTTTAACATATTGCTTGCTCAATGATTAAGAACCCCCTTTAAATAACCTTTTCTTTCTCCCGGGCATTTTTCCTGCCACAAAAAAGAAAAATCAGTTTTTCCGGCAAAAAACTGCGGCTAAATGCCTTTGCATAACATGAAAAAAAAAGGTAGGTTTTGCCCATGCCACTGACTATCTCGCCTAGAAAACAATTAATGACTGTACTAAAAAACTGGGGTAATAAAAAGCGGGCTTTGAAAGCCCGCTTAATGTGTTCTTTAAAGCTTGATCAAACACCTCATAAGAAGCAGTTAGTCTACTTTGGGACGTGGATACAATCCTGCGCTTTCAACGATCTCCGGAACAACCTCTTCCCAAGCGATAGCCATAACATGAACACCGGCTACCCCTTCAATTTCTTTCAAGCGCTGGATGGTTTCCACAGCAATTTTAAGACCCTCTTTTTTCTTATCTTCAGCACCCTTAACCCTTTGAATCAGTTCTTCCGGGACAATCATGCCCGAAACATTTTTCTGCATATAACGGGCCATCCCGACTGATTTAATTGGTGTTACACCACCCATGATTTTTACTTTTTTATGCAGGCCCAGTTCCCGCACCATTTCCATCCACTTTTCAAAACGGTCCAGGTCAAAAATACACTGGGTCTGAACAAACTCAGCCCCGGCGGCAACTTTCTTCGCCAGGCGCAACGCGCGGTATTCAAAAGGATCGGCGAAGGGGTTAGCCACGGCCCCGATAAAATATTTAGGCAGCGGATGTTCCAGCTCATCGCCCCCGATGAAAACCCCATCATCCCGCATGTTTTTTGCCGTCTGGAGCATCTGCATAGAGTCCAGGTCGTTAACGTTTTTGCAATTCACTTCATTTCCAAAGTTACCATGATCACCCTGCAAACAGAGGAAATTACGAACACCAAAGCTCACGGCACCTAACAGGTCAGCTTGCAGGCAGATCCGGTTCCTGTCGCGAACTGTCATCTGGACAACCGGTTCCAAGCCCCGCTGCACCAGGTGGGCAGCCACTCCGATACTGGAAGTTCGAACAATAGCTGTCTGGTTATCCGTAATGTTATAGGCATCCACGTGGTTACTCATTTCATCCGCATGATGGAGGGTTGTTTCCAGGTTAGCACTTTTTGGTGGGCCCAGTTCCCCCGTAACTCCAAAATGCCCGGCACTCATTATTTTTTCCAGGTTACTCTCCATTTTCAAGCCTGACATCCTCCCTTACTGATGTTCTCGGACCTCCATGGTGGGAAGAAGACCAATCCTTCGGGGGTTGGATTACAGCCATTCTTCCAGCCATTCCCATTTTCACCAGGCGCTCATAGATCAGGTGCCAGGCACATTCCACATCTTGACTAATTTCACATTTCCCGTCCTGGGAGCCTCCACAAGGTCCATTCATCATACTTTTAGAGCAGCGGGCAATGGGACAGATTCCCATGGTTAGGCCGAGCTCACAGTTTCCACAACCCAGGCAGTTTTCTGTCCAAACACCCTGCTCCAGGGGATACCCCATAAAAGTGGTATTCAAGCCCGGAAGGACAATCTTTTCAGGCATACGAGTAGTCATAGTTTGCACGCCAACACCGCAGGCCAGGGAAAGGATAACATCGTATTTTTCCAGGTTTTCTTTGTCGTCATCTATGAATTCATATTCGCACTGCCGTACCAGGGTGTGGGTATCAATTTCAGCTTCCTTACCTTCTTTCTGCCTTAAAACAGAAAGGGCGGAAGCTGTCTCTGCTGCTTCCTTTTCACCTCCGGCCAGGCATACGGTAACACAAGTACCGCATCCCAAAACCAGTATTTTCTGGAAAGGTTCCAGCAGTTCAGCGATTTCCGCCAGTGGTTTTCGTTCACCAACAATCATTATTCCTCACCTTCCCTCTCCATATGGCCTTTACTAAATAGAAGAATGGGCCGGAACACTTACATTTCTATCTCGGTTCTTGTATAAATTGTCAGCGGAAAAGGCAGTATCTTTTGTTAAAATGTTTCTTTCCTTATTGTAAATTGTCGGATTGAGATATTTTTTTGTTCCTTGCCCGTTTCCAGCCCAATCTTTATTGTTCACTTAAAGGTTCTGGTTTTTAAAGACATCTACATAGGAATCGCAGTAGATATCCATGTTTAGGATAATCCTGGCCGTTGCTACTGCAGCAATCAATTCCTCATCACAACCATCAGCTATTGCCGCGTCCAAGCCGTTTGACATAGCCATAACAGCAAAAATGCGGTTAAGCAGTTCACGGTTTTTTGTTCCCTGGGAAATGTTGCTTAAGCCCACAACTGTCTTCGGAGGCGGGTCAGAAAGGAGCTTAATTTGGCGCAAGGTTTCCATGACCTCAGGACCGTGGTCCTGACCTACATTGGCTGGCAACACCAGCGGATCAATATAAAGGCTATTAATTGGAACGCCGTATGCATCACAGTTGGCAACCAGTTCCATGGCCAGAGCTACCCGGCTTTCTGCATCCTTGGGAATACCTTCTTCACTCATGGCCAAACCAATAACTTCGGCATCGTACTTGGCAGCCAATTGAAATACACGGTCCATTTTTTCCTGGACAGCCGGCACAGAGTTGATCATGGCAGGCTGCTTACAAACTTCCAATCCCGCTTCAATGGCATCGTA
>CAZOOA010000135.1:0-3555 GCA_964581355.1 uncultured Desulfovibrionaceae bacterium | reverse complement strand
CTTCGCTTCGCAGCTTATGTTCTGCTGCTTCCGCTTTCATCTTTTTCACTATCCTTTCCCCTCACCAGGTAGCGGCGCAATTCGGCGCCATCAAGGTTCTTGGGCGGTTTATCCTTGCGAATTTCAAATTTTTTCGGGATCTTGTAAGGAGCCAGTTTATTAAGACAGTAGTCTTTTAATTCATCTTCGACCAAAGATATCTTGGGGCTCTTACAGAAAATATAGGCCTTGACCACCTCTCCCTGGTAATCGTCAGGAATGCCCACAACTACGGTTTTCCCCACCTTGGGGTGTCGGTTGAGCACACCTTCTACTTCCCCTGGATAAATATTGTAACCTCCTGAAATGATCATATCTTTTTTCCGGTTCAAAATGAAGAAATAACCATCAGAATCCATCTCCGCAATATCACCGGTATACAGCCACCCATCTTTTAAGGTGAATTCCGTCTCTTCGGGTCGATTCCAGTATCCTTTCATCACCTGGGGGCCAGAAATAGCCAACTCGCCCACGTCTCCTAAATCCAACTCACGAGTCCCGGTTTCCAGGTCTACAATTTTGGCATGGGTATCAGGCACTGGCAGGCCAATGCTTCCAACCTTGCGGCGACCCCGGACCGGGTTGCAATGGGTAACAGGCGAGGCTTCAGTAAGACCAAAACCTTCCACCAATCGGGCCCCTGTTAATTGCTCAAAGCGTTCCTGGACTTCCAGGGGCAATGGTGCAGCACCAGAAATGCAGTAGTCAATGGAGGATATATCCACCTTCTTCACATCGGGGCTATTGTTAATGGCATAATACATGCTGGGCACACCCGGGAAAAAGGTCGGACGGCTCTTATTGATGGTTTTCAAGACCCGGTTTACCTGGAATCGAGGCAGCAGGATCAAAGTTGCCCCGATATACACCCCGAAATTCATCACACACGTCAGCCCGTAAATGTGGGCAAAGGGGACAACACCCATGATCCGTTCTTCGCCATCCCTGCACCCGGAAAACCATTCCCGGAACTGCTTGACATTGGCCACCAGGTTAAAATGTGTGATCATGGCTGCCTTGGGAGTGCCCGTTACCCCACCGGTATACTGGAAAACAGCGACATCGTTTTTTGGATCAATCGATACGTCAGGCGGACTGGAAAGGGAACCCTTTATCAGCTTGTTAAATTCATAAATGCCTTCTTTTCGAGGAATTTCCGGAGTCCGACCATCACTTTTTTGTTTTATGGGGTAAAGGATGTTATACGGGAATGTCAGGTAATCATGAATATGGGTTACAATCAGGTTGTCCAGCTGCACTTTATCCCTGATGTTAGATATTTTCCGATAGGACATATCAATCAGGATCAGTGTCTGGATACCGGCATCATTAATTTTATTGGTTAATTCCCTCTCTGTTAAAACAGGATTTAAATATACAGCGATACAGCCCAGGCGCATGATGGCGTAAAAGCTGATTACAGCTTGAGGACAATTGGGTAGGATAATCCCGACCCGGTCACCTTTTTTTACTCCCATTGTCGCAAGGGCCGTAGCCAGCCTGTTTACATTGACCAATAATTCCTTGTAAGACATCTTTGCTTCATTAAAATATGTGGCACTCCTTTGAGGATATCGCTTGGCCGTTCGTTCTAAAATGCTGAAAATTGGTTTTTCAGTATACTCCAGGTTTGGCTTGATACCTTTTTCGTAATGGGCTGTCCATAAGGCTTCTTTACTTGGTTCCACGAAGCAAACCTCCTCATTGCAATTCAGATTGTTTCTTTAATTCTCCATAAACCCGGGGAATTCCTACAAGCTGGTGAAAAAAATTAGTGAAGTTATAAGTTTACAGGTCCTTCATTCAGATGCCGAACAATGCCCAGGTAGATGGACCAGGCGATCTTTTTCTGGTAATCAGGGGAATTTAATAAACGGGCTTCATCCGGGTTGGATAAAAACCCGATTTCAACAAGGGCAGCAGGGTCCGAAGTTTCATTAAGAATGAAGTAATTACCCGCAGCTGCCTGCCTGGTCGTATTTTGCAGAACCCTGATTAGCTCCTCCTGGATAACCCGGGAAAGAGATTGGCTTCTTTCACAACCCTGACGATAAAAAGCTTGAGCGCCGCGCCACCTGGGTGAAGAAATATAGTTAGCATGTATGCTGATCACCAGGTCGACCTGGGCCTTTTCCAGTAAGTAAAGCCTGTTGGACAGATCGGTCCTTTTCTTGGGTCCGGCAGGACAAGCTAACAAATCGCTGTCATCCACCCGGGTCATAACCACCCGAGCCCCGCCCTGCTGCAAGTAGCTCCGCAGGTACAGGCCTACCTGCAAAACGATGTCTTTTTCCAGGAACTCGCCTTGACTGGCGCCGGGGTCATATCCGCCGTGTCCCGGATCAATGCCGATAACCAGCTCATTCAGGGGCAGAACCGCTTCAATGGTAGAAGCCGGTTCTTCTTGTTTCGGGAAAAATCCCGGAACAAGGCCGAGCAGGAGCACCAGTAAAACCCAGAGCCTTTTCCTGTTCAGTTTGAAAGCAAAAAAAAACATAAACACCAACCTTCTCTAATTATTCCCTGTGTTTGTTTTATTCCTTAATCATATGTATGTAATTAAACAAACAAAAAAACTACAACCTGAAACCGGTTGTAGCGGAGAAAAGAATGATCGCGGTGAAACAATGGACTTCAATTAACTGCTCAGCGCTATTTGTAAGCGATGCTGCGCAATCACATAGGGGCTTTGCAGTTACATTGAAAGTAAGTACTCCGCCCAGCATTCCCTTTAAAAGACAATTAGCTGTGCGGTAACAAATGCAGCACAATACCGTTCCTGGAAAAAGGCCAAGACCCTTTTTCTTCTTTTCTCTTTATTCTGCCTCTTTTTACTTCGTTAACCAGACACAAAATCCTTCCAGGAAAACACAAGGATAACTCCCCGCTCTGGAGAATAATTAATAGTGAAATATCAAATTCTAGCCAGGAAGCAAAAAGGGGGTGCTACTTTTTGAGTGGATTGTACATCGTCCTTGCCCTTTTGGGTGTGGTGCTGCTTGTCATTATTGTCAGCTACAACCGTTTGGTCTCCAGGCGCAACATGGTTGATAACAGCTGGGCCAACATTGATACCTTACTGCAAAAACGGTACGACCTCGTACCCAACCTGGTCAATACGGTAAAAGGCTATGTGGAACACGAACGAGAAGTCCTGGAACGTGTCACCAAGGCCCGGACGGCTTTCTTAAATGCCCAAACGGTCAAAGAAAATGCCGAAGCGGAAAACATGCTGGGAGGTGCTTTAAAATCGCTTTTTGCTGTGGCGGAGAATTATCCGGAACTGAAAGCCAATGAGAACTTTAAGTTGCTCCAAGAAGAGCTTTCAGGAATTGAAAGCAAGATCGCTTATGCCCGCCAGCGCTATAACCGCACGGTCATGGCTTACAACACCAGCATTCAGGTATTCCCGATGAATATTTTGGCCGGAATCTTCAATTTTCAACCGAGAGATTACTTTGAAGTGTCAGAAGAAGCCGCCCGGGAGACAGTAGAGGTAAAATTTTAGTATGAAAA
>CAZOOA010000134.1:0-3568 GCA_964581355.1 uncultured Desulfovibrionaceae bacterium | reverse complement strand
CCTCATTGCCCAGAGTGGTAAAAATAGCCGATAATCTTTTTTGTCTTTATCAAGAAGAACAACCTGGTCAGGCAAAGTAAATGAAGATAGTCTATATTTGCGGCCTGGGGCACTCCGGATCAACCATACTGGATATGGCACTGGGCGCTCATTCCGGGATAGTCGGTCTGGGCGAGGTCAGCCGGATATTGCAGGCTGATCGGGCAGATTTTACGGACTCAAATTTCACGGGCATCACCTGTTCATGCGGCATGGCCATGCAGAAATGCTCTTTCTGGAAAAAAATCCGGGATAAAGCGCTGCAATGGGACAACCTGCCTTCGTCTTCCAGGTATGCAGAACTGATCAGAATATTTTCCAGTGAATTCGGAGAGGACAGGATCCTTGTGGATTCCTCAAAGATAATTTCTTCATATCTCCTGGAGCTGCATAATAAACACGAACTCAGGGTAATATTTCTGACCCGGGATTTCAGAAGCTGGTCCTATTCCATCCATCTGAAAAAAAGCAAAAACATATTCACCCTTCCCCTTCGCTGGAAAAGGCAAAACAAAAAGATGCTCGCTTTTCTTGAGACACACAACTTTAATTACTTCACTCTGGGATATGAAGAGTTTGCCCTGAACCCGGACAGGATGCTTTCCCGCCTGTGCCGCTACCTTGGGGTACAATATGAAGATAACATGATGATCCCGGCTGGGTCCTCCAGCCATATCATCAGAGGTAACCGCGCCAGGAGCGATCCGGATAAAATACAGGCTATCAGGTATGACCCGAGATGGATGACTTCAACCAAAGCGTCGCTTCTATCTTTTCTTTATTTTCCCTTGCACTCATTCAATAAAAAAGCAGTTTTTTCCAATTTCCTGCAAAACAGATAAGACAATGAATCGGCATGAGGTTTTTTACAGCGCGGCAGAGAACAAATAGTGACGTTGCATTCAAAGGCATACAAGATCTACTTGCCCTGCTTGAGAAAACCAACCGGATCCTTTTGAATTGTATTGGACAAACTTACTTAACTATCCTGACAAGATATGCCTCTTTACAAAGAAAACCTGCGCGCAGCCCGTTTCGGCTTCCGGCTGGCCACGAGCAGCCTCCGCCTTCTGCCTGATTTTATCATAATCGGGGCTCAGAAGTCCGGAACAACCAGCCTGTTTGAATACCTGGCCCGGCATCCGCAGGTAAAGCCCAGCTTTACCAAGGAAGTGCACTTTTTTGATGGCGGAAAAAATCCTGAGATAGACACCTTTGCCAAGGGTACTTCCTGGTACAGAGCGCATTTTCCATTTAATACAGGAGAACGCCGTAGATTCATCACAGGAGAGGCATCTCCGTTATACCTGTTTAATCCACTTGCTCCAGAGCGAATATTCAACCTTGTTCCTGAAGTTAAACTTATAGCTCTGTTGCGCAATCCTGTGGAAAGAGCCATCTCCCATTATTTTCACGAAAAAAGAAAAGGGCGGGAACTGTTGCCTGCCCATGAAGCATTCCAGGCTGAAGAAAGCCGGATAGAAGCAGCTTTAGAACAACATAACTATAAGAGTTTAAACTTTATACACCATAGTTATCTCAAAAGAGGAATTTACGCTGAGCAGCTTGACAGATATCTACATCTTTTTGATAAACAACAATTGCTCCTTATAAAAAGCGAAGATTTCTTCAGCAACCCGGGTCAGGTATTAGCCAAGGCGTGCAGATTCCTTAACATCAACAACAAGTATAAATTTGCCAACCTAAAGCCAAGAAATATCGGGTACAATAAACATTCCGTAGAAGATTCTGTCCGAGAATATCTTATCCAATACTACCGTCATCATAATCAAAGGCTATGCAATCTGTTAGATCAAAAAATAACCTGGGAGTGAGTCGCAGTTTGATCTTGCTCTTCACTGGTGGATAATAAATGCAGCAGGATAGAATTGAAAATGTTTATATTGTTCTGGGTATGCATAAGTCGGGAACTACGCTGGTCTCCAGGCTGCTCATGGATGCAGGTGTACACATGGGTGAATTTGATTTGAGCAAAGACTACGATTTCGGAAACCAGTTAGAGCGTGAAGAAACCAGACTGCTCAACAAAAAGCTCTTGGATTGCGGCGATGTCTTCAGCTTAGAAGTACAATCCCCTTTGAAAACAAATATTTTTTCAGAAGAAGATCTTAAAGAAGGGAAAGAACTGGCGGCAGATATTCAAAATAATTACCCGGTGTGGGGATTCAAAGATCCCAGGACCTGTCTTACGTACACCTACTGGGAAAAAGTTCTGCCGGTTCATCGCCTGATCATGGTGTACCGCCACCCTGCAGAAGTGATCAGCCATTACTTTCGAAGAAGATTCAGTCCGACAGCAATCCCGAAAATATCCAGAGCTCTCAGGTGCTGGACCCGGTACAACCAGCATATGCTTGATGTGCTCAAAAGGCGTGAAGACGCTTTGCTTCTGAATTTCAGCCTGCTCATGCAAAACAACTCTGAACTGCAGCGCCTGGAACGTTTTTTGGGAAGCCGCGTTGCTGACAGAAGAGACCCGCAAAAATACCGATCAAAAGGGGGCAAAACCCTGTACTACCACCCGGCTTTACTGTATAATTCAGTTGTTCTCGGAGACAATCCTCTAAGCCTTTTCAATACACTGGAATCTTTTCGGGTAAAACAGGCTAAGCAGATGAATGTAACGCACTATTGAGCCTGAAGCAAAAAATCCCTGAAACTCTTGAGGTAGCTGTCAAACCTGAAGTTCTTCAGCACAAAATCCCTGGCCGCCCGGGACATGCTTAAATATCCGTCAGGATCACTTACAACCTGTCGCACTGCTGCCGCCACGTCTCCGGGATACAAGGCCCGGGGAGAATCCAGACTTCCCCGGCCCGGGCAATACACCACCTCCGGCATATCCTTTCTGTTGCTTACGTATTCCAAGTATTCTTCCATCTCCCACCTGGGTTCTACAACAAATCCGGTTTTTCCATGCAGTACAATCTCCGGCAAACCATCAACTCCGGAACACACCACCGGGCATCCCCGGGCCTGGGCCTCGAGAACCACAGTTCCGAAAGGCTCTCTTATGGATGGACAGACAAGCAGGTCAATGCTGTCGTAAAATTCGGCCATGTCCTGAACTGATCCCAGAAAGCGGGCCGGCAACTCATTCTCTGAACAAAGCTCCTGCAGCATACGCCCCTCCGGGCCGTCCCCGGCTATGCGCAGTTCGGCATTAAGGCCGCTTTCTGCCAGCCTCTTTGCCGCCAGAACCACGCTGGCCACGCCCTTGTATGCCACAAGCCTGGCTGCCACACCTATGCGCACAGGGCTGTCCAGCCGGGGCGGCACTCTGTCCGGAACATGGCGATCGGCGATTTCCGGTCTCAATGCATTGGGCAAGACAACACTATCTCCCTGATAACCCCACTTTAATTCCAGCATCTTTGCTCCTGCTGCGGAGTTGCTGAGCACCATATCCACCGAAGACAGAAAATTGCTTATTCTTTCCGGATCATGTTCTTTCCAGCCCGTGCCTCTCTCAAAAAAAACCGTCTTGATTGAGCGGCTCCTGCAGGCA
>CAZOOA010000133.1:0-3649 GCA_964581355.1 uncultured Desulfovibrionaceae bacterium | reverse complement strand
ATTATTGAAGCTGTCCGCTACCTGAAGGGTGAAAACCTGCATGTGGCGCCCTGGACGGGCTTTGTCGGCGACCCTGTTGTCCGCCGCTACGGAATCCTCCTGGTTGACTGGACCATCCCCGGTCAGGCAGTCATTACCGGAAAAGCCAGGTCCACAGAGGAGCTGGCCAAGATTGTCAGCGACCTGCAAGCCAAAGGCTTTATGATCTTTATGGCCTATGAGGTCGTGGACCAGGCCATTGAAGCCGGTCTCAAGCTGGGAATCGACTTCATTACCTTTACGCTGGGTAACTTTACCCAGGTAATTCATGCCGTTAACTACGCCCTGCGCGCCGGTCTGGCTTTCGGTGGTATAGAAGCGGGCAAGCGTGAAGATCAGAGGGATTACCAGCGTCGCCGGATTCGGGCATTTGTCCTGCACTTTGGCGAGCGGGATGAAGTACAGGTTGCAGCACACTTTGCCGCTATTTTCCTGGGCTTCCCCGTGCTGGTAGCTGAAGAACTGCCTGAAGATGAGCAAATTCCCGACTGGTATATTTCCAACCCCGACTACGATTCCCTGGTCCAGGTTGCCCTGGAGGTAAGGGGTATCAAGCTGAAAATCCTGGATATTCCCGTACCCTTTACGGTGGCACCTGCCTTTGAGGGAGAGGCTATCCGGAAAAAGGATATGTACCTGGAGTTCGGCGGTGGGCGGACCACCTCCTGGGAATTGGTCCGTATGGTTAATGAGGACCAACTTGAAGATGGTAAAGTTGAGGTTGTTGGCCCTGATGTTGATGAAATCGAAGAAGGATCCTCCATCAGTGCCGGTCTCTACGTGAAGATTTTCGGCCGCAAGATGCAGGAAGACTTTGAGAGCGTGCTGGAGCGCCGTATCCACGACTTTGTCAACTACGGTGAAGGTCTCTGGCATACAGGCCAGCGGAATATCTGCTGGTACCGGGTCAGCAAGGACTGTGTGGAGAAAGGTTTTAAGATGCGCCACCTGGGCGATCTGCTGATAGCCAAGTATAAAGATGATTTCCCCTCAATCGTGGACCGGGTGGAAGTTACTGTTTACACTGAACCGGAAAAAGTGGAAGAGCTGCTCAATGAAGCCATGGAAGTCTACGCACAGCGTGACCGCAGGCTGGCCGGCTTAACCGACGAGTCCGTCGAGGAGTTTTACTCCTGCAGCTTGTGCCAGTCCTTTGCTCCCAACCACGTCTGCGTGGTCTCTCCTGAGCGCCTGGGTCTTTGTGGGGCAGTGAGCTGGCTGGATGGCAAAGCTTCCAACGAGATTGACCCCACGGGCCCCAACCAGCCCATCAAAAAGGAAGGCCTGATCGACGAGGAGAAGGGGATCTGGGAGTCTGTCAACGAGTTCTTCTATAACAACAGTAACCGGACTATCGAAGAGTGCTCCATGTATTCCTTTATCGACCGGCCCATGACTTCCTGCGGTTGCTTTGAGTGCATCATGGCTATCGTTCCCGAAGCCAACGGTGTTATGATTACCACCCGTGAGCACGGCGGTATGACCCCCTGCGGCATGAACTTCTCCACCTTGGCCGGCACAGTGGGTGGCGGCGTGCAGACCCCAGGTTTTATGGGACACGGCCGTACCTATGTAACCAGCAAAAAGTTTATCAGTGCCGACGGCGGTTTGGCCAGGGTAGTCTGGATGCCCAAAGAGTTGAAAGAATTCTTAGGCGAGGATTTGAAAAAATCAGCAGAAGACCAGGGCCTGGGAGCAGATTTCCCCGACAAGATCGCCGATGAGACAGTCGGTGAGTCGGTAGATGAAATCCTGCCCTTCTTGGAAGAAAAAGGTCATCCGGCCTTAACCATGGATCCGCTAATGTAAGAAATAATGAAAGGCAGCAGATACGAATTTGGCCGAGTTTGCCTGGCGAACAATGAAGCCGGCTGCCTTTCTTTGTAATGAATTAAAGGAGATGACTCTTTGAGTATGTGAATTTGAGCCCATGGACGGAGCGCAGCGATGAAGTCTGGGGCCTTCACATGTAATAATAAAATATAATTAGAGAAAGGAGTCGAAACAATGGGTTTAACAGGATTAGAAATTTTCAAGCACTTACCCAAAACCAACTGTAAGGAATGTGGTTATCCCACCTGTCTGGCATTCGCCATGGCTCTGGCCAATGGAAAAGCGTCACTGGATGCTTGTCCCGATGTAACAGACGAAGCTAAGGAGGCTCTTTCCTCCGCGTCAGCACCTCCCATCAAGATGGTAAAAGTAGGAACCGGCGACAATGTGATAGAGATGGGGGACGAGACGGAAATTTTCCGTCACGACAAGCGGTTCAACCACCCCACAGCTGTAGCTGTTGAAGTAAAAGATACCGATGATGTTGAGGCCAAACTTGCTGTAATTAATGACCTGAACTTTGAGCGTGTGGGCCAGCAGTACGAAGTGGACATGGTTGCCCTGCTGAATGCTTCTGGTGATGCCGGCAAGTTCAAGGCTGCAGCAGAGGCTGTCAAGGATAAAACCCAGAAAAACGTGGTCCTGGTTTGTGAAGATCCCGGCGCCATGGAAGGTGCCCTGGATGTCCTGGCCGAGCGTAAGCCTCTGGTTTATGCTGCCAACAAAGATAATTATGAAAAGATGACCGAGCTGGCCAAGTCCAAGGAATGTCCCTTGGCCGTCAAAGGCGAGGACTTGCATTCCCTGGCCGAATTGGTTGAAAAAGTCGTGGCCCTGGGTTACAAGGAACTGGTCCTGGATCCCGGTTCGCGGGAAACCAGCAAAGTTCTGGCCGATATGACCCAGATCCGCCGTCAGGCTGTAAGGAAAAAATTCCGCACCTTTGGATATCCGACCATTGCCTTTACTTCAAAAGATGATCTGCAGGAAGAGTTAATGCAGGCCGGTGTTTATCTTTCCAAGTATACAAGCTTGCTGGTCATGAAATCTGACAAGCGGGAGCACCTGCTGCCCCTGTTCAGCTGGAGAGCAAACCTGTTTACCGATCCGCAAAAGCCTGCCCAGGTTCAGCCCGGGCTGCATGCCATCGGTGATGTCGATGAGAATTCCCCGGTTTACTGCACAACCAACTTCTCCCTCTCCTTCTACCTGGTGGAAGGTGAAGTTAGCAGTACCCGGATTCCCAGTTATATCCTGTCTGTCAATACCAACGGAACTTCCGTACTGACAGCATATGCAGATAACCGTTATACAGCAGAAAGCATCGCCGAGGCCATCAAGGCTGCCGGACTGGAAGATAAGGTTAAACACAAAAACATCGTTATCCCCGGGCTGGTTGCCGTCCTGAAAGGTTCCCTGGAGGATGAATCCGGCTGGAACGTCATTGTCGGCCCCAGGGAAGCAAACGGGATCACCAAGTTCGCTAAAGAAAATTTTGCGTAAGCAACCAACCGCAAACTATTCATTCATTGATAAAAAACCCGGTAGTACCGGAAAACAAAGCGATAGAAAGGAGTAGAGCGATGGCTGTTGATATTCTTAAGGAAAAATATAGAAGTCAGATAAGGGAAGTCGTGCTCGGAGCCACCAAGGATGAAGGCGGAACCCGGGCCCACACGGTAAAAGTTGGAGGTGAATCCACCCTTCCGTTTCTGCATTTTGAAGGGGAGATGCCCAACCGTCCCGTAGTGGCCATGGAAATTTGGGATATGTTTCC
>CAZOOA010000132.1:0-3699 GCA_964581355.1 uncultured Desulfovibrionaceae bacterium | reverse complement strand
CATTGAGCCCACGGATATTCACGACGATTTTTATTAAAGTTATTTACTCTTTCCGGGTAAAACGAGCAGCTGCAGGTTTTTGCAGCTGCTTTTTTTTGCAGTTGTTTTTATGAGGCGAGATTGCTGGTGCGGAGTATGTCATTAAAATATATCAAGAAAATTCTGGCGCAGGAATTGATAATATTACAGCGAATTTAATTATTTACAAAAGAAAACTTTTTAGTTGATGAAGGATTCTCCTCGTCATTGTCGAATTAGAATTATTAGCAATTTAAGAATAGGGCTATCAAAGAAATGTTCTGCTTTTGGATGTTTATATCTGCAAAAGCGCAAATCTGAGTGAACGCTATTAGATGTGGACGCTTAAGGAAAAGTGGGGGGAGTATCAGGTGAAAATTGCAGTTTCGGGCAAAGGTGGCGTTGGTAAGACAACCGTGTCCGCAAATTTGGTGTACTTGTTTGCCCGGGAAGGGTTTAATGTTTATGCCGTGGATGCGGACCCCGATGCCAGTTTGGGCCTTGCCCTGGGTTTAGATCCCCAAAAGCTGGAAAGTTTGGTTCCGTTGGTGGAGATGAAAGAAGTCATTGATGAAAAAAGCGGGGGAGGAGGGGCTTTTTACAGCCTGAATCCCGATGTGGACGATGTGATTGAAGATTACAGTATCAAGCAAAACAACATCCGCTTTTTAATGATGGGAGGGGTTAAGCAGGGCGGCTCCGCCTGTTACTGCAAAGAAAACTCTTTTCTTAACTCTGTGCTTAACTCTTTGTTGCTGGACCAAAAGGGGGTTGTGATCCTGGACATGAGTGCCGGGATTGAACACCTGACCCGCGGGACTTCGCAGGGGGTTGATGCCGTTGTGATTGTGGCCGAACCGACCCGTGCCGGTGTGAAGACGGCTGGGGTAGTGCAAAAACTCGCCCTTGACCTGGGGATCAAAAATATTAAGGTCCTTGGCAACAAGATCCGCCGCCAGGAGGAAAAAGATTTTATCCGGCAGCATTTTGGCGATGATAACATCATCGGCTTTTTGCCGTACAGAGAAGAAACATGGACTCGCTCCATGGAACTTGATCCGGCAGCTTTTGGGGACGAAGATTTATTGGAAGGCATGAAGGATGTCTATACGAAGCTGGCAAAGGAGGTGGTTTGAGCGCTGGCATCGCTGCTATAAATTGCAGTTGATAACAGCAAAAATGATGGCTTATTGATTTACCTTAAACGTAATTTTGGATCCACAATTGTTCCCCTGTGAAAATACATCATGAGGAGGTTAGGAAATTATTATGGCTGAAAAAAAGAAGGAGAAAGATCGCAACCGCACAATAGACCCTGCCGCGTTGGAAGTTCTGGCCAAGACAGAAGGCAGCGGGGTTGAGACGGCTTATGACCGCTACCTGAACATGCAGCCCCAGTGTAACTATGGTAACACCGGTATCTGCTGCACCATCTGTATTCAAGGTCCCTGCCGGATTACCAAGAAAGCAAGCAAAGGAATCTGCGGTGCTGCACCGTACACCATTGTAGCACGTAACCTGGTTCGCCATGTTCTGGGTGGAACTTCTGCCCACTGCGACCACGGCATGCATATCATGTCTGTTATGAGGGAGATTGCCGATGGACATGAGAGCGACTATGGCATTACCGATCCCGCTAAGTTGAAAAGAGTTGCAACCCAGCTGGACATTGCCGTAGAAGGTCGCTCTGACCTGGAGATTTTTAAAGATGTGGTAGACCTGGCTGAGCAGGAGTTTAGCCGCCTGGATAAAAGGACTTACAGCAAGTGGATGCAAGCAACTGTCGTCCCCGAGCGCGTGGAAAAAGCGATGGATTGCAGCATTATGCCCAACAGCATCCATAAGACAATTGCCGAATCCATGGCCCAGACCCACATGGGAATGGATGCCGACCCGGTAAACTTGGTCTTCCAGGCACTGAAGGCTGCTCTTTGCGATTACATCGGCATGCATATTTCCACGGACCTGTCCGATATTCTCTTCGGCACGCCCACACCTGTTGTCTCTGAGGGCAATATGGGTGTCCTGGAAGAGAAAATGGTTAATATTGCCCTGCACGGACACAACCCTGTGCTCAGCGAGATGATCGTTAAAGCCGCCAGGGAAATGCAGGCCGAGGCCAAGGAAGCAGGCGCCGAAGGCATCAAGTGCATGGGGATCTGCTGTACCGGTAACGAAGTGCTCATGCGCCAGGGTGTTCCCGTGCTGACCAACTTCCTGTCCCAGGAATTGGCTATCATGACCGGCGCTGTTGACGCCATGGTCGTAGACGTGCAGTGTATCATGCCCGGTATCCAGTCCGTGGCGGAGTGCTACCACACCAAGATTATCACCACCATACCCAACGCCAAGATTCCCAGTTCTTACTATGTGGACTTTGACGATACCCGTGCCATGGAAAAAGCCAGGGAGATTGTCACTATCGCTATTGAAGCTTTCAAGGATAGAAATCCGGAGAAAATCAGTATCCCTCAAGAGAAACACAAGATAGTTGCAGGGTTCAGCCTGGAAGCCATGGAAGATATTCTGGGTGCTCTCAGTCCGGAAAGCCCCATAAAGGCCGTAACCGATGCTGTTGATTCCGGGGAACTGGAAGGGGTCTGCCTCTTTGCAGGTTGCAACAACCTCAAAGTGCCCCACGACGATAGCCACTTCACCATTGCCACAGAATTGGCCAAAAACAATGTCTTGCTGGTATCTACCGGCTGTGCCGCTGGAACCTTCGGCAAGCTTGGGTTGCTAAACGGCGATGCCATTGAAAAGTATGCCGGCGACGGCCTGAAAGCTTTCCTGAAGCGCCTGAACGACGCCAACAAAGACAAACTGGGTGATGATCTGCCCTTGATTTTCCATATGGGTTCCTGTGTGGACAATACCCGCTGCTACGACTTTGTAACCGCCCTGGCCAAGCAGTGGAATGTAGATACCCCCAAGGTTCCCTTTGTTGCCAGTGCTCCGGAAGCCATGAGCGAAAAGGCTGTATCCATCGGCAGCTGGTGTGTTACTTTGGGTGTTCCCACGCATGTGGGAGTTATACCGCCCATTCCCGGCAGCCCGCTGGTGGACGGCATTGCCCTGCAGATTGCCCAGGACGTCTACGGAGGCTACTTCATGTGGGAAGAAGATCCCATGGAAGCTTCCAAGAAGCTGATGGATGCCCTGCAAGAGCGGACTTGGAAGATGAAGGTGCACAAGATGGCTGCCGAGAAATACGAAACCGAAATTTCTAAAACATGGTAAATATATAAAAAGTAAGGAGGTAAGAGTAGATGAGCACAGTTACGAGAGAATGGGAAAACTCCTTTGAAGAAATATACGAAGGTGCGGTGGATGAATCCAATCCCCCAATAGCGTTATTTCAAAAGGTTTATGACGGAGCGATTATTGCTACCAGTTATGCGGAAATCCTGCTCAGCCAGGCGATTCGCCGCTATGGACCTGAGCAACCCGTGGGATACCCCGAAACCGGTTATTACCTGCCGGTCATTATGAACTTAAGCGGTGAAAAGGTGACCAAACTGGGTGAACTGGTTCCCATTTTGAACCGCATGCGCCACCAGATTAAAGAAGAGTTGAATTTCTACAACGCACGCCTTTGCGGGGAATCCACCGCATATGCTGCGGAGATTATTGAAGCTGTCCGCTACCTGAAGGGTGAAAACCTGCATGTGGCGCCCTGGA
>CAZOOA010000131.1:0-4224 GCA_964581355.1 uncultured Desulfovibrionaceae bacterium | reverse complement strand
GGAAACAACCCCGGAGCGATCTTCGCCCCGGGGTCATATCTGAACGTCTAAATAAACAATGAAATCAAAAGCCCCGACAATATCAAGCTAGAACTTGAACTGGCCGACGGCTTCATTCAGGTCATCGACCAGCCCCTGCAGTTCGTTGGCCGTGCCGGCGATTTCGTTCATTGTTGCTGTCTGCTCCTGGACGCTGGCCGAGACTTCCTGGCTTCCCGCGCTGATTTCCTGGGAGACAGCATTGACCTGGCTGATCTGCCCCACCACTTCTTCGATGCCGTGAATGATCTCCTTGATGGTTTCGCCCGTGGTGGCGATTACCTCCGAACCCTTATTGACATCTTCTGCGCTTTCCCCCATTTGCTTGACGACCTCATGGGACTGGTCCTGGATCTGACCGACCAAGCCGGTGATCTCTTCCGCTGAATTGGCCGACTGTTCGGCCAGCTTTCGCACCTCTTCAGCCACCACGGCAAACCCCCTGCCCTGTTCACCGGCCCTGGCTGCTTCGATGGCCGCATTAAGGGCTAGCATGTTGGTTTGCTCGGCAATATCTTTAATGGTGACGACAATTTTCCCGATATTGTCTGTCAGGCCGTTCAACGAGTCAATGTCTTCCCGCAGCTCGGAAACGCTGGAGGAAATATTGGCCATTTGCTCGTTAATCTCTTCCATGGATTTGCTGCCTTCGACCGCTTTGCTGGATATCTCACTTCCCAGGTTGTACATACTTTCTGAGCTCTGGCTGAGATCCTGGGAGTTGCTGGAGAATTCATTGACGGAGCTGGCAACCTCTTCCAGGGAGGCATTCATCTCTTCAGAGGAAGCGGCCAAAGACTCACTGTGGCTGTGGACCTGGTCCATACTCTGCTGGGTCTTGGTAAAAGATTCCCTGAGCATCTCCTTCATGGAATTAAACCCCCTGGCCAAAGAACCCAGTTCATCCTGCAACCCCAGGGCATGCTGGGAAACCTCCTGGCTTAAATCCCCCTGTCCAATAATATCCGTCAGTTCCTTGATATTGTTAATCAGCGGCCTGGATATGTAAGTGAGCAAAAAGCCGGACAGGATGATCACTGCTGCAGTAGCGCCCAGCATATAGTTTCGGACAGAACTGATCCCGGCACCGGCCATGGCATCAGCTTCAGCCCGGGGAATACCGATGAACAGGATCCCGATGACATTGCCGTTTTCCATAATCGGGTCGTAGGCCGTCAAGTAATCTTGGCCCAATATAGCTGCCTCTCCGATATACAGCTCTCCATCCATGGCCGGCTGATAGGCCGCACTGTCTTGACCCAGCATGGTCCCCACAGCCCTTTCCCCGTCTTCCTGCATGATGCTTGTAGTGATCCTGCGGAAATCATCATCTTCCCGGACAAAAACCGTGGAAACGATATCCAGCTCTTCCCGGATCTGGTCGACCATGGCATGCCGGCCTTCAATCGAATTGCCCTGTTCGTCCACCAGGGTGCCATTTTGGTAGCCCACTGCTCCAAAGTGATATTCCATGTACAGGTGGGCGGAATTAATGTCGCCGCTCAGTTTGTGGGTCAGGTTAAGTTCAATCAATTCATTGGCCAAGTTGGCCGTTCTGGGCAGCAAGAAACCAAAAACTGCCATCACAAATAAAATGATGGGTAGTAAGCCCAAAAATAAAATTTTGTTCCTGATGCTTGTGGAAAGTAGTTTTTTCACTGCTCTGATTCTCCTCCTTAACTGTCTTTGCTGGTGCTTCTTATGCTTTATCTACCCAGAAAAAGCCCTTGCCAGCACCTCTTTATACCTGATCTGCATTAACGGGAAAGCAATGGTTAGCCCCCTGCAAGAATTCCTGGCTACCTGCAAGGGACCAGTGCAATCGGGCATATTAAATTTTAGACTTTTTTCGCCAAAAAACCCACTGCTTCCTGCCTATGAAAAAAAACTTTTTAAAAACCTTTTTTCCAGCAAATAGTAATACTTTATGGTCATCCAGGCATTTGTTTTGAGAAAAAACTGCGGACTCCAGCCTGGCTGGCCATCCACCCACAGTTTTTCTGCATCGTCGTCTTTAAACTGTCTTGGCCGACTGGGGCAGGTGCACATCCATCTGGGGATAAGGTATGGTGATCCCGGCCTGATCAAAGCGGACTTTGACTTTCTCCAGCAGTTCAAAGTAGATGCCCCAGTAATCTTCTGTCCTGCACCAGACGCGCATGTAAAAGATGATTGCGCTGTCGCCATGCTCTCCCAGAACAATCTGGGGCGGGGGGTCGCTGAAAATTTGCGGATGGCTCTCAGCAATTTCCCTTAAAACTTCCTTAACCTTCTGGATATCGTCACCATAGCCGACACCAAAGGTAAAATCAATCCGCCGGGTATCATTGGCGCTGTAATTCACTGTGCTGTTGTTAGACAGGTTGGCATTGGGAATAATGATTTTTCTGTTGTCAGGCGAATGCAGGATGGTATAGAAGATCTGGATTTCCTGGACCGTTCCCGCATAGCCTACTGCCTCGATGTAGTCACCGGCCCGAAAAGGTTTTAACAAGAGAATCAGAACACCGCCGGCAAAGTTGGCCAAACTCCCCTGCAGCGCCAGGCCGACGGCAAAACTGGCTGCTGCCAGCACAGCGATCAGGGTGGTCACCTCCAGGCCCAGCATCGAAGCAACGGTGACAATTAAAATGATCTGTAAAATCGCCCGGGTCAGAGAGACCAGGAAAGAAACCAGGGATGCTTCCAGGTTCGCTTTTTCCATGCGCCCCCGGATTAATACTTCCAGATGCTTGATCAGGATCCAGCCGACCAGGAAGACTACACCTGCCAGCAAAATTCGTCCGGCGTAAACGACAATTAAATCACGGATCATCTGGATATCCATAGCTCAACCTCCATTGAATATTATGCTGCAAACATTTCCTGGGCAGTGTTGCCGGCAAAGAACTCCTGTCACAACCACTTTCACTTTTTGAAGCCGCTGCTTAACCTGATAGATTCTACAACCCTGCCTGATTTCCTTTGTTAAATCTTGTTTTTCCTGGAGATTTTATGCCGGGAATCTTTGGCCAAACCTGCAGTTTTCTTTTCCCGGCAGCAGGGTTTTGCCTGCACGAAACCGAAAATTATAAGCAATCTTGACGATAATACCCTGGTAACGCTCAGCCCATTTTTCGCCACACCCAGAGCTCATAAAGGAAACAGGTGAACTGAAGCAAAGGGACGGTGCTCGCGCTTCCCTGTCGACTCTCCGCTGCGCTCCTGCGCTCCGGAAGCGCCAAAACCGCCGCCACAGCTTTGCTAAGGCAAATGGCTTTGGGCAATGACAGATCTTTTACCAGCCAACTTAGGGAAAGGACCTGATCTTGATGAAAAAAACAGGTTTGCTGCAGTTAAAGTACAGCCCTTCTGATATTATCCAGAAACGGGCTGCCGTCGGCCAGCATACGCTGCAAAACTCGCCCAATATTACCGGGACAGAAATCACCCGCATCTCCAGCGGGGACCTGGAGTATTTGTTTCAACTTTATGACCACTCTTTCCTGCAAGGGTATTTTACAAAGCAGTTTGCCGGGTCAGTCCGCTTTTCCCTTTCCAGCCGGATGACCCGCAGCGCAGGGAAAACCCACTTTCCCAAAAACCTGGGCCAGTTGAAACCCCACCAGGAAGAGTACGAAATCCGCATCGGTGTCGCCTTTTTGTTCAATTTCGGCCAACTGGCAAGGGAAAAGACGGTCAACGGTATCCAGGCCCAAAATGCCCTGGAAGCCCTGCAGCTGGTTTTTGAACATGAAATATGCCACCTGGTGGAACTGCACTGCTGCAGGGAATCCAGCTGCCGCCGGGAACGTTTCAAAACCATTGCCTTCAGTCTGTTTGGGCATAACGACTCATACCACCACCTGCCTACTGAACAAGAAATTGCCGCCGTCCAATACGGCTTTGTCCCGGGTATGCCGGTACGGTTTCGCCACCAGGAAGCTTTGTTCAGCGGCTTCATCCACCGGATCAACAAACGGGCCACGGTTATGGTCCCGGATAAACAGGGCGAGTACCAGGATCAGACCGGGACCCGCTATGCCAAATGGTATGTCCCCCTGGATGAATTGGAAACGGTTTCAGACAGTGGAAAGACCTGATCCCGGAAAAGTAACCGGGTAAAAAGGGTTTAACCAAAAAACCCCCGCAGCATTGGCTTGCCTGGGGTTTTTTATCTGCCAGCCGGCTGCAGGGGCAGCTTTT
>CAZOOA010000130.1:0-4374 GCA_964581355.1 uncultured Desulfovibrionaceae bacterium | reverse complement strand
GTATATGGCACGCCCGGAAGGATTCGAACCTTCGACCCTCGGATTAGAAGTCCGATGCTCTATCCACTGAGCTACGGGCGCATGCATATTATATTTTACGATACATTCGGGCTTTATGCAAGGTGGAATTTTTCAACATTAGCTGTTTTTCCGGGCTTGTTAGTCAGAATAATTTCGCGCGCCTTTAATTAATATCACCCTTCTACTGGTGAAGTGAAATTTCATGAATGCCTGATTGTCGATCTTACTGCACCAGGGTAAAAAGGGAACGGAGCTCTGCATTGGAAAGCTCGCTCAGACTGTTCTCCCCGGCAGAGACAGTCAGCTCAGCCAACTCCTTTTTGGCGCTGATCATCTCGTCAATCCGTTCTTCAAAGGTGCCCAGGCTGAGCAGCCGGTGGACCTGGATGTCCTGTTTCTGGCCAATTCGATAGGTCCGGTCCGTGGCCTGTTCCTCCACAGCCGGGTTCCACCAGAGGTCGTAGTGGATAACATGACTGGCCGCCGTCAAATTCAAGCCGCTGCCTCCCGCCTTTAAAGAAATGATCATCACCGGTGAACCCCGCTTGTTGGTTTGAAAGTCTTCCACCAGCTGGTCGCGCTTTTTCCGGGACAGCCCCCCGTGGAAAAAATACGCCTCCTCCTGAAGCTCTTCCCGGATAAGCTGCAGCAGCAGCTCCCCCATTTCCCGGTACTGGGTAAACAGCAAGGCCTTCTCACCCCGGCCCAGGATGGCCTCCAGGATGGAAAGGGCTTTTTCCGCCTTGCCAGAGTGGGATTTGCAGGCAGTCCCTTTTTTGGTATACTGCACCGGGTGGTTACAGATCTGCTTCAAGGCAGTCATCAGTTTAAATACCAGGCCTTTACGCTCGAACCCTTCGCCTTGTTCGATGGCCTGCATCATGGAATCGGTGACCTGCTGGTACAGCGCCGCCTGTTCCTTGCTCAGGAAGCAGTATTCACTTTTGACGGTCTTTTGGGGTAGATCCTGGATAACTTTTTTGTCACTTTTGAGCCGTCGCAACAAAAAGGGCGCCGTGGCTTGCTTCAGCTTGTGGATTTTCTCACCATCCCGGTACTTCTCGATAGGAACCGCCATATTGTTGAAAAAGTCCTGGCGGGACCCAAGGTAGCCCCGGTTGATAAAATCAAAAATGCTCCACAACTCCATCAGCCGGTTTTCCACGGGGGTTCCGCTCATGGCAATATAGCTTTTGGCCCCGATGGATTTCACCGCTTTGGCCTGGTCCGTGCGGGGGTTTTTAATATTCTGCGCTTCATCAATGATCACCAGATCCCACAGCTTGCGCTTGAACTTCTCCCGGTCGCGCCTCAAGATCCCGTAGGAAGTGATCACCAGGTCCACACCCCGGGTCGCCAGGCGGCGGTCGTTGCCGTGATAAATCCCCACCCGCAGAGCCGGGGCAAACTTCTCACATTCCTTGACCCAGTTGCCCAGCAAGGTGGTGGGGCAGACAACCAGGACCGGGTGCTCCAGCCGGTCCTCCTCCTTATATTTCAGTAGCAGCGCCAGCACCTGCACTGTCTTGCCCAAGCCCATATCATCCGCCAGGCAAGAACCCAGCCCCTTGGTCGAATTGGCATAGAGCCAGCGGACCCCTCTAACCTGGTAAGGACGCAAATCGGCCGCCAGCCCGGTAGGTAGCTGGAAATCCCCATCCTGCCGGGTGCGCTCCCCTTCCAGGTCATCCAGCAACTTTTGCAGTTGATCGTCCGCCAGGAACGGCATGCCCTCCACGTCACCTGTCACCGCGGCCCGCAGTACTTCAGTTGATGAGAGTTGAGGCAGGGGCTCCTCCAGCTGGTCCAGTATTTTCTTGACCTCGGCTGGGTCAAGCATCAGGTAGCGGTCCCGAAACCGGACGATTCCTTCCGCCCCCCGGGCCAGCTCCATAAACTCTTCCCGGGAAATTGTCTGATCGCCCAGGGAAATTTCCCAGGAAAACTCAAGCATTTTATCCAGGTTCAGGTAGGAAACCTGCTCATCCCGGCCCTCGACGGTGTGAGCAGCGAGCGCCAAAGCCGGCCGGGCCAGCTCCTTCAGTTCCCGGGGCACCGCCACACGGATGCCCAGAAGGGCACAAACCTGCTTCCCTTCCGCGAGAAGCGTGCTGACGGCAGAGGAGCTTAGCTTGGCCTGCTTGGCCCCCCTGTGTTTTACCAGTTTTTTCAATACAGGGATGTATTCTCCGGCAATGGTCAGCTGGCGGGCCACTTCCTGACGCACTTCCCGGACCGGACGCGAAAAAATCTCCCCCTTACTGGTAAACACATCCTGCAAGGGCCTTGTGCTCGCCAAGGGATCTCTTTTATCTTCCACCCGGATCTGCAGCCTGAAGGCATCGATTTCCGGGGAAGGCAGTTTCAAGTTGAGCACGGGGGAAATATGGACCGGCTCCAGGTTCAGCCAACCGAACCAGTTGGCAATAGCCCGGGCGTTTTGCTGCTCCTCAAAGCGCTCGGGACAATAGGTATCCCCGCGGAAAAAAGCGGCGCTAATTTTGTCATCGACTTTCATTCCAGAAAAACGGTGAACCAGATAGGTTAGATAGATCGTCAAAAACTCCCGGACCCCGCTTAGCCCGGGCAAGACAGCCTGCCCTTTGGCCTGGTAGATAAAGCCCGGGGGCATTAACGCGGCCAGGTGAGCCATGGCATCCCGAAGCTTCCCGCCCCGTTCCAGGGGACGATAAACAATGATAAACTGTTCCCGGGCCCGGACAGAGTCCCCCCCGGCCCAACGAACCTCGGGGACAAAGGA
Organism: uncultured Desulfovibrionaceae bacterium; assembly: GCA_964581355.1. Lineage (GTDB taxonomy): Bacteria > Bacillota > Dethiobacteria > DTU022 > UBA8154 > CAZOOA01. Next base: position 1,592 of record CAZOOA010000130.1, on the reverse strand, counting down.
GAACGAGCGGGCCAGGGCCTGGACCAGGGCCGCTGCAGCGCTTAAAAAATCGGCCCCCGAAGAGGTCTTGTCCAGGGAAAGCCTTTGTGGCAAAACCAAAAATTTGTCCAGCACCCTTTCAGCCGGCAGCAGGACACCTTTTTTCCCTCTGGGCACCAGTTTTTCGCCCTCGCGGCAGGGAATTTTCCGGGTTTTCACCGCCTGTTCCCCCTCCACAAAGGCACTGGCCTTATCCGGCGGAGAGACAAAAAAAGTTAAGTCTTGTAGTGATTTCCCCGTGGGAGGGGGGTAAAGGAGGGTATACTCCGTCTGCTCCAGGGCGCAGTCATCCTCCAGCAGCGCCAGTTTTTCCACGGCCTTGGCCACATTTCTGTAGGCGGTGAGCAGCAGCGTTTTAAAATTGCCGCCTGGATAAAACAGGGGAGACGGCTGCAAAAGCGCAAAGATGGCCTCGCCCTCCCGGTCTTCAACCAAATCACTCAGGTCCAGAAAAACATCCGGGCCGGCGTCTGGCACATCCATGCCCGGTTCCGTTTCCGGGGCTTGGGCCGGTTCTGACCCCGGGGCTAGGGCCGAAGCCGGTTCCGACCCCAAGTCCGGTTCTAATCCTGCATTTTTGCCCGGGGCCGGCTCGAACCCTGAATCCTTGACCGGGGCCGTTTTGGGTTCCGACCCTTCGGTTTTCCGGCCATTTTCCGGTTGCAAATGAGTTTCCCTTGCCTCTTCCAGGTCGGCACAAGACACGAACACTGGATAGCTGCCAGGGGCGGCAAAAGCTCCATCGGGTTGCTCAGCGTCAGTATCACCTGGAGAGGCAAAACCAGCTGCTTCCAGCAGATCTCCGGTTTTCAAGCCCTTCAGCTTGAACAAGATAAAGGGATCTTTGTCGATCTCACCGGCGATGATATAATAGACGGCCGCCAGGTGCTTGCAAGGATTAGCCCAGTCCGGGCAGGAACAGCTGCCCGAAATGCTATCCCAGGACTCCGGCAAAAGGTAAATATCTTTGCTTTCCAAAAGCTCCAGAATGCTTTCCGGCAAGCGGCCCAGTGACAATTCAGAGGCCAGGGCCGGATCCCAGGCTACCAGGGATTTGACCTTTTTCTGCTCTCCGCTGGACAACTGGGTGAGCCTGATGGCCACCCGGTATGGGGTGGACCGCGTGCCCTGAACTTTTGCCTTCACCTGCCCCCCGGCATCAATTTGAATCTCCCGGACTTTGCCGGTATTGGCATAACTTCTGCCACGGGGCAGCCGGTTGGTATGAAAATCAATCCGCTGCAGCGCATCAACCCAGGCACTTCCCCACCATGTTTTTCCAAACCCCCGCTTCACGGCCATCCCGGTATCCCTCGATTCCAAAATTGAATGAAGCATCTTTTTAAGAATTGCTTCAGGCCTGGTCCAGCTTTTCCCAGAGAAAAGCTTTGTTCCCTTTTTCATTGTAGAAAAGCCGGTCACAAAGCAAGCCCGCTATATTAATCCCTTCATATGAAGGTTTTTTCTGCTTCAGTCCCGCTCCGGTTCCACCTGCAGCATACTGCAACATATCAAAGACAACATATAAATGACAAATTCTCCATAACTGCAAC
>CAZOOA010000129.1:0-4409 GCA_964581355.1 uncultured Desulfovibrionaceae bacterium | reverse complement strand
TTTTTCTTCAACATGGACATAAAATGAAGCCTCCTTAAAAATTGGTGTGAGCAAAAACCACGCAACCATAAACCTTTAAGACAGAAAAAAGATATATATAGGAAAGATTATCACAGAGCAATACGTGAAGATATTATACGAAAGTATGATTTTTGGATGAAAAACCGGGCTCGGCCCAGAGAAAGTCAAAGGTTATGCAAAAAAATGTTCCCATGCACTGTCAAGGGTGCAAAACGAAGACGCGGGGGAAATATGCATTTTGGATTATTTTCAAAAAAATGATAAAATAAAGGTATAAATTGAAAAAATGTCACTGTTGCATAGTTTTGCTGTAATTGTTCAGCAATTTTCCGTCACACGCCGCGAAGCAGGGGAACAAGTGTGAGCCTTTTATCTCTTTAGTCCTTCCCTTTATCCTGGAAACGCTAAAACCGTCATCACAGCTTCGCTGGTTTAACTAGCTCTGAGTAATTTCGTTTTACTTCAAAAATAAATTAACACCCTGTAAAATACTTAAGAAGGTGCTAAGTATGTCTGATGTGCAAAATTTATTTTTAAAGTGCACGGATCCTCCTTTACTGGTCAACACCAAACTGAATCCTCCTATTCTCAGCCAAAACCTGGTTTTTCGCCAGAGATTACTAAGCAAGCTGGACAAAAGCATGTTGCATAAGTTAACCCTTGTTACCGCTCCTGCCGGCTTTGGCAAATCGACCCTGGCAGCCCACTGGGCCAGCAGGAGCAAAATTCCTGCTGCCTGGCTTTCCCTGGAAAAAGAAGATAACGATGCCGTGGCATTTTGGAGTTATTTCATCCAATCCTTAAAATGCATCCACCCCCAACTGGGCATGCAAGCCCAGGATTTTTTATCTACTTCCACCCCCCCTCCCTGGAAAAACATTCTTACTGTCCTGATCAATGAAACAAACCGTTTCAAAGAGGATTTTGCAATTATTCTTGACGATTTTCACCTGATAGACGACCCCGCGATCAACAGTTCGCTGGGTTACCTGCTGACTCATTTGTCTGCCCATTTCCATATTTTTATTATCAGCAGGGCCACTCCATCCCTGCCCCTGGCCAGTCTTAGAGCCAAAGGACAGCTGCTGGAATTATCTACAGAGGACCTGCGTTTTACCTTAGGTGAAGAAGAGACCTTTTTTCAGCTGGCACTGGAAAATGTCTCTTTAAAGCCGGGTGAATTGCTGGCTTTGGACCAACATTTAGAGGGCTGGGCTGTGGGCTTGCAGTTGGCTTCCATTATCATGAATAATTCTCCAAAGATAAGCACCTTTATCAGCGATCTAGCTGAAGAGCAGCGCCATTTTGCCGACTATTTTTATCAAGAAATCTTGATCCACCAGCCCGAAACGATCAAAGACTTTCTTTTAAAAACATCGATATTGAAAAAAATGAACGCCCGGTTATGCAATTTTTTAACAGGCAGTGATAACAGCCGGGAAACCCTCGATTACCTGGAGCAGATGAATCTATTTATCCTCCCCTTGGACAATTACCGCTGCTGGTACCGCTACCATCATTATTTTGCCAGGATATTAAAAGCGCTTCTACTGCAAAATGAGCCTGAAAGCTTTTTTCAACTGCACAAAAAAGCCAGTCTTTGGCTAAAGAACAACGGATTCTACGCCGAAGCCATCCAGCATGCCCTGGAAGGAAAAGATTTCGAAGAAGCAGCCATGTTGATTGAGAAAGAAGCATCGAGTATTTTTCAGGCTGGAGAGCTTGCCACCCTGTCTCACTGGATCGGCTCCTTGCCCAAAGAAATGTACCATAAAAAGCCAATGATTTGGCTCTATCAGATCTGGATTTTTATTCTTTCCGGCAAATTCTATAAAGCGGAGGCTAACTGCCTGGAGTTGCAGAGCTTTCTGGACAGTGCAGAAATGAATTCTTCGGCTGAAAGTAATCCGCCTCTGGAGTTCGCCAGAAGTGAAGTGCAAATTATCGAGGGTTATCTGGCAGTTTTACTGGAAAAACCCGGCGCTACGGAAACTTTCCTGGAAGCCATCAAGTATATGCAGGCAGGCAGCTTGAGACAGATGATTACGTTAAATCCCGGCAATGCCAGCTTGCTGCAGTTGAGTTCAGTCAAAGGGGGAAGGCTGCAGGAAGCAGCCAGTTTTTACCATACCACTGAACCAATAATTAAAGAAACCGGAAAGTTTCCCAACTTTGCTTTTGGTTATACCATCCTGGGCGAAATCTATTATGAGCTAAATGATTGGGTTAAAGCGCAAAAATATTTACAGCAAGCCATCAACCTGGGTGGAGAAAAAATCGAATTGGGTGTATTAATACCCACCTATATCACCACATCAAAAATTCAAATCGGGATGGGCAAACCCCAAGCCTCCCTGGAATTAATCGATAAACTGGAGAAGAAAGTCCGTGAGAAAGCATCCCCCCACTGGTCATCGATTATTGAGGCCTATAAAGCAAGGTTGGCTATCGAAAAAAATGAACGGTCCATGGTCCAGCGCTGGTTGAACCACTGCCAGTTGTCTGCAGTTGACGAGATTACATTTTTACAACACTACTTGTTCACCACTTTAGCCCGGGTCTATCTTTACCTGGGAGAAATTGAAAAAGCCCTGCAGCTTACCCAGCGGATCGCCGTTATGCTGCAGGAGGAGGGCGGGTTGGGACAGCAAATAGAAAACTCCATCCTGCAGGCATTGTGCTATCAAGGACTAAACCAGGCAGACCGTGCTTTGGAAAGCGTAAATCTTGCTGTTCAAATGGGTTTTGGTGAAGGTTACTTCCGTATTTTTATCGACGAAGGCAAGCCCCTCTTTGAGTTGATGAAAATGTTGAAAATCCAGCAAACCCTGCTACCCCAAGGTGAAAACAACAAACCTCTGTTGGAATACACAGAAAAACTTTATCAAGGCTTTATCAAGGAAAGCAAAATCTGCGAGAATAGCAACCCGGCACCATCTTTGGAAGAAGTCAAGTCCCTGACCGTCAGGGAATGGGAAGTCCTGAGCCTGCTGGCCAAAGGTTTTTCCAATCAAGCTATTGCAGATAAACTATTTATCAGCACCGTCACGGCGAAAACACATGTCCAAAATATCTGCCGGAAACTGAAAGTAAATAGCCGGACCAAAGCCATTGCCCGGGTTAATGAACTAAACCTGCTGTCGGCATATCATCTTTCCAGTGAGTGATATTGCTTTTTGGGACATCCCTCAACCAGGTGAATTGTGTTTACAATCACCTGGTTTTTGTGATCGTCTTCACAGAAACAAGGCAGAAAACCCGCTAAAATTATCTTAACAAACGACTAAAAAGGAGCTGACAGTCATGCGGGTGGAGGAACAAAAGAAATTAAAGTTGACAGGGTTCCGGTGGCAGGCGGGTATAGTTTTTGTGGTATTGCTGGTATTGACCCTGGCGCTCCCGGCATCTGCATACGAACTGGATAAACCAGAAGAAGGCAACACAAAAGAAGGCTGCCAAGATATCCAACTTAATGAAAAGGCAGCAGCACAAGCCCTGCAGCAAGCGAATGAAAAAATCATGAGCTATTTTGCTGAGCAGGGAGAGATCCTTGACCGAAAAGAGGCCGGGAAATTGAACCAGGAACTGGGCAAGTTTATCAGTGAAGAGTTTGTTAAGCTGGCTGTCAAGGTCATCAGGGAAGTTGGCGCTACCACGGGGTGCGATACGCTGAACAGAGATGTGGAAAACCTGGCTGTAAATGAGGTGCTGGCTGATGGTTACCTGCTGGACTACTACCTGGAAAGAAGTCTTGAATTATCCGGCAACCTTGATGATTTTTTCAGTATACTTAAAGGCATGGGAGACTTTCACCAGGACTTTATCGCTGACGTAGGAAACAAGGATGCACTGGGCGATATCTGGAAAGAAGCGCCGGGAACAGCTACAGAAGAACCTTCCACCGGTGGCATGCTGGGTAACCCTTCCCATTACATGAGCGGCAATAACAATGATCTGACCCTGGAAGATGCTGCCCGGCGAACCGCCAGAAACTCAGCTCAAATCGTTCGGGGTTTTGTGCAAGTTTTACGAGGTAAGCCCAGTGGAGGCCGAACAATTCTTGAAGCATGGGAAGACCAGAATGATTTATATGATGAGGTCTTGGGATACAACCAAAACGACGGTGGAAACGACAATATAGACAATGCCAATGGGGAAGACGATACCAACGGCAACGAAAATGATAGCAGTAACGGGGATAACAATGACGATAACGGTGATAACACGGATAACGATGCCGATGAGGAAGAAACTGGCGATAACAACAATCATGGTGAAAACAATGAGGAAGATGGGGAGGAAAAGGAGGACTCATCCCGGGGAGGAGGCTGCGTGCTGGGAGAATGCACCTGCTGCCATGATGCACCCAACCGCTTTGGAATCGGTGA
>CAZOOA010000128.1:0-4472 GCA_964581355.1 uncultured Desulfovibrionaceae bacterium | reverse complement strand
GTTTAACGGCGCAGCAGTTCCACGACCTGCTGGAGCAGTCCGGTAATCACTTCCAGGATCCGGGCCAACAAAGAACGGGCGGCGGGATCCTCGAGGATTTTCGTGATTTGCTCTCGTACCTGTTCAACGTCGATTTCCAGGTGGTTAAATTGTTCTAAAAAACGGGCCAGCTGGGAGATCTGTTCTTCCGTCAAGTCTATGTCCTGTTCCTGGGAGAGGCGGCGCAGCAGGTCTTTAATTTCTTCATAATCCAGGGGGCGGTTTTCCAGGATTTCCTCCTTGGCCCGCTGGATCAGTTCCGTGGACAGCTCGGATTCGTTGAACTCTTCTGCCAGGTCGCGCAGGATTAACAATTCTTCATGGGCAACTTTTTTATTATCTTCCTCCAGTTTTTCCCCCGTCGCTTCCTCAAAGGCCTTAACCACGCCTGTCAGGGCTGCTGTTCCTGAGACGGGGAAAGGGGCTGCGGCGGTGATCCGGACGTCGTTGACACCTGCGGTGACCAGGGCTGCGGCGTACATATCCCGGGTTACCCAGGTGATATTGTGGGTCTGTACGTTGATCCCTTCGCCCGGGGGAAGTACTTCCAGGAACACGGAAGAAATAGCCCGGGTTCCGATGACATCACGCCCGGCAACACCCTGGAGGTAAAGATATTCTTCCTCGTTGGTTACCTCCAGGACAACTACATCGCTTTCCTCTGCCCCGAAAAAGTCCAACATTTCCATTCTTTGCCCCGGGTCTAAGTCAGCTCCCAGGGTTACAACCCGGTCCTCGCTTCCCGCAAAGCCTGCTGTTGCTGGAAAAAGCAGCAGCAAGACAAGGATGACCGCAAGCACCCCTTTTCCTTTTTGCCATCCCTGGTGCATCCACCGTTTCCGTCGGTGCCTTTTTCCCACTTTCTGTTTCCCCCCTGTTTTTATGCTCTATGCTGTGAAATAATAGGCCCTTTCATCGGGCCATAGTTGATGATAGAGAACGAGAGCAGTGCTATATCGACAAAAAAAAGCATAGGACAAAATTAGCTCCAATATACTATTGCAATCAAAAATATTATAGCATTTTCTCTTTATTACAGCAACATCGCTGCCGGGCTGTTTCGGGTCATCCCCGGTCGGTTAAAGGCTTTTTGATTGTAAATAGCTGTAAAGAAGTCTTTTTTTATAACCAGGCTTTCGTTCTTATTGACATGCTGCCGGGGAGCTTGTATTATGGGATATATGAATAGCTGCTCATATATTCATATATAATCTTCTAACGGCGGTGATTTTATGGACAAGTCCCTGGAGAAAAAAGAAGAAATGAACTGCGACTGCACCATTATCCACCAGGATGTTGTCGAACAGGTCAGGGGAAAGATGCCTCCTGAAGAAAAGCTCTATGACCTGGCCGAGCTGTTTAAAGTGTTTGGTGATTCTACCCGGATAAAAATTGTTTGGGCCCTTTTCGAAGCGGAAATGTGCGTTTGCGATATTGCCTTTCTGTTGAATATGAGCCAGTCGGCCATATCTCACCAACTCCGGGTTTTAAAGCAGGCTCGCCTGGTAAAGCGCCGCCGGGAAGGCAAGGTCATCTACTATTCCCTGGATGACGAGCATATCGAGCACATTTTCAACCAGGGAATGGACCATATCAGCCATGTCGGCGGACCGTGTTAACAAACAAGAAAAACAGACAAGGGAGAAACATTCTTTCGGGGTGGACTCCCCTGCCCCACAAAGCGTGAGCACCAGCGGTGGTATGGAAATGCGAGACCAGCATTGCCAAGCGCAAGATTTATATGTGACAGTCGAATATTCAGGATAGACTTTTATGTCCCTTCGGGAGCATTAGCAGAAGGATGAAAATAAACATATCCTGAGAGCAGGATTAGATCACAACTTCTATTTTCAGGATTGAGAGGTATTCAGGAAGGAAAAGGAGCCAGAGCTTATGAACTTACACACAAATGAAAACTGTATCTGTACAAACTCCTGCAGCGACGCTGCGGGCATTTTGGCTGCTTCGGGAGCGCAGAAAGGGACTTCCCGGGGCTTGGCCGGCCTTCTTGCCGAAGACCCGTTCCGGGTGGTGCGTTTTGCCTTAGGAGCTCTTTTGTTTGCAGCGGGCCTGCTTCTCCCCCTGCAGGGAAACCTGGAGTTGATAGTTTTTGCTGCCGCCTACCTGCTCTGGGGTGGCGATGTCCTGGCCCGGGCAGCGGGGAACATTTTCCGGGGACAGGTTTTTGACGAAAACTTTCTCATGTCCATCGCCACCCTGGGCGCTTTTGCGATCGGGGAATATCCTGAAGGGGTGGCGGTGATGGTCTTCTACCAGGTAGGCGAATTGCTGCAGGGACATGCTGTGGGCCGTTCCCGGCGTTCCATCCAAAAGCTGATGGATATTCGCCCCGACTTTGCCTTCCGGGTGGTAGAAGGCGGCAGGCAAAAAGTTGATCCCGGCCAGGTTGAGGTGGGGGACACAATCGCCGTCCGGCCGGGGGAGCGGGTGCCCCTGGACGGGAAAGTCACAGGCGGCGTTTCTGTTTTGGACCTTTCGGCGCTGACTGGAGAGTCCCTGCCCCGGGAAGTCAGTCCGGGAGACGAGGTTCTTTCCGGCTCTGTCAACAGCAGCGGCCTGCTGTATATCCAGGTAACCAAAGTGTACCGGGACTCCACGGTCAACCGGATCCTCTCCCTGGTGGAAGGGGCCGAAAGCCGCAAAGCCAAGACAGAACGGTTTATCACCCGGTTTGCCCGCTACTATACGCCCGCAGTGGTAGCGGCAGCGGCGCTGGTAGCCCTGGTGCCGCCCCTTTTCATTCCGGGTCAGCTGTTTTCCACCTGGATCTACCGGGCCCTGGTCTTCCTGGTCATCTCCTGCCCCTGTGCGCTGGTCATTTCTATTCCCCTGGGATTTTTCGGGGGAATCGGCGGCGCTTCCCGGAAAGGGATCCTGGTCAAGGGTGGGAACTACCTGGAAGCCCTGGCCCGGGTCGATACCGTGATTTTCGACAAGACCGGGACCCTGACCCGGGGTGCCTTCCGGGTCCGGGGCCTTTATCCCAGGGATGGGTTCAGTGAACGTGACCTGCTGTATTATGGTTCCCTGGCAGCGAGGCATTCCTCCCATCCCCTGTCTATCTCTCTTTTGCAGGCCTGGGAGCAGGCCGGGGGAGGAGCAGGGGCAGGCCAAGGGGCGGCTTTAGGCCTAACAGCAGCAGCAAGAAGCTCGGCGCCGCAAGAAACAAGTACCGCAAGACCGGGATCGGGACCGGGACCGAAAAGGTCTTTTGTGGAACAGGCGCCTGGAGCAGAAGATAAGCCAGGACAGGACAGAGAATGGGAGCAACATGATGGAGAGTGGGAGCAGTATGAAGAAATTCCAGGACGGGGTATTATTCTGGTACGTGGCAGGGCGAATATATTGATGGGCAATGAAAAATTGCTGGAAGAAAAAGACATTTTCTTTTCCCTGGATGGCCCGCCGGATTGCGGGGGCTGGACTTCGGTTCACCTGGCTGTCGATGGCCAATATGCGGGGAGTATCGTGTTTGACGATGAAATCCGGGAAGATTCAGCCCGGGCCGTCCGGGACTTAAAAAGACTGGGTGTGGGGCAGGTAATCATGCTGACGGGCGACCGGGAGCAGGTGGCGGAAGAGGTCGGCAGGCAGGTGGGCGTGGACCGCGTCTTCGCCGGGCTGCTGCCCCACCAGAAGATGGAGCAAGTTGAAGAACTGGAGCGGGAGAGAAGCGCTGCAGGAAAAGGGACCATTGCTTTTGTCGGTGACGGGATCAACGATGCCCCGGCACTGGCCCGGGCTGATATCGGGGTGGCCATGGGGGGCGTGGGTTCCGATGCGGCCCTGGAGGCGGCAGATGTGGTGCTGATGACCGCTGAACCCTCCAAGCTGGTGGAAGCTATAGAAGTTGCCCGCAAAACCGGGAGGATCGTCCGGCAGAATGTGGTCTTTGCCCTGGGCACCAAAGGAGTAATCCTTCTGTTGGGGCTCGCCGGTCTGGCCACCATGTGGGGAGCGGTCTTTGCCGATGTGGGTGTGGCCTTGCTGGCTGTTTTAAATGCCATGCGGGCCATGAGATAGGAAAAAATCTTTTCCTGCTCGGCAAGTATCTGTTGAAACAGAATAGAATGTGGTAAAATAATCAGGAAGGTGCCGCTTAAAGGGGTACTGAAAAAGGTGCAGTTCCGGCAGCCGCAAGCCTTGCCGGAAGTTCACCTGCTGTTTTAACGGAATTGTTTCGGCTTTTAAGGGGACCTGTCAGGGGATGGGGGCGGGTTGGCCTCTTTGACTTGACAATAAAAAAGCCGGAACCGGTTCCGGCTAACTTTATACTAACCGCCACGGCCCTATCAGGCCATAACAGGGGATGAAAATGGGTTTTCAGATTCGTTTCCCGCTTGGAGGAGGTCCGCTTTCCCTGTATCGGCGACTTTGTCAAGCGGCTATAAGCGCTTGGCGAAGTGAATGCT
>CAZOOA010000127.1:0-4474 GCA_964581355.1 uncultured Desulfovibrionaceae bacterium | reverse complement strand
GGGGTAATTTTTCTGCTTGCCGCTGTCTGGACCCTGGGGTGGACCTACGGCTTGACAATGGCCGTCAATTACCGCACGCAGCAGAACCTGGCAGCCTCCAGGGAGGAGGCGTTGCATGAGCTGGCCGAGCGGAAAGAGGCGGAAGAAGCCCTTTTGTTTGAACAAAAATTACAGGAAATGCTGGCCCGGATCGCTGCCGACTTTGTGGCGGTGAGCACGGAGAATATTGATGCCAAAATAAACTCAACCTTAAAACGGATAGGTCAGTTCTTCAAAGTTGACAGAAGCGATCTTTTCCTTTTTTCTAAGGATTATAAAATTGTTACCAATACCCATGAGTGGTGCAGTGAAAACATTGATCCGAAACAGTTGTTCGTCAAAAACTACCCGGTGGAGCAGGCACCCTGGTACAAAAAACAGATCCTCGAGCTTAAATCCCCTGTGCACATCCCCGATGTGGCAGAGCTGCCCCAGGAGGCTATGAACGAGAAAGAAATGCTGCAGGCCATGGGCATAAAATCCGCCCTCTCCATCCCCATTTACACAGATAAGTGTACCTACGGGTTTATCGGTTTTGACGCGGTAAGGGAGAAAATGTGCTGGTCGCAGAGCCAGATCAACGGCCTCAGTGTAGTGGCCCAGATCCTGGCAAACGCCTTCACCGCCATTGAAGCAGAGCAGGAACTTGTGGACGCCCGCGAAGAAGCGCTGCAAGCCAGGGTAGCGGCGGAGCAAGCCGACAGGGCCAAATCCAGGTTTCTCGCTAACATGAGCCACGAGATCCGCACCCCCATGAACGTGATCATCGGCATGTCTGATTTACTTTGCCAGGCACAGCTAAGACCGGAAGAGCAGGAGTTTGCCGGAATGATCAAAGAATCGGCCTCCTCCCTCCTGGCTATCATCAATGATATCCTGGATCTTTCCAAAATCGAAGCACAACGTCTGGATGTGGAGCAGGTTCCCTTTGATTTGATTGACGTGGTAGAGAAAACCATTTCAGCCCTGGCCCTGCGCGCCCACAGCAAAGAGCTGGAACTTCTTTATGATATCGATGAAGCCGTTCCCCGCACGATCCTGGGCGACCCCAACCGCCTAAAACAGGTTCTGCTCAACCTGCTCGGTAATGCCATCAAATTTACTGACAGGGGCGAAATTCTTTTGACTCTGGTCAAAAGTGACGGCGGCAACGCTCTCTCTTTCTTTGTCCAGGACACAGGCATCGGCATCCCCGAACACAAACAAAAGCTTCTCTTCAAAAGCTTCAGCCAGCTGGACAGTGACAGCGAACGCAAATTTGCAGGCACAGGGTTGGGGCTGGCCATCTCCAAGAAACTGGTGGAACTGATGGGTGGAAGCATGGCGGTGCAGAGCAAAGAAGGAGCAGGAAGCACCTTCAGCTTTACCATCCCCCTGGCCCTTCCCGCCGCTGTGGAGCCGGAGCTCGAATCAAGACAGGCCTGGCAGCCGAAGCATTTACAAAATTTGAAAATCCTGGTCATTGACAGCAACAAAACAAGCAGCAGGATTCTGCAAAAAATGCTCACGGGCCGTGGCATTATGGTGCAAACAGCCGAAAGCACAACGGAAGGTATGGCCTTGCTACAAAGGAGCAGCGGGGAAACCGGCTCTTTTAACCTGATCCTGCTGGATCAGCAGCTGCCCGACGGGGACGGCTTCCAACCGGCCAAGCAGTTCAGGGAGACAGCAGGCTTTCAAGGCAAGATAATGCTGATGCTTTTAGCTACAGACTTGCAGCAGAGCGCTCAGCAATGCCGGAAGGTCGGTGCTGACGGCTACGTGGTCAAACCGGTTGTTATCTCCTATCTGATCAACAAAATTACGGAGCTGTTTTCTACGGAAGAGCAAAAGCTCCTACAGCAAACGGCAGCTCTGTCCGCTGAATCGCGGGAAAGTACAAAGCAAGCCCTGCAAATTCTTCTTGTGGATGACAAGCCTATGAACCGTAAGCTGGCCACCGTGCTGTTGGAGAAGCAAGGCTGGAAGGTTGCATCCGCTCACAATGGCCGTCATGCCCTGGAGATTCTCACTTCCCAATGCTTCGACTTGGTCCTGATGGATGTTCAGATGCCCGAAATGGACGGACTGGAAGCCACCAGGCGCATCCGTGCCCTGGAAGAAAAAACAGGTGGCCGTACCCCTGTGGTTGCCATGACAGCATACGCCATGCAGGGCGACCGAGAACAGTTTATGGCGGCGGGAATGGACGGTTATGTGGCCAAACCGATTGATGCCCAGGAACTCTGCCAAACGGTGGAGCAGATGGTTGGGCAGACCCAGGACGTAGGCGGTAGCGACGCCGGGACAGCAGCACCGGAGCCAGCATTACCCCCCTTAGCAGAAAAAGAGATGGAAGCGGTGCAGAGCGAAGTTGCTGCCATGCTCAGGCAACTGGACGGTGACAAAGAACTGCTGGCTGAACTGACAACTATATTGCTGGAGGACGATCTCCCCAAGGATCTGGAACAACTCCGAAAGCTGTTAGCTGACCATGACGGTAAAAACTCAACCCCGTTGGCCCACGGGATAAAAGGCCAGCTGGGCAACCTGGGGCTGGACAAAAGCTATCGCACGGCCCAGTCTTTGGAAAAAGCCCTGCTCGAGGAGCGTTTCAACGATGCGGCTAAACTCTTTGCAGAACTGGAGCAGGAGCTCGGAAAGCTGGTAGTTTTTTTTGCCCGGCCGGATTGGAGAGACCACCTGTAGGAACGAGTCCGTCATGACCCGGGGCAGAGCTGTTGATTTCGCTAATTTCTGTTGATTAATTTCCATGAAAAGTGCCGGGGCAAAAAAAGTTGCTTCAAGATACCACGAAAGGATAGTTCTGCCAACTGCTAACCGAAGCATAAGATAGCGACCTTTTTTCATAAGCAGGAATTGTAAATAAAGTGTCGAAAGTTGCAGTTATGTTTATTTTAGTATAAAGGTAGGATGGGTCATATGCCTATTAAAAAACAACTACTTCCAAATACATCAAAAAAATACATAATCATCTTGGTAGTAGCCGTTAGTATTGTTAATCTACTTCTATTTATACAATCCGTGAAAAACATCAGGGATAATTATTATGAAGTAGGGGTTAGCGTTTCCGAGAAACTTTTTGAAAGTATTGTGGTGACGAGGAAATGGAATTCAATCCAGGGTGGAGTTTACGTGCCCGTTACAGATGAACTTCAACCCAACCCTTACCTGGTTGATCCACTACGGGATGTGGAGACCAAAAATAATCTCCAATTGACCAAGATCAACCCTGCTTTTATGACCCGCCTCATTTCACAATTAATGGAAGATGAATCTGAGACATCCTTTAAAATCACCAGTTTAAAACCACTCAACCCCGATAATGAACCGGATTCTTGGGAACGTGAATCCCTTTTGTTGTTCGAGCAAGAGGTGACTGACAGCCACGAACTTTTTACTCATGAGGATAGTTCCACGCATCTTCGCTACATGGCTCCCCTTATTACAGAATCGAGCTGCCTTTCCTGCCATGCTCAGCAAGGTTACAAAGAAGGGGATATAAGAGGAGGCATATCCACCTCTATCCCCTTTAACCATTTCCAACTCGCCATCACTAAGGATATTCGAAATAATATTATGACACATGGAATTGCCTTGACCATATCTTTAGGAATTATATTGTATTTTGGATTTCAAAATATTAAGCAAGAACGTTCTTTGCAGGAAGCCAAACGAGCAGCCGAGGAGGCCAACCGGACCAAAAGCGAGTTTCTGGCCAACATGAGCCACGAGATTCGCACCCCCATGAACGTGATCATGGGGATGACTGAGATCGTCTACAATTCCGAGCTGAAAGAGGAGCAAAAGGAATACCTGGGCATGGTCAGGGATTCGACCGCCTCCCTTTTGACCATCATCAACGATATCTTGGACTTTTCCAAGATCGAAGCGGGACGCCTGGAACTGGAGGCAGAAGACTTCAATCTCTACGAAAAGGTAGAGCAAACGACAGCCTCCTTTGCCCTGCAGGCCCAGCAAAAAGGCCTGGAGCTGCTCCTGTTTATCCAGCCTGATGTACCCCAAACCGTGCGCGGTGACCCGGCACGGCTCAGGCAGATCCTGGTCAACCTGCTGGGGAATGCCTTTAAGTTCACAGATGAAGGGGAAATAATCCTTTCACTTAGCAAAGAGCATGCAGGCCCGGGCGGAATACAGGACACCGCAGCCCCCGCGCAAACAGGCAGCGACGCCCTGCAGCCAAAGCAGGGGCCATCTTCGGAAGTGTTGGTTTTTTCCATCCAGGACACGGGGATAGGCATCCCCCGGAACAAGCAGGCGCTGCTCTTCCAAAGCTTCAGCCAGGTGGACGCCTCCAGCACCCGCAGGCACGAAGGCACGGGCCTGGGCCTGGCCATCTCCAAAAAGCTGGTGGAGCTCATGGGCGGCAGCATCGGGGTGGAAAGTGAACCGGGCCGGGGCAGCACCTTCACCT
>CAZOOA010000126.1:0-4540 GCA_964581355.1 uncultured Desulfovibrionaceae bacterium | reverse complement strand
ATTTGTTTATAAAAGTAAAGAAATGTGCAGATATTTTTAAGCTGTTTTTACCTCCTTAACCTTATCAGTAATATACGCAGTAATGATAAAACCATCTCCATTAAGGTGTTTAACTACTACAGTATAATAATACTTTCCCTCACGCAAATAAAATAAATATACTTTCGGATCACTTTTACTCTTTCTTATTTCATCAGGATTGAATAAAATTGTTTTTACTTTTTCTTCTTTATTTTTCATTACCGGGTGCTTAAAATTAATAATTTTACTCCATTGACTCTAATCTTCTTGCCAAGCACTGTTTCTACTTCAAACAAGATATTAAGATGAGCCAATAGCACCAATCCTTTACTTTGAATAATTAATGCTTCAATCAGTAAGCAAAAACCGGCGCAAACAGCCTTAAAACAGGGCCGGGTAAAGGATTTTTGCCGCCTCTTCCACCGCTTCCACAACCCGTGGGCCGGGCCGCGAAAAGACATCATCATGCACACCAAAAACCCGTTCGTCTTGCACCGCAGGCAACTCATCCCAGCCGGGACGTTCCCGCATCTCTTCGATGATAAGTTCTGCCGTGCCGTGGTACTTGGGGAAGAGGATCACCTGGGGTTCGCTGTCCAGGATGGACTCGGCGCTGACGACCGGGTACTCCTCTTCCACGTCTACAAAAATATTTTTCCCCCCGGCCAGGGAGATGACCTCGTTAATGATCGTCCTGCCCCCGGCGCTCATCAGGGGATCGTTGTAAACCTCGTAATAGACCCGCACCGGTTCCCCGATATCCAACATTTCCAGGCGGGATTTGACGGCTTCAATACGCTCCTGCATGGAGTCCACCTGTTCCCGGGCTTCTGCCTCATTGCCGGTGGCTGTCCCCACCAGTTCCATGCCCTGGTAAATATCCTCCAGGTTACGGGCATAAAGAACCAGCACCGGGACGCCCATTTCTTCCAGCTTTTCCACCTCTTCCTGGTGGATGGAAGCGGCCAACACCAGATCCGGTTCCAGGGCCACGATCTGCTCCACATTGGGGTCGGAAAAGCCGCCCACTTTCTGAATATCCTCGACCTCGGGCGGGTAGTTACAGTAATCGGTCACCCCCACCAACCGGTCCCCCAGCCCCAGGGCATAGGCGATCTCTGTCTTGGTGGGCGACAGGGAAACAACACGTTCCGGCTCATCCGGCACCCTCACCTCCCGGTCCATCTGGTCGGTCAGCCGGGCAAAGGGCGGCGCTTCTTCGGGTTCGGCCGGTTCATCCGGTGCCCCGTTCCCTGCCCCGCAGCCGGTCAGTGCCAGTGCGGCCAACACCAGCCAGAAGGAGCAAAAAGCAAGCAAAAACACTGGCTTAAACCTGCCCCTTTCCCCCCTGGTTCTTCCAGCATCGTCCCGGGTTTTTCGCTGCTCGCCCCGGCTGCTGCTGTCTGCCGGGCAAAATAAAGATATGAAACCCCTTGCCGTAGAAACCGTTGTCTGCCACATGCTTGCCCTTCCTCCTTCTACCTGTTGAACTTATCTTTCTCGATGCTTCTTTGGAATTCCATACAATTCTATCTATCAGCTTCTATCTATCAGCTGGCATGCTCATAAGCTTGCTTCCGTCATTTTCCCTTTTGGCTACAGCGGGGGATGAAAAACCTCACTACCTCACGAAAGTAGAAAGTTACTTGCTTCCTGCTCCCCGCTCCAACAACCGGAGCAGAAGCTGTAAAACAAAAATGCCTTACCCCTCGCATGAGTGAGGGCTAAGGCCCGTTGCAGCTTGGCAGTAGACCAAGGACGCTGTAGACCAGGACTTGGCGCACTTCCCCCTCTCGGCGCGAAGGTTGAAGGTGCAATGCCCCGGGCAGGTCTCCTGACTTACGGATCCCGGCCGAATTTCCCCCCTTCCCGGGCCAAACAGGCCCAGTGGACTTGCAGGAAATCGGCTCCCCGCTTACAGTGGCGCTACCGTCCAGGATTTTCACCTGGTTCCCTATTATCCCCGCTTGACGAAGACCCGGGCACTACTTCGCAATTCTGTTTCCCTTATTATCCTTAACTATAACATAAACGGAAGGGAATATAAAGTGGGAAATCCGGCAGGGGAAAAGATAGAAACCCTGTTTTCTGCGGAAAAACATCCTTTCCTGGACTTCTATGTTTACATGCAGCAAGGGGCCAACCTTTCAATCTTTCCTAACCTGGATCAAGCCAGAACCATTAAAGGATTTAGACCGGCGAAAAGATTTGCAAAAAAGCGCAAGATTCAACTGTGGAGGACCTGTTAAGGCTTCCTTAATGAGCTCTTAAGCCTTACCTTAATCCGTCCCTTATGCCTTTTCTTCACTCTCCCCTTGCTCCGATCCCTTTCTTCCAGTACATGATGATCCCGGCGAAGATGATGGCCGCTGCCATCAGCTCCAGGGACTCCTCCAGCACAAAGTCCATCAGGAAAAAACCGGGAACATTGCCACCTGTCAGGGCCTGGCTCAACTGCGCCCCCAGTTCGTTGTAAAAACCCCCCTCTTCCCGGAACAGGGAAGCCGAGGCGGCTACAGCATAAAGAAATCCCCCCACCAGCAGGTAGAGCCGTGTCTGCGGCGGGACGCAAACAGCCACTTTCCAGTAGCGCAGCAGGGCAATCCCCAGGGGCAAAAGGATCAGGGCGAACACCACCCCTTCCGAATACATACGCTTGATCCCGTAAACCAGGGCACCATAATCGGCCACCAGGTGGCGGGGATCTCCCGCATCTTCAATTAACATGAGCAAAAAAAATACAGCGATCAGGGCCCAGAAATACTTTTTATCCTTCTCGCCCCGTTCCCGGAAAATACCAGTGAAAGCAGCTGCACTCAGAGAAGTCAGAGAAATAAAAAGCCACTGGACCCACTCCACGGGCCCCCGGTTGCGAAACAGGTGCCACCACATGCCCCGCCCGGCGCCTCGCTCCGTCACAGCGGCGGCATCCACCAGGTAGACAGCCGTCCAGGTCGCCAAAACAAACAGGCAGGCCAGGGCGATGACAATTAATGCCGGTGCATGCTCCCTCCAGCGAAAAGTCTGAAAAAATTCGGCGATAAACCGGTAGGGCCTGCTGAGACTCCGGGTGAAACTGTTCCTGCTCGTTGCTGTCTTCATGGCCGCCTCCTTTTTTTCTTGCGCTGACCAAGGATGATCCCTTATAAAGTTTTACCAGAAAACCAGGAAATGTTCAATCCTTTTTTCTGACAAGTTCCGTGCAGAGACAAAAACCCGGCAGTTTAAAGGCCGGGTGATGTTTCAAGTTAACCCTATCAATTGGCGAAGATGGGTTATATTTTTTGAGGCACACTACTGTTAAGGCTTCCTGGGAAAGCTTTGCTCCAGCGACCGGGTCTCTTCCAGCCCCATCAGCTGGTTAAACTGTTGGAAATCAACCATATCCTGGAGGGCATGCCCGGTCGTATCCTCTTCTTTGAGACCTCCCAACACTTCCTGTACAGCCCGGGTGGCTGCAAACAAGGCGGTTACCGGGTAAATTGCCAGCTTGTAGCCCATCCTCTCCAGTTCCTCTCCCTGGAGAAATGGGGTCTGGCCCCCTTCAACCATATTGGCCACAAGAGGTTTGTCCAGGGCCGAAGCCACCTTTTTCATCTCCTCCACAGAGCGGGGTGCCTCGACAAAGAGAATATCCGCCCCTGCCCGGGCATAAACCCGGGCCCTTTCCAGGGCCTCCTCCAGTCCTGCCACCGCCCGGGCATCGGTGCGGGCAATGATCAAAAAATCCGGCGAACTGCGGGCATAGGCCGCAGCTTCAATTTTGCCACGCATCTCTTTTAAGGGGACGATCTCTTTTCCATCCATATGGCCGCAGCGTTTGGGAGTCACCTGGTCTTCCAGCTGGATGGCCGCCACACCCCCGCGCTCGTATTCCCGGACGGTCCTGATTACATTGAGCGTCCCGCCAAACCCGGTATCCCCATCTGCAATCAGGGGGATCTCCACGGCGCTGGACAGGTTGGCCGCGTGGCGGGCCATCTCGCTCATCCCCAACAAGCCCAGATCGGGCTGGCCGATCAGGCTGGCCGAAGCCCCGTATCCCGTCATATAAACAGCGGGGAACCCGGCCGCTTCCACCAGCCGGGCCGACCAGGCATCGTAAGCGCCCGGCACCCGAATGATCCCATCCTGCTCTAAAAGCTGACGAAGCGTTTTCTTCCTGCTCAACACGAACACCCCTCTCCTTTGACATACTCCAACGGCTAAAGCCGTGGGCTTTCTGCTGGCTTACTCGTAACAATCAAACCTTCCACTTCAGTTTTTACGGTAGATCTTTCTCTGAACCCTGGCCTGTTTCCTGCTTTTGCTTCTTCCCAACTCAGGGCGGCTAGTTCTACGGCACCTCCTTTGCATTACCTGCACCAGGTCTGCTTCCAGGCCACGGGAGTATGCAGAGATCATAACCTTCGATATATTATAGCAGTGAGCAAAAAGCTGGAATCGCTGTCAGGGGAAATGTTTGATATAATGAAACCGGCACTAAATATCTGGGGGGAATAAAATGAGCATCAGCGAA
>CAZOOA010000125.1:2011-4561 GCA_964581355.1 uncultured Desulfovibrionaceae bacterium | reverse complement strand
GCGGAAGGCAGGGAAACGTTGCAGATACCGCAAAAGTTGTCTTTGACCCGGGAAATGCAGCGCTTTCCACCCCGGGAGAGTTCCCTGTATTTGGCGACCAGTTCCGGGGGTATCTTCTGTTCCAGCTGCTGGCGCTGCTGCTTAAGCTGCTCCAGTTCCTGCTGCACTCCCTGGAAGTCTTTTTTCGCCCGGGCCCGGACCTGCTTGAGGGCTTCTGTTTCCCGGTCTTTTTCCTGCCGCAAGCCAGACAGTTCCTCTTCCAGGCTTTCCAGGGATTCCATCAGCTCGATCACCTTTTCTTCCAGCTGCTGCTTTTCCCGCCCCTGGGACTGCACTTTTTTCTCCAGGTTTTCCAGCTCTTTAACACTGGGAACTTCGCCGCTGTAGAGCTTTTTCCGGGAGGCTTCCAGTGCTGCGGAGACATTTTGCAGTTCCATTTCCTTGCGGGACAGTTCTTTTTTCACCGAACGATGCTGCTCCTCCCGCCGGGCAAGGTGGTCTTCCTGCCCTTTAACGGTTTGTTTCTTCTCCTGGTATTCCGCGACACTGGGGAGGCTTTGCAGTTCTTTTTCCTTCTGCATGATTTTTTGTTCAGTTTCCTGAAGCTGCCACAGCAGCTGCATTGGTTCCACGGTGCTCACCCTTTCATTTTAACAATAAAAAAGGATAGGGTCTACACCTATCCTTCATCAATACGTTTCCCAGTGTATATTTTTTTGCCGGGAAACAAACACTTCGGTTTCGCAACCCTCCTGCTGCAGCCGCCGGGTCAATTGTTGGGCGACAAAATCCAGGACGGGGCGCTCTGTGGCCTCATGCCCTGCGTCGATCAGGGCCAGCCCGGCCTCGGCCGCTTTCTGGGCCTCGTGATATTTGATGTCCCCGGTGATGAACACCTGGGCCCCGGCTTCCACGGCGCTGTCCATTTGACTGGCGCCGCTTCCGCCCAGGACTGCCACCTGCTGTACGGGCTGCTCCGGGTCGCCCAGGCAGCGCAATGTGCCCTGGGCATCCAGGAGGCGGGCCGTTTCCCGGGCCAGATCTTTCAGCGGGAGGGGCCGGTTCAGCCGGCCCACACGGCCCAGGCCCCACTGCTCCCCCTCATTTTCCAGGGAATGGAGATCGTAGGCGACCTCTTCGTAGGGGTGGGTGTCGAACAGGGCCTGCAGCACCCGGGAGCGGATCCGGCGCGGCAGGATGGTTTCCAGGCGGAACTCCTGCACCTTTTCCAGGACACCCTGATCGCCCAGGAAGGGCGAAGTCCCCTCCCGGGGCAGGAAGGTCCCCTCACCCAGCACCTGGTAGGTGCAGTGGCTGTAATCCCCGATCCAGCCTGCCCCGGCTTCGGAGATGGCATCGCGAACCCGGTCCTGGTGGCCGGAAGGAACAAAGACCACCAGCTTTTCCAGCTCCTCGGCGCCCGTGCCGGAGAGGACCTGCATCTTTTGCAGCCCCAAAAGCTCCCCCAAGACCTGGTTGACCCCGCCGGGTGCGGTATCCAGGTTGGTATGGGCCGTATAAAGGGTCAGGTCATGCTTGAGGGCACGGACCATTAGGGCCTCCCGGGGGTTGCTCAGGTCCAAGCTGGCCAGGGGGGTAAACAAAAAGGGGTGATGGGTGAAGATAAAAGAAGCATCTTTGTCCAGGGCTTCTTCCAGCACCGCCGGGGAAAAGTCCAGGGCCAGCAGGACAGCACCCACCTCCCTATTTCTATCGCCCCACTGCAAACCGGTAGGGTCACCGGGCAGCGCATAACGGGGCGGCGCAATTTCTTCCAGAATTGAGATGATATCATTTCCTGCAGCCAACATTTTCCAGCACTCCTTTCACTTGCTGCCGGCACCACTGGTAATAGCGTAAGCGTGCCGTATTGTCGCCATGTCCCGAGCGCTTGAGCCCCTGGATGATTTGTTCATAATGGGCCAGTTTTTTTTCCAGCCAGGGCACCAGCAGGGGATCTTCCTCCTGCACCAAGACAGGGCCCAGCTCCAGCATGAACGGGTCGTCCACCTTCTGCCGCCCGGGCTCTGCTGCCATTATTTCATAATAGCGTTTTCTTTCCCGGGCCAAGCGTTCCCCCACCAGGCGAAACCCATGGGCCACCAGCCACCTGCGTAGCATGGCGCTTTCCCCCATGGGCTGCAGGACCAGGCGCCGGGGACCCTGGCGCAGGTAGTCCGGGTCCACCGCCCCGAGCAGCTGGCAGATGGTCTTGCCGCCCAGCCCGGCCAAAACAACGGTTTCGATCCCGTCGGATTCCCGTAGCGCCTGAAGGCCATCGCCCAGGCGGACCTGAACCCGGTCTTCCAGCTGGAAGCGGGCGACCGTCTCCCGGGCTATGGCAGCGTTTTGCTGCGATTTTTCCACGGCGACAACCCGGGGGCAGCCTTGCTCCAGGACCAGGAATACCGGCAGGTAGGCGTGGTCCGTGCCGATGTCGGCGACTACAGAGCCGGGCGGGACCATTTCGGCCACCGCCAGGAGGCGGGGCTTTAACTTCATCTTCATTCACCTTTTCCAGGGTCAAATCAGGACCAAGCGAACTGAACA
>CAZOOA010000125.1:0-1911 GCA_964581355.1 uncultured Desulfovibrionaceae bacterium | reverse complement strand
TCAATCATTCATCCATTTCTACAGCCAGCCCACCCGGAAGGTTTCCCAAGAAGACTTCCCCAAGGCAATCCGGCGGGGCAAGCGGGAAGACAGGCATATATTGTTAATATTAACAGATTCAATGTAAATTATAAAATCCCTTCAGGCTTTGTCAGGCAAATGGAGAAAAACATAGCTCAAACAGGCAGGTTGAAGGCGGGGGCTTTTGCATGTTTTGGCCCGACTCCCGGATGCACCATTTTCCCCGCGTGTAATATACTGGTTATTAGCCCACCATGCTCCGGATAGAGGTTGGAGGTGTAATTGTTGTGGAGATTGTTGTTGAAGTGAGCAACCTTTCTGTCTCATATAACGGGAACCGGGTTATACATAATGTCTCTTTTCCCGCTGCTTCCAGGCAGCTCATCGGGGTTATCGGGCCCAACGGGGCCGGGAAAACGACCCTGATCAAGGCCATGGTGGGCCTGCTGAACATTGATGAAGGCGCCGTGGTGATGTTTAATCAGCCGGTTAAACGGGTGCGCCGCAAAATTGCCTATGTCCCCCAGCGCAGCACCATCGATTTCCATTTCCCCGTCCGGGTGGAAGATGTGGTCCTGATGGGCCGCTATCCTCATCTGCCCTGGTGGAGGTTCCCCCGGGCCCGGGACTACCGGGTGGTGGAGCAGGCCCTGCAAGAAGTGGAGCTGCTGGACCTGCGCCAGCGCCAGATCGGGCAGTTATCGGGCGGTCAACAGCAAAGGGTCTTTCTGGCCCGGGCCCTGGCCCAGCAGGCGGATCTTTTATTCCTGGATGAACCTTTTGCCGGAATCGACATCCAGTCTGAAGAGATGATCATGCAGCTGTTGAAAAATTTGCGGGACCGGGGAAAAACCATTTTCGTGGTCAACCACGATTTAAACAAGGCCGGCAGCTATTTCGACAACCTGCTGCTGCTGCGCAACAGCCTTATCGCCTGGGGCAAGGCAGAGGAGGTCCTCCAGCCGGGGATACTGAAAATAGCCTACTGTGAAAAAGCAGCTTTTCTGGAGACTTTTAATGAGCTGGTGGTGGTGAGCGCTTAGTGGAAAACATGTCTTTTTTCCTGGAATCCCTGGCCCGCTACCAGTTCCTGCAAAATGCTCTTTGGGCCGCCGTCCTGGTGGGGTTCACCTGCGGCATTATCGGCTGCTTCATTATTTTACGGGGGCTTTCCCTGATGGGAGATGCCATTTCCCATGCCGTGCTTCCCGGGGTTGCCCTGGCTTACCTGCTGGGGGTCAGCCTGTTTCTCGGTGCGGTCGTCACCGGTGTCCTGGCCGCCCTGGCTGCAGGTTACATCACCCGGAACAGCAAGATTAAAGAAGACGCTGCCATCGGTATCGCTTTAACCGCTTTTTTTGCCCTGGGGATCGTTTTGATCACCGCCCTGCGGGGTTCCCAGATCGACCTCTGGCACATTTTGTTCGGTAACGTGTTAGCCGTAACCCGGGGTGACCTGTTCATGACCCTGGGGCTGGGCATAGTTGTGCTGGCCTGTGTACTGCTTTTTTACAAACAGCTGCTGCTTACCACCTTCGACCCGGTGATGGCCCAGGCCATTGGGATGCCTGTGAAGCAGACTCACTACCTGTTGATGCTGCTGCTCTCCCTGGTTACAGTGGCAGCCCTGCAGACGGTGGGGATCGTTTTGGTGGTGGCCATGCTGATCACACCTGGGGCGACGGCATACCTGTTGACACACCGGCTTTCCGTCATGCTGGCCCTGGCTGCCCTGATCGGTGTCTGTTCCTCGGTGCTGGGCGTCTACGCTTCATATATGTACGACACTGCCACCGGGGCTTCCATCGTGCTGGTAGCCTCGGTCTGCTTTTTCCTCGGCTTTTTTTATTCCTCCGGGAAAAGAAGCTGGAAACGGTTTGCCGGGAAAAT
>CAZOOA010000124.1:0-4741 GCA_964581355.1 uncultured Desulfovibrionaceae bacterium | reverse complement strand
ATCACTTATGATCTATAAAAACTATTATACTAAAGTATGATTTTCGCAAATTTTCTAAATTATTGCCCAATAAAAAAATCCCCTGGAGTAAAATGCAATCATCCAGGGGATTTTTCTCAACTTCACAAGAAGGAAAAAGCATAGGGTGTTGTATTTAGAACTACCGGGAAATTTAACCTACGGTTCCTTTGGTATCTTCCGGATGAGTTCAAAAGTTAGAAATTATTTCTTTTCTTAAGGCACGATAAAGATAGCTGCACTGATGATGACAAAGAAAATCAGGCAGACCAGCACGGCATAGCCCATGAAATCCCGGGGCCTGATATCCATAATCTTGGCCATAACTGGTAGAAAAGCCAGGGTCCAGAAAGGATTGATCAGGTTGGTTAAACCATCTCCATAGCCGAAAGCAATGATCAGCTTGCCGAGGGGCACGCCCATCTCCTGGGCCGCCGGAATCAGGATAGGCGCCATGACCGTCCATTCACCCCCGCCGGAGGGAATAAACAGGTTGACAATACCGGCCGTAATGAAGGCAAAGAAGGGAAAGGTGACTTCTGTTGAAATGCTGATAAACCACTGGGTCACGACTTCCGAAAGGCCTGAAAACATGAAAAGGCCCATGATTCCGGCATAAAATGGAAACTGGACAACAAGATCACCAATGGCCTTAACTGCCTCTTTCAAAGCGGCAATATACTTTGCAGGAGAGGCATGCAGGGCCAACCCAAGCATCAGGAAGAAAAAGTTGGCCGTGTTTAGCTCAAGTCCGTCAATCCCTTTATTGGCGAAGTAGGGAATCAGGAAGGCAAAGCCTGCAATAACGATGATATAGTTTAAGATTTTGCTGTTGTTTAACAAATCGGAGGGACTGAGTGAAGATTTCTTTTCCAGTTCAGCCTGAACTTGGGTCGCAGCCTCTTCCGGGTCTCTGCCAGTCTGCTCCCACTGCAGGGCGGCGTCAAATCTCTCATCTGCCTTTTTGGGCACCATCAAGCGGATAATAATCGGGATCAAAATAACTGAGGTAATGATTAAGACAATATTCAGGGTGCTTCCCAGAGTGGCACTGGTGGGAATCACGCTGTCCACCAAACCCATTTCGATAAACTGGTTATCAGGGGTGTTCATCATCAGCGGCGCAGAAGCAGACAATCCACCATGCCAGGGAATCAGGGCTACGTAAACAGAAGCACAGGCCAGCCTAAAATCTATTCCCTTGACCCTACGGCAGACATTAGCCGCGAAAACAGCTGCTACCGGCGCCAACCCCCAGTTGACCAGGACCAGCATTAGTGAAACAATGGAAATCACCACATAAGCCGTTGTAGGCTTCTTGATCTTAAGGGCCAGCCAGCCAAAAAAACGACTGACAGGGGCTGAAATGCCGATGGTATAGCCCAACACGATAATCAATGCCATCTGCATGGCAAACTCCAGCATCAACCAGAAGCCCTGGTACCACATGGTCGGCAAGGCAATCGCCTGTGTCGGGGTCAGGCTGACAACCAGCACTGCTGTGATAATCGTCAGGATCCAGGCAAAAACCAGGGACTCAGGCAGCCACCTGCTAACTTTTTCGGCAAAAAATTCCCCCAAATTTCTCAGCATTGGTTTCATCTCCCTTTAATCTGAAATTGTTTTTTTGTTTTAGTACCGGTGAATTGCTAGGTTTGGTCAGCATTTATGAAAGGGCCAAAAGGAGGTGCTCTTTCCGTGGGCATAATGCCAGAAAGAAAACAGCTGGCTACCCCCGGTTCGAGCTGCCCAATCCCTGGCTGATAATAAGATAGAATGGCTTGAGCGATCATAAAACTCCCTCCAGACCTCCAGAAATCTCCTATATTTAGTTGGCTGTTTTTGCTACTTTTCCTGCAACTTTTTCCTGGTTTCATCAGCCTGGGTAATAATCTTGTCCATGATCTCCTGGACAGTGGGAATGTCATTGATCAAACCGATTACCTGCCCACAGGCCAAAACACCGGCATCTATATCCCCTGTTTCCATCAACTCCCTGCCTTTCACACCCTTGATTAAGGGAAGAACTTCTTCCAGGGGAGCATGTTCCAACTCCTTTTGTTTGACCTGCTGGGCTACCTGGTTGTTAATTACCCGGATGGTGTTCCTGTGAGAGCGCATAATCAGCCTGGTATCTGTTTCCTTTAACTGCAGTAGGTGCTCTTTAACTTGTTCATGCATTGATGCTTCCCGGGAAACCATGAACCGGGTCCCCATCAGGACCCCTTCGGCACCCAGGGCCAGGGCCGCACAAAGCCCCCGGCCGTCGCCAAATCCGCCGGCTGCAATAACCGGGATATCCAGCTCATCTGCTGCCCTGGGCAGCAGAACCAGGGAAGCAACATCCTCTTCACCGGGATGGCCGCCGCATTCACAGCCGTCCATAATGACCGCGTCGCAGCCAATCTTCTGGGCTTTGAGGGCAAACCGCACCGCAGTTACCTTGTGCAGTACCTTAAAATCGTTCTTTTTAAAGCTTTCCATGTGCTCTTCAGGATTGCGCCCTGCTGTCTCGACAATATTCACCCCTTCTTCCACCATGGCTTCGATGTAAGAGTCTACATCCAGCGGGCGGATAGCTGGAAAAAGGGGAATATTGACCCCCAAGGGCTGATCGGTGAGAGACCGGGCCTGGCGCAGTGCCTCCTGGAACTTCTCTTTTGTATCATAGGTGGCCGAGGAAATAATCCCCAGGCCACCTGCATTGGAAACCGCTGCTGCAAGCTCTGCTGTAGAAAGCCACATCATTCCGCCTTTGATAATGGGGTGCCGAATTCCCAGCATCTCGGTAATCCGTGTTTTAAACAAAGCTGATCACCCTTTCCTGATACGACTTTTCGATTATAATTGCCATACCAAAAACTTGTTCATTATTAACAAAGTACAAGTAATTTTTATAAACTTGAATTGAACTGTTTAAAAATCCCTTCCAAAAAAATCTCTTATTTCTCCTTGTACAAATCCTTGAACTGCTCTCTTAGAGCATATTTTTTCACTTTCCCGGTAGTCGTCATGGGCAGTGCATCCAGAATAACCGCAGCTTTTGGCACTTCAAAACCGGACAATTTGCTTTTGCACCACTCAATTACTTTTTCCTCGGTCAGTTCCTCCCCTTTCTTGGGAACAACGACAGCTGTAATGGCCTCCATCCAGTAATCATGGGGCAGACCCACAGCCGTTGCCGTCTCTACTTCGGGCATTTCCAGCAGGGCATTTTCCACTTTGATGGAAGGCACATTTTCCCCGCCTGTTTTGATCATGTCCTTTTTCCTGTCCAGGAAATAGAACTGCCCTTCTTCATCAAACATCCCGATATCACCGCTGTGAAACCAGCCGTCACGCATGGAATGCTCGGTAGCCTCTTCATCCTTGAGGTAGCCCTGCATTACGCCGGGCCCGCGATAAAGCAGTTCCCCTTCCTGCCCCGGGGGAAGAATATTCCCATCATCGTCGGCTACAACACAGTCGTAGATCAAAGACGGTATGCCCCAGTAAGGGCCTTCCTTGCGGAGCTGATCTTCTGGCCGGAAAGCGAATGTGGACGGATAGACTTCAGTCATGCCAGTTCCCAGGGCAAAATCTGCCTGGAATGTTTCAATGCACTTCTCCAAGGTCACCTGGTCCATGGGAGCCATGGCATAGAGGCAGAAACGCAGCGAGGAAAGGTCAAACTCCTTTAAGTTGGGCTGACCCAACAAGGCCCGGTACATCATGGGCAGAGCGAAAACCCAGCTGATCTTTTCCTCCTGGATTTTGTTCAAAAAATGCTGCGGATCAAACTGCCTGAAAACGACCCCTGTTGCACCCACATGAAATACGCTGTTGTTCAATGTAAGCATGGCGCAATGGAACAGGGGCATCATGATATTGAAGACGTCGGATTCCCGGATATCCACTTCAATAATGTTGCCAAGGGAAGAGACAAACTCGGCCAGGTGGCTGACCAACACACCCTTGGGCTCAGCGGTGGTGCCGCTGGTATAGAGCAGCTTGGAGATGTCCCGCTCCCAGATCTCCACCTCTTCAAACTCTTCAGACTTTTCATTTTGAATAAACTCCGAGAAATCTTTAAAGCCCGGGACCTCTTTGCCGGCAATGTTTAACTTCAACTTGTGTTCGATTCCACCCATTTTATCCAGGTCGGGCTCTATCTTGGGATAGAGCGCGTCATCGACCACAAGCATCCTGGATTCGGAATGATTTAAAATGTACAGGATCATTTCGTTGGTTAAGCCAGGGTTGATGGGGGTAAATATCAGCCCTGCCTTGGCCGCTCCGTACATTAAAATTAACAACTGCCCTGAATTCATGGCAATGGTCGCCACACTGTCCCCTTTTTTGAACCCTGCGTTATAAAAGGCCCAGGCACAGCGATTCACCGCCTGATTAAGCTCTTGGTAGGTAAATCTTTGGTCCTTTTCATCAACCAGGGCAATTTTCTCCGGGTTTCTCCTGGCACTTCTTCTGATAGTGTCTCCTAACGCCGCTCTCCTGACCAGGTCAACACGTTTCATGATAAAAACCCCTTTCTTAAATAATGATTCATATAATAAACCGTTACGCTCGACCCAATGGTTAGAATTTATTGTTTTTTTTGAATGCCGGGTATAATAATACTTCTATGCTCCTGAAGTTTTTCCTGCTAATTCTCTAGAAAAATTAAAAAATTTTTTGGATAAGCAATTTTGCTTATCTTGCCTTTTTTTAAATAGCGCTGAGCAGC
>CAZOOA010000123.1:0-4780 GCA_964581355.1 uncultured Desulfovibrionaceae bacterium | reverse complement strand
CTGGAAGCCCTGTGCGGGGGTGCGGGGGTCTGCGGCAAATGTAAGGTGATAATTATGGAAGGATATTTTACCCGCTACAATGTCCGTTCCAGCCAGGAACACCTTACTGTGCTAACCAGCGAGGAGCAGGAGCTGTTGCAGGAAGAAGAGATTGCAAAGGGGTGCCGCCTGGCCTGCCTTTCCAGTGTGCAGGGGGACCTGGTTGTCTATGTGCCTCCTGAGTCGCAGCGTTCCCGCCAAGTTATTCTGGAGGAAGGAAGGGAGCGGGAGTACAAGCTGCTGCCTGCTGTTGAAGCTTTCAGCATGCAGCTCCAGCCACCCAGTTTAGAGGACAACCGTGCAGATGCACAGCGCCTTCAAGAGGCCCTGGAAGAAAATAGTGGGTTAAGGCCTGCTATTGACTACCTGGTTTTGAAGGATCTTCCCGGCGAAATACGGCAGGAGAATTATCAAGTGCAGGCGGATATGTGGAAGGAGAAAGAAATTATCCGGGTAACACCCGCTGCACGGGGGCGCTCGAAGAGGTGGGGTTTGGCTGTTGATGTTGGAACCACTACTGTGGCAGCCTATCTTTGTGACCTGGATGCTGGAGAAGTAAAAGCCAAGGCTTCCGATGTGAATCCCCAGGTAGCCTATGGGGAGGATATTATTTCCCGGATCACTTTCAGCGGCCAAAAACCGGAACACCGGAAAACGATGCAGCAGATGATTATCGATACCGTCACGGGATTGGCTCACAAGATGACAGAAGAAGCAGGGGGCACCCCGGAAGACATCCTGGATGCTGCCGTTGTCTTTAACAGTGTTATGCACCATCTTTTCCTGGGCTTTGACCCCCGGCATTTGGGCGGTTCTCCCTTTGTCCCGGCAAGTAAGGATTCACTGGACATTAAGGCCCGGGACCTGGGGTTGGGTATTAACCCTTCTGCTTATGTGCATACCTTGCCCCTTATTTCCGGTTATGTTGGTGCGGACAATGTAGCTCTCTTAATTGCTGAAGAGCCTCACAAAAAAGAAGAGTTGGGGCTTTATATCGATATTGGAACTAACGGAGAGGTGGACCTGGGTAATAAGGCAAAACTCAGTTGCACTTCTTGTGCTACCGGACCTGCCCTGGAAGGAGCGCAGATCAAGTTTGGAATGAGAGCTGCACCGGGAGCTATAGAAAAAGTGAAAATCAGCCCGGAAGACCTGGAGCCCCGCTATAAAATTATCGGCCAGGAGTCTTGGTACCCGGACATCATTGAAACGCCGGCTCGAGGATTCTGTGGTTCCGGGATTATTGACCTGGTAGCGGAAATGTATAAAGCCGGGATTATCGACCAGGGGGGACGTTTACAGAAAGAACTGGAGCACTCTCGCATCCGCCAGGGAGCTTCCGGCCGGATGGAGTATGTTGTGGCCTGGTCCGGGGAAACAGGGCAAAGCCGTGATGTGATCATTGATCAGCAGGATATTCGGGCTGTCCAGCTGGCCAAGGCAGCTCTTTTTGTGGGGGCTGAAATCCTCATGGAGCAAAGAGGGATCCAGGTGCCAGAATTTATTACCCTGGCAGGGGCATTTGGAAGCTACATCAACCAGGAGAGCGCCCTCGCTATTGGGTTGTTTCCCTCCTGCGATCCGGAAAAAATCTATTCGGTGGGAAATTCGGCTGGAGACGGAGCAAGGCTGGCTTTGCTGAACCGGGATAAGCGGGAAGAGGCTTGCCATTTAGCCCGGGAAGTAAGTTTTGTAGAAACGGCCCTGGACTCTACCTTCCAGGAACGGTACATTGAGGCCCTGGCTTTCCCCCAGAAAATTTAGAAAATGATATTGACTTCTTGATGTGTATATGATAAAATAACTTCTTCTTTGACACAAGGTAATAAATGTGTTACAATGTAATATGTACAAACTTATCTGTAAGGACACCTACAGCCTTTTGCGGTGCTTTGCATACGGGTGTAATTTTATTCCGGAGAGAGGAAGGCGGGCTTGATGTTTAATATTGGGGATAAAGTTGTTTATCCAATGCACGGCGCGGGTGTAATAGAAAGCATTGAGGAAAAAGAGATCCTGGGAGATAAGAAAAAGTACTATGTTATGAAGATGCCCATCGGCGAAATGAAAGTAATGATCCCCATGGATAACGTGGAAAAGATCGGTCTGCGGGAAGTGATTGCAGAAAGAGATGTCGGTGAGGTTTTTCAGGTTTTAAACAGCCCTGATGAAGCAACCAATACCAACTGGAACCGTCGCTACAGGGCTAACATGGACAAAATAAAAAGTGGAAACATATTCAAAGTGGCCGAAGTTATCCGCAGCCTGATAATTCGTGAAAAAGAAAAAGGTCTTTCCACCGGGGAAAGAAAGATGTTGGAAACGGCCAAACAAATTTTGGTAAGTGAACTAATTATGGTGCAAGGGGTGGACCACAGCGAAGTTGTAAACTATCTTGAGTCATTTTTCTCCGGCGAGGAAGTTTAAGCACAAGGTGTTTCACTTATTTAATAGGAATCCAGGAGAAGCTTTCTCTAGGATATATATAAAGGAGACATCAAAAAGATGTCTTTTTTGTTTAATAAGCAACTATTTCTTTTGCTCAACAGTCAACTGTGTATAATATTGCTTGAATTTGGACAAAAATATAAGTTATAATAAGTCAACTGGCTTGTGGAAAACCGGAACAACTTGTTCTGCATTTCCTCTCTAGTTCCCGTTTCCTAAATTAATAAATATTAGTGGAAAAAGCCACGAAAGTATAAATAATTATAACAGTGGATATTTGCTTTAATCTTGGAATCAGGCCTATCCAGTTCAAATAGATTGAGGTCAGCAAGAAAAGGTCGTGAAAGCTGAAAGGGGGTGAAATAATGGTAAAAAATATATTGCGGGTTTTTTTTATCATCGTCAGTTTTGTGGGAGGTTTTGAATTATTTAAAGGGCTTGTGCCTTCCTTGATTGAAACGACAGGTCTAGCCATCCCTGTGCCAACAGGTATTTGGTTTCCTGCGCTGGGAGGGACAATATTTGGATTCATATTTTACTTTATAACCCCAGCCCTGATCGACAACCTGGGTCGCCTGGCCTCCTGGACAGATAACAAGTTGCGCTCCATTCCCACCCAGGATATTATCCTGGCTGTAGTGGGACTGGTTTTTGCTTTATTAATTGGGCTTCTTTTAAATTTTCCCCTTTCCCGCATTCCTTGGGTGGGGCCATACCTTTCCCTGGCTGTAACTTTGGTTCTAAGTTACCTGGGTGTTACCATTGTCTTAAACCGGAAAGATGAGTTTTCCTTTTTTGCCAACCCCATCCTTAAACGTTCAGGGAATCCGAGCAAGAGCAATACACCACCGCCCAAAATTCTTGATACCAGTGTAATTATTGATGGGCGCGTAATGGATATATGTAAAACAGGATTTATTGAGGGGCAGATACTGGTTCCGGGTTTTGTCCTGGAAGAGTTGCGCCACATTGCCGATTCACCGGACTTGCTCAAGCGTAACCGGGGGCGTCGAGGGTTGGATATCCTGAACACGATGCAAAAAGAATTGGATCTTGATGTTGAGATCATCAACAAGGATTATGAAGATATAACTGAGGTGGACAGCAAGCTTGTTAAACTGGCCCAGGATCTGGACGGAGAAATCATTACCAATGACTTTAACTTGAACAAGGTTTGCGAGCTGCAAGGCGTGGTAGTTTTGAACATTAATGAACTGGCTAATGCAGTTAAGCCTGTGGTGCTTCCCGGTGAGGAAATGATGGCTCATATTATTAAAGATGGTAAGGAGGCTGGCCAGGGGGTCGCTTACCTGGATGATGGAACTATGATTGTCGTCGAAGGTGGAAAACGATATATCGGGGATAACATCGAAGTACTTGTTACCAGTGTGCTGCAGACAGCTGCAGGTAGAATGATTTTTGCCAAACCTAAATCCAGTTTTCCGGAAAAGGTCTCCATGAAGCAGTAGGATTATTTCCGGGCAAATACACTACAAGCAGGTTGATTAACCATGGAGAAAATCCCGACTTCCCTACTTATCCCTGCTGCAGGACAAGCCTCGCGCATGGGGAAAAAACGAAACAAACAGTATATTATTCTGGCAGGAAAACCGGTCCTGGCTCATACATTGCATGCTTTTCTGAGCTTGGGGCGGTTTTCCCCTATCGGCATCCTTGTTGCACCGGGGGAGAAAGATATGTTTCGAAAATGGGTGCTGAACCCGTTTGTCCCGGAAGACGAGGATATTTTTGTTGTGGAAGGCGGCCAGGAAAGGCAGTATACGGTCTACAACGGGCTTGTAGCTCTGCAGCAAAAACGCTTTCCCCCGGAAGGTATCGTTTGTGTGCACGATGGTGCCCGGCCGTTTATCCGGGGTGAGTTGATTGAATCTGTTTGCGCTGCAGCTTGGCAATACGGGGCTGCTGTATGTGGAGTCCCCTTAAAAGATACGATTAAACAGGTTGGCCAGGATGGAGATGTTCTGGCTACTCCCCCCCGGGAAAGCTTTGTTGCCGTGCAGACACCCCAATGCTTTCGCTTTTCTCTCCTCTGGGAAGCACACGTCAAAGCCAAAGAAAAAAAGCTGGTTGGTAGTGATGATGCCATGCTGGTGGAAATGATTGGCGGTCAGGTTAAAGTTGTTCCGGGTATTGAAGACAATATTAAGCTTACTACACCTATGGATTTAGTTACCGCTGAAATAATTTTGAAAGAACGGTGCACCGATGAAGTGGAAAGTGAGATTGACCGACAATTTGGCAGTGGTTGGGGGCCTGACTGCAGGTAAATGTT
>CAZOOA010000122.1:0-5032 GCA_964581355.1 uncultured Desulfovibrionaceae bacterium | reverse complement strand
GGACTGAAGATCTAAACACCGGCCAATCTTATAGTGGGGTTACAGCTGTTAACCCCTTCCTGCTCTAATCCGCTGTCAGTTCTACTCCCCTTCCACCTCAAAAAATATTTCATCGGCCATGAGCAGAAACTCAAATGGGATCGGATAACCGATGTTTTCTGCTGCCTGCAGGTTGATGGCGATGAGGATCTCCGTCGGCAACTGGATCGGGGTTATGGATGGATCGGCGCCTCTTAAAACTTCTGCGACCATGATGCCCGCTTGGAAACCCAGGTCATAGTACTCAAACCCCGTGGCACAGATGGCCCCCTGTGCTGCGAATTGGGTTGAAGCGCCAATGACAGGAATCTGGCTTTCCTGCATCACCTGATAGATGGAATCAAAGGCTTCCAGGACCAGATTGTCGGTAGGGATCCAGATAACGTCTACTTGGCCTACCAGGGCCTCGGCGGCCGGAGTGATTTCATCCCGCTGGTTGGCCACCGCCTCTACAACATTGACACCCAGTTCCGCGGCTGCTTCTTTGGACAGGTCCACCTGAACAACGGAGTTAACCTCTTCGTCGTTGTAAACGACCCCGATATTTTCCGTATCAGGCATGATCTCCAGGGCCATTTCCATTAATGCCCTGACAGGTGTTAAATCACTTACGCCTGTTACCGGAACGCCGGGTTTTTCCCAGTCATCCACAACACCGGCGGCCTGGGGTTCGGTGACCGCGGCAAAAAGCACGGGGATATTTCGGGATTTGGCCGCTTCCGCTGCGGCCTGGACGGCAGGAGTCGCGATGGCGATGATCAAATCCACCTCTTCCTGGACAAAGCTTTCTGCTATGGATTGGCATGTTGCTACATCACCCAGGGCATTTTTGTATTTGACCGTCAGGTTTTCAGCCTGGGAAAGGCCTTCTGCTTCCATGGCATCCAGGATTCCTGACCGGGTATCACTGAGGGCCTGGTGCTCCATGAACTGGAGAATGCCGATGACAAAATTGCCTTCTTCCAGCACGGCGTTTTCCTTTGTCTCTGTTTCTGTTTCTGTTTCTGTTTCTTCCACCGTTTTTTCTGCTGTTTTTTCAGCTGGCTCCGGTTTAGTACCAGCAGGATCTGCTATTTCGTTGCAGCCCGGGAAAAAAAATAAGGAAAGGAAAAAGAACACCATGAGCCATCCGGCCCGTTCTTGCCGATGGCGAATCGTTTTGATTGTTGCTGCGGGTTTTTGCAGATGATTCGCATGATGAGACATTAAGATATATAAACCACCTTTAGTTTTACATAAAAGCAAACATGAATCCGAAAAATAACCTCTTCACATTTAACGCCTGATTTTTGGGAATCAGGGGGCGGGTCATTTATTCTTTTCATTTGCTTCTTTGCTTCATTTACTTTTTACTGTATTTTCGCATAGAGGACTGCTGGCTTGCCGGAGATTTCCACCTGCTGAAAGCCGCAATACCCCTGGTTCAAAAGCTGGATCTGTTTTTCGAAGTCGTTGTTGTGCACCGTCAGCGGGTCCTCCTGCTGTGGTTTATGCGGTGTTTGGAGGTCGCGGAGCAGGATGAAGCGCCAGAGCCCCTGGTATTTCTGTTTCAACTGGACGGCGCAGAGGCCCAGGGCAAGGACGTTTTTCAAAGCCACGTGGTTTTCCGGGCCTACCGTGGCACAGAGGTAGCGGTGCATACCCAGATCCTCTACAGCGGCAACGACCCGCTGACCCAGGGCCGGTTGGAGTTTTTTCCCCTGGTAGTCTGGGTGGACCAGGGAGATCTCCAGGTGACAGACCTGCTCCAGTTTCTCTGCGGGCAAGTCCAGGTCATGGCCCAGGTTTTCTGAAGAATCTCCGGGAAACAGGGCCCCGTAAAGTGCCACCAGCCTCCCTGCATACAACATGCCCAGGACAATTCCGTGCTCGCCCAGGATATCCAGGTATTCTTCCCGGGAAAGGCGCACACAGTGGGTTTTGTCTTCCAAGCTGGCAAAAACCAGTTCCTGCAGCCCCATGATTTCTTCCAGGTGGCTTGGATCAAGGGGTGCAATTTGGAAATCACCGGGAATGGTGATCAGAGCTTGCCCGGGATAACAAGGGATCGACAGGCTGGATTCTTCGGGCCCACTTTTGTCAGTTCCTTTATCCCGCTGTTCACTCACAGTCACACCCCATTTCTGCACAAGAGCTGGAAAAATATTTGGCTGTACATACGTTCGCGGATAAAGCAATCTATACCCGTTAAAGCACCATAATTAACAGTACGCAAAGTAGTAAAGTAGTTTGGACCTTGCTGTGAAAACTGTGAAAAAGGGTTATCTATCAACGAGCTTTAACGTGAACTTTTGGAGCAATTAAAAAAATACTGCCGCGCTTAACCTCGCAAGTATTCAGGATGTTGACGCTACACAGTCCGCTCTTTCCGGGCCGTAACCAGGAAGAAAAACAGTGCGCCCAGGGTAACCAGGCCGATGATGCCGATTCCCATGTTGCCCAGCGCCAGGGCGCTGCCGAAGATGATGGGTCCCAGCATCTGCCCCAGCTTGCGGACATTGTCAAAATAGCCCAGGGCGGCACCGGTGCCGATTACGCCGGTGGCTCTCAGATTCACAAAGTAGTTGTTCTGGGCCACCAGGCCGAAGCTTTCGGAAACCCCCAGCAGGATAGCAGCCAGAAAAGCGGCCTCGAAAGACCCGCTGAGGACAAAGACACCGATGGCCAGGACAATAATTAAGCCGGAGACCAGGATGGAGCGCTCGGCCCCCCACTTTTTGCCGGTGTAATTGCTCAGGAAGGGTCCCAGGTAGACAATGGCCACCCCGTTCAGCATAAAGGCCCGGCCCACGTTGGAAGTGGAAACGCCTTCACTGGCGGCAAAGACAGGCAGGAAGTAATCCACGAACATGCTGCAAATGGTCAAAGGCAGCACGATGAACAGGAACAGGCCCAGGACCGGCATATTGCTTAGGAAGTAGAGCAGGCCGCCGCCGCGACCTGCAGGCGTCTCTTCCCGCTGAGGCCCTTGCGGCATTTCCGGCTGCTCTTCCAGTGGTTTTTCTTGCCGGGGAGCCGCTGCCTGCTTGCGGAACATCGCCTTAAGCATGCTGCCCGGGTGGAATGCTTTTTTCGTTTTTTCCCTTGCCGTTTCTTCTTCCCGCAGGAAGAGAAAAGCAAACAGCCCGGCCAGTAAGCAGAAGGCAAGGGAGACCAGGAATACCTGGGCATAGCCTATCCGGTCGGCCAGCATGGCTCCCACCACCACTCCGGCGATAAAGCCGGCATACAGGCCGGAGACAAAGGCAGAAAATCCTTCGGTACGATCCGTCTCCAGGGGACGGGAATTGACAAAGCCGCGCAGGGCGATGAGTACTGTGCCGTACCCTGCTCCGGCAACGGCCCGGGCCATAATAAAGAAAAGGGGATGGAAGGCCTGGTAGGAAAAGAAGATCCCGGCAGCAAAAATGATTGTGCCCAGTGTGAAAACATACTTCCAGCCCTGTTTATCCACCATCGCACCGGCTGAAACAGCAGCCACTGCCGCAAAAAGCATCTCCGCCGAAATGGGCAGCCCCAGAACCACGCTTTTTGACAGGCCCCAAAGTGGCTGGTACAGGTCCTGCATCATCAAAGGGATAAAGGAACTGGCCATGAAGACAGCCGTGCCGAGCAAAAACATCAGCGGTCGAACGATACCGATATCAATGGGCCTGCGGCGAGGTGAGGTTCTCGTCCGGTAGGAGGTAACAGCTTCCCGGCTAAACCGTTTCTTTAGAATGATAATCATAAACAAAATGGCTTCGATCATCAGGACAAAAGAAACAACGACCATGGTTCCGGTGTCCAGCAAAATATCCCGCATGCGGTTGTCAAAAAAGGATTGGGAAAGTTCCACATGCAGCCGGGCTGTATTTTGGCCGCCATCTTCAGTTAGGGAACGATCGTAAAACAGGAAGGGGTCTCTCTGAGCAGCACCTTCTCCCGGGGTGTTAACTCCCTGGGTTTCGGCACCTGCATCGCCGCCACCAGGGTCCGTGTAGTAAAGCAGTTCACCCTGGTCGTCTGCCAGGTAAGCCCGTTCCATTTCCGGCACCGATTCCACAATCCGTCCCAGGTAGTCTTCCAGGCGGTAGAGTTGGTCATAGGAAACACCTTTATCAATTACCGATTCAATGTTCTTTTGAATAATACCCGATACCAGGGTTACATTGTCCCGGGCGTTGGTCAGGTATGCATCCTTAAACATGTTGTAGTTGACCCACCCGAACACAACCTGGATAACACCCAGGAGCAAAATCATGATCGTCATGATCACCTTTCGATTTATTTCCCCGGAAGGTGTCATGAATTTCAGGGCGGAAAAATCAATACTCAACCCACCGTCCATATCGCCGGCATCTTGTTCAGAAGAAATTTTGTAAGAAATCAAGCGGTTAATAAAGACCAACAGCAGCAAGCCCGACAGGGCCATTATGC
This sequence comes from uncultured Desulfovibrionaceae bacterium, assembly GCA_964581355.1. GTDB lineage: Bacteria > Bacillota > Dethiobacteria > DTU022 > UBA8154 > CAZOOA01. The sequence continues at coordinate 574 of CAZOOA010000122.1, read as the reverse complement.
CCAGGTAGCGAAGCAGCAGCTCGGAGTAGTAGTTGGTGGTGTCTGTAATGACTTCCCGGGGAAAGACCATGTTGAGGCTGCCGACCCACTGACCGTCCCGGTCATGGATGGGCAGAAAAAGGTTGTACAGGCCTTCTTCTTGGGTATAGCGGTAATTCTCCTGATCCGCAGAAGAAAAAAGTGCCAGCTCGTGCAGTTCTTCCGGCAGGTATTGTCCTTCCAGCCGGCCGTCCTGGTTGTACAGGATTTCTTTGTCTTGAGAAACCACCTGGACCTCAATAATTTCCGGGAAATCATCAATGACTTCGCCCAGCACTGTTTCAATATCATAAAAGTTTTCCAGGGGCTTGCCATAGCGCACGGCATATTCGATTTTGCGTACACTCTCCCCACCGGAAACTCTGTAGCTGGAGATCAGGGATTCAGTGAAGTTCTGCTGAAAAGAGGAAATATGCAGTACGCCGGTAAAAGCCATGGTAATTACCGTTACGATGGCAAAAGAGATTAAAACCAACATGCGCAGCCTGTCTTCTTTCACGTTAACACCTTCTATCTGACTGGTTTTCTACCGCCT
>CAZOOA010000121.1:0-5168 GCA_964581355.1 uncultured Desulfovibrionaceae bacterium | reverse complement strand
TGGTGTTTTAAATTCCTGTTAATATTGCCTTTTCAATGATATAATTTGATATTGAAAAACTTGTGCAATTACGATAATAATAAAGGCGGTGATACTTTGTCAGTAATGTTTAAGGTGGCAGAAGTACAAGCTTTTTTAAGATGGATGGAAAGAAAATTTTCATTAAACCTATTAGCAGAAAAGGCAAAGAAAAGGTTTGTTAAACGGGGACAAGTTTATAAATGTGAGTTAGGTGTTGGTATCGGCCACGAGATGCAAAAAGAAAGACCCTGTGTTATTATTCAGAACAATATTGGTAACTTTAAGTCGGGGAACACCATTGTTGCACCAATTACACATGATGACTCTCAGTATCCTTTTCTCGTCCCCGTAACGGTTCAAAAAAATGGAAGCGGCTCAATTATATTGGATGGTCAAGTGAATGTGTCAAACATTAGATGTGTTAGTAAAGCACGGCTGGGAGATTATGTGGCGACTTTGCCAGTCCAAGATTTGAAAAATGTTGAAGTAGCGGTAGCAAAATCATTAGATTTAATGGTTCATTACAATGAGTTAGAGAAAAAATTACAGGACAAATTAGACTTCATGGATAAAATAAAAAAAGAGAGAAATGAAGCGCAGGACTTTGTTAAAAAACTTAAAGAGATTGCTGAAGTTCCCACAAACGAAGAGCTCGAAAAAACTATCCGGTCAAAATTGACAGAGGAATAGTTTTATGCTATACTTTAAAATACAAAGAGGTTCTTTACTGGGGAGTAAAGAATAATATGTTTTCTTCAAGTGGGGGAACTTTGGATAAGTTCCCTTTTACGTTGTATGAATTATTCGCATTTGCATAAAATATAAATACAAAGTGGCTTCAGTCAGGATGGCTGAGGTTATATAAAGGCGGAGGTCGCCACTAACAATGGCGGCTTTCGTCGTTTTTAACCACTCCACGCAAGGGGTGGTTTTTTCATGCCCAATTTTAGGAGGTGATGCCCTGCATGAAGATACCCATACTATCCCGGCTGTTCAAATCCCGGGCTGACCCTAAGAACACCTTCTGGCAAAACGCCCAGGCCTTCTTCTTCGGCCCGGCCACCAGCGGCAAGACCGTCAACGAGAACACGGCTATGACCACCTCGGCGGTCTATGCCTGTGTGCGCATTTTGTCGGAAACCATTGCCTCACTGCCCCTGCACGTCTACCGGCGCACCGAGGGAGGCAAAGAAAAGGCCATGGACCACGGCCTCTACTGCCTGCTCCACGACGAGCCCAACCCGGAGATGACCATGGAAAACATTCTTGTCAAAAATGCGCAAGACTTAACAAGTAAGGCCCGGCCTATTCCCTCACCTGCCTTGCCAAACAGGACCTGGAAAGATACAATAGGGGAAAATGGAGGATTTCGGCCTATCCCTCCGGCCGCCTGGCCTGGGGACCGGGGCTGAAGTCCAGCTTTGCTTACAGGAGGTGCACCTTCGATGGAATTGTTTGAATGTATCCAGGCACGAAGGAGTATCCGCAATTTTCGCCCGGATGAAATCCCCGAGGATGTGCTGGAACAGCTGCTGGCGGCGGCCCGGCTGGCACCCACCGCGGGCAATGTGCAGCCCTGGGAGTTTTTTGTGGTCCGCAACAAGCAGGTCCAGGGACAGCTGGCCGATGCTGCACTGGGCCAAACCTGGATGTTGACAGCGCCGGTTATGGTGGTCGTCTGTGCCGACCTGGCCCGGGCCGGAAGTTCATACGGCAAACGGGGGATCGAGCTGTACTCCATCCAGGATACCGCTGCTGCCATTGAAAACCTGCTGCTCGCTGCGGTGGCCCTGGGACTGGCCGGCTGCTGGGTGGGGGCCTTCCGGGAGGAAGTGGCCGCTTCCGCTTTGGGCCTCGACCCCGGGCGCCTGCGCCCTTTGGCCATCATTCCCCTGGGATACCCGAAGGAACAAGGCCGTATGCCGCCCAAGCGTTCGGCCGCCGATACAGTCAAATACATTGATTGAAGTGGGCGCAAGCAAAAACCGGCCTTCCCCGGTAGGAAAGGCCGGTTTTGCTTTTCCGGGTATCCTTGCTTGACTTTTCTAATCATACTTCCAGCGAGCTTCGATGAAGAAGCCAGCCCGGTTAGGAAGGCAGCTGGTATATCACCGGGCGGTACTGGGGAGGGATGATCTTGTTTTCCATTTTAACTGTTTTCAGCCATGCCTCCCGGGCTTTGTTCAGCTCTTCCAGGGCCAACTCGGGGGTATCGCCATAGGCTGAACAGCCGGGCAGGTCGGGGATGTCTGCGATATAGCCTTCGTCTGCTTCGCTGAAAAAGATGTTGATATGATATTCCATGGTGATATAAAAATCCATATGCTATCCACCGTCCTCCAGGTTAAAAATGTACCGTTCCCCCAAAACGAACCGGTCTAAAGATGTTGATTCGATTATAACATGTTCTATTTTACTCTTCAATTGTTCTTGTTGCAACTGCAAAATACCGGCCTTTTCCGGAAAAAGGCCGGTATTTGCCGATTTTGTGTGATCTGGTTGTTCTTGTTCCCGCAAGTTACTTTATTCCTGGTCCTGATCCTCCTGGCCCTGGTCGTCCAGGCCTTCCTCTTGCTCTCCTTCTTCTCCTTCCAGGTCTTCGCCTTTGAGCACATCTTTGATGCTGGGCTGCTGCCCTGGATCACGGAGTTGATCCGTGAGGGGGCTTTGCCCGGCAGGCCCTTTGTCAGCATTGAGGGACTCAGCCAGGTGGCGTAGCTCCATGGGCAGGGGGAAGGCCAGGATGTTACCCGGCTGCCCGGCGATTTCCGGCAGGGTGCGCAGCAGACGCACGAACAGACCGCCGGGGGTGCTGCCCAGGATTCCCGCTGCCTGGGCCAGTTTTTCCGAAGCCTGGCGCTCGCCCTCGGCCTGGATAACAATAGCCCGGCGCTCCCGTTCCGCGGAAGCCTGGCGGGAGATGGCCCGCTGCAGTCCCTCGGGGATGACGACATCCTTGATTTCCACCGCTGTAACTTTGATCCCCCAGGGATCCGTGGATTCATCCAGGATCTTCTGGATCTGGTTGTTCAACTTCTCCCGCTCCGACAACAGTTCATCCAGTTCCGCCTGGCCGGCCACGCTGCGCAGGGTGGTCTGGGCCAGCTGCGCTGTGGCTTCCCTGAAGTTTTCCACGTTCACCACGGCATTGTTCGTTTCCACGACCCGGTAGTAGACCACGGCATTGACGCTGCAGGTCACGTTGTCCCGGGTAATGACTTCCTGGGTCGGCACGTCCATGGTGATAATCCGCAGGGAGACCCGGACATAGCGGTCGATGATGGGAATCAACAGCACCAGCCCGGGACCCCGGGAACCGACCAGGTTCCCCAGTCGAAAGACAACCAGCCGCTCGTATTCCCGGACCACCTTTAAGGCAGCGTAAAGGAACGCGATGAGTAAAATAACCAGGGCAAAAATAGCTTCCATAATAGTCCCGAATCCGTTGTTAGGACCCGGTTTTCACCTCCTCGGTAAATGTGTGTTGGAAACCCTCGGGTTCCCCAATATACTTGTTCAGTGCCACGTGGAAAAAATGCTGTTATTGGCACCTCTCTTATTGGCAACTGTTATTAAGATTTACCAAAAGCAACAAAAATATTGCAAGTTCGCTTGGAGCGTGCAACCGAAGGGTCGGAAGTTTTTTTCTGCTCCCTTGCCCCCCCGGGCCGCTACTATCAGGTTGATTCTTTACCCTCCGGGTCCGACCCTTGTTCTTGTTCCGAAGCCTGTTGTTTTACCTTCAAGACCAGGCCTTCCTGCCCGGTCACCTCCACCGTGGTTCCCTGTTCAATGGTGGACCCGTCTTCACTGACAGCATTCCAGATTTCGCCTCTCATCTTTACCGTTCCCCGGGGAGACAGGGTCTCCATCGCGGTGGCCTGCTGGGCCGGCTTGAAAAAAACCCCGGCCTTGTCTTTCCACTGCCGCCGGGAGCGGAAGAAAACGTAGACGATACCGAAACTGACCAGGGTGACACCCAGGGCGACCGCCACGGCCACGGACATGAAGGTGGGGTACCAATCTGGGGCCATCAAGGGCTCCCGGGGCAGGAGGATGGCGCCGATCAGCAGGCTGATGCCACCGCCGATCCCCAGGATGCCGAACCCCGAGGTGAGCACCTCTGCCGCCAGCAGTGCAGCGCCCAAAAGGAGCAGGACAATGCCGGCAGTATTGGTATCAAACATCCCCAGGCCGTAGATCCCCAGGACCAGGGCAATACCACCCAGCACTTCGGGGATGAAGGTGCCCGGCATGCCAAAACCCAGGTACAGACCCATGGCGCCGGCCATGAGCAGCAAAAAGGCAATCTGCGGGTCGCTGACCTGGTCCTGGACCCGTTCCCGCAGGTTCATTTCACCTTCCACCAGGGTTGCATCCCGGGTGGAAAGGGTAAAGGTGACCCCGCCCTTTTCCACTTCAAAGCCGTGGATGGTCTCCAGGGCCGCTTCCACGTTGGGGGCATTAAAATCGATAATCCCTTTTTCCAGGGCCTCACTGGCATCCAGGGTCAGGTTCTCCGTAACAAACCGCTCGGCAACATCTTCGGGGCGATTCCGTTCCCGAGCCAGGCTCCGCATGTGGCCTGCCAGGAAGGTGGCCGTTTTGTCATCGGCTTCCTGCTCGCCGCCGGGGGAGAGGGCAATGGGTGAGGCGGCCCCCACCGTCGTTCCCGGTGCCATGACCGCCACATCGGAGCTCACCAGGATAAAAGCCCCGGCGGAGGCGGCGATGGCCCCCATGGGCTCCACCACGACCACCACGGGGAAAGGCGTGGCACCGAAACTGCGGGCCAGGGACAGGGTGGCATCCACCAGCCCTCCAGGGGTATCCATGCGGATCACGACAGCTTCAACCTGTCCCGGTTCCAGCTCGGAAAGCTGCCGCTCGATGAAAGCTGCTTTGCCGGCTGTGATCACGCCGTCGATTTCCAGCAGGAGAACTTCCCCTCCCTCCTGGGCCTGTTGACCCTCCTGGGCGCCGGCAGGCTGTGCAATGGTCCCGGCCAGGGCCAAGGACAGGAGCAGGAAGATAATTAAAAGATGTTTGCCTTTCTCTTTATTTAGTTTATACAAGGTGCAGAACATCCTTTCAGTTAGTATGAAAAACCGTGTATTGGCGCTGTCGTCCGGGCGACTGGGTAACTC
>CAZOOA010000120.1:0-5430 GCA_964581355.1 uncultured Desulfovibrionaceae bacterium | reverse complement strand
ATACCAGGAATACGCACCTGGTACACACATGGCCTCCACCGCATCCGCGGTAGATACCGGGGAGCAATTTTCCCCGCCCGAAGGGCTGATACCTTTTCCTTGCGGGGTCTTATTCCCGCAAGGAAAAAATATATACCTCTTCAATCTCTTATATCTGTGTCAATCTGTGTGATCTGTGGGCAAAAATCTTACTCTTCATCTGCGGGCCAAATATAAATAATCTCAAGAATTAGCATGCAAAAAGACCAAAGAACCTACGCTATCATAGGCGCCTGCTTCGAAGTATACAACCGCATGGGCTGCGGGTTCCTGGAAGCAGTTTACCAGGAATGCCTGGAGATTGAGTTTACATATCGAAATATCCCCTTTGAAGCCCAGAAAGAGCTGAAGCTTGCATACAGGGATCAAGAACTCAAACAGACCTATACTCCGGATTTTGTATGCTACGGGGATATCCTCCTGGAAATCAAGGCTGTCAGCAATTTAACCGAAGATCATCATGCCCAGCTTTTGAATTATCTCCATGGTTCTGGTTATAAGACCGGACTGCTGGTCAATTTTGGACACTATCCCAAGCTTGAATACAAGCGCATGGTGTTGTAAGAAGTTTCCCACAGATTGAAACCGAGGCACCCAGATAAGAGGGCAGCACCAGCACCCTCGCCGCGCAGCGGCTGTCGCCATTAATATCAACACTTAACCCAGAGTTTGAGACAAATTCAGCTATATCAGTCAGTCGCAATACATGGGGTGTGGCCACCGGATCTTGAGGCCTTCAAAAAATGAAGATAACGATTGGAACTATACGCAACACATCCACCGGATTTGATGCGGTGGCCTCCATTCATGCAGACAAAAGAGCTTCATCTGGACCACCTGGAACTGGATTTTTCGGAATGCAGCTTTTTTGAAGCCAATATGGCCGCTCCGATGTATGCTGTCCTGGCCCGGGCTTATGACCGCCTGAATGCCGTTTCTCTTAAGAACATGAGCTCGGGAGTCGAGAGAATCCTCAGGAAAAATCATTTTCTGAGCAGGTTTGGCTTCTCTGAAGAGCATGATGTTTATCAGACCACGCTGCCGTTCAAGATCTTCAAACGCGGCGCTGCCGAACAATTCGCAGATTATCTTGAAAGTTACATGCAAGGCAGAGGTATCCCGGAAATGTCACCGGGTCTGACAAAGAAATTTCGACAAAGCCTGTTTGAAATTTTTCAAAACGCTGCATTGCATTCACGATCAGAATATGGAATTTTTGCCTGCGGACAATTTTTTCCGGCAAAAAACAGGGTGGATTTTACCATTGCCGATGCCGGTATCGGAATACGTCAAAATGTCAGAAGGTATTTGAAAAATAACAGGATCAGTTCCTGCCAAGCCATAGAATGGGCCTTGCAGGAAGGCCATACCACGAAAACGGGCAATCAGCCCGGAGGGCTTGGATTGAAGCTGATCAAGGAGTTCATCAGGTTGAACCAGGGCAGAGTTCAGATTGTTTCCAGGCACGGATTTTATGAGTATTCCCACGATGATGAATACATAGACAAAATGGACCATGATTTTCCGGGTACTTGCGCAAATATTGAAATCAATACCGATGACCCTTGTATATATTGTCTAAGCTCCGAATTGCAGGCAACGGACATATTCTGAAGATATTATGGAGATATTATGAAAGAGCAAATCACGATAAATGTTGCGGATATAATCGGGAGTCCCCAGGCTATCTCGGCAGAAGACGGGCAGAAGGTATTTGAAAAGATAGTCCCCCTGCTCAAGGAAGGTAAGCAGGTGAAGATCTCCTTTGAACAGATCACGAGCATTATTTCCTTGTTTCTGAACGTGGCAGTGGGGCAGCTGTATAGCGTGTTCAAAGAGGAGGAGCTGAAATCTGGTTTACAGGTGTCGGGATTGGCAGATGATGACCTGGAAATGCTCAAGCGCGTGGTGGATAACGCCAAGAGATATTATGCCAATCCGCAGAGTTTCGATCAGGCCTGGCAGACAGAGGTAGAAGATGAGGAATAGGGCGCATGACTTTAGGAGCTATTCCTTTAAGAGCAGCGACAAGGTGCTTGTGGACGCCAATATCTGGCTCTACCTGTTTCCTGCTCCCATGAGCAGCCAGGCGTCCTTCGCTGTTCAGTATTCCAACGGATTCAGCAGAATGATCCGTGAGGGTGCACAACCTGTTCTTGACCCTATAATCCTGAGCGAATACGTGAACCGCTATTGTCGTATAGAATGGCAAGGACAATACAGCACAACTTATCCGGATTTCAAATCCTTTCGCAATTCACCTGATTATCAGGAGGTCGCAGCAGCGGTCTCGGTTTTTGCCAAGCGCATAATCGGAATGTGTGCTGTTCACTCCACTCCCGTAAGTTCTCTGGATATCGTCCAGGCCATTCGTGATTTTGAATCCGCAATGATTGATTTTAATGATGCCCTTATGGCTGATGTTTGCAGAAAACACGTCTTCAAGCTGTTGACCAATGATTCGGATTTCCAGTCAGGCGGAATAGAGGTGTTGACCACCCACCCGCGACTGCTGCAGGCATGCAGCGCCTAGGAAGAAGAGTGAGGAGAACCTTGGTCGGGTGCATGCTTATCTCAAAACTTAATTGAACCCGATGTACCCAGATAAGATCATAGCACTAGTACCCCCGCCCGAAGAGTGTAGCATGGGGACTGGCTCTCCCGTCACCCACCTGGCAATCAAATAAGCATTCAACTTCAAAAATTTAGCTCGAGTGGGTGTCGGGGCGCCTGTCCCCTGCTTCCCTAAAAAGGGCTAAACTGTTACGGGAATTGCAGGTTATGGTCTCTACTACAGCGACATTTAATGAACAAAAGTGGCTGACTGGAGATGAGCAATCTTCAGTGGAAAAAGTAGGCCGGCTCTTTTATGAACTGATAAGAAATAAAACCCGGGTGATAGCTGAACAACCATCTCAATTCCGGGACTATGCCAGCCAGGAGGAGCTTCAGGGCCAGATTTCAGATCTCAACAGACAATGGATCAGCCAGGAAGTATCAGAGCTCATTTCCCAAATAGGTCAGTGCTGCAATATGGAGCAGGGCGTCAAGATCACTGCCCGTCTTCACAGCCTGCGCGGAATGCTCAAGGAAGAAGAAGGAATGGATGCTGATATCTCTTCGGACTCCTTGCGTGCTCTGCTTGTATTTTTCCGCCGCCTGGAAACTTTCACTTTGCCAGAACTCAGTCTGACCCCGAAGGCAGAGGTTTATCTTCGCTGGAAAGCTGGTCCTGAAAGGTTGTTTGCCGTGCATTTTGAAAACCACAGGCGGATCCGTTTTACTGTCTTTTTTCCCAACCCCAGGCATTCAGACTTTGTGAATCGCCTGTCAGGTATAGAGACTGTGGATACGGTCCTGCAGACCGCGGATAATGTTCAGGCGCTTACTCTTGAAACTTGTCATAAAAAAACAAGAAATTTTGAACCACGAAGACGCGAAGGACACGAAGTTTAAAACAGTAAGGAGGGTATTTTTTTGAAAACCGGGTAGCGGTTTTCAAAAAGGCTGCCTTTTTATTTGCCGAAGAAATTTCAGGCAAAGGCGGAAATGGTCGCTGGGCATTGGGACTGTCCCTCGTGGGCGTTAATTCCAGATACATGCTTTTTTCCCTCGCAATGACCAATTTCGGCACATCGAAAAGTGAGTTGCGGGGACTGTCCCAGCTATGGTTTGGCATTCTTTTGTATTGGGTTACGGGCACAGCCCGCGTTAGTTTAATAAATAGGTACGTGAAAAATTGAGGAAATTGGATCTTGCCGATATCATTGCCACTGGTGAGTCCGAAGTCGTGGACTTCAAGGCTTCCTTCGGCAAGGAGGCAGTGGAAACCCTGTCCGCCTTTGCCAACCACAAAGGCGGCATGCTGCTGGTCGGAGTCGATGATTCGGGGCTGGTGGTCGGGATACGCCAGGGGCCGGAAACCATCCAGCGCTGGGTCAACCAGGTGAAACAGAATACCTCTCCGGCTATCATTCCCGATGTCGAACTGGTTGCCGTAGGGGATAAACAGATTGCCGTCGTGCGTGTCGGCGAATTCCCGGTCAAGCCCGTGGCGTGCCGGGACCGTTTTTTCAAGCGGGTGGCCAACAGCAATCACCGTTTGTCGCTTACCGAAATCGCCAATCTTCACTTGCAGTCGCTCCAGCTTTCCTGGGATGCCTACCCGGACACCCGAGCAACCCTTGAAGATATCGACGAACACAAAATAGAAAAATTCCTCAAAAGGGTGGCAGAAGGCGACCGCTTCCGGGTGGAGGGAGACTGGCAGACGGTTTTGGGGAAGCTGGGCTATCTGAAAGACGGAGCACCTGCTAACGCGGCTGTGTTGTTGTTCGGCAAGAATGATCCCCCGTATGCCTTGCATATCGGCCGTTTCAAAACCCCGTCCACGATTATCGATGACCGGATGATACGCGGTACGCTCTTCCAGGTGGTGGAAGAGACGATGCGCTTTATCCATTCGCACCTGAAGGTGGCCTTCGAGATTACCGGTGAGATCGAACGCCGGGAAATATACGAGTACCCTCTTCCGGCATTGCGTGAACTGGTTTTGAATGCCGTGGTTCACCGAGACTACACCAGCCCGGTGGATATCCAGGTCAAAATATTTGACCAATCGATCAGTTTCTTTAATCCCGGCAGGCTCTACGGCGACCTGACCATTGAAAAGCTGAAAAGTGACGATTACCAGTCCCGGACTCGGAACCGCCTGATAGCCGAAGCTTTTTACCTGACCCGGGATATCGAAAAATACGGCAGTGGATTCATCCGTGTTCGCGGCGAGGTTGCGGCATACCCGACCATGCGCTTCGATTACGAAGAAAGCGGCGACGGCTTCCTTGTCACCCTGGCTTATGAGCAACAGAGGATATCGTCTACCCCGGCTGATACTGAGGTAATAAGTGGCGGAGTAAGTGGCGGAGTAAGTGGCGGAGTAAGTGGCGGAGTAAACTCGCTGCTGGCCCACATTGAGAAGCACCCTGGTCAAAAAGCCGCTCAAATTGCCGCATCACTTGGTATACCCAAGAGAACGGCAGAACGTTGGATACAGCAACTTAGGAATGCCAGACAGATTGAGTTCCGTGGTGCGCCAAAGACCGGCGGATATTGGATATGTTAGAACTGGAACGTCATGTTGATGAAGCAGGGAATTAACCGAATGGTAAATAATATATAAGCAACTTGAGAGTGAAGCATTATATCACGAAGTGATGGCAAGTTTTGACAAAGCGGTAAGGCTTATTTTATCTCACAGCCTTGGGTGAGATAAAATATGCCTACCCCGCTTTGTTAATTCTTCCCTTTGTGTCCTTCGTGCCTTTGTGGTTCAATACTCTTACTCTTACTGGTTCAAAAGAAAAAGAATATTACACCACTAAGGCACTAAGT
>CAZOOA010000119.1:0-5442 GCA_964581355.1 uncultured Desulfovibrionaceae bacterium | reverse complement strand
TCTTTATTATGCGTCACAGATCATCAAAAATTAAACATGTTTTTACTTTGTGTATATGTATATAAAGATGGAACCCCTTGAAATAGAAGGCTCCCTCTTTTCTAGTCAAGATAAATACAGAGGCTGTCTCTGCTTGAATCCAGAATCCCTCGGCTTTAGCCGTGGGAGTATGTCAAAATTTTGCAGTTAATTTTTTTGAGACAATTTATAACAGGCAAGTTATCTGTTATACTTCCGATTATGTGATTGATGAAGCAATAACATTAACACGAATCAGGTTGAAAAACCACGAGGTCTCAAAAATTCTGGCGGAGGAGCTCTTTGCAGAAACTGCTGCAAAGATAATATATGTTGCCCCAAGATATTTGCCACGGGCATTGGAAATATACGCGAAGTATAATGACCAAACCTTTTCCTTCACTGACTGTACCACCTTTGCTATTATGGAGGACTTGGAAATTGAGGAGGCCCTGGCTTTTGATAGCCATTTCAATTTCGAGTCCTTCGGTTTGAGGCAAGTCCGGGAATAATCAAACAGAACAAGGGGTCAGATCATAGTCAAGGTCCAGTTGGCAAACAATTCTTCCTGCCGCCCGAAAAAGACAAATACCGTTTGCTTATGGAGCAACATCCCGACGCCGTTGCCTTTCACCAGATTATTACGGACAGCAGTGGCAAACCCGTGGACTATGTCTTCCTCGATGTGAACCGGGCTTTTGAAGCGATGACAGGTCTTACCAGGGAGCAGGTTATCGGGCAAAAAGGCTTTCAGAATAAGGTGTTTCCATAGACCTGATACCGCCCTTTTGACCCCATCCCTCTGATCATTCCTCGACTTTTAAGGTGGTTTTAATATTGAAACCAGATATACCGATTATAAATTCTAAAATTAAAATGCCTTTTAACCGCTCGAGCCTGGTTAGAAGGGACAGGTTGCTGGAAGAACTGGATAACGGCTTGTCCCGGGCAGGTGAGCAGGGGTTTGAGCGCAGGTTAACCCTGGTTTCCGCTCCCGCGGGGTACGGCAAATCCACTTTGGTGGGAAGTTGGCTGGCGAACAGGGAGCGGGTTGCCTGGCTTTCCCTGGATGAAGGGGAAGATGACCCGGTTCGTTTCTGGTTTTACCTGGTTTCTGCCCTGCGGGAGCAGGAGCGGGAAATAGGAAAAGCTGCCCTGGCTGCTTTGGGTTCTTCCCCTCTTGCCTTGAAAGAGCTGGAACAAGCCTCGTTTTTCGGCAAAGAGGCGCTAATCTTTTTGCTCAACGACTTGTTCGAACTGGAAAGCCCCCTGCTGCTCGTTCTGGACGACTACCACTATATTCAGGATGAACACATTCACCGGGGCATTACTTTCCTGGTGGAGAACATGCCACAGGCTTTCCACCTGGTAATCAGCACCCGGTCCGATCCCCCCGTGGCCCTGGCCCGCTGGAAAATTAAGGGTTGGATGAACCAGTTTCGCCAAAATGACCTGCGATTCACTCCGGGCGAAGGGAAAGCATATTTTGAAAGAAGCCACTACCTGGATCTTTCCCAGGAAGAGGCAGCATCCCTGGTAGAGCGCACCGAAGGGTGGATTAGTGGACTGCAGATAGCCGCCATGGCTTTGGCCAGGAAAGAACCGGGAGAGAAAGAAGAGTTTATCAGAAACTTTGCCGGGGGCAACCGTTACCTGGGGGAGTACTTTGCGGAAGAAATTATAGACCGGCAACCGCTTTACCTGCAAGAATTTCTGTATAAAACATCTATCCTTTCTTATCTTTCCCCTTCCCTGTGCCGGGAGTTAACCGGCCGGAAAGATGCCGGGGAAATACTAAAGGAACTGGAAAACCGCAACCTGTTTGTTTTCCCCTGGGGAGAAAAAGGGCTATGGTACCGTTATCATGCCCTTTTCAGGGAACTACTGCAATACCGCCTCCATGACGCTTACGGAAAAGAGATTAGCGCCCTCCATACCCGGGCCAGCCGCTGGCTTGAAAGCAACGGCTATACTTCCCCGGCTATTGAACATGCCCTTAAAGCCGGTGATTTCTCGCAAGCGGTGACGCTGCTGGACGGCTATGCCGAAAATCTTTTTAACAGGGGTGAACAAAAGAATCTCTTTAAATGGATGCAGGTGATACCGGAAGAATATTTGCAAGAACATGCGCAGTTGCGTATATTTGAGAGTATGATGCTGTATCTCTCCGGAAAAATCCGCGAAGCCAAGGTAGTCATGGATGGAGTCAGGCGGCAGCTGGATAGTTACGGACAGATCCAGGAAACTAATACTTCTCGAAAGGGAAACCCGGTTCCGCAGGAGTTAAAAGGCATGTATTTTGCCATGCAGTCATTTTTGCATCTTTTTTCCGGTGAATACAACAGCATGGCGGAAAATGCCCACCGGGCCCTGGAGTTGCTGCCCGAACATAAAACGCTCTGGCGAAGCGGTGTTTCCGTTATCTCCGGTGATGTATGCGCCATAAGCGGGGCGCTGAATTCAGCGGAAGATGCTTATATGCAGGCCCTGGCTGCCTGCCGCAGGTCAGGAGATCATTATTTTACTCTCATGGCCGGATTCAAGCTGCTCCGGGTATGGTTTTACCAGGGGAAGTTTACCGAAGCGGACCACCTTGGCGTGGAGCTGTTAAAAGAGGCAGAAGAAAGCGGGTTTGCCAAAACTGCTCGAACAGGCAGTATTATGGTGTTGAAGGGAATGATAGCCTGTGAGAGAAACCAGCTGGAAGAGGCGCTGGAGCGTGTAAAAAAGGGACTTTCCCTCATAGAAAAAGAGAACTATATGCTCTTGGGTTGGGCTCATGCCTGCCTGGCCCGGGTTTACCTCGCCCAGGGGGAGCTGGATACAGCCTTGGAATCCTTGCGCAGGACGGAAGAATTCGGCCGGGCAGGGGAGATCCCCTACGTGGAAAACCTGGCCGCTGCCGGAAAAGCGCGCCTCTGGTTGGTACAGGGCAGGAAAGACCCGGTCAGGATTGAAGAGGCCTACCATTTGTTGAGGAAGAGATTGCCGTTAGGCCGGGAAGGAAGCATGGAGGATGAACAAAAAATACAGTTTTTTCGACTTGATGAGTACCAGGCACTGGTCAGGGTGCTTCTGGCCAAAGGGTATGCCGATAAAGCCGAGCAGATTTTGCAGCAGCTGGAGCCCATAGCCCACCAAGGGGGTGCTGTTTACCTGACCATGGAAGTGCTTTTACTCCGTGCCCTGGCCCGGGCTGCCAGGAGGGATGACGACGCAGAAAAAGAGGCCCTGGAAATAATAAGGCGGGCCTTTCAGACGGCAGGACCTCGGGCCATTGAGGAAGGTTGGGTGCGGGTATTTGTTGATGAAGGTCCTCCTCTGGCCAGGCTCCTTTACCGTGCTGCCGAAGCCGAAATCTACCTTGCTTACACAGGCTCCTTGTTGGCGCAATTCCCTTCTGAGCCCTCTTCTGAACCATCTCCTGGTAAGCAGGGGGTGCTGGTGGAACCCTTGAGCAAAAGGGAGCTGGAAATATTGCAGCTTATTGCCGAGGGTCTTTCCAACCAGGATATCGCTTCCCGGCTTTACCTCTCCCCGAACACGGTCAAATGGCATGTAAAAAATATTTATGGCAAGCTGGGCGTGGAAAACCGGGTGGCATCAGTGGCCCGGGCCAGGTCATTGAAGCTGGTTAGATGATTATGAAACCCATTGATCAAGCTATTTTTGTTTTCCCTCGCTGTTGGCCTTGCAAAAGATGATCAAGCTAAAATGGTGTTATTGTATAAGTTAACCTTCCATATCGCTAGTCTCTCGCGGTCAATTCGTATTTCAGGTAAACCGGTTCCAGCCCCAGGTTACGGATTTTTTCCAGCAGACCGTACAGCTCCGATAGGTCTTCAATGGTTCCGCTAACCATGGTGGTTTTCGTTTCCAGGTGCATGACCTTCAGGTCGTTAAGCCAGAATGACCATTCCGGATCCAGCAGAGCATTGAACTTGATTTCTACGTATCTCATAATATGCGGCCTCCTGGTTCTTTAAATGTGCTTGCTAAATACCTCGTCCAGCCACTCGAACACCACCTGGTGCATCCTGGAGTGATTGTCCAACATACAGTGATCGTGAGAGCCGTCTTCTTCCAGGGTAAAGACATGCATCTTCTTCACTTTTGAGGAGATGCCCTGGTAGAATTCCTGAGTTTGGATGAGCATTTCTTCTCCCTCACCTCTACCTACCATGGCCAGTGCGGGACAGGTAATCTTATGCAGTTCATTCGTTATATTGAACCGGGCCCATTCCCGCTGAGCTTTTTCCGAGGTTAACCAATCATAAAGGCTCATATGTGTATAACCCGCCGTCCACAGGCCGTACTCCATGTAAGCCCTGATCAGTGGCTTGCGGTTTAGCTTTTTGTTCAAAGCCAGCTTTAACAAAGGACCGGGAATATGCTTCACTATGGGGCCCAGCAGAGCCCTGGCCACCCGGTCGTAATCTATCATGGGGTTGTTTGGTATTAGAGCTTTCACGCGGTCTTCATGAATGGCGATACGGGGTGCCACGTAGCCGCCGCCACTAAACCCCATCAGCGCTATACGTTCGTCTACGCCGGGCAGGGTTTCCAGGTAATCAAAGGCGGCTTTAAAGGGAACTTCATAATCGAACCTTTTTACATGCCGGTTATCTGTGTGCACCGCGTTGCGGTGGCCCGGATAAGAAAAAGTAAAGAAGTTGTAGCCGCGACGTACTGCTGCCGTTCCGATGATGAAAAAGTCTTCTTCAATGGTGTCGTCGTTTCCCCCAGCCACAAACAGGGTGGGCCTTTTGGTGTTACTTTCATCGGGACGCCAGAAATAGCCGGGCAGCCTGGTTCCTTCAAAGGGGACCTGGATAAACTCAACCGGTGGGTCAAAGAGGGGGCAGGCCTTATGAAAAGCAGCCACACTTTTTTCCCACAGTTCGTGGAAACGGGGATGGGATGGCACACAACCGTATTCGGCAGCCCGGTAGTAGTTGCTCGCCCTTTGAAAAGATTCCCGGGCGCTGACCTTATCGCCTTTAGCCAGGGATTCATCCCCTTGCGCACTTACCCTTTCCGCCAGGCTTGCCCACTCGGTGGGCCAGCTTTCGGGGTCCTTTTCGTCTATGCGCCGGGCAGCGTAGAGGCATTCCCCGATTTCCGCGGCCTTTACATTCATGTAGGCCAGGGTACGCTGCAGCATCCAGTCTGCTTCATGCGCCTTGAATACGCCCAGGGTGCCTGGAGCCCTGGCTGCGCCTAAATCCTGCTTTTTGCTCATGTTTTTTCCTCCTGTTCTTATTGTTTGCCGATTAAAAATCATTCTACTACTTCCTGCATCTGGGCGGACCATACTGTAGGGTGGTTTCAGGTTGGTTTTTGGTTTGGTTCGTTGGGGGAAAGCCGGTACAAGCCACTTGGTTTCAGGAGCTGTTTGCAAAACAACCCCGGTTCCCCTACTTT
>CAZOOA010000118.1:0-5478 GCA_964581355.1 uncultured Desulfovibrionaceae bacterium | reverse complement strand
GCAGCCTGTCTTCTTTCACGTTAACACCTTCTATCTGACTGGTTTTCTACCGCCTGTTAATCCTGGTTGCGTCCTACTGCCGGATCTCGTGATAGATCAGGTCGGCTACAAGCATCACTTCAAAGGGTACCTGGTAGCCCACCCGTTCCGCTACTTCCAGGTTTAAGGCGATATTGGGTGTTTCCATGTAGACCTGGGTCAGTTCCCGGGGCTTGTGGCCGTCCAGGACCTGGCCGATAATATGCGCTCCGAAAATGCCGATATCATTGAAGTCGGCCCGGGCTACACTGGCCAGGGCGCCGTACTGCACTTCCCCTGAACCCAGCTGGGAAAACACCGGGATATCATGCCTGTAAAAGGGATGGAGCAGCGTTGGCAGCTTTTCCGCTTCAATAGAGGCGATGGAAAGATAGAACGCATCGACTTCCTGGGCCAGTTCTTCATGGGCTGAAAGGAGTTCGTCGTAATATCGCTGGTAATCTGCGCTGTCCACGGGTTCACTCACAAAACGCCGGGCAACATCAAAACCCTGCTCAGCGGCCACCTCTTCTACATCGTCAATAGCAGAAAAAGTGCGTCCCAGCTCGGAATCCTCATAAACCAGGCCCATTGTTTCAAACTCGAACAGATCGTAGAACACTTCAACCTGGCGGCGATCCCGGCCGGGATCCAGGTGGGCCCAGACGTGGGGACTTCCTGAATCATCCACAGACTCAACAATACCCGACCCTAAGGGGTCGCTGGCGGAAAAAACCAGTACCGGCACCTGGTGGCTGTCCGTGGACAAGGCTACTCCGGCGTAGGTCCCCATGACAATAACCAGGTCCAGGTCGCCTTCGTGTTCCAGGCGCTCAAGCAGTTCTTCTTCGGACTCGGGCTCCAGGAAAAAAGAGTAATGGGCATCCTCAACGAATTCCAGGTACGGGCTTTTCTCATTCTGGGCCAGGTACTGCCACATGACGCGGCTGTCTTCCTGGCCAGGCTCATAAGGCAGCCCTTCCAGGTCTTCGATCCAGCCCGTTTCATCCAGTCCGGTGAGCAACCCGTGCAGGTGCCCGGCAAAGTTGACAAAAGGCTCTCCTTCGCAGTAGCCGATACGCCACTTCTCCCCGTCTTCCGGAAGTTCCGGCCCTGCAGGAGCGCCAGCCTGCTCCCCCCGGGGGGGCGGGACCAGGAACAGCAGTAAAGCGGCGACCAGCAGAACAGAACATATCTTCAAAAGCCTCACGCTCAAAGCAAGCCCTCCTTATCGAATTAACCTTAACGATATCTTGTTATATTTCTACCACTTTGACCCGTTTCCTTTTTCTTCCCAACAGCAGGCCGGTTTCATACCCTTCTCGTCCGGCTTTTCATCAAAATAAATGCGTGGTATCCCGCTGCTTAAAAAACAGACACTTTCACAGTTCAAGGTGCCGATACCTGCCTTTTCTGCAACTTCTTCCGCCGGGATGGTTTCAGAGCCCTGCTGGCCGAAAATGACGACTTCATCGCCTGTCTGAATGCCCGGGATATGGGTCACATCGGCCTGAAAATGCGCCATGCAGGGGTGGCCAAAGATAGGGGCCCTCTGCCCGCCGATTAAGACATCGCCGCCCCGGGAACCCAGCAGGAAAAAGGCATCGCCATACCCCAGGGGGATGACAGCAAGCGATTTGGAAGATGAGGCTTTTACCCGGTAATCATAGCCCACGGTTTTTACCCCTGCTTTGATTTTCTTGATCTGGCTGATGCGGGCCTTGAGCTGCAGCACCGGTCTGTAACCGCGCTCCTGCTGGTTTTCCAGGGAGGGGAAACCGTAGAGCAGGGTGCCCGGGCGTACAAGATTAAAATGGGTTTCGGGAAAACACAAGATGGCCGGACTGCTGGCGGCATGCACCAGGGGAACCTGCAGGCCTTCCTTCTCGGCAAGCCGGACCGTCTTTTCAAACAAGTCCAGCTGCTCCGCTACCAGCGCTTTTTCACAGTCATAAGCTGCCGTCAGGTGGGTAAAAAGCCCCTCCAACTCCAGCCAGGGCAGCTTTTTAACCTCCCGGAGCAAAGATTGGACTTCACCGGGAGGCAAGCCCATATTGCCGGAGCCGGTATCCACCCGAACCTGGATCTTCATTTTTTTCTGCCTGCTGCGGCCTTTTAAGGCCAGGTTCCTGAGCAGTTCCACGGAATGGACAACAGGAATCAAATCATATTCTGCTACCCGGTCGCTTTCTTCAGGCAGGAGGTACTCCACCACGAAAATGGGCAGCTTAATCCCGGCCTTACGCAGTTCCACTCCTTCTGCCACCTTGGCCACAGCCAGACCCATGGCCCCGCAGCGTTCAAACACTTTGCTGACAGCCACAGCACCATGCCCGTAGGCATCTGCTTTCACTACAGGCATGAGCCTGACCTGTTCACCGAGCGCGGCTTTAAGT
Organism: uncultured Desulfovibrionaceae bacterium; assembly: GCA_964581355.1. Lineage (GTDB taxonomy): Bacteria > Bacillota > Dethiobacteria > DTU022 > UBA8154 > CAZOOA01. Next base: position 3,064 of record CAZOOA010000118.1, on the reverse strand, counting down.
CTTTTCACGTTGTATGCCAGGTTTTCCAAACTTATTTCCGACCAGACGGGTCTGTTTTTTTCTACATTTTTCAAAATTTCTTTTTGGCTCTGACTTTGACTTGAAAAATAAATGGCAACTCCCTCCCGGTTTATATGTTCAATAATGACAAAGCTTTTATTTAATTATCGTTAAGTCTTGCGCTATTTGAAGGAAGCAAAATAACCGTCCCCCTGCTTCTTAGCTTTCAACTTCTACTTTATTTTGGCAAATTTTTTAAATGATCGTGAGGGCATGATATATCGGCGCCGGGCAGCAGGGGGATCGTGTATCGCCCTTCAATGCCGGCATTTCTGTAAAAACACCTGCTGCTACTTAAAGTAAAACCCGTACTCCCCGAAATCGCCGCTTAAAACAGACTTGCCCTGCTTGGTCAGCTCATCTTTTAATGCAAAAATGATCTGCCGCATGGTGACCTCTTCCTCTGCAGCTGCAGCCAGAAATGAGGCGTTAACCGCGATGTTTTTGATGCTGCCCCCGGCCAGTTCAAATTGCTTGGCCAGAAATTTGAAATCCACGTCCGCCGACAGGGGCGTCTGGCCGGGGAAAATGCCCCGCCATATTTTTTCCCTGGAAGCTTCGTCGGGAAAAGGAAAGTGGATTACATAGTTGATCCGCCGCAGGAAAGCACTGTCGATATTGGACAAAAAATTGGTGGCTAAAATGCTGACACCCTCGTACTCCTCAATCTTCTGCAGCAGAAAAGAAGTTTCGATATTGGCGTAGCGGTCGTGGGAGTCTTTGACCTCGGTCCTTTTTCCCAGGATCGCGTCGCATTCATCGAAAAAGAGGATGGCGTTGCTTTTTCCGGCTTCGTCGAAGACCGCTTTCAAGTTTTTTTCCGTCTCCCCGATGTATTTTGAGACTACCTGGGAGAGGTCGATTTTGTACATTTCCAGGCCCAGTTCGTGAGCTATGACCTGGGCGGCCATGGTCTTGCCTGTCCCCGGCGGACCGCCAAAAAGCATGCTGATCCCTTTGCCGTAGGGAAGTTTTTCCTCGAAGCCCCACTGATCAAAAACGATATGCCGGTACTTCACATGATTGCAGGCATTTAAAAGATACTGTTTCTGTTCTGCGGGCAGGATTAAGTCCTCTGCTCCATAGCGGGAATAAATTAATGATGCCTTTTCGTTTAAGTTATGGCTGATCTGGTTGTAGCAGGAACGGTACAGTATTTCCCGGGTAATTTCTTTTTCTCCCTGCCACCTGGCCGTCTGCCTGGCCTCTTCCAGTCCACTAACAATCTGCCCCGGGGTAAAATGAAACTTATTGGCCAGTTCATGGAGATCAATCCCTTCGGACAGCTCCCCATTACCCAGGAAGTGTCTCCAGACAGCGCTTCGCTCCATCCGGTCAGGCAGATTTATCTCCAGGTCGAACCATTGATAGCCGCTGTTTTTTTTGCGCAGCTGCCATTTCTGGCGGGAGGTGATAAAAATCGTCTCCACCTGGCTGCTTATCTCTGCCAGCAGGTCCAGCACCATCTCTTCAACCTGGCTGTACTCCTGCAGGACATCTTCGAAATTTGTCAGGCACAGAAAGGCATCGTGCAGACGGACTTCCCGGACGGTTTTATGAAGGTTGGCCAGGTCCAGTTTATGATCATTTTTCAAGATGGCTTTGCTGTCGGTAAAAACCACCGTTTTTTTATGGCGGTCGGCCAGGGTTTTTATCTGCAGCTTTTTTCCGCTGCCACGGGGTCCGCGGCAAAAGACCAGGCAGGCTCCGTCCTGGATTGCCATAACCTGATCCAGGCACTTTTGTATTTCCTCCTGGACAATCAATTCCGGGATGTCGTCACCGGGATAAAAGAGGGTTATAAAGCGGTCAATTTTATCCGCCCCGGTTTGATAGTCAAAAATGAAATCCAGCATCCGTTTGTCCAGCAAAAAAGGCTTGCTCAAGGTATTCTGCTGCTGATTATTGTCATGGAAAAAATACTTGAACATTTTTTGTTCCAGGGTATGGAGCAGGTCCATCACCTGCAAACCCATATCCCGGGGAGAAAAAAGCTTGACTGCCAGGTCGCTGGTGGGGTTTTTCAAGGTAACGTCATCCTGCAGGTAACCGAATATCTTTTCATACTTCCGGTCCAGGCGGTTTAACAAGCTGAGGATAATACAGTGCTGTTCAAAAGAATTTAGCTGAAACACGTGGCTTAAGTAGGCAAAGGGAAGAAAAACGCCTTCCTTGATGGAGCGCACAGCACGATGTGCCAGGTATCTCTCCACCAGGGGCATAAGTTCAATGAATTCTTTTTCCGCCCGGCTGCCAGGTGAAGCAGCTTGACCGGCACCTTTTTCCATTTCTTTGAGCAGGCGGACAATCTCTTCTTTGCCAATCACCAGTCCTTTGTATTTATCCAGCTTGTTTTCTCCGGCTTCGCTAATATTTATTACATGATGCAGGTAAAAGTATATTTTGATTTCCAGGAGTTTTACCCAGTCTTCCAGGTATTCCTGGTTGCCGGTGTATGGCTCTTCTGCCCGCTGGAAATCTATGGTGTTGTAAATTATCTGCTGTATCTGCATCGCTGCACTCACCTCTTTCTGCAAACGCTGAGCTTTGCGTTTTTCCGCGAAGAAAACCGGAGCCAATACCGGGAAGCTCATAACTCCATTTCTTACCTACGGCACCATAATGCTCACTTGTCCCGGCTGGGTAATCTGGATCACGCCGCCCCAGCTGCACATTAACTTGGAATTGTTGTTCAAGGCCGGCTGGTTGCCCACCAAAACTGTGGGCGAGCCCGGCACCCAGGGACTGGCGGTATTGGGCACGCAGGGCTGAGGCGTTAAAACACCCATAGCCGCTGCTGTAGCTGCCGCCACCTGGGGGTTGGCCATGGAACTGCACATGCCAAAGGGCATGATGTTGACCATGGGCTTGTGATCCATAATGTTGGCTATGGGCTGCGTCGTCATGGTTTTGTTCTGGGGCAACACCTGCAGGCTGGAGGGAGCTGCGCCGAAACTGCACTGGCACAAAGCACCGCCGCAAACAACTAAAGCCATTTTTACAG
>CAZOOA010000117.1:0-5698 GCA_964581355.1 uncultured Desulfovibrionaceae bacterium | reverse complement strand
AGAAATGTGCAGATATTTCTAAGCAGCTTGAAACCTCCTGGTCAATGGAAAGTAGAATCTGTTAAACAAAGGAATAACAGTTAAAGGTATAATATAGTAATTCTATGTGAAAAACACAACATCCTTCTCACTCGTTCTTAATTTTGAGAAATTTTTATCAGATTCTCCTTCCCAATAATGAGCTGAAAGATATCAACCCTGAAAATAGAATGGCGCTTTTGATTTTCAGCAGTCACCCCAAAATCACCCTCATATATTTTTGATTGGTCACCTTGGAGATGATTACAGGAGAGCATCCACCTGCCACAATAGAAACAAGGAGTAACTGCTGCTCAGCCTTTTATTACGCCACATACGGCAATCTACGCTGCGACCTGAAAAAGAAAATATTAATAAAAGGAGCTGATCCTTTTGCTGCCTTCGTTTACTCAAAAGTATACCGACGAGTCTACAGATGAAGAATTTGTATTTTCCTTCTACTGTGATTTATGTGACAATTCTTGGAAAAGCATCCCTATATCATTTAGCCAGGCAAACCAGAAAGGGTTTTGGAAAAGCTTGTTTATATCTTTGTCTACCCTTAGAAAGATAGAACACAAGGATGCCTTTGAAAGGGCCAACAGGGAAGGAATGTTTTATTTCAACCGTTGCCCTGCTTGTAAAAGATGGGTTTGTGATCGCCACTTTTTCGAGGAAGAAGATCAATGTTCCAGTTGCTATGTTAGCCAGCGTGAAGGAGCATTAAAATGAAAAAGGCCCATAAGCTATTCCCCAGGAATACAGCAAAACCGATGTTAATCCAGGCCAAAATGCACCCACCCAGGCCTGGGCCAAAACTTGTGCCCCGAAAGCGGTTGACCGATAAACTGCAGCAGGGGCTTGCCTATAAGCTAATTCTGGTCCACGGCCCGGCTGGATATGGAAAAACCACGCTCGCAGCCCAGTGGCTGCCCCATAATGATACTCCCTCTGCCTGGTATTCTCTTGGCGCAGAAGATAACGATGAAATCCTGTTCTGGCAATATTTGTTCCATGCTGTAAAAGAACTATTCCCTCAACTGGGCCAACAGTCCCTGGATTTCCTGCACTCATCCAGTCACACCCTGTTGAAAACAATTCTGACCCTGTTTCTCAACGAATTGAATCACCGCAAAGAAGATCTGGCCATTATCCTTGACAACTTTCAGGTTATCCACAACCAGGAAATCTTCAATACCCTGAATTACCTGCTCGATCACCTTCCAGGTCATGTCCATGTCTACCTTGTCACTCGTTCTATACCGGCAATGCCGTTAGCCTCCCTCAGGGGAAAAGGAGAGCTTCTAGAAATTGGGGAAAATGAATTGCGTTTTACTTTTAAAGAAAGCGAAGCACTGCTTAACCGCTTGGTAAAGCCCAAACTGAACAAACAGGAAATATCATCCCTGCATCAGCAGCTAAAAGGCTGGGCTGCCGGGCTGGAAATGACAGCAAACCGGCTCAATCAAACACCTGACAGGACAAAGTATATCCGATATTTTTCCGGTGAAAACCACTATATCCTGGAGTTTTTCCGCGATGAACTGTTCAACCAGGCTCCAGAGCAAGTAAAATCTTTTTTACTACAAACTGCCGTGCTGCATAAAATGGAAAGCGCTTTATGTGATGCCTTGACTGGATACAAAAACAGCCAGGAAATAATAGAATGGCTGGAACAGCGTCATTATTTCCTCTTCCCCCTGGATGATGACAGGCGCTGGTACTGCTATCATCCACTTTTTGCTGAAGCATTAAAAAAATTGCTTCACCCACAAGAACAGGAAACCATCTGCCTAAAAGCAGCCGCCTGGTTTAAAGACAATGGATATTTTGTTGAAGCTATAGAGCATGCCCTGGAGGGGAAACACTATGAAAAAGCAGTTGACTGGATTGAAGAAGAAATACCCCGCTGCTTTCAGCAGGGAAGCCTGAAACAGCTAGGCAGCTGGATCGCCTCATTGCCAGCGGAGGTGTTTTACGATAAACCAAAAATCTGGCTCTATTACACCTGGGTTTTACTTGTATCCGGGGCAATAAACAAAGCAGCACGGTCCTTTAAAGAGCTTTACAGCTATTTTCTTAATAGCCATGATAAGTTGCTTGAGGCTGGAAACAATCCGAACTTGACCCCGATAAAAGATGAACTGGAATTACTGGCCGGCTTTTTTTCCGTATATCGTGGTGACGAAGGCGCTGTAAAGCAGTTTGCTGATGCTGCACAAACAATGCTTAAGAAAAATTTGCCCGCAGAAGGAGTTGTTTTATTTCAAACAAGCAGTGCCAGCCTGCTGCAAGCTCCACCCGGTATATGGGGAAAACTGCAGCGGGCTGCATGTTTTTGTCGTGCAACAGAAGTAATGTTGAAAAAAACAAATACAGATATTTCTTCCTTCATCCCCGGCTACGCCCTTCTGGGAGAAATCCTGTATGAACAAAACCAGCTGGAACAGGCGTACTGTTATGCCTTTCAAGCCTTGAAGATATCTCCAGAAGAAACCGGCCTGGGAATATTAATCCCTGCCGCTATCACCGCATCAAAAGTAAAGATGGCACAAAACCAGGACAGTGCCGCCCTGGAAATCCTGTCAACACTGGAACAAAGGGTTGCAGGGCGTGCTTCTCCTTACTGGTCTTCGTTACTGCTTGCACACCAGGCAAGAATAGATATTTGCAGGCAAAACGCTGAAGCCGTTCGATACTGGACCAAGAACTGCGGGCTTTCCATTTATGATCCGCTCACATCCTGGCAGTTTTACCCCCTGGTCACCCTGATTCGGGCCTTAATGTACCTGGAGTTGCCGGCAAAAGCCCTGCTGCTTGCGGATCGAATATTTGTACAGCTGGACGAAGAATGTGGAATCGGACAACGAATAGAAGTATTGATTTTACAGGCCCTTTGCTGCCAGGCGTTGAGGTTCACAGGCCGGGCGCTTGACTGTTTGCAGCAAGCCCTTCAGCTGGGGGCAGCAGAAGGCTATTGCCGCATATTTATCGATGAAGGGAAAGCATTGTTTAAGCTGTTGACGGAACTTAAAAGACAGCAGTTTCTGCTTCCTGCAAAGGAACGTCAAGATGAACTGCTTAAATATCTGGGAAGTTTATGCCAGGGGTTTACCATGGAAAACCTGTTGGAAGATGATCATGATCCTCTTTTGCCCGACGAAATACCCCAGGCGTTAACCAAAAGAGAATGGGAAGTTTTAAAACTGTTGGCTATGGGCTTTTCCAACCAGGCCATTGCTGACGCGCTGTTCATCAGCATTGTAACCGTAAAAACTCATGTGCAAAATATCTGCCGCAAACTGGATGTAAATAGCAGGGCAAAAGCCATCGCCCGGGTAAATGAGCTCAATCTTAATGACTGGAATAAAGACCATTCTTTTGTTACAACCGACTTAATTTAGCAATGGAGACAATTGCATCACTACTTCAGTTCCAGGTTGGTTACTGTCATTTCATAGGTGTTGCCCTGCTGGTTGGTGTTTTTATAACCCATGAACAGGCTTTGCCCTGATATTGTAGCAACTTCAAAATAAGCTGTTTCGTCCTCGGCTTCAAGCTCATAATAACGGACCTCTGTATTAACCCCACCCATACTGCTTGACTTTGTTCCCTCATCGAGTATTTCCCAACCCATCATTTCCCGCATTTCCCGGTTGGTTAGAGTGGCTTCCATGACCATGGTAAAAACAAAAGGCATCATAAAAGAACCCAGAGTGGCATTAATCATCAACAATTCCTGGTCTTCCAGCACATTGCCATCCATGGTTCCTTCCAGCACCTGGTCTTCGTTAACCCAACATTCAATGATGCTTTCGTCGTCCTGGCCGGTCCTTTGATATTTCACTTGATAGGCTTTTTTGCCATCGATACTCTTTTCATCCAGAACTGAAAAGGAATAATTGGTAATTCCCGTTCTGCCTTCCGCACCATCTACAGTATAGGAATATTCCAATTCTTTAAAGTGAGTTGCCAGTTCAAAAACAGACTCAAACTGGAAAAAATCGTCCACAGGTTGAGCTTCCCTGTCAAGCTCCCCGGCTTCAATCTCTCTTTCCACAGATTCCACATATTCGTCTGCCATCTCATTATCTGGGCCTTCAGAGACATCTCTTTCAGGGTCCCTGGGCTCGGATGGAGGTTCCCCGCCTCCACATCCCACCATTGAAAACAATATTGCCGTTATCAACAAAAAGACAATCCAGCGCTTCACTCAAACCCCCTCCTCCTCATTTTTATAGAGTTAACTGGCCGCCAAACACCAGCAACCAGTTAACTCAGGCTTTCGACAACAAATCACTGCGGATCCTGTTTCGATTCTATATTTGCATCTACAGGTTCAGCGGGATCAACCTGCTCCGGTGGAGCTACTGGATGTGTTCCTGCAGGCGCGGGGCCACTTCCCGCCTGGAAGGCCTCGGAATGCATGATCACCTGGGTGCCTGCCCAGTTATCTCCCCGCCGGCGTCCCTTGGGATCATCCTTAATTTTCAGAAACTCGATAATGACAATGACTAAAGAAAGAATGGGAGCAATAATCCACCCCAAGATTGGAATAATCATAACAGCGATAGGGATAGCAAAAATGACATTCCTTCTTGCGGAAACGGCAAAATCTGCTTTGGCATCGTTTTCTGTGATTACCTGCATTTTCATAACTTTTTTGCCCACACTCTGGCCCTCAAACAGTCCGTCTTTCAATAACATGTAAACGGCACCGGCAATAGCCCCTATAACCGGAATAAAACCGATAACATAGGACATGACACCATCAATTAAAGCAGCTAGAATCCGGTTGTTCACTTCCACTTTTGGGTAGTCTCTCATTTTTTCAACCTCCTTTCAAAGTAACTTGCCAGGAAAAACTCATACCTTTTACTCAAATAGCGCTTCAAATGCCGCCGATACACCTTCAGTAATCAGTTGTTTCCACCCCCTCTTTCAGGATACAGCGAATGGGGAAATGAATCCATCATACGAAAGTATGATTTTTGCCCTCTTTAGCATGAAAATGGCAGCGTTGGCGTATACCGGAGCCGATACAGGTAAAGCGGGCCTCATCCAGGCGAAAAGCGGGTTTGAAAACCCATTTTCATCTCCTGCTGCGGCCGGGAGGGCCGTAGAGCTTAGAAGGGTAATGTTACTCCACCATTTGTCTGGCCATGTCCAACCCCTGCTCTGCTGTCATGGCCGGAAAGACAGTAATTTCAAAAATATCATCCCAGGCGGAAATCACCTGCGAAATGGGAACATAACTTTCTGCCTGGAAAACCAAAATAATCTGGGGATTATTGGTATGCAGCCAGTATTCGGCTACTACATGAAGACCATCGGGGTCTTCCCAGTGCAGGCGCCTCAAGATTCTTTCTTCTTCTGTTCCTGCCCTTACCTTCATCAGCGCAATAAATAGCACGGCACCTTCATCCCTTTCTTGTAAACTTGGTCAAACCCTGGTCAATAAAAGACTTCCTGTATGTTACCCATTGTACAAAAATAAAATAAGAAATCTATTATACGAAAGTATGATTTTCTTCTAAAATGGAGCATTGAAGGGACAAAATGATTATCCCGGAAAACTACTGTCATAAAAACATTGTAGATACCATCATAGATATTGAAAAGCTGGCTATTGAAGAGGAAGGAAGGAAGGAAGGAAGGAAGGAAGGAAGGAAGGAAGGAA
>CAZOOA010000116.1:0-6034 GCA_964581355.1 uncultured Desulfovibrionaceae bacterium | reverse complement strand
AAGCGCCTTTGGCCACAGAGACCAACGTCGCCGGACGAATGCGCCATCTCCCCGGTTAGGGGAGCAGAGTGTTGAAAACCAGAGCTTCGATCATAAGTAAGGTTTTTCATCCCCTGTTGTGGCCGCGAGGGCCGTGGCGGTTAGTTTGTTTTTTCACTCTTTATCATCCGACAATTTTATCGGTTCTTCTCCCTGTTCACAGGCTACACAGGGATCCATGTAGCACATGGCATCCTGGAATTGATCCAGGCAGGGCGGTTCCAGGTTCAGGCAGGCATTACAGACGGGGTCCTTTTCTTGGGGACCCTGGCAGCGAGCCTCACAAACCGGGCAGATATACATACACCCACCGCAGTAGCGACAGTCTTCTGATTTTTTATCAAAAAATGTGCTAATCCGCAGGTCGGCACCGCGACCTATGAACTCAATGGCCTTTGCCTGCATCTGCTCTTCGCACATCCGGGCACACAAACCGCAAAGAATGCATTCTTCATGTTTCTGTTTAAAGCGAACCCGGGTTACATGATGCTTGGAAGCCAAGTCCTGGATCGTTTTTGATGATGGACAGGTGGCCAGGTACATTTCTATCAGCAGCTTTCGGGCCTCCATGACCCTCTTGGAATGAGTCCGGATCTCCAGGCCTTTTTGCGCCGGATACGTGCAACCCGAGACCAGCCGTGACCGTCCGGCAGGGCCGATTTCAACCAGGCAAAGCCGGCAAGCGCCAATGGGGCTTAGCGATTCATCATAGCATAATGTGGGAATCTCTATCCCATAAAACCGGGCTGCTTCCAGCAGCGTAGTGCCGCGTTCCACGGATATTTCCAGCCCATTTAATATCATTTCTATCAATTTACCCACCTCTTTACTCAATCTTGTAACTCTGTTTATCTGGCAGGTTCAAAATCAAGCTCAGCTTTTGATAATTGCATCAAATTTGCATTTATCCAAACAGATCCCACAGCGACTGCAGAGCTCCGGGTTAATAACATGTGCTTCCTTCTTCTCACCACTGATGGCTTCTTCCGGGCAGTTCTTTAAGCACACTCCACAGCCGGTGCAATTCTGCTGATCAATAGTAAAACGGATTAGTGCTTTGCATACACGACCGGGACATTTTTTGTCCTTGATATGGCTCCAGTACTCATCTTCAAAATAGCGTAAAGTGGAAAGCACCGGGTTGGCCGATGTCTGGCCCAGGCCGCACAGGGTGGAATCCTTGACCACTCCTGCCAGCTCCCGCAGCAACTCGATATGCCCTGGGGTCCCCGTTCCTTCAGTGATATCATCTACAATTTCCAGCATCCGGATAATCCCTTCCCTGCAGGAAAAACACTTCCCACAAGACTCATCCCTGAGAAAACGCAAAAAATAGCGGGCTACGTCGACCATACAGGTTTCCTCATCCATCACAATCATTCCGCCCGATCCCATCATGGAACCTACGTCATTCAACTCCTCAAAATCAGTCGGTGTATCCAGCAAGTACTCCGGGAGGCAGCCTCCAGAGGGCCCACCGGTTTGGACCGCCTTAAAATTCTTGCCGTCCTTGATCCCGCCACCAATCTCAAAAATAATCTCCCGTAAAGTCAAACCCAGGGGCACCTCCACCAGGCCTGTATTGACCACTTTCCCAACCAGGGAGAAAATTTTCGTCCCTTTAGACTTTTCTGTACCCGTTTGACGGTATCTAGTTCCTTCCCGGATGATGTACGGGACGTTGGCCAGGGACTCTACATTGTTAACCACAGTAGGGCGTCTCCACAGCCCCCTTTGGGCCAGGCGGGGCGGTTTTTGGCGCGGTTCTCCCACCCTGCCTTCAATGGAAGCAATCATGGCTGACGTTTCACCGGAGACAAATGCTCCCGCACCGATGGTTACAGAGATTTGAAAATCAAAACCGGAACCAAGAATATTAGCTCCCAGCAGGCCCAGCTCTTCCGCCTGGCCGAGAGCCTGCTTGATTTTCTCTACAGCTGTGGGGTACTCAGCCCTGACATAGATAATCCCTTCATTAGCCCCCACGGCATAGCCGCCGATCATCAAGCCCTCCAGAACAGAATGAGGATTGCCCTCCAGCAGGCTTCGATCCATAAAAGCCCCGGGATCCCCTTCATCAGCGTTGCAGATCATGTATTTCGTATCTGCGTTCATATCATAGCACTCTTTCCACTTGTTCCCGGCAGAAAAACCAGCACCGCCTCTCCCCCGCAACTTCGATTGTTTTACCTCTTCAATAATATCCAGCGGCGTCATCTTTGTAAGAGCCCTGGCCAACGCACGGTAACCTCCCAGGGCCAGGTAATCATAAATACTGGTGGGATCAATCTTTAAATTATCTCCCATCAATATCCTCTGCTGCTTCTCATAAAAAGGAATTTCATCCATGTAAACATACTTTTGCCCGGAGGCAGTATCCTGGTAAAGCAGGCGTTCTATCACTTCACCTTGCTGCACTGTCTTTTCAACAATCTCCTGGACATCTTCCTCTTTTACCTTCTGATAAAAAACCTGTTCCGGGCAGATAATCACTACCGGACCAGACTCGCATAGCCCCAGACAGCCTGTAAACTTAATATCAACTTGCCCTTCCAGACCTTTATATTCCAGGCATTCCTGGAATACATCTTTTATCGATTTCGAACCCCACACCGAACACCCTGTATCGCCGCAAACTGCAATATAGCGCTTGTCCACTGGTTGTTCTGCTTTCAGTCTTTCCTGGAGTTGAAACAAGTCTGCCACTGTTTTTATCTTTTGCTGTAGAGAACGCATAGTTATTTCTCCTTTGGCCCTATCGGTACACGCGAGCAGTGACAGTTTGACTTCATATGTTCTTGCTGCATTTCTTCTTGCTGCATTTCTTTTTTACTCTCCTTAAGTAAAGAAGAGATTTGACCAGGAGTCATGTTGGCATGATATTGATCATCAATAACTACCAGTGGGGCCAGGGCACAAGCCCCCAGACAATTGACAGCTTCCAGGGAATACTCTCCATCTTCAGTCGTTTCACCGGGCTCAATTCCCAAGGTGCGGGATATTTCCTCTGTGACCTTTTCACTGCCGCGGACATGGCAAGCCGTGCCAGTACAGGTGACGATTTTATGTTTACCTTTAGGAGTCAGGCTAAACAGACTGTAAAAGGTCGCCACCCTGTAAAGATCAATTAATGGTACGTTTTTTTCTTTCGACAGTTCGCGTAATACATTTTCAGGAAGGTAGTTGTATTCTTCCTGGATTTCATGAAGCATGGTGATAATTGAATGATTATTATGTTCTTGCTCTCCTTTGAAGTTATTCTTTTGCTCCACCCCGAACGATTGATTCATAGTAAACCCTCCGATATCATTATTTTTGAGAAAGGGATTTGCATCCCATCATTAATGATATTTCTCGGGCCGTCTCAACAACTGCACCGGCCAGCTCCTTTTTCAAGCAATCCAGGCTGATGCGATTGCTGGGCCCGGAAATTCCAATTGCAGCGGCCGGTCTGCCAGCATGATTATAAATCGGTGCTGCTACACAACGTATCCCCTCTTCAGTCTCTTCTAGATCCAGGGCATAGCCCTGCTTTTTTACTTTCTTCAACTCTTCTTTCAGCACATCAGGCGAAACAATGGTGTTCTCTGTATACTTTTCCAGGTTACTTTCAAGGAAGTAAGAATTAAGCTCCTTTTCCTGGAAATTGGATAGCAGGGCCTTACCAACTGCGCTGCAGTGAGTTGGGCAGCGACTGCCCAGCTTTGCAATGGTTTTAACCATTTTCTCTGACTCCACCTGGTCAATAAAAATGACGTCCCAACCATCTAAAATAGCCAGGTTTGCCGTTTCCTTATAGTTTTCAGCCAAACTATTAAGATAGGCCCTGGCTATTGTCCTGATATCAAGTGTATATAGCGCTGTATTGCCGATACTGAATGTTTTTATTCCTAGTTTGTACTTGCCACTATGCTGATCCTGCTGGGCAAATCCACGCATTATCAAGGTCTTTAACAAGCGGTGAGTTGTACTGTTCTTCAAATCAAGGTGACTACTGATTTCACTTAGACTCATGGGATGCCCCCATTCTGCCAGCACCTCTAAAATACGCAGCGTCCTCTCTACCGATTGTACCGGTTTTTCCCTGGCATGACTTTTTGTGATTTCTATCATAGCCGACCAGCCCTTTCTTTTTTCTGGGGATAAAACCAAAACCAGCCTAATTTAGGCTAAACAAGAGTCCTTTACTGAAGCAGGTCTTTTAAAAAATTGAAAAGCCGCTTTTTATGCTGGCAAACCATCTTTACCGCATTATGAAATCAGTTTCTAAATTTTTGTGTTTTACATTATACCTGCCCCTGAACACCCTGTCAAGCAAAAGTGTTCCACATCGTGGAATTATTTTCGGGCAACAACAAAAAGGACTCATGAAAAAACCTTTATTCCGGACCAAAAAATCAAAAAAAAAGCCTGGTGCTGCACTGTTTTATCGCTCAGTGCAACACCAGGCAATGCTTGAGTGATTTGGTTTTTAAAATTTCAAGCGCTTACGGGCGCTTTATTGAAATGAAATGACTTTCCAGATTATACCCAACCACGAAGCTTGATTGCATCTGCCACCCGTTTCAGAGAAACAATGTAAGCTGCCTGCCGCATATTTACTGTATAGTTCCTGGAAACATCGAGAACGGAGTAATAAGCACGGGTCATTTTCTTGTCCAGGCGTTTATGAATTTCTTCCACTTCCCAGTAGAACATGTTAAAGTTTTGCACCATCTCAAAATATGAAACAGTTACTCCACCGGCGTTACAAAGGAAATCAGGCAAAACATGGACCCCATTCTCATAAAGAATATCGTCAGCTTCAGGTGTGGTGGGACCATTGGAAAATTCAGCGATGATCGATGCTTTAATTGACGGCGCATTTTTTTCTGTAATCGAATTTTCCAGGGCACAGGGAAACAGGGCCTCTACGTCCAGGGCGAATAATTCGTCCCCCGAAATATTTTCTGAGCCGGGGCAATCGATAACTGAACCTTTTTTGGCTTTATGTGCACTTACTATATCCGGGTCAAGTCCTTCCCGGTTATAAATTGCTCCTCCGCTGTCACTAACAGCAACTACTTTGCAACCTAAAAGCTCAATGGCAAGCCGGGCTGCATGATATCCGGCATTCCCAAAGCCCTGTACAGCCACAGCAGCTCCTTGAAGGTTAATATCACATGCTTTAGCCGCCTCCCGAAGGACAAAAATCCCCCCCCGAGCCGTAGCGTCGCCCCGCCCTAAAGAACCGCCAATCAGCGGTGGCTTTCCGGTTATCACACCAAACTGGTTGCTACCTACAATTTTCGAGTACTCGTCCATCATCCAGGCCATAATTTGGGGGTTCGTATAAACGTCCGGGGCAGGAATATCTTTTTCCGGACCAATGTTTTCCCAGAGCAGGGAGACATATCCCCGGCTCAACCGCTCAAGTTCGCCCTGAGATAGCTCCTTGGGATTACAAACAACACCGCCCTTCCCTCCTCCCAGTGGCAGATCCAAAAGGGAGCACTTCCATGTCATCCAAGCGGCCAGCGCCCGAACTGTATCGATGGTTTCATGTGGATGGAAACGAATTCCACCTTTGGCAGGACCCAGGACATCATTATGTATCACCCGAAAGCCCTGGAAGACTTTTGTTGAGCCATCGTCCATCCGGACGGGAATGTAGATGTGAATTTCACGCCTGGGATTGCGAACAATCTGATGAATTCCCGGATCAAGTTCGAGGTAACCGGCGCAATGATCACACTGTTTTTGTGCAATGGAAAAAGGGTTTTGCTCTTCCTCCAGCAAGACTGCTTCCTGGTTTTTTACTTCATTTACTTCCAACCTCTTTACACCTCCCGTTTTCTTTTAAATAAGCTGTTTTTCTTTAAAACGAAATATGTTCCACCATGTGGAATTTTATTAATTATAATTTAAGACCGCTACTCATGTCAATGTCTAATTATGTCATCCAGTGATTTTCCGCAAAAAGATAGTTTGGAAAAGCATTTCAGCTTGTGAAAAA
>CAZOOA010000115.1:0-6199 GCA_964581355.1 uncultured Desulfovibrionaceae bacterium | reverse complement strand
ATCACTTATGATCTATAAAAACTATTATACTAAAGTATGATTTTCGCAAATTTTCAAAATTATCGTCCAACAAAAAATCCCCTGGGGAAAAATGCAATCATCCAGGGGATTTTTCTCAACTTCACAAGAAGGAAAAAGCAAAGAGTGTTGAATTTAGAACTACCGGGAAATTTAACATACGGTTCCTCTCGTATCTCCCGGATGAGTTCAAAAGCTAGAAATTATTTCTTTTCTTAAGGCACGATAAAGATAGCTGCACTGATGATGACAAAGAAAATCAGGCAGACCAGCACAGCATAGCCCATGAAGTCACGGGGCCTGATATCCATAATTTTGGCCATAACCGGTAGAAAAGCCAGGGTCCAGAAAGGATTGATCAGGTTGGTCAGGCCATCTCCATAGCCGAAAGCAATGATCAGCTTTCCAAGAGGCACGCCCATCTCCTGGGCCGCAGGGATCAGGATAGGCGCCATGACCGTCCACTCACCCCCGCCGGAGGGGATAAACAGGTTGACAATACCGGCCGTAACGAAGGCAAAGAAGGGAAAAGTGACCTCCGTTGAAATGCTGACAAACCACTGGGTCACAACATTTGAAAGACCTGAAAACATGAAAAGCCCCATGATTCCGGCATAAAATGGGAACTGGACAACAAGATCGCCAATAGCCTTAACCGCCTCTTTCAAAGCGGCAATATACCGGGCAGGCGAAGAGTGCAGGGCCAAGCCCAGCATCAGGAAGAAAAAGTTGGCCGTGTTTAGCTCAAGTCCGTCAATCCCTTTATTGGCGAAGTAGGGAATCAGGAAGGCAAAACCCGCAATAACGATGATGTAGTTCAAGATCCTGCTGTTATTTAACAGGTCGGAAGGGCTGAGCGACGTTTTCTTTTCCACTTCAACCTGTGCCTGTGCAGAGGCTCTTTCCGAATCTCCACCAGCTTGCTCCCACTGCAGGGCGGCGTCAAACCTTTCATCCACCTTTTTGGGTACCATCAAGCGGATAATAATCGGGATCAAAACGACAGAGATAATTATTAAGACAATGTTCAGGGTACTTCCCAAGGTGGCACTGGTGGGAATCACGCTGTCCACCACGCCCATCTCGATAAACTGATTGTCAGGTGTGTTCATCATCAGCGGCGCAGAAGCAGACAATCCACCATGCCAGGGGATCAAGGCTACGTAAACAGAAGCACAGGCCAGCCGGAAATCAATTCCCTTGACCCTGCGGCAGACGTTAGCCGCGAAAACGGCTGCCACCGGCGCCAAACCCCAGTTGACCAGGACAAGCAGCAGCGAAACAATAGAAATCACCACATAAGCCGTTGCCGGCTTCTTGATCTTAAGGGCCAGCCAGCCAAAAAAACGGCTGACAGGGGCAGAAATGCCGATGGTATAGCCCAACACGATAATCAGTGCCATCTGCATGGCAAACTCCAGCATCAACCAGAAGCCCTGGTACCACATGGTCGGCAAGGCAATCGCCTGTGTCGGGGTCAGGCTGACAACCAGCACTGCTGTGATAATCGTCAGGATCCAGGCAAAAACCAGGGACTCAGGCAGCCACCTGCTAACTTTTTCGGCAAAAAATTCCCCCAAATTTCTCAGCATTGGTTTCATCTCCCTTTAATCTGAAATTGTTTTTTTGTTTTAGTACCCGGTGAGTTGCTAGCCTCGGTCAGCATTTATGAAAAGGCCTAAAGGAGGTGCTCTGTCCGTGGGCATAATGCCAGAAAGAAAACAGTTGTTTACCCCCAAGCCGATCTGCCCGGGCCCTGGCTGATAACAAGATAGAATGGTTTGAACGATCATAAAACTCCCTCCAGACCTCCAGAAATCTCCTACTTTTTATGTTGGCTTTATTTGCTACTTTTCCTGCAACTTTTTCCTGGTTTCATCAGCCTGGGTAATAATTCTGTCCATGATCTCCTGGACGGAAGGAATGTCATTGATCAACCCGATTACCTGCCCGCAGGCCAGGACACCGGCATCAATTTCCCCTGTTTCCATTAACTCCCTGCCTTTCACACCTTTGATCAAGGGAAGAACTTCTTCCAGGGGAGCATGATCCAACTCCTTTTGTTTGACGTGCTGGGCTACCTGGTTGTTAATTACCCGGATGGTGTTCCTGTGAGAGCGCATAATCAGCCTGGTATCTGTTTCCTTTAACTGCAGTAGGTGCTCTTTAACTTGTTCATGCATTGATGCTTCCCGGGAAACCATGAACCGGGTCCCCATCAGGACCCCTTCGGCACCCAGGGCCAAAGCCGCACAAAGCCCCCGGCCGTCACCAAAGCCGCCGGCTGCAATAACCGGGACATCCAGCTCATCTGCTGCCCTGGGCAGCAGAACCAGGGAAGTGACATCCTCTTCACCGGGGTGGCCACCACATTCACAGCCGTCCATAATGACCGCGTCACAGCCAATCTTCTGGGCTTTGAGTGCAAACCGCACCGCTGTCACCTTGTGCAGCACCTTAAAACCGTTCTTTTTAAAGCTTTCCATGTGCTCTTCGGGATTGCGCCCTGCTGTCTCGACAATATTCACCCCTTCTTCCACCATGGCTTCAATGTAAGAGTCTACATCCAGCGGGCGGATAGCTGGAAAAAGGGGGATATTGACCCCCAGGGGCTTTTCGGTGAGAGACCGGGCCTGGCGCAGTGCTTCCTGGAACTTCTCTTTTGTATCATAGGTGGCCGAGGAAATAATCCCCAGGCCACCTGCATTGGAAACCGCTGCTGCAAGCTCTGCTGTAGAAAGCCACATCATTCCGCCCTTGATAATGGGGTGCTTAATTCCCAGCATCTCTGTAATCCGTGTTTTAAACAAAGCTGATCACCCTTTCCTGATAAGACTTATGCAAAGGATTCCCTTCAAAAACTGGCTAGAACCCCTCTCCCAAAAAACCTCCTTATTTTTCCTTATACGTAACTGTTCAGCCCTGATGTGATTGCGCCACACGCCGCGAAACTGCGGGGACGGTTCTGGCGCTTTCCCTGTCGGTCCTCCGCTGCGCTGCGGAAGCGCAAGAACCGTCCCCGCAGTTTCGCTTACAAATAGCACTGAGCAATTACCCTTATGAAAATCCTTAAACTGCTCCCTCAAAGCATTTTTTTCACTTTCCCAGTAGTCGTCATAAGCAATGCATTATGACCAACGCTTGACTCAATAGTTAGAATCAACATGTTATTTTGAATGGTAAGTATAATATCATTTCGATAAACCCTTTTGTTTTCCTGCAAAAACTCCTGGAAAAATAATTAAAAAATTTTTTGGATAAGCAATTTTGCTTATCTTGCCTTTTTTTGCCAAAAAACAGACACTTGCAGAGCCTTGCCATAAAACGAAAGCAACTGCTCAGCCCCTATATGATTGCGCAACACGCCGCAAAGCAGGGGGACGGTTCTGCCGCTTTCCCTGTTGGCCCTCCGCTACGCTCCGGAAACGCGAGGCCATCCCCCTGCAGCTTCGCCTACAAATAGCGCTGAGTAGCACACCAGTTACAAACGAAAAACATCAAAGAAAGAAATGGTTTGGAAAAAGGATTTTGTCCTGAGAAGGTCTAATACTACTCAGGCAGGAACAAATACGCAAATCTATTTTTTCCAGTTGTAGTTGAGCAAGAAGGAGCTGAAGACGTTGCAGGGGTTGGGGTTCGAAATCTGGCTTGGCTTTTTTTCGGTTCTGCTGATTATAGCTGCTGTAGGAATCTATTCTTCCAGAAAAGTGAAAACCGCCCAGGATTACTCCCTGGGCGGTCGCAAGATGGGCCCCATGCTGGTTTCCGCCTCGCTGATGGGAACCTTCGTGGGGGGAACTTCCATTGTCGGCACGGCCCAAGCCTCGTTTTTTTACGGCATTAGCGGGATCTGGTTTACCCTGGGCGCAGGTTTGAGCTGTCTGTTTATGGCCATTTTCCTGGCCAGGCCCTTAAGAACCTCCGGAGTGGAAACCATACCCCAGCTTCTGGAGCAGGGATACAACCGCACAGCCGGGCTTTGGGCCAACTTCTACACTTCGATTGGAATTTTCATCCAGATTGCCACCCAAGTGCTGGCGGCTATTCCCCTAATGGGTGCATTATTTTCCCTGACACCTTCACAATCTGCCCTGGGAGTGACGCTGCTGATCCTTTGCTACGTCGTTTTTGGCGGTTTCGTGGGCACAACCTGGATCGGCTTGATTAAAATGACCCTGCTCTATTTTTCCATGGCTGCCGCTGTTATTGTCCTGCTGCAGCATTCCGGCGGCATTAGCTTGTTTTTGCAGAATTTTTCCTACCACCCCTGGTTTAATTTGTTGGCCCAAGGGGCAGCCAAAGAGTTGGGCTCAGGGATTTCTGTAATCATCGGCTTTACCTCAACCCAATCTTACCTGCAGGCCCTTTTTGCCGGGCGTGACGCAACAGCAGCCAGGCGGGGTGCACTGATTGCCGCTATTTTCATCCCGCTGGTGGGCCTGGGCTCGGTAATGATCGGCATGTTCATGCGCATTTACCATCCCGGAATAAACCCGGCCGACGCCCTGCCTCTTTTTGTCCTGGAGTATATCTCCCCCTGGCTGGCCGGGATTATTCTCGCTACCCTGCTCATCTCCTTGATCATGACCGCTGCCGGGCTGACCCTGGGCCTCAGCACCATGTTCAACAGGGACTTCTACCGGAATATTATCCGTCCCATGGCCAGTGACCGGGAACTCATCCTGGTCTTCCGGTTCACGCTGATTCTGATCGCTGCCCTGGCCTTCTTTTTCACCCTGGGCAATATCCAGGCCTTGATTTTAAAGCTGGCCTTTTTATCCATGGCCCTGCGGGGGGTCACGGTGTTTTTGCCCATTCTGGGTGTTGTCTTTTGGAAGGACTTAATCTCACCCACTGCCGGCAAACGCGCGATAATCTACGCGCCGGCAGCCTCCCTGCTGTGGGCCCTGCTCCTGCCCGATGTACTGGATCCACTCTACATTGGGGTGGTGATCAGCTTTTTCCTGCTCTTCGGTCAGACCCTTTATCGCGGTCTGCAGCGGCGTCGAAACAAGGATAAGCGCACCCACAGTTCCAGTTAAAGTCAATTCGTCCGCATTGAATCGAAAGCAGTACAATATTTTTCGTTTATTTTTCGCTATTTGATCTAGATCACATCAATCTTCCTTTTCTGCTGTTATACTGAAACCAGAAGGTCAAGAAAAAGGAGGCAAATAACCATGAAAAGAAAAATTGTCCATATCGACGAAGAAAAATGTAACGGTTGTGGCCTGTGTGTCCCCGCTTGCCACGAGGGAGCAATCCAGATCATCGACGGCAAAGCCAGGTTAATCGATGACAAGCTTTGTGACGGCCTGGGAGACTGCCTGGGCGAATGTCCGGAAGATGCTATCGTCATCGAGGAAAGAGAAGCGGTACCATTTGACGAGGAAGCGGTTAAAGAACACCTGGAAGTGTTAAAAACAGAATCTGACCAGGCAGACGATCTGCCCTGCGGCTGCCCTTCCTCTACGGTTAGGACCATCGAAAAAGAAAGCGCCGATTGTCCAAGTCCCGAAGATAAAGCGGGAGATATACCTTCTCAACTAAGGCAATGGCCTGTCCAGTTGGGGCTACTGCCCCCGAAAGCAAAGTTTATCCAGGGAGCAAACCTGCTGGTGGCAGCCGACTGCGTCCCCTTTGCCTACGGAAATTTTCACCGGGACTTCCTGAAAGACCACGTTGTTGTAGTAGGATGCCCCAAGCTGGACAACGCTGAAGCTCATTACCAAAAACTGGTGGAGATCTTCCAGCACAACGAAATCAACAAGGTTACTGTTACCGTTATGGATGTGCCCTGCTGTTCAGCCCTGAAACGGATGGTGACGGAAGCGATCAAAGTCGCCGGGAAAAAGATTCCCGTTGAAATCGCCGTTATCAGCGCCGAAGGGGAAATCGTCAAACAGGAAACAGCTTGAACCCCACAAACAAAAGGGGGTGGAGTCCTCTGAAAAGACTTCACCCCTTATGTTTTAATTTAAAAGATGTTCATACCCGGCAGGTCGGCCAGCGAAAGCTTGAGCTTGTGCCCTGGCACTTTCCCGCCAAGACAGACAATCGGAGCCAAGACCGGGAAGCGGACACTCCACTTCTTACTTCCTTTACTATGGAATAATCTTGTTCAAGGTAAACTCAATAATTCCTTCGGCGCCGGCTTCTTTCAGCTTGTAAATCAAATCGC
>CAZOOA010000114.1:0-6334 GCA_964581355.1 uncultured Desulfovibrionaceae bacterium | reverse complement strand
TCGAGATTTCCTGTGGCATCAAAACGCAAGTGATTGCCTACACCTGTTGGGATGTTCCTTGACCGCATCGTAAAATTGAAATCGCCGCCTGCTTGTTGTGGTACTCCTCCACCACCCATACTTCCGCCAAGGCTATTGATGATAATGCATACCTCCTTCCCTGGAAGATAATGCTCCTATGTTACCTTGGAGGCATGGTAACATCCATGGGAAAAGAGGTCAATAGAGTTTGCAAAATGTTTAGATTTCAACCAAAATCATCTTCCAGGCAAATCATTTACAGCATCCGCCCCACCCTGCGATCCTGAGATCCCGGGGCCTGCGCAGCATCAAAGAACGGGTCTACTCTTCCATAAACCCGTAAGGGTTTACCGGGGTATGGCCGACATAAACGGACCAGTGCAGGTGGGCTCCGGTGACAAAACCTGTCTCACCCACGGTGCCCAGCACTTCCCCTTTTTCCAGCATCTGCCCCACTTCCACATGGATTTCGTCCATGTGCAGGTAGGCGCTAAACAGGCCCAGGCCGTGGTCCAGGATGACCGCGTTGCCGCTGGCCAGGAGAAACTCGGCCAGGCGAACTTCGCCGCAGTTGGCCGCTTTGATCGGCGTGCCTGTCGATTCGACAATATCAATGCCGGAATGGCGGCGGGGGTCTCCCTGGTTGATTACCCGCACGGCGCCGAACTCCGAAGAAATGCGGCCCTTTAGGGGCCACTGGAAGAGCCCGCTCCACAGCTGCTCCGGTGCAGGGTTTTCCCGGGCGCGCCGCACTTTCTCCCGGTCTTCCTGCAGCCGTTTTGCATCCCAGTCTGCAGTCCGTTCCGAGGAGACAGAAAACTCCTGGTAGGGGAAATCCCCTTCATCCAGCCGGATCTTTTCCTTGTGCTCCCACTTTTGCCCATCCTCGCCGGAAATGGTCAGGTCCAGGGTGTATTCACCCGGTTCGTTGTAATAGTTTATCCCCCACATCAGGCAGACCCTGTCATCGACCCGGTAAGGCTTAGAAAGGTCCCCGTCCAGCTCCGTGGACATAGAAACCTCGGGAAGATAATCCAGCTTCCCGATTTCTATCTGCAGGTGGTCACCCAGCACCGGTGAGGTCGTGGAAATAGACACTTCGGGCTCAACAACGGGCGGCTCTTCCTGTTCCTGTTCCGGCTCCGGCTCCGGCTCCGGCTCTACCACGGGCTCCGCTTCAAGTTGTTCGCCAGCCGGGTCCAACTCTTCCGAAGACTGCGTTTCTTCCCGGGTTTTCTCTCCCCCGGCTTCTTGCTCCAACAGCTGTTCCATTTCCTCGCAGCCTGCCGGAATGAACAGCAGCAAGGCTAACAGCAGCAGCACCCCAATCACCTGAAACCTGCCCTTGAACATCGCCTTCACCTCATTTACCTTTTCTTGGAGGAAGAATTGCCCGAAGATAGGTACTTGGACATCTCTCCCACCATGCTCTGTACCGGCATGGTCTGCAGCCAGATTTTACCCGGCCCGGTCAAGGTCGTAAGGAACAGTCCTTCCCCGCCCAAAAACATATTGGCGAAACCCTTGACCAGTTCGATATCCATGCTCACCGTTTCTTCAAAGGCCCCCACAGAACCGGTTTCGACCTTGATTCTTTCGCCGGGACCCAGTTCTTTTTCCACGTATTCGCCGTCCAGCTCAATAATCACCTGGCCGGACCCGGTGAATTTTTGCAGGATAAACCCCTCGCCGCCGAAAAAGCCCGAGCCCAGCTTGCGCTGAAAGTGGATCCCGTAGTCCACGTCCATGGTGGCACACAAAAACGAACGCTGCTGGCAGACTATGGGCCTGGCACTGACATCAAAAACCAGGATTTTCCCGGGATAGGTGTGGCCAAAAGCCACCCTGGAATCATCCCTGGCGGCGGTGAAATAGGCAACGAACATCTCTCCCCCGGAAAAAGCCCGTTTAAAGGCACCGGAAAGCCCGCCCCGCATCTTGGTTTCCATTTTGATGTCCGCATCCATCCACTGCATCGCCCCCGTCTGGGCATAAACCTGCTCCCCCTGGTTCAACTGCAGTTCAATCATCGGCATGACCGATCCGTGGATATAATAATCCATATTTCTACTTCCTTTCCCGTTTATTTCCTTGCGCTTTCAGATAAAATCAGCGCTCGCTGCACTAACAAGAAAAAAAGAACTGTCATGGGCCTGCTAATAAATTCTTGGAAACAGCAGCTTTTTCCTGCACAGGAAAACCCTTTAATCAAAAAATAGGACATCGCTTGGGGGCTGGTCAAGGGGGTTGGCGCAAGCGAAAATGCAAAGTTTGTATTCACAAACAAAGCCCGGCAGCAAAGCGCCGCTGCGCTTTGCTGCCGGGCCCTTGCTGCAATGCTTCAGCATGGCCAATGCCTATTGAGTGACCACCTGCACCAGCCTCTGGGCGGCATCCCACTTTACCCGGGCACCCAGGCTTTCAGCCACAAAGCGCGTGGGCACCAGGGTGCGTCCAGCGGAAATCTCCGCCGGCACATCCAGCTGGACGGGAGCCCCGTTCAGTTCTGCCCGGGGCTCCCCGATGGTCAGCGACACATGGGTGCTGGCCCTTTGGCCTGAAACCCGCTGATTTGCTGCATCCCACTCTATTTCCGCACCCAGAGCTTCAAAGATGGAGCGCATGGGGACCATGACCCGCCCTTCCCGGATCACGGGGGCAACGTCCAGGGGAAGGAGTTCCCCGTCGATTTCCACCTGGACCGCAGGGATTTCCCGTTCCTTGACCACCAGCAGCGTGCTTAGCTCCCGTCCGGGAGATGTTTTGATTTCCCCCTGGTAGTACAGGGCGCTGGAGGCCCCGCCATCCAGGTTCATCGCATCTCGAGCGCCCAGGGAGGCCATGATTTCACCCAGTTCGCTGACCGTTACCGAGGAGACAGTCACCAGGAGCATTTTATCATCACCGGTTACCCCCAGGGCACTGCGCTGCCCTCTTTGCGTGGATATTTTCTCTTCATATTCATTTAAGCTTTCCCGGTCCAACTGTCCTTCCCGAATCAGCCGGGGCCCGGCGGTTACCAGGTGTTCCACCCGGTCCCAAAAACCGGCTTCACCTGCCTCTTCCCCGCTTAGTTGATAATCAAAGGAAACTTCTCTTCCCGGCACGAAGCGGCTATGCAAAAAATCCCTGTAATCCCTGACTACCTTCGCACCGCAAAAAATCACCAGTCCCCGGGGAGGGATCTGTACCGTAGCCGGTGTATCCACGAAACCCTGGACCACGTCCTGGTCTACAATCACAGCACCCCCTTCAACGGCTATCTCCACCTCATCACCCCGCCTTGGGGTATACAGGGCCATGGCGTGCTCGTTCGGATTCAGCGTATTGACGTACCAGGTCCGCCAGTTGTCACCGGTTGTTGTCCCGGGATCTTCCGCCCGGCCTTCCACCAGGGTCGACGCTTCATTGAACAGGATACGGTTGTCCCCAGTAATGCCGGCATTGACCTGCCCGCCTTCCAGCAGGAATATTTCCCCGTCTTTGGCCAGGGTCCCGATGGGATCCAGGTGGGAATAGGCATGAAAGAAATTGGCGTTGATGGCCGCCAAAGCCCCTTCCCGCTCCACCATCGCCTGGAAGCTTTCTGCCCCGCCAAGGCGGTCGTGGGACATGGCCACATCCAGTTCCAGGCCCGGATAATCCAGGTCCACTTCTACCACCTGGACCCGCCGGGAACTATCTCCCACCCGGATGTCCTCTTCATAATACCGGGTCCCTTCCGCGGACGCCTGACCGGCCCCGCTCAATCCGCCAAAAACCACCAGACCAACCGCCACCAAAGCCGCCATCGCCAACCATCCTCTGTTCTCTTTTTTCAACGCTGCACCTCTTTCTCCAGGTATCTTGCAGGTATCTTGCAAGGGTAGTGATAAATTTATTGCCAGAATTACGCAAGATGAAACTATTACGGGTCTAAGCCATACCGGCTAATGCCAGAGAATTGCTGAATGGCCTGGTAGAGTTCTTCCGCATTGATGGGTTTGGAAATATAGCCATCCATTCCGGCTTCCAGGCACTTTTCCCGGTCACCTTCCATGGCATAGGCGGTCATGGCGATAATCGGCAGATGCCTGCCTGTATCTTTCTCTTGCATCCGAATTTTTTTTGTCGCTTCCAGCCCGTCCATTTCAGGCATCTGAACATCCATCAAAATCAGATCAAAAGACCTGGAATTCAACAGTTCCAGGGCCCGCCTCCCGTTATCTGCTACAGTCACGATATAACCTTTTTTCCCCAGGAGGACCGAGGCCAGCTTTTGATTCATAGGTTTGTCTTCTACCAGGAGGATCTGCAGCGCCGAGCCCTCTTCATCTGCTGCTACATCAAGGGAGGCTTCCGGGGATTCCAGGGATTCCAGAGACTCTGGAAGTTCCGAAAACTTTGTGCTTAACAACTCCTTAGCTTGCCCGGTTTCTTCCTGGACTGGAATTTGCTCCGCACTGTCCAGGACTGCGCCTTCTTCCGCTTCCTCCAGGGGAACCGTAAAAAAGAACGTGCTCCCTTCCCCCTCTTTGCTGGTCAGATCGATGGTTCCGCCCATAAGTTCTACCAGCCGTTTGGATATGGCCAAACCCAAGCCGGTCCCCCCATGCTTGCGGCTGCTTGAACTATCCACCTGGCTGAAGCTTTGAAAAAGCAGGCCCTGTTTCTCTTCGGGAATACCGGGTCCGGTATCCCGGACGGAAAAACGCAGAATCGGTCCCTGTCCCTTTTCCACATCCAGGGTTACTTTCCCGTCTTCGGTAAACTTAACTGCATTACCCAAAAGATTGATTAGAACCTGCCGGAGACGGTTGGGGTCGCCGATAACTGCCCTGGGCACCTCGGAACCGAAAGATAAATGAAGCCGGATCCTTTTGTCCCGGGCATAAATGGAAAAAGATGAAAAGGTTTTTTCAACCAGTGCTTTGAGATCGTAAGGAGATTTTTCCAGTTCCACGCGCCCCGCTTCAATCTTTGAATAATCCAGGATATCATTAATATTGTTCAACAAAAAGTCAGCAGAGTCCTTAATCATCAAAGCATATTCGCGCTGTTCATTGTCCCGTATACTGTTGTGGAGCAGCTCAGACATACCGATAATAATATTCATCGGCGTGCGGATTTCATGGCTCATATTGGCCAAAAATTCGCTTTTGGCCTGGCTGGCCGCTTCAGCTTGTTCTTTGGCTTCCTCCAACTGCTGGTTGGTTTCCTCCAGCTGCAGGTTGGTCTCTTGCAGTTTTTTCTCCGCCAGCTTACGTGCAGCAATATCTTTTTCCAAGTTTTTATTGGCTTCATCCACTTCCTTGAATAGCAACTGAAAAGGATTTCTCAGGGACCCCTCAACTAGCGCACGGTAAACCAATAGCACGGAGAAAAACTTGAAAACATGTCCCAAATAATTAAAAAAACCATAAACATCTACATAAAGGGTAAAACTCATTTCTGACATGATAGTCAGCAAGGCCGAGGCTGTGAGCAGTTTTAAAATATAGCTGCTTAAGTGCTCTCTTTTTTTCCACAGGAAGAAGATCGCGAGGGCAAATAGAAAGGAGATGATATATTCACTGATCACCTTGAAGGTTGTCAGCCCCTCCCCTTCAATGAAACAGTCAGGGAAGTAGCCCGTAAATATGGCCGCTGTCAGCAAAGTGCCCAGGAGCAGGGAAAGCCAGAGCACCCGTTCGGCGTTGACCTTTACAGCGGTGCCCAAGACCAGGGCGCCCAGGAGCACGGTAAGGGATTCATAGTAGCGTCCTGCAATCCAGAACTGGGTGGGCATGTTGGCATCAGCTTGGGGGAAAACCCCCATCCCACTGAAGGAAAGGGTATGAAAGATATCCAGAAAACCAACGACCAGATAGCCGACAGCCAAAACCATGAACATTTTGTTGGGGGCAAAATGACGGGTATTCCAGGCGATTACAAAAATGGTAAAGGCAACCAGAACCGCCAATAGCTCCACCAGGGTATGGTACAGCAGGTAATTGTATAGGCTGAGATAGTAAAAGCAAACTACCAATACGAGCACAGCCAACACAGCAAGGATCATCTGCCTGGAAGCATATTGTCTATGGGCGAGTGTCCTTTCTGTCACCGGATCACCCCTGGTTATCTATTTGGCAACAAAAATAAAAACTCTCCTTCGATGGTTATTATAACCCAAGACAACGGCATTGTTCAATTACAAATGTAATCTTTTCCAGGACGCCCAGGGGATACAACCCTTCAGCCCACCTTCGCTCAGATAGAATTTGACATACTCCCACGGCTAGCCGAGGGATTCTGGATTCAAGCAGAGACAGCCTCTGTATTAGCAGGTCTTACA
>CAZOOA010000113.1:5069-6458 GCA_964581355.1 uncultured Desulfovibrionaceae bacterium | reverse complement strand
ACTGCTAAGGGAGGCCGTGCTCTGCCATTGAACGTTTTCAGTCTGCAAGAACGACGCAAGAAAAAAATAAAAAAAAACCTGGAAATTTTCCAGGATCATTTTTGGGAATGGATTTTTGCCTACCGCTGGAAACCTTGCCGGGACTGTACCAGGCTATTGACTACTCACTGGAATAAAGATTGTCTCTGGTCCCAGCTTTGTGGTCTGTGCTGTTCCTATTTTTATTTTTACCAGGTGTTGTATGTAAGGGCTTTAAAAACGGTTTGTTCCAGGGGGGAGAAGGTGCCCACCTTCCGGGAACTGGAGGATTGGTATTTTGCGCTGGAAAGCCACCTGAATTAGTATGAAAAACCGTGTCTTGGGCGCTGTCGTCCGGGCGACTGGGTAACTTGTTGCGGCTCGATAGAGCCGTGGCGGTGGTTACTATGAAAAACCCTGTGAAGGTGAGATAGGCCTGATGTATAATGCAAAAGTGCTGGACCATTTCACAAACCCGCGCAACCTGGGAGTTTTAAATAATCCTGATGGCGTAGGGACTATCGGGGACCCCCGCTGTGGTGATTACCTGAGTATATTTATCAAGGTGGAAAACCGCTGCCTTAACGAGATTAAATTTCAAATTCAAGGTTGTCCTGCCGCTATTGCCACCAGCAGCGTTTTAACGGAGATGGCTAAGGGAAAAACTATTGTTGAGGCGGTTAAAATACGTGACCTCGATGTAACCCGTGCCTTAGGCGGTTTGCCCCGCAACAAGCGGCATTGTTCCAACCTGGGAACGGGTGCGTTACACCAGGCTATCCTCGATTTTTATAATAGGCAGTCCTAAAATGTCCCGGATAATGTTGTCCGGGTTTTTTTGCTGTAATCTAGTGGACAGGCACTGGTTTTTTCTGCCTGAAAAACTTGCTATCTCTGGAAGTTTTTTTCAAGTAAAGAGGAGGACAGGCAATCTTGCGGTTCAACATGTCAAAATAATGGCATTTTTCTCCTTTCTTTTTTTTTATATTCTGCAGGAGAATACAATGCAACAAAGAATTATGAATAGTAATTAATAATAAATTTACTGCTGGGGAGAAGGGGGTTCAGGACAACAGCGCTTTTTACGTTTGCTTTTTTAGCGCAGAAACGCTGTCCAATGATGAAGCGCAAGATTATTTTTGCTGTGGTGGCCGTTGTTATAATGGGTGCCGGACTTGCCCTCTGGTCCATGTTTTCCGCTGCTTCTTCAGGCTATGTAGAAGCAGAAAAAACAGAGTCCAGGGAAACTGTGCTGGCTACGGGCAAGGTAACTGGAAAGCATGTAATCCAGTTGTCTTTTATGGGTTCAGGTGTCATGGCCGAGTTAAGGGTTGATGAGGGGGAAGCGGTTGAACAAGGCCAAATTTTGGC
>CAZOOA010000113.1:0-4969 GCA_964581355.1 uncultured Desulfovibrionaceae bacterium | reverse complement strand
AAAGCAGCCTGGAAGTGGCTCAGTCCAATGTGGCGGTAGCCCAGGGTCTTGTAGATGATCTGCGGGGCGATTCACTGGATCTGGCTGAACTGGAAAAGCTGCAGGCTCAAACCTGGTTAGAAGAAGCTGAGCTGGCTTATGAACAAACCTACCTGAAAAGTCCGCTGGATGGAAGCATAACCCGGGTAGTAGCCAGTCCCGGTGAATCATTACAGTCCGGCCAGGAAGTGTTAACCCTGATCCCTGAAGCAGAGGTTACATATGTTGAAGTCCAGGTGGAGGAAGATTTAACCGGGCGAATTGTCCCGGGACAGGAAGCAGTTGTAACTACAACTGCTTACCCGGACCAACACTTTTCTGCCTCGGTCTCCCATGTTTCACCGGGAATTGATGCAGCCCGGGGGACATTTAACGTTCGACTGGAACTGGACCGGCTTGTACCCGAACTGGTCCCTGACCTGGCTGTTTTTGCTGAAATCATTATCGATTTCCGGGAAGAATCTATGATCCTGGAGCAGCGCTATGTATATGGCACCGATGGTGAACGGTTTGTATATGCTTACAGGGATGGCAGGGTCTATACCCGGGAAATTGAGGTGGAAAGTTTGGGAAATGGTTACCTGGCAGTCCGGGATGGGCTGGAGCCAGGCGATCTCATTCTGACTAATCCCGATTTAAACCAGGGGCAGCGGGTGCGGCTGACTGCGGAAGAGAAGTGAGGGGTAAAATATGTTCGAAATTCAGGTTGCCCTTCGCTTTTTGAAAGAAGGGCGTATGCAGACGCTGCTGATTATGGTTGGAATTGCCATCGGGATTGCTGTTTTGATTTTTTTAAACGCCCTGATCGGGGGGCTCCAGGCTGACCTGCTGAACAGCACGGTAGGAACTTCGCCGCACATTGTGGGAAATTCTGTGGACAAAGAACCGCCTGGGATGCTGGCAGATCTTGACCGGGTGACAAAAGTCTTCACCCGTGAGACAGTTAGCAGGGAAGAGGACCGTCCCCTGCGCAACTGGGTTCCTGTGGTGGAGCAGCTGGAAAAAATGGACCGTTTTACAGCCGTATCTCCTGTGGTGAATGGTTCAGGGTTCATTACCCTGGGGGATACTTCGCTTCCGGTGGTAGTCCGCGGTTTCCCCCTGGAAAGTGCTGATGCCATCTATAATCTCCAGGAACGGATCATCAGGGGCGAGTTTACTGCGGCCGGGAACCGGGCTTTGCTGGGCAAGGACCTGGCTGAAGAACTGCGGGTTGACCCGGGCAATATCATCCGTCTGTCCACCCCCGAGGGAGTGGACGGGACATTTACCGTTGCCGGCATTTTTGAGCTGGGAACCCAGGCCATCAACGAAAGCTGGGTACTGCTTTCCCTCTCCGGTGCCCAGACGCTTTATGGGTTGGAAGGAGGGATTAACGGCATCGAACTGCAGGTCCAGGATGTTTTTGCTGCCGATGGTGCTGCCCGCTTATTGGATCAGAGTTTTTCTGATTTGCAGTGGACCAGCTGGCAGGAGGAAAACGCTGATCTGCTCAGTGCCTTAAGCAGTCAAAGTGCTTCTTCCTATGTAATCCAGGCCTTTGTTCTGCTGGCCGTTACCATGGGCATTTCCAGTGTGCTGGCTGTGTCGGTTATTCAAAAGTCCCGCCAGATTGGCATTTTAAAGGCCCTGGGGATTACAACTTCCGGTGTCAGCCGCATTTTTTTAATCCAGGGGGCCTTGCTTGGGTTTTTGGGCTCACTTTTGGGTTCCGCTCTGGGAGCTTTTCTGGTCTGGGCGTTTTTCTTTTTTGTCCGTACGGAGACAGGGGATCCGCTTTTCCCCATTACCCTTGGCCCGGCCATTTTCTTTTTTGCCATCGGCTTGGCCACCCTGGCGGGAATGGCAGCGGCGGCGGCGCCGGCTCGCAGGGCAGCCCGGCTTAATACAATTGAGGTGATCAAAAATGGCTAGCCAGATTGAATTGAAAAATATAACCAAGGTGTATGGGACGGCAGTAAAGACAATTGTCCTGAAAGGAATTGACCTCTCTTTTCAGGCCGGGGAGTATTCTGCCATCATTGGCCAGTCCGGTTCAGGCAAAAGCACCCTGCTGAATATCATCAGCACCCTGGACCGTCCTACAGATGGTACTGTATTGGTGGATGAAAAAGATTTGACCACTTTCAATGATGACCAGCTGGCCCGGTTTCGTAACGAAAAACTGGGGTTTATTTTCCAGTTTCATCACCTGTTACCGGAGTTTAACGCCCTGGAAAATGTTCTCATTCCCTACTGGCTGGCTCATGGAAAGCCCCCGGCTGAAACCGTGGAGTTGGCTAAGGATTTACTTGACCGGGTTGGTGTTGCAGATCGTATGTATAACAAATCCACCGATTTGTCAGGGGGCCAGCAGCAGCGTATTGCCATTGCCCGGGCGCTGGTAAACCGCCCCCAGATCATCCTGGCAGACGAACCCACGGGCAGCCTGGACAGCGAGACCACTATCGCGGTAAACCGGCTGCTCCGGGAAGTAAATGAAGAATTTAAAACCACTTTCATTGTTGTCACTCATGACCGCCACATTGCCGCCGAGTGCGACCGGGTGATTGAACTGGTTGACGGGCGTATTGACCGGGACTATATGACCGAGGGCCTGGAAATGGAGGAAAGATGGAAAGACCTGGGACCTGCCCAGTGTTTCCGTATCCAGGAGATGGCACAGGAGTGCCAGCATGCCGACACGAAAGGGACAGCGGAAGAATGATCATTTACAGCAATAATGATGGAAGATGTTCGGACAGGATAGTTTGGGGGCTTAGAGCCTTGGGACAATGAATCAATTTGGGTATAAACCCCGGAGGTGCAGCAATTGATGAAAGAATATTGCAGGCCTGTGGTTGTGGTTAGCAAGTGTTTGGGTTTCGACCACTGCCGCTATAACGGCCAGATTATTGCCGATGACTTCGTAGAGAAACTAACAGAGCATGTAGACTATGTTAACACTTGCCCGGAAATGGAAATTGGGCTGGGTGTGCCCAGGGAGCCGGTCAGGATTGTGGAAAGGGAAACAGTTCCCCGCCTGGTCCAGTCGAAGACGGAGCTTGATCTAACAGAACAAATGCAGGCTTTCTCCGCTTCTTTTTTTGACACCCTGGATCACGTCGATGGATTTCTGTTAAAAAACAGGTCACCCTCGTGCGGATTGACCGATGTTAAAATCTATGGCCCGCGGGGCAATGTGTTGGGTAAAGGGAGCGGTTTGTTTGGGCAGGCGGCCCGGGAACGTTTTCCCAAGGCTGCCCTGGAAGACGAAGGACGCTTAAAGAATTACCGCTTACGGGAACATTTTTTGACCCGGCTCTATACCTTGACAGCATTCCGGGAAAGGAAAAAAACGGGACGAATGAAGGAATTGGTCGCTTTCCATACGGAGAACAAACTGCTTTTTATGGCCTATAACCAGGATTTACTACGCCGCCTGGGGCGT
Source organism: uncultured Desulfovibrionaceae bacterium (assembly GCA_964581355.1). GTDB lineage: Bacteria > Bacillota > Dethiobacteria > DTU022 > UBA8154 > CAZOOA01. The sequence goes on along the minus strand of CAZOOA010000113.1, from coordinate 1,500 downwards.
ATTGTCGCCAACCCTGAAAAACAACCGGCAAGTAAAGTAATGGGAGCGTATGAACATGTGCTGGACCTGATGTTCGCTGCACCACCCTCATATAAGCCCAATATTAATGTCATGATGCATATTTTGGGTTATTTTTCCAAGAGGTTGGATCATCAAGAAAAACACTACCTGCTGGATTTGCTGGAGAAATACAGGAAGGGAAAAGTGCCTTTAAGCGTTCCGCTCCATGTTCTATATTCCTGGGTAGTCCGTTTTGAAGAACCTTACCTGGTCCGGCAGACCTATTTTATGCCTTACCCCGAATCGCTGGTGGAAATAACTGATTCCGGGAAAGGGAGGGCAGGATAAAATGTTACGCTGGCACAAAATCATGATCATTTCCTGGATCCTGGGACTGCTCCTTTCTATGGTCCCTGTTGCTTCTCTTGAAGCGCAGACTGATGATTTAACCCCGGACTTGGAGCTGGATATGGAGTTTGAATACAACGAAGAAATGCCTGCCCCGGGAGAAATACCTGACCCGGATTATGATTACGATGGCAGTTATGATTATGATCGGCTGGAATTTTACCGCGGCAAAGTTATTTCGGTTTCAGACTATGAAGCTGCAGATCCTTATGCCACCCTGGAACAGCAGGCAGAGGTAGAGATTACCAGCGGGCCTCACAGTGGGGAAAGGGTTTCCATTGATAGCACATATATTGAGGACGATTTTTATCTCAATATTTACCTGGAAGAAGGAATGCGGATCATCCTGGCAGTTAACGAGGCAGAAGGTGCCATCCAGGAAGCATACCTGCATGACGTTGCCCGGGAGCGAGGGTTGTATTTTTTGCTGGTGGTTTTTTTGCTCCTCCTGCTGCTGGTGGGCCGTCTCCAGGGTGTTAAAACGATAATCACCCTGGGTTTTACCGGCCTGGTGATCATCAAAGTGATTCTTCCCCTGCTGCTCAGGGGCTATGAACCCATTCCCCTGGTCACCCTTTCAGCTATCGGGATCATCATTTTTACCCTGGTGGTGATCGGTGGAGTTAATGCCAAATCTTTTGCAGCCATTGTGGGGACGGTTTGCGGGGTGACTCTGGCCGGCATTCTGGCCTTGTGGGTTGGTGAAATTTCCCACCTGACGGGCTTCAGTACCGAGGAAGCCCAAATGATTTACTTCATGGAACAGGAAATCAACATCCGGGGCTTGCTTTTTGCCGGGATCATTGTAGGCTCCCTGGGTGCCGTTACCGACGTGGGGATGTCTGTTGCCTCTGCTGCTGCAGAAGTGCGGGAGGCCAACCCGCGCATCAGCACCATGGAGCTGACCCGTTCGGCCCTCAACGTGGGCCGGGACATCATGGGGACCATGTCCAATACGCTGGTGCTGGCCTATGTGGGGGGAGCCATTCCCCTGCTTTTGCTGCTGACCGGCTATGAAATGGACTGGCTGGAGATTATCAACATGGATCTGATCGCGACAGAATTTGTCCGGGGTATCGCCGGCAGTATTGG
>CAZOOA010000112.1:0-6509 GCA_964581355.1 uncultured Desulfovibrionaceae bacterium | reverse complement strand
CTTCCTTCCTTCCTTCCTTCCTTCCTTCCTTCCTTCCTTCATCCATCCCTTCCTGGTTGCCTGTTCTTCCGGTTGTCTTGACAGGACCGGATTTTTTTATTACAATACCAGCAAGATAATTAATTCTATCGGGAAAATATAATTTGGCCCGATGGAATAAACCGGAGCGAGGGGTTGAAGCGGATGAAAACACTGCCTGCAATACTGCCTGTCTATCTACTGGCTTTGCTGTTTTTCCTTGGTGCAGGGTGTCAGACAATGAGTGAGAACGGTCCTGTCCCGGCTTACCGGGATGTTACTGCGGAAGAGCTGGAATCCATGCTGGAGCAGGATGAAGGCCTGCTGCTGGTCGATGTCCGGGAGGCTGATGAGTACGACAGTGGACATATTCCCGGGTCGATCCTGCGCCCCCTGGATCAGTTAAAAGAAAACCCCGGCAGCTTGAACCCCGAAAGAAGCATTGTGCTCATCTGCCAGAGCGGCCGCCGCTGTGTCGATGCCGCCGGGTTTCTGGCCGGGGAAGGGTTTGAAACCCTTTATTACTTAAATGGCGGTCTGGAGGCCTGGACCGGTCCGGTGCAGGTAAGCAGGCAGCGTCCCGGTTGAGGATAGGAGCATGCCCGGCCGTGGCCGGGCTTTTCTCTCCATCTTGGGCTTGCCTGATGAAATCCCATTTTCCCCGATTTGCCTGGTAAGTGCGAATGTCAAGAAAAACTGATCCACGTGCCAGAAAAATATTGATCCACCCTTGCTAGACATTATCCCGTATCATTGATCTTTCGGTATTATTATCATCCAGAATAATATCATCCAGCAAGAAGATGCCCGCCAGGGGGCATCTTCTTGCTTTTTCACAGCATCTTTTTGCCAGTAAGGACTAAAAGGGGAGCAAACAGGCGGGGATAAAAGAATATCGGTAAGCCCCCAAAAGCCTGTTTTCCGGACAACGTATTATTGATGTTGAGAAACCACGTGAATAAATGAGCACAAAAAAGCTCAATTTTCAATAGACAGCCTTATGGGGTTGCACGAGTTTATTCGTCTTTTTCTTTGTCTTCAGCTTTTTCCTGTCCCTGCCCCTGCTTTGCTTTTTCCTCCTCCAGCAGGACCCGCCGCAGGATCTTGCCGACCATGGTCTTGGGCAGTTCGCTGCGAAACTCCACCGACCGGGGCACCTTGTACTTGGTCAGGTTTTGGGAGCAGTATTCGATTACTTCCTCCTCGGTCAAGGTCTGCCCTTCTTTGAGGACAATAAAGGCTTTGATGGTTTCGCCCCGGTATTCGTCGGGGACGCCGACCACCGCTGCTTCGCTGATTTTTTCGTGCCCGTAGAGGACTTCTTCGATTTCCCGGGGGTAGATATTAAAGCCGCCGGCGATGATCATGTCTTTCTTGCGGTCCACGATAAAGAAGAATCCATCTTCGTCCATCTGTGCCATGTCGCCGGTCCGGAACCAGCCGTCAATAATTGCTTCCTTGTTTTGCTCGGGCATGTTGTGGTATCCCTTCATGACCTGGGGCCCTTTAATGGCCAGCTCCCCGCTTTCCCCCACGGGCATTTCCTGGGTGGGATCATCGGCGTCAACAACTTTGGCGTAGGTGCTGGGGATGGGTACGCCGATGCTGCCGGCTTTCCGTTTCCCGTAAACGGGATTGATCAAGGCAGCCGGCGAGGTCTCCGACAGCCCGTACGCTTCCACCAGGCGGCCTCCGGTCAATTTTTCAAAGGTGCTTTGCACTTCCACCGGCAGCGGCGCTGCCCCGCTCAAGCAGACACGGATGTGCCCCAGGTTGTGCTTCTCGATTTCCGGGTGGTTGTTGATGGCCACGTAAATGGTGGGCACCCCGGGGAAAAGGGACGGCTTTTCCTTGTCAATGAGCTTTAAGACCATCTTCAAGTCGAAGCGGGGGAGCAGGACCATGGTCCCTCCGGTGGATACGGGAAAGTTCATGGAAGCGGTCATTCCGTAGCTGTGGAAAAAGGGCAGCACCGACAGGGTGACTTCCTTGCCTTCCTGCAGGTCGGTGATCCAGGCGCTGCACTGGTAGACATTGGCCACCAGGTTCCGGTGGCTCAGCACGGCTCCCTTGGAGACACCGGTAGTTCCCCCGGTATAGAGGAAGCAGGCATCTGTTTGCGGGGTAATCTCAGGCCTGGGCACGGGGCTGGAGGCATTCTGGTTCAGCAGGTCCTGGAGCCAGAAATCCCCCTGCTGTATTTCCACCCGGTCCCCTTCCTTCTTTTCCTTGGCCAGGGTGTACAGCAGGCGCATGTGTCCGGCAAAGTACTCCTTGATGTTGGTGGTTATGATCGTTTTCAGGGAACTGCGTTCCTTGATCCGGCGGATCATGGGATAAAAACGGCTTAAGGTAATAATGGTTTCTGCGCCGGAATCATTTAACTGGTACTCCATTTCCCGCTCAACATAGAGAGGGTTGCAGGGGATGACCGTGCAGCCGGCTCTAAGGGCACCGTAATAGCAAAACACGAACTGGGGACTGTTGGGCAGGTGAATGGCTACCCGGGAACCCAGACCAAACCCCAGGGAAGATAAAACGGCTGCAAACCGGTCAGCCAGGGCATTAAGTTCCTGGTAGGTCAGCCGCCCGCCCATAAATACGGCCGCTGTGTTGTTGGCAAACTTTTGTGCGGACTTTTCCAGTAGTTGGGGCAGGACTTCCTCAGGTTCTGAAATATCACTTGGCACCCCGGGTTCATAACTGTTGAGCCATACTCTCTCCATAAGCTGTTCCTCCTCGGATAATTGATTTTTAGGGCAAGCGACTTGCCGGTATAAAGATAAAGAATACTCTTATATATTTCTTGTCGGGAAAGGCAATCTCCTTTTAATATTCAAAAAATTTTGTAACTGCTCCCGGGTTTTTCTAGGATCTTTCATTCTGTATGCAGGTGTTTTTGCAGGTGCAACCCCGGCATGCAAGACCGTACATTCGTTGTGTGTTTGCTTGCAGCCGCCCAGCTTGGCAAGGGTAGTTTGTGGAGAGCGTTACAGTTTCATCGGGGCCGATAAAAAAGGAGTTTACAAAGTTGCTGGCCTCAATAAATAACCTATTCAACAAATTACCCATTATTTACAGGAATAATATGTAAACAAGTCAGTTTTCAACAAAGGGTCTATTTTATGCAGCAGCGAATAAGTATAGCATAAACGAATCTAGGCAGGTATGGCCGATGAGAATTTATACCCTGGGGCAATTTCAAATCCAGTGCAGTTCCAAGCAGCTTCCCTGCACGGCCGGGCAGTCACAAAGAACCTGGGAGTTATTCTTGTTTCTCCTCAGCAACAGGGGGCGGCAGCTTTCCTGGGAAATCATTTTGGATACCTTGTGGCCGGAAGCGGACTATATTAATCCCAAAGCAACACTGCGCATGCAGGTCCACCGGGTCCGAAATTTAATTGCCAAGGAAATGCCCGGCGGGGAAACGTGTTTACAGCTCATATCTTCCAATGGCTGTTATCGGCTGGATGCCGGTCCCGGCTGCTGGGTGGATGTAGAAAAATTTGAAAAGCTTACCCGGGAGGCTTTTCAAGCTTCCCGCAATGAAATGCCCGAGGCGATTGATATGTACCGTGAAGCGGTTCGTCTTTACCAGGGTGATTATCTGCCCAATATTTCTTCCAACCGCTGGCTTTTACCCTTTCGCAACTATTTTCGCAACCTGTATATAAAAAATGTTTTGCAGTTAATCGGACTGCTGAAAGACAGGCACATGTACCCGGAGATCATCGAGCTTTGTGAGCAGGTATTCCTGGTGGAATCTTTGGAAGAGGATATCCACCTGCATTATATTGAAGCATTACTGGAAAAAGGAAAAACATCCAAAGCGCGGCTCCATTACGAAAACACTACAGCGCTGCTCTACAGCGAAGCCGGGGTAAAACCTTCTGCGGCGATGAAAGAGGTGTACCGCCAGATCAAGTCAGACAGCGAGATGATTGAGCTGGACCTGGGCTACATCCAGGAATCCTTAAAAGAACGCCAGGAAATAAATGAAGCATATTTCTGCCAGCCGGAGATATTTCGCCAGTTTTACAAATTACATCTGCGCTGGATGGAAAGGGAATTTCAGCCTGCCTGTATCGGGCTTGTCAGTCTGACCGGACCCGACTTCCGTTTGCCTCCAGCTGCATCGTTAAAGGAAACCATGGCCTGCTTGAAGCAAATTATCGCCAACAGCTTACGCAGGGGGGATATTGTTACCCAATGGAACGAAGCCCAGTTTATTTTCCTCCTGCCGGGAGTAAGCTTCCAGGGAGGGGAAAAAGTGCTCAGGCGTATCGAAAGCCGGTTCCAGCTGGAGCAGGGCCAGGGGGGCACACTACGCCTATGGGGTAAAATTCAACCCCTTAAGCTCCTGGAGAAGCAAAAAATAACTTTATACGACTAGTGTGCTTGAAAAGAAACGGTTTTGTGGATAACTATCAAGTTTAATCAGGACATCCTTGCATGTTCTAAGGCGAACTTATAGCTGGCTTGGGCTGAGCTAACTTGATAGTCATGAAAACTTATACTCCGGCAAACTATGGACCATTATTAAGTGCATTTCTTTACTGTCTGGCACCGTCATATGCTGGCACCGTCATATGTCAATGGTATTTTTAATTATGGATTAGTTAGTCTTGCAGAAAAAGCAAAGTTTAAAGTAGTAGTCCATGTTATTTTTTATATCACGCTGTAGTGTTATCATATCTTTTTTTGATGGCAAACAAAAGGGGGCAATAGAACTGCCCCCTGTCTTTGGGTGAGTAAAATTCTTATTCTAATTCACTTATGGCTTCCAAGAAAGCATTTTCACCTACGCGCTTGAATAAGACATCATCTGTTTCATCCAGCGTTTCCCAGATAAGGGTGTCCTGCCCTGGCAAAGACAGGTATGCTTCTATAAACCAGTCATCAAATAATTCATCATAGATTAAAAGCAGGTAGGGTTCTTGGTTTCCTTCCAGGATGTAATCGGTTTCGAACCAAAAGCCTTCACTGGTCACGCCAGCTGAGAATATGCCATCTTCTGAAAAGTGCATATATATTTCGTCATCATGCTGTGAACCCTGCCAGGCTCCCAGAACACCTTCCACACCGGTGTGTTCCACAACAGGCTCCTTGCCCGAAGGGCTTTCTTTATCCTCATCAGTATGCCCCGGTTCAAAAGCTTCTTTTTCCCTACCCTGACCTGGCTCCAGCTTCATGAGGCGGGCAAGAAGGGTGCAGGCCTCTGCCCGGGTTAAGGCTTTCCCGGGTTCAAAGCCCCTGTCGGTTCCCCTCATGTAATTTTTCTCAACAGCGATGGAAACAAGATCTCTACGGGCAGGAGAGATCTGCCCCCGGTCCGGGAATTGTTCCAGCAATGCCAGGTTGGCGGCATTTTCTCCAAAACCTTTGGCCTTGACAATAGCTGCGGCCACATCTTCCCGCAGGGCTGCCCCTCCAGGGTTAAATATCATTTTGCCCGTGGAGGCATACTGGGTTCCCTCCAGGTAATCTTTGGCCGCCTCTACAGACCCAAAAGCCCAGTGTTCTCTGCCCACGTCGGAAAAAGTGGGAACCGGCGGACTCTCCTCGCCCAGTTTAAGGGCCAGGACCATTATCCTGGCAAACTCAGCCCGGGTTATGGTGTTGTTAGGCTTAAAGTTGCCGTCGGGGTAACCCCTTAAAATACCTTTTTCCACCATTTCCATAATATCCCCATAAGCCCAGTGTTGGGAGGAAAGGTCTGAAAATGGTTTTAATGAAATTATATCTTCATCTTCTGCCCACTCTGCTATGGTGTCAGCCCAATCGGACATATCAACAGCAGGGTTTAAGTGGGTCTTATCTCCTATTACTCCTCCAGATGAGATGTTTACCATCTCCAAGTTGTTCAGCGTAATTTCATCGCCAGTAGCAGTTATGATATCAGGAGAACCTTCAAGAACCTGAACCTGAAGCCCTTCATCCAAAGAATTAATTCTGACAAGAGAACGAATCCTGATTTTAGTTATTAAATCATGGTCGGAAAAATCAGAGTCGTCAATTCTATCTTCCATCTTTTTGTAAACATTTACAATCATTTTTCCTCCAGTTTGTGCTGCTTTGCCCTTTGGAGACAATTTTATAGCTAAGTCAACAGCATAATCCCAGGCTTTTTCTATCGATAAACCATAAACAGCATGGGCGAATCTATCAAGAGGAGACTCAAAACCACTTTCGTGCGCAGTCGCCATCAATATTATACGGGAAAAGGGGTTGGGCAGCGTTTGATGTTTAAATTCTATTTCTTTGGGGACCCGGGCAATGACTCTGTCTCCATTTGCCCAGAGGATTTCTACCTCTACACCGCCATCTATTTCAATAGCATCGCCGGGCATAAGAATAAAATTGTCTTCTACCTTTACAAAGTCAAAGTGCGGCTCAATAAAAGGTCGCATAACGCGAACCCTTCCTTCTCTCCAGGGACGGGCTTCTGGATTTAAGGCAGAATACTGTTCTTTATAATCCTCTGGCCAGCC
>CAZOOA010000111.1:0-6510 GCA_964581355.1 uncultured Desulfovibrionaceae bacterium | reverse complement strand
CTTTGAACTGGGCCCGGTGGTTGGCAATGACCAGCCATTCATAGGCGGTACTGCTGAAGTTAAGCCCGGCAGGCACCTCTTCAATGCTATACGCACCAGCAACGTCTGTGGTAGCTTCTTTAGCAGTTCCGTTCACTTCCACCGACACGGTGGCACCTTCAATGGGAGTTCCCGTATCCGCATCAGTGACCGTGCCGCTGATGCTGCCGGTGGTAACTCCGGGCAGCACGTTAATGGTGATGCTTTTAACATCTGTAGCACCCGTATCAACCCAGTTGTTGTCATCCCATTCCTGCAGTTTGAAGGTTGCCGTGGCGCTCAACTCGCCTGGCTTTGCTGCAGTATAAGGAACTTGATAGGGCCGCCCCGTCCATATTCCACTGCTTCCTTCGAAGCTACTGGAAAAAGCAGCGCAGATGTTTCTGGAACATAAAAAGTAAATGGAACAGAGGAGGCATACTTAAAGGAAGAGGCGGGTAAAAGAGGAGGGTAAACACAAAATCTCGACAGCTATTCCTTACAGAGCTCGATAAAATTGAGATGGAGTCATGCCTACCTTTTGATAAAACAATCTGCTAAAGTGGCTGTGGCTTTTAAAACCACACATAAAACAAACCTCTGTAATGGAGTATTTTCGGGTCCTCACAAACTCGATGGCTTTCTTCATTTTTATATCGAGAAAAAACTGGTAAGGTGTTTTCCCCGTTTCCTGCTTAAACAATCGAATAAAGTAATACTTGCTCAGGCCAGCAGCAGCTGAAACCTCATCGATGGAAAAATCATTGTCGTAATTTGCATACAAAAACTCTACAGCCCGGGAGATTTCCTGCTTCATTGACCAGCAGGATTGATTTTCCTGCGGTGTAAAATTGCTTTTTAATGTTCTCAAAAGGTGTATAGTTATCATGCTGCTAAGATTATCCAGAATAAATTCGTAGCCGGCTTGCTTATTCTGGCATTCATAAAGGAACAATTCCAACATGTTCTCCAAATGAATATCAAAAGGAGCGTGAGTGTTTAGAAATATGATGTTGTTTTTTCCAAACACCGAAAATGCAGTGCCGTGTAAAAAATGGAAGTCCAGTTGAAAAGCTATAAGGTGGTGTTGATGAGCGGTCTCGGCTAACCCATGCTTCTGACCGGGATTGCTGGGAAAGATATTATTACACGGCAGCATAAAGAGTTTATCTTCAATTAACAGCTTAGGGCTGTGAGATCGCGGTATTGTAAACTCAAAATGATTATGGACATGCACACTGTGGGTTTCTTGCTTAGGTACAGGCATCTTTGTTTTGATGACACAAAGACTTTTATTCATGCCCCCTTCAAATTGTTTGGTAAAATATAATTCATCTCTGATAGTAGTATTCTTCTCTCCTAAAAATTGCTTTGCATAACTCATAAAGTCACCCCCACTTTTATCAGTTCATGGTCGGGGTAACCCTGCCAGGTAATCTTTTGAGTGCTGCCTGCGGGCAGTCTCTCGCCCCCGTCAGAAAAGGTGACGACCAAGCCGGAAGCTTCGGCCTGTACAGGCAAAAACGCACCTGCGATAACGATGCAAACTGCCAAAACGCAGGCGAAAGAGAAGGTGAACAGATCATTAGCTCTCATCACAGATCATTCCTTAAAAGTTATCAAAAACCCGCTTTTTGTGGACAAACATGTCACAGAAATTTTGCTGCAGTGGAGCAAAAAGTAAATGTGCGTCGACACCGGTTCAGAAGGTGCAATTAGCTAGCAGGATAGTTTGATCCACCTAACCTGGACAAGTCAGAGCCATAAAGGGTTTGCGACCAGGAGAAAAGTTTTACCAAAAATGCGCAAGACTCTGCTGGTAAGAGCCTAAACGAGGGGAAACCATATATCATGATAAATATTGATGGTTTCATTTTACCCAAAATGCATTTCAAAATCGTTACACCAAGAATGCATAAAGGTTTCATTTCCCCTTCAAATGGGTTGCAAAAAGGTTTCAAAAGGGATTCAAGAGCAACCTGCAAAACATCAAAACATATAGAGACTGCGTTCATTCCCGAAAAAATCTGCCGAAAAGAAAGGTAAAAGGCTGAAGAGAACTTTGGAGAACTTTTTTACAACCGGGTTGTAATTAGACCCCATTAAAAACAGATTTATTATCGTATAATAAGTACAGGAGGACAGCATCTTGCAAGGTAACAGTCCCAGTACCCAGGATATAATCCAGGAAATTCAAAAAGGGAATGAGCGGCTGCGTGAAGATTTTCTCTTCCTACAGGGGAAGCGCCCCCCTGGCCGCCATCGCCGGATGCCTTACATACCTGGCCATATACCGCGCTGCTTTTTTCGTTTTCCCCTCTATCCTTTTTTTGGCCTGGATATTAAAGCCGTTTTTTCTTTCTTTGAAACACCAGTCGATGATCTCCAAGAGTTTTCGGTCTTTTGGAACTGCTTTCTTTAATGCTGTCAGGATCTCATACTGCCATTTCTTCCGGATAATGCCGTAATCTATATAGGGCATCTCCACCCAGTCTCCGCCGGAAATAAGCCCTCCCTCTGTCATCAGTATATGAACATGCATGTTGGTTTTCAGGTCCCGACCAAAAGGATGGAGAACCATGATTATCCCAGGATCTGCTTTCTGCTTCGCTTTATCGATTGTTTATTGGTAATCAATGTAAGTTTACAGGCAGTATTTGAGTCATGTTGAGCCTAAAAAGCAAATTAATGCAGTGGAATCAAATCAGGGCCCGCACCAATATGGTGCGGGCCCTGTGATACTCTATCGATGTGTTAATCTCAGGGAACGGGAATGGTAAAAGGCTCACTCACGACATAGAAGTTGTGATTGATCATAAACGCAATTCGGGCATCATAGATTGGACTCAATGTGTTATTGGTCGCTCGCACTGAATATGTGAAGGTCCCATCACCGGGAATATTCGTACCCACAGTATCCAGTGACCACCGGTCGTCGACGAAGATACCTTCTTTGTATCTGCTAAGATGTACCTCCCAATCACCAGAAGGGCCGTCGTAGCATAGATTGTCCCAGGCGTCGAGGAGATGTGCACTGAGAGTCATAAGTTGTCCGCTGCTCTCCAGATCCTCTGGTCCCTGCACGATCTTGATGGACTCCGCCTGGGCGGGCAGCATGGTTTGTTGGATCACCCGCGGACGCCATAGATAATGCCAGACATTCCGCTGATCATAGTACGTTGATGCATCATAAGAGTACAGGATGATCTCATGCTCCCCGGCGGTAGTCAACCCGGACCCCGGGTGACGTTGGCCAATTTCATCGGTGTAGAAACTGACAGACGGCATGCCGTCACCCCATTCGGGGGTATGCAGCTCGTAGTTGTTGCGAATATCGTTAAGGATAACCCCATTGACTGAGGGATATTTAAACTGCTCCTCCCACCACAGGGACCTGGCGGTGATTTCAATCTGGATTTCCTCGCCGACGATGTTATTCACCTCGTCCGGCCCTCGAAGCCTAACCGGGTTGTCAAAAAGGGGCACCCCTGGATTATCCACGCTGACCCCGGTGGTCAGCCTGTTTAGCACGAACTCGGTCGTTATGGTTTCCAGCCCCGTGGCACGGAACTCCATAACCGCATTATGGCCCCCTTGGTGAGCATTACTGTTCGTCTGGCGCGGCGCCAGGTCTGTAAATTCTGCCACGCCCCCTGTTGCCTCGATGTGCGTCGTGACATTGTCCCCGATGGTCCATTGCCAACTATTCGACCACAGCCATCCGGCGAGTTCGTGGAGGCCACAGTGTTCGACGATGGCGTGCACCGATACCATTACGCCCGATGATGAGGGACCATCGGCACAGAGGTTCCCATATTGGTCGACCACATGCACAATGGGCTGCTGTCGCAGCGGAGCCCCCCAGAGGAAGGGAGCAACAATCTCCTGGGCCAGCACAAGCTCATGGGCATGGCTTGCCAGCACATCAAATTCAACGGCAGCCGTCTCGTAGTAGTCAGATTCGATGGTGAAGGTATAGCTGCCTCGTTGGGTCAACCCAGGGACATCCTCCGGTGTGATGTAGTACTTGGCGAATTCAGGGAAGTACTCCACCGCTGCCTCGGGCACTTCTTCGCCGTTGATCATGATAGACGTGATGTTGTCAAACCAGTGTTGGCTCTGCCCTAGAACTGAGATTATGATGGGCTGTCCGGCCAGGAACTCGGTATCAAAAACGCTCAGTTCCGGTGCCGCATGGAATCCCCGGGGCACGGAAAAGAGTTCACTGATCGCAAGGGGCTGTGCAATACCCCCGACATTAAATGTAATTTGTGCATTGGGCACATCATGGGCGATCTCGTTCTTGGTGTACAGCCAGATCATCGCCGTTCCCTGCGAGAAGTACCCAGGAGCGCCATACAGCGACCAGTTGGCGTTGTCACCACTGGCCATCGCCTCTACGGTCAGTGTTTCGCCGCTGGAAGGACCATCATAGCAGAGGTTTCCATATTTATCGAAAAGACCTAGCACGGGCTGACGCGCCAGTTGCCGCTCGATGGTCGGATCCAAGGATGGATCAGAAGCCGGTCCCACGGGCTGCACCAGGAGCTCCATCGAATGGGCGTGGCCCGCCGTGATGGGTTGTAACGCCGTGGCGGTGATGCCGTTGCTGAATTCCAGGGTGATGACATGGTTCCCCCTGGTCTGCAGTGCGGGAATTTGGGCCGTGTAGAGACGCAGATTGCCCTGGTTACTTGAGGGAAACACAACCTGGTCCGGCCAGCTGAGCGATTCTCCGCCGTTAACCGTAACTTTGACAGGGATGGGCGGCGAGATTGACGGGTTAATAAAGAAGGGAAGTGACAAGGTGGCGCCAGCATAGTTATCTTCCAGGTCGGCCACCAGCCAGGCAGATTCAAAATCGCCAAAAGGCAAGGTGAAAGTATTGCTGCGCACGTCATCCAGGCCATCTCCACTAAACACCAGTTGGGCGTTGGTGATAATGCCTGTATCGTTGTTGGTTGCCCTAAGATCTTCAAAAGCGACAACGCCAGCCTGGGCACGAAGATCCGCGGTTCCTTCCAGAATCCAGTTGCCCATCACAATATCGTCTTTGGAGACGGAAACCCAGGTTTCAGCTCCCGGTCCGGCCTCGCAGATATTTCCGTAGGCATCAAGGACGTGCACCACGGGCTGAGGATTTAGAAGTTCCCCATTGTTTGGTGGTCCGTCAGGCTGAACTGCGATGGAAAGTGCCGCTGCTTCACCTGCCGTAACGGGTTGATTAACAGTAGCCGATGCATAGTCGGTAGCTATTATCTCTATAGTGTAATCACCGGCGGTCTGCATTTCTGGAATTATCCCAGTGTGCAGAAGAATCCTAAGAGGCTCAAATAAACCCATATAGATGGTATACTGCTCCGGACCTAAGGGAGTCCCATTTACTAAGACTTCCTCAATCTGGTTCAGCCAGGATAGCCAACCAAACTGGCTTGTGTTGGGGGTAATGCCAATATCGTTGCCGGCATAGTTTCCCCTGGTGGCAGGAGACAGATCGGGCGGAGCTAGCAAGATAGTAGGAAGCTCCACAAACCTGGCCTGCACATTAAAGTCGCGGGTGACATGGAGTTCCTGTCGGGGATTGTGCAGACGACCATCACTCCACCCGTCGAACCAGTAGTTGTCATCGGGAACTGCACGTACCAAGACGGCGTCCTCACCATAATGGACCTGCTGAGATGTCGGCCCTTCGATGGTTCCGTACGGCGTATCGGGATCAACGGTGAAGTTAAGTTGGAAGGGTTCAATATTGAATGTAGCCATGAGGGCAATGTCTCCACCGGGCATTGTAAATTCAAAGTTTGCGTCAGTGCTGATTGGTTTTTCACCAACCTTCCACCCCTCGAACACAAATCCTGGATCGGGGGTGGCCTGCAGGGGGACCGTTTCTCCCTTTACATGGCGGGCAGGGCCCAGGATAGGTCTGTCTGCGTAATTTCCATTGAGGCGCGGATAATAGAAGCGCTGGCCACCGACAACACGCCCTCCCTCCTCAGCATCAACCGTCAAAGTATATAGAGGAGCATGGATGGCAGTGAGAGTTACATCTTCGGTGATTACCGTGTCCTGGCGGAGCACGTTTACTGAGTCATCGCTCCATCCCACGAAGGCATAGTTGTCGTAGTCCACCATGGCTGAAACTGGAGTTGCCCACAGTCCCGCAGGCACCTGCTGTGTAACTTCCGTGAAAACCTCATCCTCTTCAAAGCAGTAGATTCCTATTCCATCTTCAATTGCATAGCCTGTGTTGTAAGTGACAGTAAAGACATCACCTGTGTCCTCAATGAACTCTGCAACCAGCGTGATGTCCTGGGGCCACATGGTGTAGGTGAAAGAAGACTCTCTTGTTAGTAAGGTGCCGTTGAAACTCCACTGCTTGAACAGGTACCCCTCATTTGGACTGGCGCTTACTATCACCTCTTCGCCGTCCTCATAGGTGCCTCCGCCGATTAAAGTTCCGGCTCCAGCTGGGTCTGCTTCAAGAGTAAGCTG
>CAZOOA010000110.1:0-6556 GCA_964581355.1 uncultured Desulfovibrionaceae bacterium | reverse complement strand
CTGCTCAACGAGGGGAGAGAGCGTTTGGCCGATCGTGCAGGACGGGCGCTGGGAGTTATGAGGTATGCCCGTATGCTGGGCTCCCAGGAGGTAATGCAGTTGATTTCCGATGTCCGCCTCGGTCTGGATTTAGGCCTGGTAAAAGGTCTTTCTGCCGGGACATTGAATGAGCTTTTTGTTCTCTCCCGCCCGGGCTGCCTGCAGTATCTCAAGGGACGGGAACTGAGCACATATGAGCGTGACCTGGAACGAGCTGCCCAGGTGCAAAAATGCCTGAAAGTTTAAATTGGACTGAGAGAAAGGAGTGGAGTTAACAATATGTTTATGTTTGGGCGATTTACAGAAAGGGCCCAGCAAGTGCTGGTCCTGGCCCAGGAGGAGGCAAAGCGGCTGAACCATAATTTCATCGGCACGGAGCATATTCTCCTGGGACTGGTCCGGGAAGGCTCAGGTATCGCAGCCAGGTCCCTGCAGAACCTGGGCATTCAACTCCCCAAAGTCCGTTCGGAAGTGGAGCGGATTATTGGCAAGGGAGACAAGGCCCAATCCCAGGGCATCAGCTATACCCCCCGGGCCAAGAAAGTGATCGAGTTGGCCATCGAAGAGGGGCAAAATCTGGGCCACAATTACGTGGGCACAGAACATCTCCTGCTGGGACTGCTGCGGGAAGGTGAAGGGATTGCTGCCCAGGTTTTGACCAACCTGGGGGTTGATTTGAAAAAAGCCCGCCGGGAGGTAATCCAGCTCTTAGGCGGTGAAGCTCAGCTGAGCAGCGGCCAGGGTGCCAAGGCTGCCCCGCAGACTCCCACTGTGGACACCTTTGGACGGGATCTGACCAAGCTGGCCCGGGAAGGCAAGCTGGACCCGGTTATCGGCCGGGAAACAGAGATTGAGCGGGTGATTCAGATTCTGAGCCGCCGCACGAAAAACAATCCCTGTCTCATTGGTGAGCCAGGAGTAGGCAAGACGGCCATTGTGGAAGGGTTGGCACAACAGATCATAGAAGGAAACATACCGGATATTCTCCGGGATAAAAGGTTGGTTACCCTGGAACTTTCTGCCGTTGTGGCCGGGACCAAGTACAGGGGTGAATTCGAGGAACGGCTGCGTAAGCTGATGGTTGAGCTGCAGCAAGCCGGCAACGTGATCATCTTTATCGATGAGCTCCATACCATCATCGGCGCCGGTGCTGCAGAAGGCGCAATCGACGCCTCCAACATCCTCAAACCTGCCCTGGCTAAAGGGGAGTTGCAGACCATCGGGGCGACGACCCTGGACGAGTACCGCAAGTATATTGAGCGGGACCCGGCCCTGGAACGCCGTTTCCAGTCCATTATGGTCGGGGAGCCCACCAAAGAGGAGAGCCTGGAAATATTGAAAGGCCTGCGGGATCGTTACGAGGCTCATCACCGGGTAAAAATAACTGATGAGGCCCTGGATGCAGCGGTGAAGCTGGGAGACCGCTATATTTCCGACCGTTACCTGCCCGACAAGGCCATTGACCTGATTGACGAAGCGGCTTCCCGGGTGCGCCTGCGCAACTATACGGCGCCCCCTGACTTGAAAGAGATGGAAGATAAACTGGAAAATCTTCGCCAGGAAAAAGAGGCTGCTGTCCGGGGTCAGGAGTTTGAACAGGCAGCCCAGCTGCGGGACAAAGAACAGCAGCTTCGCAGCAAGCTGGATGAGTTGAAAAAAGAATGGGAAAAGAAAAAAGTTGTCTCCGACCAGGTTTTGGTAGGAGAGGAGGATATTGCCCATATCGTTGGCAGCTGGACGGGAATCCCGGTTAAGCGTCTGGCCGAGGAAGAGTCGGCCCGACTGCTGCGCATGGAGGAAACCCTGCATGAGCGGGTCGTAGGTCAGCACGAGGCGGTCCAGGCTGTCTCCAGGGCTATCAGGCGTGGCCGGGCCGGCCTGAAGGATCCCAAGCGGCCTATCGGTTCCTTTATCTTCCTGGGGCCCACAGGTGTGGGTAAGACGGAGCTGGCCCGCAGCTTGGCTGAAGCTCTCTTCGGTGACGAAAATGCCATGATCCGGCTGGATATGTCCGAGTATATGGAAAAACATACCACGGCGCGGCTGGTTGGTGCCCCTCCAGGGTATATCGGCTATGAAGAGGGCGGGCAGTTGACCGAAAAAGTGCGGCGCAAACCTTACAGCGTTATCCTGATGGACGAAATCGAAAAGGCCCATCACGATGTATTTAACATCCTGCTCCAGATCCTTGAGGACGGAAGGCTGACTGACGGGAAAGGCCGCACGGTGGACTTTCGCAATACCGTGGTGATCATGACCTCCAACGTAGGTGCCAACTTTATTAAAAAACAGCCTTCTGTAGGATTCCGGCCTGCCGATGCGGAAAAAGGATACGAGGATATGAAGGACCGCCTGATGGAAGAACTGAAGAAGACCTTCCGCCCCGAGTTTTTAAACCGGGTGGATGATGTGATTGTATTCAAGTCCTTAAGTGAAGAGGACATTGCTGAAATTGTCGACTTGATGTTGAATGACCTGAGCGGACGCATTACCGATTACGGTTTAAAGCTGGAGATTGCTGAAGGAGCCAAGGAGCTCTTGGCCCGGGAAGGTTTCGACCCCACCTACGGGGCCAGGCCACTACGGCGGGTAATCCAGAAAAGGCTGGAAGACGGCATTTCTGAAGAACTGCTTCGTGGACGATTCACCTCCGGTGACACCATTCTTGTGGAACGTGATGGTGAGGGATTGTCTTTTTCCCGCAAAGAGACCATGCCGGTAGCTGTGCCGGAACAGTCGGCAACCGTTGAGCAGCCAGACCAGGGCGGGGCAGAGGAAGAAGAATCAGGTCAGGAAGAGTGAATAAAGCGAAGCAGGGGAAGGTTCTCCTGCTTCCGGATGGAATTAAAGGGCCGAAGACCTGTTTTATTAAATGCGCTTGGGCGGCTTGATTAAGAGCAGTCCAGGCGCAGCTTTACTTTTGGCGGATCATTTAAACATTAAATAATACCATAAGCAATTTCTGTCACCATAGCTGGAACTAAACAGGTATGATGGGAAATAGCAAGCAGGCAAGAAACAGCTGAAGAAAAAAATAACCAAAGGGGATAGGGATAATATGTTTGGAGATCTGGGAATTTACTTGGCCTTCGTGAGCGCCCTCCTGGCCCTGTTACTTTTTTTCGCCTCCGGCTTGGGGAAGCAGGGCTTGGCGAAATGGGCAAGGCTGACATTTTTTGTTCATGCAGCAGGGGTTGTCGGGGCATCGATATACTTGCTTCATTCCCTGTTAACCCATCAGTTTCAGTATTTTTACGTCTATGCCCATACGGAAAGGGGCTTGGCGCTGGAATACCTGGTATCCGCCTTTTGGGCGGGACAGGAGGGAACACTTCTGCTCTGGGCCTTGATGGGTGCCGCTATCGGCCTGTTCATCATCTGGCGGGAAAAGGAATATGAAGCGCCTGTGATGACGGTTATTACAGCTGTTCAATTGTTCCTGGTTTTTTTTCTTGTAGTGCAGAGCCCCTTTCGGTTGTTATCCCAGGTTCCACCTGATGGTGCCGGGTTGAACCCGCTTTTAATCAATCCCTGGATGGTGCTTCATCCCCCGGTAATCTTTGCCGGTTATGCCCTGATGGTTGTACCTTTTGCCATGGCCTTGACTGCCCTTTGGAAGCGGGATTACCAGGTCTGGGTTTCCAAAGCTCTTCCCTGGGCGCTGCTGGGCTGGTTTGCCCTGGGTGTAGGAATATTTGTCGGAGGGTACTGGGCTTACCGCGTGCTGGGCTGGGGTGGTTACTGGAGCTGGGACCCTGTGGAAAATGCCTCCCTGGTTCCCTGGCTTACGGCTGGTGCCATGATCCATGGCTATTTTCTCCAAATTAAGCGCAAACTGATGATTCGTGCCAACATCATATTAACTATCATTACTTATATTTTGATCCTTTATGCCACATTTTTAACTCGCAGTGGTGTGCTGGAAGATTTTTCGGTGCATTCTTTTGCCCGGACGCCGCTGGCATCCTATTTCGTGGCCTTTATGATGGTTTTTCTTGGCGCCGGGACCGTGTTATTTTTCCTGCGCTTGCGGGATATTCCTTCTATTCCTGATGACAGCGGACATTTTACCCGGGGTAAAATCTTCATGGCCGGCATTGTTGTTTTAATCGCTTCTGCAGCATTCATCGGCTTGGGAACTTCTTCGCCGGTTATTACCGGTTGGTTCGGCATACCCAGTGCCGTTGATGAGTCATATTACATGCTTACGAACACGCCGGTGGCTATTTTGCTTGCCTTGACCATTGGCCTGGTGACATTCCTTTCCTGGAAGAGAGAAGATATTTATACGATACTGATTCGTATTTACCCCGCTGTTATAGCTGCTTTGTGCGGTGTCGTGTTTACCTTTGCTATCGGTATCCGGGAGCCTGTTTCGCTGGTTTATCTAGGATCTGCAGTATTTGCCCTGGCTTCTGCATCCATCGCCTGCTATCAATCGTTGCGAAAAAAGGGGATTCGCTTTTGTGGAGGAGATCTGGCTCATATGGGCGTCGCTTTGATGTTGATCGGCCTTATAGCTTCGATGGTCTATTCTCAAGAAGAGATTCTTTCCCTTTCCCGGGGGGAGGAAGAGGCGGCTTTGGGTTATGTTTTAACCTACCAGGAACGAATCCCGGAGAATGATGAGGATCAAATGGAAGGGGATCTTTTTCAGTTGGATATTGCCCAGGGGGGTGCAAGCACAACTGTATATGCCAGGATGTACTATGCCGGACGGGATCCTATGCTGATGCGGGACCCTGCTGTGCAACGTTACTGGTGGGGTGACCTCTTTGTAAGTCCTATGGAGTTGCGTGAGAAAATGTCTGGATTGGGGCAGGAGTTTACTATTGGAGAAACAAAAAATATACGCGGAGTTGAATATAGCTTTCAGGGGTTTGAGGCGCCCGGCCATGACACGGAAGGAATTGTTGTGATCGCGCAGCTCAAGGCCTCACAGGAAGGCGAAAAGACAATTTTGGAGCCGATGTTAAGGCGGGAAGGTGAAATGTGGGACCATGAACCGGCTTCAACGCCCGACGGGGGGCAAGTCCTGCTGGAATGGGTGCAACCTGAAGATGAAAGGGCGCTATTCCGGTTTGTTTCGCCTTTTGACGCCCTGGATGGTGGACAGGAGATCCTGGTCCTTGAGGTAAGCCGCAAGCCTCTAATTCTAGTCCTTGCCCTGGGCACTATCCTGGTTATGGCCGGGACTTGTTTGGCTTCCTGGAAGCATATTACAACAAAAAGGAAAACATGAAATATATCTGTCTGTTATAAGCAGTGCATTTGTAGGGAGTTTAATTCCGCAGTTATTTATATTGCTTATGTCAATATTAATTGTTAATCATTATGAACAGGAGCAAGGATATTGAGGCCCGTAATGATCGAACTTTTCAATGATAATTTAAAAAATGGAAGTGAGTCCCCCCCCTAAAACTCAGCCCATTTTTATTATACAATACTGTGCAAGCTTACAAGTGATTAAAGGATGTTGCAAAGTGTTTAATTTCGCATGCAATTGAATTCTCATGCAAGCGAAAAACAAGTGAACAAGCGAAGATTGATGTAGCTTATGTTTTTCTGAATCATAATACAAGCAGGAGGTGATAAAGCAAGGTTTTTGATTGGATCACAAGTTTTGGCGTTTTTTGTCTGAAGAAGGGATTGAGATTTTGAAACAGATTATCCCAGGAGGTGCATTGTATTCATGGCAGAAGAGAAACAAGTAAGACTATCAAGGAAGAAGTTTATTGCAGGGACTGGTGCTTCCCTGGCCGGGTTGGCCCTGGCAGGTGGCGTAGGAAGTTTGCTCGCTGGTTGTGCCCCGGAGCAGGATGTTGCTGCGCCGGAAGGAGCACCCTCGTATCCCTTTGCCTACGAGAAGCTTGATCTGGATGAGGTCGCCCAGAGGGCCTATGATTCTTACAAGGATGGTAACGGTTGAGGCACCGCTGTTGCCGATGGTCTTATCGGCATACTGGCGGAAAAAGTTGGATATCCTTATGACCAGTTCCCGACAAAAATGTTTTGGACTGCCAGGGGTGGAGTGGCGGGCTGGTCATCAATTTGTGGGACAATTCCTCCAGCCCAGGCGGTTATTGGCATGGTTGCTGAGCCGGAAGATGCCATGCAGCTTGTCAACGAATTAATGGGCTGGTTCAGGCAGCATCCGTTTCCGGAGTTTCAGCCAGCCGAAATGGATGTTCCAGCGATTGCCAGTGATTCCAGCCTCTGCCATGTCCAGGTAACGAACTGGTCCCATGAGTCTGGTTTTGAAGTAGGCAGCCCTGAAAATAGTGAGCGCTGTGCCGGCGCTAGTGCTGATGTGGCCCGCTTTGCGGCCAAAATTTTAAACGACTATGTTGATGGAGTCTTTGAAGTTACTCATGAACCTTCTGAAATAGTTGGGCAGTGCATGGCTTGTCATGATGATCATACACGTGGACGGGAAAATTGTACCTTATGTCACAAGCCCCCCATTGAGCCCACGGATATTCACGACGATTTTTATTAAAGTTATTTACTCTTTCCG
>CAZOOA010000109.1:0-6604 GCA_964581355.1 uncultured Desulfovibrionaceae bacterium | reverse complement strand
TCTACAGCGCCATCCAGACCAGCAAGGCCCAGGGCATGCAGACCATGGACAGTGCACTGGCTGCCCTCCTAAACGCCGGCAAGATCAGCCGCAAAATGGCCCTGGAGCACTGCATCGACCGGGCTGAACTGGAGCGGCTGGTCCAGGTGCAGGGTTTTGGCTAGAATTCATTTTATTTTAATAGAACCGGGAGTGATTTGAAGTGGGCTCCTTTACTTACGAAGCCATCAACAAATCCGGTCAAATTGTAACCGGCAAAATGGAAGCGGAACAGGAAACGGTAGTCTCCGAGCGCCTGCGGGGCATGGGCTTTACCGTGTTAGAGATCAATCAGGTACGCACCTCGCCCATCCTGGAGATGCTCCGTTCCCGGGGCAAAAAGGTGTCCATCGGCGATCTAAGCCTGTTCAGCCGTCAGCTGGCAGCCATGCTCGATGCCGGCATTCCTGTGACCCGGGCCCTGTACACCCTGAGCAAGCAGGTCACCAACCCCACCCTGGGCAAGGCGTTAAATGAAATTGCCGGCAACGTGGAGGGCGGGATGAACCTGACCGAGGCCCTGGAAGCACATCCTCACATCTTTTCCCGGCTCTACATCGGTATGGTGGAGTCAGGGGAGACCGGGGGAACGCTGCAGGAAGCCCTGCAGGCCGTTTCCGAGCAGCTGCAAAAGGACAAAACCCTGCGTGACAACATGCGCTCTGCCACTTTCTATCCCATCGTGGTCTCGGTTTTTGCCGTCATTCTCCTGCTGGGCATGATGTTTTTCCTGGTCCCCATCTTCATGGGCTTTTTCCCGCCCGATGCCGAGCTGCCCGTACTCACGCAGTTTATCATCAATATCTCCGAATCCCTGCGCAATTTTTGGTACTTATGGCTGCTGGCAGTAGTTGCCCTAGTCGCGGGGCTCCGCTTTTATGTCCGGAGTGACTCGGGCCGCCGCAACTGGGACCGGCTTAAGTTTCGCATTCCCGCTTTCGGTTCCCTGTTCGAAAAGGCCGTGCTGGCCCGTTTTGCCCGCACCCTTTCCACCATGATGGCCGGGGGAATTCCCATCATGCAGGCCCTGGAATCCGCCGGGCGGGCTTCGGGGAACACCATGGTAGAAGATGCGGTCGACGTAGCGTCCGAGCAGATCCAGGAAGGGAAAAGCATCGCCGAACCCCTGGAAGAAAGCGGGGTATTTCCGCCCATGATGACCCATATGATCGCCGTCGGCGAGGAAACAGGCGCCCTGCCGGACCTGCTCAACCGGATCGCCGAATTCTTTGAAGAAGAAGTGGCTGTCATGACCAAGGGCCTCACCTCCATGATCGAGCCCATTTTGCTCATCGTGGTGGGGGTTGTGGTCGGAATTATGCTCATATCGCTTTATTTGCCTATCTTTACCGTGATAACCCAGATTTAGTTTAGACAGATTCGAACAGACCCAGGTCCAGGCTGTCCAGTCTTATCTTACAAGAGGGTGATCTTAATGCCGGAACATGTCCAACAAAATACCTTTTCCGGGTGCAAAAATATGGAGCTGGAAAAGCTGGTCCAGCTTTACCTGGACCAGCACTGCGAACAATCTCTCCAGGCAGTTATGGAGGCGGGAGCAGCCCTGGTGCATCACTTTGCCCGGCTGTTCAGTCGCAAGGATCGCAAGGGCGCTGAGCGGGAAGACCTGGCCCAGGCCGGTTTTGAGGGTCTGATGAAAGCCCTGAAACGTTTCGATCCCCAGCGGGGCGTACGTTTCAGCACCTATGCCTCCCACTGCATCATGGGGGAGATCCGGCGCGAGATCTGGCGGGAGAAAACCTTTGACCGTCCGGGCTGGATCGTGGATCTGCAGGGGAAAATATTGCAGGAAACGGAGCGGATATTAAAAGAAAGCGGACACCCCCCCACCTTGCAGGAAATTGCCCAGGCAGTGAACGTGGAGGAGACAGGGGTGGTTCAGGCCATGCAGGCCGGAAGCGTCCCCCTGGATGAACTGGACATTTCCCGCATTCGCAGCATCCGCTACGAAAGCTTTCAGCTGCCCATCGAAGATAAAATCCTGGTCCGCCAGGCCCTGTCCCGCCTGAGCGAGCTGCAGCAAAAAGCCATCTATATGCTTTTTTACCAGGATATGACCCAGCAGCAGGTGGCGGAAAAACTGGGGCTCAGCCAGCGCAAAGTGTCCCGCCTGAAATATCTGGGTTTGGAACAGATGAACAAATACCTTTCCTGAAGGGATGATTCGCCTATGGTAATTGGAGCAAAAAAACGCCTGGTGGGCCTGGACATTGACGCCGGTGAAATTCGGGGCGTGGAGCTATCCGGAACTGCATCCGCCCCCAAAATCAATACCTGGGGCCGTGAACCCCTGCCCCAGGGAGCCGTTGAAGATGGTATGATCCAACAGCCTGATCAGGTTGCTGCTGCCCTGGCCCAGCTCTGGTCGAAAAACGGGTTTAAAGAAAAAAACGTCATCCTGGGGGTTTCCAACAAGGATGTGCTGGTCCGTTTCGCCAACTTTCAAAAAGTCCCGGAAGACAAGCTGGGTGGCCTCATCCGGCACCAGGCCCAGGATTACCTGCCCCTGTCCCTGGCCAGCGTGGTCCTGGACTATACAGTCATCGGGGAAACCACCGGTGAATCAGGGGCCATGTACGAAGTCATCCTGGTCGCCGCCCGGCGGGAGATGCTGGATGTGTTTTTAAACACCTTATCGGGAGCCCGCCTGAATCCTGCGGATATCGATGTTTCCTCCCTGGTTCTGCTGAAAATCATGCCGCGGGTGCAGCGCGAAGGGGCCGTGGTGCTGGTGGATGTAGCCAACGGGCAGAGCAACATCCTGATTATCGCCGACCGGGTGCCCCGACTGGCCCGGCGCATCCCCGTAAGGCTGCAGGATGCCGCCGCCCGGATGGAAGTGCCTGTGGAAGAACTGTTTTCCCTGGCCGGGCTGTCCGAGTCAGTCCCGGAAGCCTACCTGGAATGGATCGACGACCTGGTCAGCGAGATCCGCGCCTCCATCTCCTACTACCAGGCCCAGCCCAACGCGCTGGACGTGGAAGAGATCCTGCTGAGCGGCAAGGGAGCCCGGGCCCCGGAAGTGGCTGGGCGGATCGAAGAGGTCCTGAACACCCCGGTCAAAAAACTACAGCCCTTTACTGGGACTACAGGGTTTAATCAAATGGGCAATGGCCAGGAGCTGGACTACAGCATCGCCTTCAGCCTGGCCCTTCGCGGACTGGAGGGACAATAAATGAAAAATATCAGCCTGCTGCCCCCTGAAATACGGGTAAAGGAAAAGAAGTGGGTTAAACAGCGGCTCTTCATCTTTGTCAGCGTTGCGGTTATGGCCATTGTACTGGTTGTCTACCTCAGCCTTCTTTTTATGACCGCAACGGTGCGCTCCCAGGCTTCATCGCTGGAACGGCAGCGCCAGGATATTGAGGCGCAGGTCGATGAACTGGAGCATTATGCTGAAATGCAGGAGCGGGCCGAAGAAGCCGAAGCCACCTTGCAGCTGGCCCTGGGCAATTCGCCCCCATGGGACTTTCTCCTGACTGAACTGGGCGTTTCCATGCCCGGTGAAATCTGGCTTTCCGACATTAATGCCTCTTTTGAAGGCGGCGATGGCGATGATGAAGACAACGGGGCAGGAGAAGGGGAGATTACCATCCGGGGCTGGGGCAAACGGCACGAGGTCGTGGCTTCCTGGCTGCAGAAAATTGAAGAACTGGACGGTCTGTACGATGTCCGCTGCCAGTTTTCTACAGAAACCGCCTGGGATGGAAACCCGGCCTACCAGTTTGAAATTCAGGCCAACCTGGAGTCGGGCCAGCCATTGGAGCAGATGCAGGAAGGAGGCGGACTGAATGAGCTTGCGCGAAACTAAAATATCACCTTCTGTCATGTTCTTTATCCTGGGGGGGGTGGCCCTGGTGATCCTGCTTTTCCTGGCCTACAATCAATATACTAACCTCAACGAAGCCCAGGCACAGCTAGAAGAGGAAGAGCAGTCCCTGGAACTGGCCAGCACCCGCCTGGATCAGCTCCTGGAGCTCCGGGAAAGGGGCCCCGAGTTTGAGCGCTACCTGGAAACCCTGGAACAGCTAATCCCGACACAGGCCAATGAAGATGCCCTGCTGGATTCCCTGGAAAAAATGGCCAGTGCACACGATCTGCAGCTCTCCCAGGTTCGCTTTGACAGCCGTGAGCCTGCGGATGATTACGTGGAAATACCCCTGCAGCTTGCCTTTCAGGGTGAATATTCCGCTTTCCTAAAAATAATGCACCAATTGCAGGACCTCCAGGAAGGAAGTCGCGCTTTTCGTATAGAAGTTATTAATTTGAACCAAAATCAAATGGATCTGCAAGTGAAAACATTTTACCGGGACTAAACATGTGAGAGGGGTCTGTCTTTGAGCGCCAGGTTTACCAGAAACTACCTGGGTGAAGCACTCATCAAAGCCGGGGAAATTACCGAGGAACAACTGCAAGAGGCACTGCAATACCAAAAAGAGCGCGAGCAAAGAGGTGTCAGGGGCCTGCTGGGCCGGATTCTGGTGGAGTTGGGCTTTACCAGTGAAGAAGCCGTTACCAGGGTCATGGCAGAAAAGGCCGGGGTACAATTCCGTTCGCTGGAGACCTCCCCCCCTGATACAGTGGCCAGCACCCTGCTGGACCCGGACACGGCCCGCCGCTACCAGGCCTTACCCGTCGGCTTTGATGACGGCCAGCTGATCATAGCCATGGCCAATCCTTCTGACATTATTGCTATTGATGACCTGCGGCTGTTAACGGGCTACGATGTCATGCCCGTAATCGTCCCCGACAGCGAACTGCAGGCGGCCCTGGAGCGTTTTACCCAGACCTCTGCCGACATAGAACAGGAAGTGGAAGACGAGGAACCAGAGGCCATCTCGACAGACCAGTCCACCGAACGGCCTGCTGTGCAACTGGCCAACCAGATTTTCAACCAGTCCGTCCAGGCCGGGGCCAGCGACGTGCACATCGAACCCCAGGAAAAAAGCATGCGCATCCGCTTTCGCATCGACGGGGTGCTCCATGATGTCATGCAGCACCCCCGCCGAATGCACCCCACCCTGGTTTCACGCCTCAAGGTGATGTCCAATATGGACATTGCCGAGCGCCGCGTGCCCCAGGATGGCCGCATTACGCTGAAAATTGATAATAAAACCGTTGACGTCCGGGTAGCTTCCCTGCCTTCCGCGTACGGGGAAAAGCTGACCCTGCGCCTGTTAAACCGCAGCGCCCAGCTCATCACCCTGGAACAGCTGGGCTTTCCCGAATCGCAGCTGGCCAAGTATAAAAAAATGATGAAGACGCCCTATGGCTTTATCCTGGTCACAGGGCCCACGGGAAGTGGCAAGAGCACCACCCTTTATGCCACTTTAGCCGAACTGAACAATGTCGAAAAACAGATTATCACTGTGGAAGATCCCATTGAATACCGTATGGAAGGCATCAACCAGGTCCAGGTCAACACCCGGGCCGGCTTACACTTTTCCACGGGCCTGCGCTCCATCCTGCGCAACGACCCCGATATCATCATGATTGGCGAGATTCGCGACCATGAAACGGCCCGCATCGCCGTGGAATCAGCCCTGACCGGTCACCTGGTCCTGTCCACCCTGCACACCAACGATGCCGCCGGAGCCATCACCCGCCTGGGGGATATGGGCATCGAGGCCTACCTCACCTCCTCTTCCCTGATCGGCGTGTTGGCCCAGCGTTTGGCCCGGGTCCTGTGTAAAAACTGCAAACAACCCCAGGAAATGACCCGGCAGGAGATACTGCAAAGCGTCCCCGACTTCCCCTTAGAGCCTGAAGAGGAAGCTGTCACCATCTACCGTCCCATCGGCTGCATACGCTGCAATGAAACCGGCTACCGGGGCCGGATTGGGGTTTACGAACTGCTGCAAATCAGCGAAGAGATCCAGCGCTTGACCTTAAAGCGAAGCTCCGCCGGCGAAATCAAGGAGCAGGCCGTCAAGGAAGGCATGATTACCCTGAACCAGGACGGCCTGTTAAAGGCGAAAAGAGGTATCACCTCCCTGGAAGAAGTCATGCGGGTCATTGTCTAGCTTTAGAAGGTATAATTCCTGTTAAAACCGCCCAGCCTAATCAATAGATGATACTGTATTCAGTCAGGAGGAAGCTATGAATATCAACCTCTTGCTCCAGCAAGCCATCAGCGCTGGCGCTTCCGACCTCCATCTCACTGTAGGCGTATCACCGGTCTTGAGGGTGAACGGAAACCTGATCCATATGGATGCCCCTACCCTGACCTGGGATGACACCGAAAACCTGGCCCGGCAGCTTCTGCCGGACAACAAGCAGGCTGTCCTGGAAGAGCTAGGCGAGGTGGACGTCTCCTATTCCCACGGGGACTTGGGATTTTTCCGCGTGAATGTGTACCGGCAAAGGGGGGCAATCGGCATAGCCCTGAGGCTGCTCAATACCGAGGTGGCCTCGATTAAAACCCTGGAGCTTCCGGAAGCTGTTACCATCATGGCCCGCCGCAACCGGGGCCTGATCCTGGTCACCGGGCCCACAGGCAGCGGCAAATCCACCACCCTGGCAGCGATGACCAAGCTGATCAACA
>CAZOOA010000108.1:0-6701 GCA_964581355.1 uncultured Desulfovibrionaceae bacterium | reverse complement strand
CTGGTGTGATGGGCAGATACGGAGACATGCCTGGTGTGTGGATAGATCCTGTAATAGCACAATTAATAATGCGTTTGGATTTATCAACTGCCATTGTTTTCCCTCCTACAGTTTAGTGTAATTACATAACCTAACGACTAAAGTGACTTTTCCTCTGGCAGGGTTTCGCCCAGTGCCAGGCGACACAAGTCATCACAAGTCGCTAACCATATAATTCTTCATGCCCGCCTCAAATCCTCTTTGCTTTGACATACTCCCACGGCTAAAGCCGAGGGCTTTCTGCTAGGTTGATCGTAACGCTCTATTTCCCTTTAAAAGCAGGGGGCCTTTTTTCCAGGAAGGCTCCGGCACCTTCCCGGAAATCTTCTGTCTGGAAGCAAACCCCCTGGGCATAAGCCTCCAGGTCTAACAACTGCTCCAGGTTAAGCTGCATGCTCTGATTTAAAATCTGCTTGGATTGGCGCAAGGCAACCCGGGGGCCTGCGGCCAATTTTGCAGCCAGTTTCAGGGCTTCTTCCAAAAGGTCATCATCAGGCACCACCCTGCTGACGATCCCCATCTGGTTTGCCTCCCGGGCATCAATCTGACGCCCGGTAAAGATCAGGTCCTTGGCCCGCTGCAGCCCCACCAGCCGGGGCAGGAAATACATGGCAGCCAGATCCGGGACCAGCCCGATACGGCTAAAGGCGAGGCTAAACCTGGTATGTTCCCCGGCCAGGATTATGTCACAGAACAGCGCCATGCTGAACCCACCGCCGGCAGCAGCGCCATTGACAGCTGCAATGACCGGCTTTTCCAATTGGGCCACGGCCCGGATCCAGGGGTGGACTTTTTTGACGTATTCGATCCCCTGGAGAAGATCATAATCCCGGGAGAGGAACTCCAGGTCCCCACCGGCGCAAAAAGATTGTCCTGCGCCGGTAAGGACCAGGGCACCCACATCTTCATCCGCGGCAAGGTCCCGGGTTACATGCAACAGTTCTTCAGCCATAACCTCATTCAACGCATTTAATTTTTCCGGGCGGTTTAACTGCAGCAGCAGCACCTGATCCTGTTTATCCACCAGCAGTGTTTCATAAGGCATCTGCCTTCCCCCTCTTCTTCCTGCCAGATGTTTTTTCGGCGGCTTAAAGGCCCATCTGGCGGGAAATGATTTCCCGCATTACTTCGTCGGTGCCGGCGCCAATCCGGGCTACACGGCTGTCTCGCCAGTGCCGCTGGACAGGATATTCCATCATGTAACCATAACCGCCATAAAACTGCAGGCATTCATCGATAACCCGGCAGGCCACCTGGGAGGCGTATAGCTTAGCCATGGAGATTTCTTTGACCGGGTATTCCCCTTTATTGATCAGGTCCGCCGTAAAATAGCTTAACTGGCGGGACGCTTCCAGCTCCGTGGCCATATCCGCCAGGCGGTGACGGATGGCCTGGAATTTCCCGATGGGTCGCCCGAACTGTTCCCTCTGCTTGACATATTTCAGGGTATCTTCCATACATAAGCGAGCCCCCTCCAGGGTGCTGACGGCGCCAAAGAGCCTTTCCAGCTGCAGCTCCCACATGATATGGTAAAACCCTTTTCCTTCTTCTCCCAGCATGTTTTTCGCGGGAACCCTGCAGTCTTCAAAGATCAGTTCGGCGGTATCCGAAGAGCGCATACCCACTTTATCCAGCTTGCGGCTGACACTAAAGCCCGGGGAATCCCGGTCAACAATAAACAAAGTCACTCCCTCGGTCCCCTTGGTCCCTTTCAACCGGGTGACCAGGCAGACGAAATCGCAGCGCTCGCCGTTGGTAATGAACGTCTTGGTCCCGTTAATGATGAAATGGTCCCCGTCTTTTTCTGCCGATGTCCGTATGGAGGCCACGTCGCTGCCAGCGTCGGGCTCACTGATCCCCAGGGCCCCGATTTTTTCCCCTTTCAAGGCTGCCTTGAGATAAGTTTGTTTCTGCTCTTCATTCCCAACCTTAAACAGCAGGGGGGCTACCATGTCCGTCTGGACACCGATTGCCAGGGCCACACCCCCGTTGTTGCAGCGCTGCATTTCTTCCGCCAGGATCACGCCGCAGAGGTAATCGCCCCCTTCTCCGCCGTATTCTTCCGGGTAGTGCAGCCCCAAGAAACCCAGTTCTCCCATGCGCCGGAAAACATCGGAAGGGAACTCTTCTTTTTGCTCCCACTCTTCGGCATAAGGGGCCAGTTCTTTTTCCACAAACTCGCGAAGTGTCTTTCGTATTGCTTTATGCTCATCTGTAAACATGGGATGCTCCATGATATTTCCCAGCCCTTTCTAAATAATTTTAAAGTGGATAACATCGTGCTGCAGGCTGCCGGTCCGCTCGCTCTTGTCCCGGAATACAGCCTGAACTTTCAAGCCCGGGGACAGTTTCTCCGGGTTCACTTCATTGATAAAATGACCCAGCTTGCTGGTCGCCCCGCCGTCCAGTTTGATATAGCCGTAGGTGTAAGGGACCGGCCGGCGCTCTCCGGTGTTGGGGTCGATAAAGGGGTAATTGACAATAGAGTAGGCTACCAGGGTCCCCGTATCTTCCAGCCTGACCCACTCATCGGGCTGAACGAAGCAGGGGCCGCAGACCACCCGGGGGGGGATATAGATGCTCTCGCAGGAGGGGCACTTGTGCCCGTAAAATATCCCTTCATCCCGGATGGCAGCGAGAAACTTGCTGCCCAGGTAACCGACAGACCAGTTATAGGGGATCTCCAGGGTTTCCTGGAAACTTAGCAGTTCAATATTTGACATCACTTTTTCCTCCTTTTCCACCAGGAATTTTACCAGGGATTTTTACCCAGCAGCATCATATCCGTCCAGAAGGCCCCACCGAATCCTGTGGCCAGGGCTACTTCTGCGCCTTCCACCTGCCGGTCGCCGGCCCGGCCCTGGAGCTGCAGGGCCGCTTCGCCGATGCGCAGCAGGCCTGTGGCCCCGATGCAGTTGGTGGCCAGCACGCCGCCTGATGGGTTAAAGGGCAGTTCGCCGCCCATGTCGGTAACACCGTCCCAGACCAGCTGGGGCGCTTCACCCGGTTTACAGATACCCATGGATTCGATCCACTTCAGGCCGGCAAAGGTATAGGGCTGGTACAGCTCGACCACGTCCAGCTCCTTTAACGGCTCCTTGATCCCCACGTTGCTGAAAAGTTCCCTGCAGGCAGCTTCCAGGGTAGGCATTGTGTCGTATTCGATATCCTCAAAATAGGAATAGCTGTGCCGGATGGAGCTGGCCCAGACCCAGGCCGGGTTCGGCGATAGTTTTTTGGCTTTGCGTTCCCCGGCAAAGATCACACATGCCGCCCCGTCGGTCCGGGGACAGATATCCAGCAGCTTAACCGGGTACGAGAGCATGGGGGATTCCAGCACTTCCTCTTCGGTGATCTCCTTACGCAGCTGCGCATAAGGGTTGTTCATGGCATGACGGCGGTCCCGCACAGCAACCCGGGCGGCATCTTTCTCCGTCACCCCGTATTTTTTCATGTAGACCGAAGCTTCCACGGCCAGGCCCGGCAGGGCGCCGGCAAAACTGAACCGGTCAAAAACGGGGTCGCTGCAGGTAATGATCGCCCCTGTGGTATCCGATTCGGAATTTTTCTCCCAGCCGACGACAGCGACTACGTCAAACAGCCCCGAGGCGGCGGTGAAATAGCCGCCGATCCCGATGGTGCTGCCCGTAGTTCCGCCGGTGGTCAGTTTCATGACCGGCTTCATGAATCCCCCGGTACCATCCACGCTCCAGGTATCCACGTAATTGACACTTTCAAAGTGGTCCATGTTGCCGATGATAATCGCATCGACATCGTCTATACTCAGCCCGGAATCTTCCAGGGCTGCCTGAACGGCTTCGTTAATCAGTTCGACTCCGTTGACATCCTCTCGACGGCTTTTGTGATAGGTTTGTCCAAAGCCGATTACTCCTACGCGCTGTGCCATTGCTGTAATTCCTCCTTTCTCTTATTCACCTACAACCAGAACACAATGGGATTGACCGCAAGGTCCGTTGACGCCGTGCGCCAGGGCGTTTTTTGCCCCGGGAACCTGGTAGGATCCGGCTTCGCCCCGCACCTGCAGTACGGCTTCGATCAGCCGGGCCATACCGGCTACCAGCACAGGATGGGCTCCCAGGCATCCCCCTGAGGGATTTACGGGCAGTGCGCCAGACAGGGCGGTTACCCCCTCCTGCAGCAGGGAAGCAGCTTCGCCCCGGCGGCAAAAGCCCATAGCTTCCAGGTACAGCAGCTCCTGGAAGGAAAACTGTTCATACAGTTCAACCACATCGATTTCGTTAAAGGGATCTTCGATCCCGGCCATGGCATAGGCCCGCTGGGCGGCGTCCGCCAGGGCATTGACATCGGAAAGGTCCCGGTCGCCCAGGTTATAGGCGTCGCAGCAGTGGGCCGCGCCTTTGACCCAGACCGGCTTTTTACCCAGCTTTTCGGCAACCACTTTATGTCCCAAAACAATGGCCGCCGCGCCGTCGGATGCCGGCGCCGCATCCAGTTCTTTAATCGGGTCGGCCAACATGGTGGAACCCATGACATCACTCACGGTATAGCTGCCCTTGCGGTGGGCCCGCGAATTTTTCTGGGCATTGCCCAGGTTTTTCACCGCCACCCGGGCAAAATCCTCTTCGCCCAGCCCGTAGCGGTTCATATAGCGCCGGGCCTGCAGGGCGGAAGAACTGATATGATCCAACCCCGTACTCTTGGTGTAAATGTAATCGAACATGGAGTTGTAGATTAAGGACGGGTTGGATTCAGAGCCTTTGCTGTGCACCACTACCAGGGTCGTCTTGTAGACCCCGGCCAGGATGCGCATCAGGCCGTAAAAAGCGCCAAAGGTCCCATCTCCCTCCACCGTGGAAACATTTTTTCCGTCATTGTGGGACGCTCCGCTGGCATCCATGACGGCCATACAGGAGATGGTCCGTCCATCAAAAAAGTCGTTGGATACAGAGACCACGTTATCAATATCATCCATGGTCAGACCGGCATCGTTTAATGCCTGGTCTGTCGCTTCGTACACCATTTCAGCAAAGTTGTAACCCTTCTTTTCTGCCTCGTAGGAAGTCTGCCCCACGCCAATTATTGCTGCATCAAGCAATCTTCGCACCTCCTTAAGTGATCGGTTCCTGCTTTGTGCTGCCTTGCCACCAAACCGGGCTTACCGGCCTGTGACGGGCCTGAAGTATTGGATGTCCAGGATGTTGCCCTTCCGCTGCTCCTTATCCTTTAACACCGCCTCTACACGCATCCCTTCCTTGATCAAATCAAAGTCCACTTCCCCCAGCAAGTGCACCAGGCCGGTGTCGGCTCCATCCAACAAAATCACACCGCAGGCATAAGGCGCTTCCACCGGGTGGATGTCCGGGACCGAATAGCGTACCACCGTATAGGTAATCAGGCTCCCTTCCGGGGGCAGCTGGATCCAGGTGGTCCGGGGCTCCAGGCACTGGGGACAGCTTTTGCGCGGGGGCATAAAAACCTGGGCGCATTGATTACACCGGGTGCCCCAGATCTGGCCATTGTAGCGCAGTTCATGAAAGAAATGGCTCCCCGTCTCCCCCACGGACCAGTTGTAAGGCATGCGAATACGTCCTTCATGAACCAGGGCTTCATTAATTAATTCGGGATTCAACAGCATAACCTCCTTAAAAAGAAATATTTTAAAACTACCACTGACCCAACGTCCGCTTTAAATCTTCTGCCGGGGGCTTAACCTTTGCCTGACCCGAGGCAACCACTTTGCCTTCCTGGTTGGTCCAGGTCAGCTCCATGGTTAACGTGTTTTTCTGTTCATCTTTTTCCACGACTTTGGCTGTAGCGGTAATGGTATCCCCCGGGTAAACGGGCTCTAAATACTTGCAGTTGGTCTCCAGCGCCACCGTGCCCAGTCCGGGCAGGATCGTACCCAAAACCGGGGCAATCAGGCTGTTGGTAATGCCCCCGTGGGCAATGCGCCCACCATAGGGGGTAAGCCTGGCGAACTCGTCACTGACGTGCATGGGGTTAAAATCCCCGGTAATCCCGGCAAAAAGGTAAATGTCCGCATCGCTGATGGTTTTGCTGAAGCTGGCACTGTCACCAATGGATATCTCTTCAATTGTTTGCCCCAGCTTGAAATCCAGGTTGATGCCCCTGCGGATCCCTTTCATCAGGTGTTCAGAGATGATTTCAGCGATTTCTTCGGGCTTTAGCCTTCCCTCGGGGTTATACCAGGTGTAAACCCAGTTCACACTACCCAGCAGGCTGTAAGACAAAACTTTTTCATCGTAAGGCAGGAAAAAACCCTTTTCTATCCCCTCCTTGATGATTGATTGTATTTTGGCCTCATAGGCATCTCGCAAGTTAACAACTTCCTGCCACTGCTCCGGGGACAGTTCCCGGTGCAGGTCCATCATTATTGTCATCAAGTCCTGGTTGTGGCACAGATGAATGATGTGATCTCTCAGCAGTTTTTTTAACCGCCGGTCAGCAGGGGAATCATCAATCAGCCTGGCCCCTTCCAGCAGAACATGCATGGACCGTTTCAGAAGATGAAACAGCAGGACCTGCTTGCTTTCAAAATAGTAATAAATATTCCCTTTACTGGCTCCCATGACTTCTGCGATCTGCTCGATGGTTGCAGAATAGCCTTTTCTGGCAAACACTTTTGTAGCCGCTTGTAAGATTTTTTCCCGGGTTTCGGA
>CAZOOA010000107.1:3021-6828 GCA_964581355.1 uncultured Desulfovibrionaceae bacterium | reverse complement strand
GCCACTCCATTATGGTACGGAGACTGTTTTCAGTCTGGATAAAATTGCTGGCACTGGCAAGTAGCAGGCTGTTTTCCTCTTCACCGTACTTCTCGCAGCTTTCCAGAATCAACGGCATCAGATCCGTATCCCTGCTGAAGCTTTCGGAAAAGTATTCTACAGCATGTTCTCTAATTATTTTTTCTTGGTGACATAAAAAAGGTTTTATCTGTTCCGCTTGAAGCATTTTCGTTTCCTCCTCCAGAAGTTTGGTAAATATATTTCGCGTTAATTTCAAGTTTTTCCTTTCTTAGTTCGATTATTTGCTTTAGAGTTCATAACAGGCGCAAATCCTCCAACTGCTGCGTCCTACATATCTGCCGGACAACTCAGGGCGAAAGGGTGAATGAGCATGCGGGAAAACTCCGAAGAAAACAGAATAAACAGAGAAAACGGGGAAAAGAGGATTGAAACTTCCCCGGATAGGGAGCAAAACCGGGATAGCGTAGCAGCAGCTCCGCCAGGACCCTGGACCCGGGCCCAGCGAAGGGCGATTGACACAAGCGGCCGGGATCTCCTGGTGGCCGCCGGGGCCGGCTCCGGCAAAACCCGGGTGCTGGTGGAGCGCATCCTGCAGCGCATCGCCGGGGAAAGCCAAGGGTTGAAAGACAGCCGGGTGGACATCGACCGTTTTCTGATTGTCACCTTTACCAACGCTGCAGCGGCGGAGATGAAACACCGCATTGCCGCAGGGTTGAAAAAGATCCTCACCCGTCGGCCCGGTGAGACCCATCTTCGCCGTCAGCTGCTGCTGCTGAACCGGGCCCAGATCAGCACCATTCACTCCTTCTGCATGGATGTGATCCGGCGCTATGCCTACCTGCGCTCCATGGATACGGCATTCCGCATCGTGGATGAAAATGAGGCCGCCCTGCTGCGCTATGAGGCCCTGGAAGGACTCCTGGAACAATGCTACCGGGAACACGACCCGGGAGGCGATTTTTACCGGCTGGTGGACCTGTTCAGCACCGACCGCGGGGACCGGGCTCTGCAGGACCTGGTGCTGCGGCTCTATGACTTTTCCCGCAGCCACCCCTGCCCGGCGTCCTGGCTGCAGGAGCAGGTGGAGGTGTTTGCCACCCTGGAACCCCGGGGCAGCCTTGCTTCTCCCTGGGAAGAAATACTGCTGCAGCAGGTGAGGCAGGAGCTGGCCGGGATGGTCTGGCGCCTGGAACGGGCCCTGGAACTGACCGGTTATCCCGGCGGCCCGGAGCCGTATGTGGAAAACCTGGAAGATGACCTGGCAGTGGTCCGCCAGTCCTGGGAGGCCTCCGGGCGCAGCTGGGACGAACTGGCCCGTGCTGTCCAGGCCCCGGCTTTCGGCCGCTTGAAAAGCTGCCGCGGCGACCGCTATGATCCCGGCCTGAAAGACCAGGTCTCCGCTCTGCGCAATTCCTGCAAGGATGATTTTTCCCGGTTGATAGAAAACTATTTCCAGCGTCCCCTGGAGGAGCAGCGGGAAGAACTCAAAAGCCTGGCCCCGGTAATGAAGGCCCTGGTGGACCTGGTCCTGGAGTTCGGCGGGGTTTACGAAACAGTGAAGCGGGAAAAAAGCCTGGCTGATTTTTCCGACCTGGAACACCGGGCCCTGGAGCTTTTAACCCATCCCGACTCCGGCGGGGCAGAACCCCGGCCCTCGGAGGCGGCCCTGGATTACCGGAGGAAGTTTGTCCAGGTCCTGGTGGACGAGTACCAGGATATCAATCCGGTCCAGGAAGCCATCCTTCAGCGGGTGGCAGTACCTGCACCCCGGGGGAACCGCTTCATGGTGGGCGATGTCAAGCAGAGCATCTACCGCTTCCGCCTGGCCGAACCGGCCCTGTTCCAGGAAAAGTATCGCCGCTTTCAGCGGATAGAGGAGCAAGAAAACGCGGCGGTCCCGCCCGAGGCCGGTCAGGCCGGCCAGGATAATAACGCTGATCCGAACCGGGATATCCCCGGGAAGGAGTGTGCCGGGGCTGAATCCACAGGCGATGCCCTGCAGCAAGCCTGGCAAGGCGGGGAACCTGGGGAACCTGGGGAATCCGGGGAGTGCATCGTCCTTTCGCAAAACTTTCGCAGCCGTGCCCAGGTCCTGGACGGCGTCAACGACCTGTTTTCCCGCTTGATGGATGAAGAAGTGGGCGAAGTTGACTATGATGACGAAGCCAGGCTGTACCAGGGCACCGATTTTCCCACACCGCCTGTCCCGGTGGAGTTTTACCTGGTTGACCGGGAAGGGGGCGGCGGGATAGAAAGCCCGGAGGAACAGGAAGCACAGGAAGAATTGGCAGGGCCTGAGGAGCTGGGCAAAGCCGAGCTGGAAGGGCGTTTGATCGCCCAAAAAATTCAGGAAATGATGGGCCGGGACAGCGGCCAGCCCCTGCAGATTTACGACCGGGAAGAAAAACAGGCCCGCCCCGTCCGCTACAGGGATATGGTGGTCCTGCTGCGTTCGGCCCGGAATTGGGCACCGCCCATTCTGGAGACTCTGCGTGAGGCGGGTATTCCCGCTTACGTGGACCTGGGCACAGGCTATTTTTCCGCTACGGAAGTGGAAGTGATCCTGTCCCTGCTCAACGTCATCGACAACCCGTTCCAGGATATCCCCCTGGGAGCGGTGCTTCGATCCCCCCTGGTGGGCCTGAATGCCGGGGAATTGGCAGCGCTTCGGGCGGCCCGGCCTGCCGGCCCCTTCTTTGAAGCGGTTAAGGCCTGCTCCGGGGAAGAAGGAGAAACTGAAAGGGAAACCGGATCGCCGGAGAAGGTGCAGAGTGAAACTGGAGGCGCCGATGCAGAAGTCCCGGAAAGTGAGCAAAACTCCGGAGGGGCGGCAGAGAATGGCGGAGATCTGGCAGAGGGTGAGCTGCCCGGGGAACTGCAGGAAAAAATCCGGCATTTCCTGGCACGGCTGTACCGCTGGCAGGACATGTCCCGCCAGGAATCCCTGGCGGCGCTGGTCTGGGATATTTACCGGGAAACGGGCTACTATGACTTTGTCGGGGGGCTGCCCGGCGGGCGCCAGCGCCAGGCCAACCTGCGGGCCCTGTTCGACCGGGCCCGGCAGTATGAGGCCGCCCGATTCCGGGGGCTGTTCCGGTTCCTGCGTTTTATCGACCAGGTGCGGGAGCGGGGCGGCGACCTGGGTGAGGCCCGGGCCCTGGGCGAGCAGGAAGACGTGGTGCGGATTATGACCGTGCACAAGAGTAAAGGGCTGGAATTCCCCGTAGTTTTTGCCGCCGGCCTGGGGAAATCCTTCAACCTGCAGGATACCAGCGGCCACTTCCTGGTGCATAAGTCCATCGGATTCGGGCCACGCTACCTGGACCTGGAAAAAAGGGTGGCCTATCCCACCCTGGCCTGGCATGCTGTCCGGCAGCGCCTGATCCTGGAAACCCTTTCCGAAGAAATGCGCATCCTCTACGTGGCCCTGACCCGGGCCGAGGAAAGGCTCATCCTGGTCGGTTCCGTGCGGGATGCCGGGAGGGAAGTGGAAAAATGGGCTAGGGCCGCCCGGGGGGCAGCAGGAGCAATGCTTTCAACGCCCGACCGGGCCGCGGGACGCTGTGTCCTGGACTGGATTGGCCCTGTGCTGCTGCAGCATCCCGATGCCGAAGCTTTGCGGGCGCTCTGTCCCGAGGAAGAGGATCTGATGGATCCCCGTTTTCGTTCTTCCTGGAAAATGGACTGCATCACCCCGGCAGCCCTGTTGCAGGACCAGGCTGAACGCCAGGATGCTCCAGCCCGGGCTGCTGCAGAAGAAACCCCGGAAACTTCGGAAACACAGGA
>CAZOOA010000107.1:0-2921 GCA_964581355.1 uncultured Desulfovibrionaceae bacterium | reverse complement strand
GAAACCCCGGAAACTTCGGAAACACAGGAGGCCCCGCAGGTTCCCTGCGCTTCCGAAACTCAGCCCCTCCCCCCCGCTGCTGAAGCCGGTGAAGAAGCATCAAGGACGGGGGAGGAAAGGGAGTGGAGCTCACCCCTGGCCCCCTATATCGCCCGCCTGGAACCACTGCCCGGGGACGGTGGGTTTGCGGCAGAAGTAAGAAGGCGCCTGGAATGGCAGTATCCCTATACGGGGGCTTCGGAGCACCTGGCCAAGCTCACCGTCTCGGAGTTGAAGAAAGTCCTTTCCGCAGGCCTGTCCGGTGAAGACAGTGGCGAGCCCGGCTGGTCCCCGGGAGGGCATGCCGGCATTTTACAGAAACGTCCGGCTTTCCTGGGCCGGAAGAAGCTGTCTCCCGGGGAGCGGGGCTCGGCCTACCATGCGGCGATGCAGCACCTGTCCCTGGGGGAGGTTTCTTCGCTGGAGGCCATTGAAGGGCAGCTGGACAGGATGCAGGAACGGGGGATGCTCACCCCGGAAGAAAGGGAGGCTGTTCAGGCCCCATTAATTGCCGCCTTTTTTCAGTCCTCCCTGGGCAGACGGGTTCTCTCCGGCAAAGAGGTATACAGGGAAGTGCCCTTCAGCCTGGCGCTGTCATTACAGGAGCTTTACCGTGGCGGGCCTGCAGGGCGGCCGGAGGAGCAGCCAAAGGGGCAGCCTGAGGGCGCGGAAAGGCATAGGACTTCGGCTTTTCCGGAACTGGAACCAGAAACAGCGAAAGAGCAGGTGCTGGTGCAGGGAGTGATCGACTGCCTGGTGCAGGAAGAAGCGGGTTTTGTGCTGGTGGACTTTAAAACGGGTTCCACAGCTTCCCCCGGCTTTGCTGAACTGCTGGAACATTACAAGGTCCAGCTGGCCTACTATGCCCGGGCCGTGGAACAAATCTGGCGGGAACCGGTCAGCCAGTGCTTTCTTTATTTTTTTGATGACCAGCAGGCGCTGGAGGTTAAAACCTGATCTCACTGCGTCCATGCCCGGTAGCGATTGATCACGTACGGTATAATAGAATGTAGGAGGTGAAAAGAACAGCCCCTCAACTTTAATGGCCCATCAATTAGGCCCTTAACAGTTAAGTAAGCTTTGCGCTTTTCTGACAAAATAATTCTTCCGGTTGTCGATCCTTTTTGGCTCTGGCTGTGTCCAGGTTGGGATCAATGATCGGCAGTACAGCAAACTATGTGGGTTTTAACGGGGCTGTGCAGGCTTATGCGTTACGAAGGACAGATCTACAGGCCGCCCAGTGAAGCCAAAAGCCTGATTCTGCAGGCGACCATTGGGTGTTCGCACAACAAGTGCACGTTTTGTGTGATGTATAAAGATAAAAAATACAGGGAACGTTCCCTGGAGGATATCCGTGCCGATATCCAGGAGGCCAAGCGGGTTCTGGGTGATGTACGCCGGGTTTTCCTGGCAGACGGCAACGCCCTGGCCATGGAGCAGACCAAGCTTATGTCCGTGCTTCGGGAGCTTTCCCAGGCATTCCCCTCCCTGGAGCGGGTAGGCATTTATGCCAACCCGGGTGATCTCCTGGGCAAGTCGGTGTCCCAGTTAAGGGAACTGAAAGAAGCCGGAATTGGGATCGTCTACCTGGGGGTGGAGACGGGCAATGACAAAATCCTGGAGCAGGTGCGCAAAGACGCTACCGCTGCAGAAATTATCCAGGCCGGCCGCCGGGCCAAGGATTCGGGGATTCCCCTGTCTGTAACGGTAATCAACGGCCTGGGGGGCTATGAATTGATGAAAGAACACGCTGCCGACACGGCAAAGCTGTTAAACGAGATGGATCCTGACTACTTAGGGCTCTTAACCTTGATGGTGGCGCCGGGCACTCCCATAGCCAGGCAGATGGAGCGGGGTGAATTTCAGCTGCCCGGGCCCATGGAAATCCTGGCCGAAATTGAAATGATGCTTGAGCCCCTGGAGCTGACCAACTGTGTTTTCCGCAGCAACCATGCTTCCAACTACCTGCCCCTCGGCGGGGTGCTGCCCCGGGACAAGGAACAGATCATGCAGGGGCTGCGCAGCGTGCTGGATAAGGCGGATATGGGCAAACTCCGCCCGGAACAATTCCGCGGCCTGTAAATATCCTCGTCCTGGCGGGAAACGGAAACTCCATTTTCATATTAACACGAGGTGATCATCATGGAAGAATCGAAGGCGAAAACCACCGTGCAGTTGCTTAATATCGCGGCATTTTTGGGGACCATCCTGGTGAACTACCTGGCCAATGCAGTGCCCCTGGGCGGGCGGAGCACCGGGGAAATATCGGAACTGTATCCCAACCTGTTTACCCCGGCCGGTTACACCTTTGCCATCTGGGGCTTGATTTACCTCCTGCTGGCCTTGTTTGTCATCTACCAGGCCAAGGATATTCACAAGCTGAACAAGGATCCCATCGTGGAAAAGGTGGGCGGCTGGTTTTTTGTGGCTTCCCTGGCCAATATGGCCTGGATTTTTGCCTGGCACTACCTGCTGCCCGGCCTGTCCCTGCTGATCATGCTGGTCCTGCTGGTTTCCTTGATCATGATCTACCTGCGGCTGGGTATTGGCAGGGAGCAGGTCTCCGTGATGCGGAAATACCTGGTTCATCTTCCTTTCAGCGTGTACCTGGGCTGGATTTCTGTGGCGACCATTGCCAACGTCAGCGCCTACCTGGTGAGCGTGGAATGGGGCGGCTGGGGCTTAAGCCAGGTAACCTGGACAGTAATCGTGATTATCGTCGGCACCTTAATCGCCCTTAATGCCCTGCGCAGCCGGGGGGACGTTTTTTACAGCCTGGTCTTTATCTGGGCCTTTATTGGCATCTTTGTCAAGCGGGTGACTGCAGATGTTTCCCCACCACCGGCCATTCTGCTGGTGCTGGTGGCTGCTGTCCTGGTCCT
>CAZOOA010000106.1:0-6858 GCA_964581355.1 uncultured Desulfovibrionaceae bacterium | reverse complement strand
ATACTGGCCTTGCTTTTACAGCCCCAGGTAAGATTTTCTCACCGTTTCTTCTGCCATTAACTCCTTGCTCTCCCCTTCGGCAACTATCCTCCCGTGGGAAAGAACATAACAGCGGTCAGCGATAGAAAAAGCAAGCCCAACGTCCTGCTCAACCAAAAGAATTGTTATCCCTGAAGCATGGATTTCTTTGATCCGGGCGAACAATTCTTCCTTAACCTTGGGGGCAAGGCCTGTTGAAGGTTCATCAATACAAAATAGACGGGGGTTTAGCATCAGCGACCGCCCAATGGCCAGCATCTGCTGCTCCCCGCCCGAAAGGGTGCCCGCCAGCTGGTTTTTCCTTTTATTTAAGACAGGAAACAGCCGGTAAATTTCTTCGAGCCTTTGGTTAAATACATTTCCATCGTTTACCAGGTAGGCCCCGGCTTTGAGGTTATCCAAAACGGACATTTCCGTAAAAGGTCTGCGCCGTTCCGGGCAGTGAATAAGGCCCTGCTTAA
The DNA here is from genome assembly GCA_964581355.1 of uncultured Desulfovibrionaceae bacterium. Lineage (GTDB taxonomy): Bacteria > Bacillota > Dethiobacteria > DTU022 > UBA8154 > CAZOOA01. The sequence goes on along the minus strand of CAZOOA010000106.1, from coordinate 6,358 downwards.
CAATATTGTAGGCCGGCATGTTCTTGATCTCTTTTCCATCGAATAGAATTTGGCCCTCGATGGTGATATCACCGAAACGTGTCCCTTTTTTAGTTTCTTTTTCCCACTGGACCAGCCCGGTGATGGCCCGGATCAGGGTCGACTTGCCGGCGCCATTAGACCCGACCAGGCTTACCAACTCCCCATCTGCCACCTTAAGGCTGACATTGTTTAAGATCATGGCGGTATCAAAGCAGACTGTCAGATTGTTCACTTCCAGCAACAAGCTAGACCACCTCCTTACCGATGTACGCTTCAATCACTTCCGGTTTTTTAATTATTTCTTCCGGGTCGCCATCGGCGATTACTTCACCAAAATTAAAAACAATAACCCGGTTGACAATTTTCATCAACTCCGAAAGCTTGTGTTCAATAATTATCATCGCTGCCCCTTCACTGTGGAGCCTCCCAAACCGCCCCCCTTTATGAAGCCGTTTGATGGATTTACCCAACAGTTCTGTCTCCGTAGGGTTGAGCCCGCCAAAAGGTTCATCCAGGATCAGCAGTTCTGGCTCGGTGGCAATGGCCCGGGCAATCTCCAGCCTTTTCAGGTCACCATGGGACAGGCGGGAGGCCGGCTCCAGGGCCAGGTCGGAGATGCCGGCAAACTCCAGGGCGTCCATAGCCTTCGCCTCCACCCTCTTCACCCACTCACCTCGTTTTTTGGCCCTGGGCCCCAGGCAGGAGACTATCACATTGGCGATAATGGGCAGCCTGGCAAAGGGGCGTGTGTTTTGAAACGTCCCGGTTATGCCCTGCTCCACGATGGACCAAGTCTTTTTTCCAGTAATGTTTTTACCCTGGAAATAGATGCTGCCGGAGCTGGGCTTTAAAATGCCCAAAATAAGTCTGACCATTGTGGTCTTGCCTGCTCCGTTGGGTCCGATCAAACCCACGATCTCTTCCCTGCCGACCTTAAAACTTACATCATTAACAGCAGTTACCCCGTTAAAATGCTTGGTAAGTTTTTCAACTTCAAAAAAAGTCGACTTTGATGGCATGTTATTCATCCTCCAGTTCTTCCCGCAATTCCCTTCTCGATACCTTGCCTACGTCAGTTTTTGGCAGTTCGCCCCGGAATTCCACGATTTTCGGCACTTTATACTCTGCCAGGCGCTCCTTGCAGTAATCTTTGATCTCTTCTTCTGAAATCTTCCCCCTGGCCTCGCTTTGCAAAACTACATGAGCTTTGATGATGTGGCCGACCCTGGGCTCCGGAACACCGATTACACCGGCCGCCTTCACCTGGGGATGATTGTAAAGCACGTCTTCAATTTCCCGGGCAAAGACAGAGTAACCCTTGTATTTGATCAGGTCTTTTGAGCGGTCATAAAAATAAAAGTAGCCGTCTTCGTCCATCTTGACCAGGTCACCTGTGCGAAACCAGGATTCCTCGCCAACCTCCAAAAAAGATCTTTTTGTCTCTTCTTCTTTATACCAGTAGCCCTTCATCACATTGGGACCAGTAACGATCAGTTCACCTGTCTGGCCCGGGGGTACAAATTCCAGGGTATCCGGGTCTACCACAGCAGCAGAAACACCGGGAAGAGGGATTCCAAAGGAAGTGACTTTGGGCCTGTGGATAGGGTTCATATGGGAGGCAGGGCTTAACTCTGTCATACCATACCCTTCGATAATTTTTGTCCCTGTGCGGTTTTCCCATTCCTGGACCGTTGTTTCGTGCAGGGTGTCCGCAGCACAGACAATTAACTTGAAGCGTTTCCAGTCTGCCCGATCAGTTTTTTCGTGTTCCTTCAATACTTCAAACACTGTTGGAACCCCGTAAAAGATCGTGGCCCGATGCATTTCAATGGAATAGAGGATATCGTCAAAGTCAGGGGTGGTAAAAACCACCAGCATATTGCCCTGCAGCAGGCTGTCCAGCATAATCACAACCTGCCCGTAAATATGGTAAAGGGGCATAAAGCAGATCACAACCTCTTCACCTGATCCCAGGAAAGGAAAATAACTTCTCACCATGGCCTCGTTAACCAGCAGATTATAATGCGTCAGCATAACACCTTTGGCCGGCCCGGTAGTTCCCCCGGTGTAGGGCAAAGTTGCTATGTCTTCCTTGGGATCGATCTCTATAGCTGCAGGAAGAGGGGAATTCTTTTTCAACAAATCCTGAAACTGGTGCACCCCTTTCTTTTTCAAAATTTTGGGGATTGGGATTTCCAGTTCACTGGAAAGCTTGCGCAGCAAACTTTTTCCCAGCATTTTTTTCAACGGGGGCAGATATTCTCCAATATTTGTCACAATAATATTGTCCATCTCCACCCCGGTTTTTTCCACATTATCGTACAAAATATCGAGACAGACTATATTTCTGGCCCCGCTATCTTCCAGTTGATACTTCACTTCCACACTGGTATAAAGGGGGCTGATCGGAGTAACCGCAGCGCCTGCTTTCAGGGCCGCAAAGTAAGCGATAATAAACTGGGGGCTGTTTGTCAGGTAGAGAGCAAGCAAGTCGCCCTTTTTCAGGCCCATGCCGACCAGTGCCGCCGCAAATCTATCAATCTGCTCTTTCAATTCCTTGTAGCTGACCTTTTTACCATAAAATACGATGGCCGGTTTATGTTCCACATGCTTGACCGTTTGATCAAATGCTTCCGGTATGGAAACCGAAGAAACATCGACATGGGTCGGCACATCGGAAGGGTAAAACTCCAACCACGGTTTTTGCAGGTACATATTTTTTGTCTCCATAAAAACAAGCCTCCTCTTGACGAACTGCCAATTTTTATTTCAAGCCCGCCAGGCAGACGCGGCAGGTTTCCCTGGTAAATACGTTTTTAACTTTACACCTGGGACACTCTCTTTCCAGTTTGTCAAGCAACCAGATAATGATCCCTTCGGGCATAAACCGTAAGATAACCAGCACAGTCCCGGCAAAAATTAGCATGCGTAACTCGGGCACCACCCGGAGAAACTCCATCAGGGGATATAAAATCAAGGTGCCGGCAATGGCACCATAAATGGTTACGATTCCCCCGAAAATTGTCCAGATGATGGGCTGGAAGGAAGTCATCAACTCCAGGGTGGACGGACCGGCAATGCGCAGGAAGTGGACCGATAGACCTCCGGCTATCCCGGCAAAAAACCCGCTTAAGGAAAAGGCCAGCAACTTGTATTTGGTTGTATTGATCCCGGAAGCCCTGACAGCAATTTCATCCTCCCGGATGGCGTGAAAAATAATACCCAGCTTGGAATCCGTTATTTTCCACATAATAAAGCCAAAAATGAGCATTAAAACCAGCGTAAGGTAGTATTCTTGAAACCTTGTTTCTCCCAACCGGGCAAGGCCGTAAATGCCCAACTCACCACCGGTGATATCGCGAAAGACATAGACAATCCCTAGCAGGATAATGGGAAAAGCCAGGGTGGCCAGACTCAGGTACGGTCCCCGGAGCCTGAGCGCCGGCACCCCCACAATCAAACCCATAAGAACTGCGGCCACCGCCCCCAGCGGTATGGTAATCAACGGTGTCCACTGCAGGTTCAGGTTAAGTAAAGCAGAAGTATACGCGGCTACGCCGAAAAATAATGCATGCCCCAGGCTCATTTGCCCCAAAAAGCCCGAGAGCAAATCCCAGCTGGCAGCAAAAATGGCAAAGATGAAGGCCATGATAAATATGCGCATAATATGGGGTTGACTATTGAGCAAGGGTAGAATAAAAAGAAAAATACAGGCAACGAGCCCGATCAGTCTTCCTGGCAGAAAAAGGACTTCATCTTTAAACGTTTTCACAACCCAGAAGAATAGACTTTTCACTTTATCTCTCCCCTTCAAATGCAACTCCAAAGAGTCCCTCAGGCTTGATCAACAGGACGACAATCATGACTGACAGGGAAACAGCCCCTTTTAGAAAGGAACCCATGGGCACCAGGAAGACAACAGAGATCTCCGCAAAGGCGATAATAAAAGCAGCGATAAAGCTTCCCTTGATGCTGCCCAAGCCGCCCATGACGACTATAGCCAGGACAATGACGATAGGCTGCAGCCACATATGGGGTTCGATGGTAAAAATAGGCGCTACGACAACCCCCGCAACAGCCGCCATAAAAGAGGTAATGAGCATGGTCACTGAAGCAATGCGGGAGGTATTCATGCCCACCAAGTTGGCAACTTCACGATCCAGGGCCACCGATCGTATCGCGATGCCCAGCTTGGTTTTCATCAGCAACAACCATACAGCCCCCAAAATAATTATTACAACGGCAAAGGTAAGAAAATATTGATTGGGCACCCGAACTCCCAAAATTACGGAATACCCCGGTACAAGCGACGGCAGCCCCCGGTAATGGCCGCCAAAAAAAATAAGGAGCAACTCCTGGAAGATCATGGCCAGGGCCACTGTGGTGATCAGAACCGTTGTGGCGTGTTCCCGAATGGGATGGATAAAAACCTGGTAGCTAAACATGCCTAAAAAACTGACCAGGATCACAGTAACTACCATTGCCAACACCGGGTTTAAGCCAGCCATTTGGGATAAAGCATATATAATAAAGGCAGCGACCATATATAATGCGGTATAGGTCAAGTTGATGATTCTTGCAACCCCAAAAATGAGGGAAAAACCCACAGCCAATAAGGCATAAACACCTCCATGAATTAAGCCATTAACGAGAATTTGCATGACCTGATGTGTATACCTCCTTCACTGTTAAGAATAGGGTGGATTCATCAATCCCTGCTGAAAAAGAGGTTAAGATGAATCCACCTGTTTAAACTGCTTTTCTTACTCCCATTTTTCGATTACCCAGGGAGGAATTTCGTACCTGACAGTCCCGTCATAGGTGATTCCTTCCCAGTCCCAAGGCCATACAACTTTTAACTCACCATCCAGCCACTGGGAACCCACACTGGTTGAGTACTCAGGTCCCCAAGTAATGTCATGATTTTCCGTAAAGACAAGCCTGCCCTGGGGCAGTTCCATGTCTGTCTGTTCCAGTTTTTCAACTACAGCATCGGAGTCAATTGTCCCGGCCCTTTCGATTGCTTCAGCTAATACCAGGATTGCTTCATAGGTCCCGGCATTGTAAATGGGGTGTTCACCAAAACGTTCCTGGAACCTTTCCCAGAAGGGAACAGAAAGTTCGTTGATTGCTACTCCCCCGTAGAAATTCAGTGTGTTATCATATTCGCCATGCCCTGCTGTTGCGTCCCAGTAACCGGCTTTCTGTGCTTCAACATTTACCCCGACAACGGCAGCGGGCACTTCCATCTCACCCCACTGGCGCCCAAAAGCAACGCCCACAGGTCCTGACAAAAAGGAAAAGATAAGATGTGCCCCAGAGTCTTCAATGGCTGTCAGTTCAGACCTAACATCATCAGCTACCTGGGAAGGCCTCCAGGTACCAACGATTTCCATTCCCATTTCAGGCAGCCTTTCTTCCGCTTCTTCCAGAATGGGGTCCCAACCGACAATCATTTCAAATAGTAGCGCAACTTTCAGTTCTTCGAGCCCCAGGTCTTCCCGCATAATTCCGGCAACATTTTCCAGCTGGTGAAAGGACGCTTCGCCCACATCGTATGAGTTAAGAGGCGTAATCCTGAACCAGTACTTGTATCTGTCGTAATCTTCAGCAACTCGGTTGCAGAGTTCCGGGTGTATTGCCCCACATCCCATGAAGATGGTCTGATAGTCCATGGCCACATCCTGCATCCCAAGGACAGATTCTGTCCGAAAACCGCCGACAATAAAATCTGCGCCGTCCCTGGTAATCACTCTTTCCATGGCACTAATCGCATCCTCCACGCTTAATATTTCATTGGTATCTGCCTGGATCAATTCAATGGGCCGCTGCTGTTCTCCGACCATTACTCCCCCTCGTTCATTGATCTCCTCCTGGGCTAATTGTGCGCCAAACCAGTGGTGCTCCCCCTGGATAAAATCCATGGGACCGACCACACCAATTTTAATCGGTTCTCCCTCTACTGCTTCCGGATCGTCAATAGCCTCGGCCGGCTCTTCATCAGGCGCACACCCTGCACCAAACATAAACAGGAACATAATCATCACCAGGAGTGGAATAAAGAATTTTTTGCTCATTTTTTCACCTCCTTTCGGTTTATTTTGCTGACCAAATAGTTGCCCTAATGTTGTTCAAGCTTGCAGCTGAACATCCAGTTGAGCATCCAGTTGAGCATCAGGTTGCTAGTTTCTATTGTTAATCTATGTTACTCCGGTCAATGATAGAGTAAAAAGGTAACAATATTTGTCCAGTTACTGAAAATAATTGTATTGAAATAAGAATATCACTTATGATCTATAAAAACTATTATACTAAAGTATGATTTTCGCAAATTTTC
>CAZOOA010000105.1:3004-6942 GCA_964581355.1 uncultured Desulfovibrionaceae bacterium | reverse complement strand
AACTTTCCGGGGGAAATCGTGGAACATCCCCAGAGCACGGCCACGGTGGAAAAAGCCGCAGCAACCCTGGGCGTAGAGGAAAAACTCATCGCCAAAACCCTGGCCTTCAAGCAGAAGGACCGCTACATCCTGATCGTGACCCGGGGAGACGCCCGCATCGACAACAAAAAGCTGAAACAAACCTTTACCAAAAAGGCAAGGATGCTCCAGCCCGAGGAGATCATGGCCATAACGGGGCACCCGGTAGGCGGCGTCTGTCCTTTCGGGCTGAAAGAACCCGCAGAGATCTACCTGGATGAATCCTTGAAGGAATTTGAGTATATCTATCCTGCAGCTGGGGCTCCCAACGCCTCGGTAAAGATGACCCCTGCAGAACTGCAGCATGTAACCGGCGGCACCTGGGTTGATGTCTGCCAGTAATAAACAGCCCCGGCCCGGGGCAGGCCTGCAAGAGACAAAAACCGCGGGCCTTTGTCCGGGTCTGGTAAAAAGCCGGCCGGGCCCGGCCACCCCTGTTTTTTCCCATTACATACGGCTTATGTCAATCACCAAAAGCGCCCGGTTGCCCTTTTCATTATAAAACAGACTCTTGGCGCACATCTGCATCATGGGAATGCCCCGGCCTCTTTCACGTCTTCCTTCCAGTTCCAGGGGATTTTTTACTTTTTCCTTCCAGTTAAACCCTTCACCTTCATCTTCCACGGCTGCGCAAAGATAGCTATCGGTCGCAGTAATGGTGACAGCCACCTTTTTCTCCGGGTCCAGCCGGTTGCCGTGCTCCACGGCATTGGAAACCAGTTCATGCAGGCAGGTGAGCAGCAGGCCCGCCTGCTCCTGGTCGATTTTGAGCTCGAGCATGATCCTGGATAGTTCTGTTTGCAGGCGGTCCAGTTCCCGGGCAGCGCTTTTGTATTCCAGCTCACAGGTTACCTGCTGTTCCGGGTTTACCTGCAGCACCAGAAAGGTTATATCATCGTCCCCCTGCAGGGTGCCGTGATTATACCGGCGGAAATCTTCGTTGATCGCCCGGACAATCACTTCCGGTGGAAAGCCGCTGTAGTGGTGAAAAACTTCATCCAGGCGGTTGCTGTACCGCTCTTCACCGGCCTGCTGTTCCGTCAGGCCGTCGGTATAGAACAGGACCGTGGATCCCGGGGGCAAATACAGGCTTCCTTCCCGGAACTGCAGCAGCTCACCGGGAATAGCCGAGGAAATGGGCAGCGCCTGACTTAACAGTTCCACGTGCTCCCCGCTTGGCAGCCGCACCAGGGGCGTATTGTGGAACCCTGACCCGGTATAGGACATCTCCATCGTCTTTAAGTCCAGGACAGCCAGGAAAATACAGATAAAATAATCTTCAGGGAACGCTTCCCGGCGATACTGGTGGGCCAGGTGCTCCAATATTTTGACCGGGCTTAACTCATCGGCTCTTAGGGAAATGTAGCTGTCAATGGCTTCCTTGACAAAAATGCTGAATAAGGCGCCTTCCAGGCCGTGGCCCATCACATCGGAAAGATAGATTACCAGTTTATCTTTGGCCCTGAGCACATTGTAGAAATCTCCCCCGACTTTTGCCGCTGGCTGGTAATGGGCTGCCAGGGAGACATTTTCCATTCGGGGCAGGGTCTGCGGCATGGTCCGTTCATGAACTATACGGGCTTTGTCCAGCTCTTCATCCAGCTGGTGATAAAGCTTCTCCAGTTCCCTTCCTTTTTCTTCCAGCTCCAGGTTGTATTCCTGGATCTTCTGCTCAATCTGCCTCTGCTCGGTAATATCCCTGCCCACCGCCTGGTATTCCTGGATATTGCCCCGGCCATCAAAAAACCCCCGCACGATCCAGTTATACCAGCGGCTTTCACCGGTAGGCAGGACCACCTTTGTCTCATAACTGCTCACCGGCTGCGACTGGGTCAATTGAAGCTGTGTTGCAAAGCCCGGCGCCCTGTCCGTGGAAGCATTGCCCCCGGTTTTTGAAAAAAAGTTGGAACAGGCCTGGTTCACAAAGGTAACGGTACCGTCAGGGAGATAGCGGCAGATCAATTCCGATTGATTTTCGATAATATCGCGGAGCTGCTGTTCATTTTTTTTCAGCTCCAACTTCTGCCTGTTGATCGTCTCCACACTCTTGCCCAAAAGCAGGGCAATCAAGAAATAAGCTGCAACCCCGGTAAGCACTTGGAAAAGATACACCTCATGAGGGGAAAAAAACAGGGTCAAGGCCATGATCCCTGAAGCCCAGGAGGCTGCAATCAGCCCACCGCGAACTCCAAACCGGAAACTGGCCACCAGGACCAGGACAAGTCCCAACAAACCGGAAATATATCCATGCGCCCGAAAGGGGGCCAGCAGCAGGAAAGCAGCGTATAGAAACAGGGCAAAAGCCCACCGGTCCGCGCCTTTCAACTCTTGTGCCATCTTTTCAAGTACCTGCAATGCATGTTCACATCCTGAATCGTTGATGAAATCGCACCTTTAACCTGAAACCGCTTCTTCGGAAAGCACTTCTTTGACAGGTTATTATTCTCCAAAAAAACTGTTGTCCCTTTTTCAACAGGAACATTTAAAGAAAAAAAATAACCTGCGCTATTGCCTGGCCTTCGATAGACCCATGCTGCTGGAATTTCCCTCTTTCAAAATACTCTTTTTCTACAAAAAGACTTTTTATTCTTATTTTGATGTAATATAATGTGGAAAGACCGGAAAGCTTTAAACTCCATTTTCAAGCCAGGGGGGATTTGGCTTGGGGTAGAACAAATCTTTGCCTGGAGCATTTTGCTGGCAGTGCTGGCCTTGGTAGCCTCGGGGCGTTTTCCCATGGAACTGGCCGCCTTGGGGGGCCTGTTAATCCTGGGCATAGCCGGGACAGCCCCTCCGGAGATCATCTTTTCCGGGTTCGGGCACCCGGCCCTGGCAACCATCATCGCTGTCTTCCTGGTTAGTCAGGGCATTATTAACTCCGGCCTGCTGCGCGGGCTGGGACAGGCCCTGGCCCGGCGCCTGCGCAGCATCAGGGGGCAGGTGATCAGTATAAGCGCTGTAGGGGCTGTACTCTCTGCCATCATGAACAACGTTGGGGCCGTAGGCCTGATGCTGCCCACGGCCGTGCGCATGTCAAAACGTTGCGGCAGCAGCCCGGGCAGCTTCGGCCTCCCCCTGGCCATGGGGTCGATCCTGGGCGGCACCATGACCCTGATCGGCAGCGCTCCCAACATCATCATCGCCTCCTACATGGTTTCCGCCTCCGGGGAATCCTTTAAAATGTTCGATTTTGCCCCCCATGGGGCAGCCATGCTCTTGACCGCCCTGCTTTTGTGGCTGTTCTGCAAATCCTGCGGCATGGACCCGGGGGCAGGGGAAAGCCCAGAAAATGGGCCGGGGTGTCACTTGGAACAGGGGGATGCCGGGCAGGAAGATTTAAACCAAACATACTCCCTTGCTCCCCTGGCCACCCGGGAGCGGCAGGTGACACTTTGTGCTGTCTTCCTGGCCGTACTGGTGGTCAGCCTGGGCCTGCTTCATCCGGCCCTTGGTTTCGGCGGGGCCGCCCTGATCCTGCTCCTGTCCCGGGTGCTGAAACTGCCTGAGGCGTACAAAAGCGTGGACTTGAAAATTGTTTTTTTCCTGGGATCCATGCTGGGGATCGGCAAAATCCTGGAACACACCGGAGCCCTGGATCTGCTGTCATCTTTTTTGGGCGGCTTTGCCGCCGGCCTGCCCCCTTTTTGGCTGGTGCTGCTGCTGGTCTTTGTTTCCTCGGCCCTGTCCAATGCCATTAACAACGCGGCCGCTGCCGTTTTCATGGCACCGCTGGCTGCAGGGATCGCTACGGGCAGCAACCTGGAAACAGCAGCGGCATTGATGGCTGTAGCCGCCGGGGCCAACATGACCCTTTTGCTCCCCACCCACCAGGCCGCCCTGATGGTCATGAGCCGGGCCCC
>CAZOOA010000105.1:0-2904 GCA_964581355.1 uncultured Desulfovibrionaceae bacterium | reverse complement strand
TTTTTGCAAGGAGGTCTTGTTTATGCAGATTGCCCAACTTTACACCCCGGGGATTGCCCAATGTTCTTATGTCTTGGGCAGCGAGAAAAAATGTGTCGTGGTGGACCCGGTGCGCAACATCGAGGCGTACCTGGCGCAGGCAAAATCCTTCGGTATGGAAATCGTGGCTATACTGGAGACCCACCTTCATGCCGACTTTGTCTCCGGCCACATGGAACTGGCCCAAAAAACAGGAGCCCCCATTTATGCCCCGAAAATTGCCAACTGCACCTTCCCCCACCATGCCCTGGATGATGGAGAAGAATTTGCCGTGGAAAACCTGCGGTTTAAACTGCTGGAAACGCCCGGGCATACTCCGGACTGCGCTGTCTACGTCGTAACCGACCTGGATCGGGGCGACGGGCCGGTTTTGGCCTTTACCGGCGACACTCTGCTGGTAGGCGACGTAGGGCGCCCGGACCTGTTCCCCAACCGCGAGGAAGAGCTGGCGGAAAAACTGTTCTCCAGCCTGAAACGGCTAAAAGAACTGCCGGACCACGTGGAAATATACCCTGCTCACGGTATGGGTTCTTTGTGCGGACGGGCCCTGTCGGCCAAGTTGTGGAGTACCATCGGCACTGAACGTCTTTACAATTACGCCCTGCAGCATGAGGACCTGGAATCATTCAAACTAGACCTGCTTACCGACATGCCTTCCGCCCCGGATCATTTCGCCCGCTGCTCGGAGATCAACCGCCAAGGCCCGGCCCTGTTAAGCAGCCTTACGCCTCCTGTTCCGCTGAAGCCCCCTGCAGTCTCCCAGGCCATCGACCAGGGGAAAACAGTCCTGGATACCCGGCCGTACCACTCTTTTGCTTCGGCCCATATCCCGGGTTCCTACAGTATCAGCCACCACGGCAACCTGGTCACCTTCGCCGGCTGGGTGATTCCCCCCGAGGACGAGCTAATTCTTGTCCTGGAACAGGAAAACCAGCTGGCCAAAGTAGAGCAGACCCTGCACAATGTGGGTCTGGACCGGATTGCCGGCTTCCTGGAAGGAGCCATGGAGGGCTGGATTAACGCCGGCTTGCCCGTGGACAACGTGGGAACCATCTCTGTACAGGGCTTGCGGGAATGGATGAACACAGAAAATCCCCTGGTCCTGGATAACCGGGCCAAAGGTGAATACAGCAAGGGGCATATCGGGGGAACAGGTCTGGCCCCGACACCGGATGTCCGGCACCTGTACAAACAATGGGATCCCGAGGCCCCGGTGGTGGTCCTCTGCAACACCAGCAACCGTTCCATGACCGCTGCCAGCCTGTTAAAGCAGCGGGGCTTTCAGCAGGTGATCAATGCCGTGGGTGGCACAACAGCTTGGGCTGCTGCCGGATACCCCATGGAATCCGGTGGTGAGGACGAATGATCGAAACCCTGGCAGAATCTATCTTTGTCCGTCCCTGGCCCTTCTGGGCCGGGGGGATCGTTATCGGGCTTTTGGTGCCCCTGCTCTATTATTTTTACAATACCGCCCTGGGGGTCTCCACCGGCTACGGCAACCTGGTCAAAATCATTTTCCGCACTCACCGCCTGAAGTGGATCCAGTCCCATTTTACAGATACCTGGAGCTGGCGCGTCTTTTTTATCGCCGGTATGATCCTGGGGGGTTTTCTGGCCAATTCGCTGGCCGGGAATCCCGGAACCACGGCAGAAATGGGGCAGTTTACCGCCGCACTCAACTGGCCGGCGCTGTTAACAGCCCTGTACTTTTTCGCCGGGGGGATCCTGCTGGGGCTGGGCGCCCGGATGGCCGGCGGCTGCACATCCGGCCACGGCATTCACGGCATCGCCAACCTGCATCTATCCAGTATTTTTGCCACCGCCTTCTTTCTAATCGGCGGGGTCATTGCCGCCAACCTGGTCCGGATTCTACTGCTGGGAGGTGGAGGATGATGGGCAAAAAAATGGGCTTTCTTGGTTTCGGCACCCTGTTCGGGTTTACCTTGAGCCGGGTAGGCGCCTCGGAATTTGACCTGATTTTCAATCTGTTTGTCGGCCGGGATCTCAAGCTGGCCTGGGTGATCCTGACCGCTATCATTGTCGGTTTTATCGGCATGCAGGTCCTTCAACTGCGGGGAAAAACCACCCGGAGCGGCCAACCTTTAAAAATCAGCCACAAAAAGCTGGGCCGGTGGAGCCTGCTGGGCGCAGCCCTGTTCGGCATCGGTTGGGGCATGGCTGGCGCCTGCCCGGGCACCGTCCTGGCCCAGCTGGGCGAAGGAAAAATCTTCGGCTTCTTTACCTTTATCGGCATGATTTACGGCACGTACATCTATGCCCTGCTGAAAGAAAAACGGCCGGACTTGTAACCTGTTCTCCCAAAATGCGGAACAAAACAGGGAACCGGCTGGTTTTCCCTGCCAAAGGATACTGACCGGTGCTTGCCTGCAAGGGTTAGTCCTTTGCCAGGCGGCCCCTTAGAGTAATCAAAAGAACCCTTCCAGGTGCTTTTAACTCCCGGAAGGGTTCTTTTAAATTGAATCAACAGGCTCATTCCCTGTTACAGGCTCATTCCTGCTTTTCAGGCCAGCACATCCAGCGACTCCATGCTTGCTTCATCCAGTGAGCCAGTTGCTCCCTGAGAATCATACGCATCCACAGAGCCAGCCTCCGGGGCCCCGGATGTCGTCATGTCACTGTCCATTCCGCCTGCACCATCTGGTGCAGGCTCAGTGGAGCCCGTCATGGTTGACAGTTCATTCATGCTGGATTCCAGGTCCCTTGTAGCCGCTGCCGACTGCTGCTGTGCACTGGAGACGGCCTGATCTCCCCCTGCGGGGGCTGCCTCTGATGACAACCACCGGCCTGACTCGAGATTTCCTGTGGCATCAAAACGCAAGTGATTGCCTACACCTGTTGGGATGT
>CAZOOA010000104.1:0-6943 GCA_964581355.1 uncultured Desulfovibrionaceae bacterium | reverse complement strand
TATTATGCCATATTTGTTTATAAAAGTAAAGAAATGTGCAGATATTTTTAAGCTGCTTTTACCTCCTTTCCAATATATTAGATAACCAAACTGCCTTTGTCAAGGAACCTTCTGTACCGGGTAGAAAAACAAAGCAAATTTTAAACTATTCTTTTGTTGTGGAAAAAAATTTAACAGGTAAAAAGCTTTAAAATGTTAAATATTAATAATGCGGAATGCCTGGTATTATGGCCTGTTTGGGCTTACTTGCAAAAATAATCTAGGACAACCGCAGTATTTTTATAAAAAAATTATTGTTATTTTTTTCACAAAGCAGGAAAGATTCCAGGAGTAGTAGAATTAATACACAAGAATATTTTCTCTGGTTAAATATTTACCGCGTGAAATAAGTCGAGAAGGGGGTGATAACTTCTTTGGAGTTAATGGCTGCTGAGGCTGCCGGGTTTGAACTGCAAGTTACGGTAGGCCAGCAATTGTGCCTGTTGGCAGGAAAATTACCTAATTGTTACATGTTTATTTGAAGAACTATAATGATCGGTTGAAGATTAATCCGATGGATAAGGAGGAGGGAGTATGGCTTTTAAAATCCGCAAAGCTGCTGTCCTGGGAGCTGGAACGATGGGGGCGACCATCGCTGCACATTTGGCAAACGTAGGGATCCCCTGCTATCTTTTTGACATTGTTCCCAAGGAGTTGACCGAGCAAGAAAAAGCAGCCGGCCTGACCCTGGAAGACAAAAAAGTCAGGGACCGGCTGGCCGCCCAGTCAATTGAGAACCTCAAAAAGATGCGTCCGGCACCATTTTACGACAGCAAGGATGCAGCCCTGTTAACGCCGGGTAACTTTGAAGATGACCTGGATAAGCTTTCTGAGGTGGACTGGATTATCGAGGTTGTAGTGGAAAACCTGGACATTAAAAAGAAACTCATGGCCCAGGTGGAGCAGCATTGGAAGGAAGGCACTATTGTCAGCACAAACACATCCGGCATTTCGGTAAACCAAATGGTAGAGAACTGCTCAGATAATTTCAAGAAACACTTTATGGGGACTCACTTCTTTAACCCGCCCCGTTATATGAAACTGCTGGAAATTATCCCCTGCGAAAAGTCCGATCCGGAAGCGCTTAAATTCATGGAGCGGTTTTGTGAGGAAAAATTGGGTAAAGGTGTTGTTTTTGCCAAGGACACCCCCAACTTTATCGCCAACCGTATCGGTGTTTACGGGATGGTTGTGACTACACGATTGATGGAAGAGGATGGCCTTTCCGTGGAAGAAGTTGATGCCATTACCGGGCCAGCCATGGGGCGACCCAAGAGTGCTTCCTTCCGGACCCTGGATATGGTAGGATTGGATGTCTTCCTGCATGTAGCCCAAAATGTGCGGGATAACATCTCTGAAGACTGGGAAATCAAAGACTTTGAAATGCCCGAATTCACCCAAACCATGGCGGAAAAGGGCTGGCTTGGCGACAAGACCAAAGGTGGTTTTTACAAGGTAGAAAAGTCAGCCGAAGGAAAGAACATTCTGGCCCTGGATTATAAGACAATGGATTATCGTCCGCGCCAGAAGGCCAAGTACGGAAGTATCGACGCCACGAAAAACGTGGAAGGCGTAGGTCAAAAGTTAAAAACATTGGTGGAGGGTAAGGATAAGGGAGCAGAATTTGCCTGGAAGGTAGTAAAGCCAGTCCTGATTTATTCGGCCGTCAAGCTGGGCGAAATCGCCGATGACGTTGTTGCCGTCGATCGGGCGATGCGCTGGGGCTTTAACTGGGACCTCGGTCCTTTCGAGCAGTGGGATGCCCTGGGGGTAAAAGAAGCGGCTGAACGTATTGAAAAAGACGGCAACGAAGTTCCTGCTGTGATTAAGGAAATGTTGGATGCCGGCTTTACTTCTTTTTACAAGAAAGAAAACGGCAAAACCCTGTACTATGATTTTAAAGAAAAAACTTATAAAGATCTACAACCCCGTCCCGGGGTCATCATCCTGGATGACTTAAGGGAACAGAATAAAGTAGTCAAGTCTGTTTCCGGTGCCAGCCTGGTAGATATTGGCGACAACATTCTCTGCCTGGAATTTCATTCGCCCCGGCAGGCCATCGGGCCGGATGTGGTAAGTATGTTGTTTAAAGCCGTGGAAGAAGTGGAAAAAGGATGGGACGGCCTCGTAATCGGTAACCAGGCCCGCAACTTCTGCGTCGGGGCCAATTTGATGATGATCCTCATGGAAGCCCAGGCGGATGAGTGGGATGAGATCGACCTGATTGCTCACCAGCTCCAGCAGTCCTTGATGCGTATCAAGTACTGTGAAAAGCCCGTCGTGGCTGCACCCCATGGTATGACCCTGGGTGGAGGCTATGAAGTAATCGCCCATGCCCACCGTATCCGGCCAGCTGCTGAGACATACATGGGCCTTGTAGAAGTTGGTGTCGGCGTGGTCCCTGCGGGCGGCGGTTGCAAGGAAATGGTGCTGCGCAGCGTGGAAAACGTGCAGGACAGCAAAAATATCAGCGATCTGCTTCCCTTCGTACAGCAGGCCTTTGAAACAGTAGCAATGGCCAAGGTAGCCACCAGTGCCAAGGAAGGGTATATGTACAACTACATGAGGCCCCAGGATTCAATCACGATAAACGGCGATCGTCACATCTACGAAGCCAAGAACGTGGTAATGGCTATGAATTTGGAAGGTTTTAAACCGCCTGAGCGCAAAAAAATCCGCGTGGTTGGGGAGCCGGGATACGCTGCCATGAAGACGGGTATTTACCTGATGAAGGAAGGCAACTATATCTCCGAGTACGATGCATACCTTGGGGAAAAACTGGCCTATATCTTCAGCGGCGGCCGCTTACCGGCCAATACCTGGGTAGACGAGCAGTACCTGCTGGACCTGGAGCGCGAAGTTTTCCTGCACCTCTGCGGCCAGCCCAAGACCCAAGAGCGTATGATGCATATGCTGCAGACGGGCAAACCTTTAAGGAATTAAAGACTTAAGGAGGGATATATCTATGCGTGAGGCTGTCATAGTCGCCGGAGTGCGCACCCCTATCGGGCGCGCCAACAGGGGGACTTTAAAAGATACCAGGCCGGAAGACCTGGCCGCGCTGGTGATCAATGAAAGCATCAAGCGGGCCGACGGCCTGAAGCCCGAGGATATTGATGATGTTATCCTGGGCTGCGCCTTCCCGGAAGGCGAACAGGGTATGAACATCGGCAGGATTGCCTGCCAGAGGGCCGGCCTGCCCTCTTCCGTGCCGGGTTATACAGTAAACCGTTTTTGCTCTTCAGGACTGCAGAGCATTGCGTTGGCGGCATCGCAGATCCAGACCGGTGCGGCTGAAGTAATCCTGGCCGGTGGAGTGGAAAGCATGAGCATGGTTCCTATGGGAGGCAATAAACTGGCACCCAACCCGTACCTGGCTGATAACTACCCCGAAGCCTATATCAACATGGGCCTGACTGCTGAAAATGTGGCCGAACGGTTTAATATCAAACGGGATGAGATGGATACATTTGCTGCTGCCAGTCACCAGAAAGCCGCCAAGGCCATCCAGGACGGCAAGTTTAAAGATGAAATTATTCCGGTACCGGTAAAGCAGCGGGGCCTGGACAAGAAAGGCCGTTTTTATGAAAAAGAGATCATCTTCGATACTGACGAAGGTGTACGTCCTGACAGTACTGCGGAAGGTTTGGGCAAACTGCGCCCTGTGTTCAAGCAAGGCGGCGTGGTCACTGCAGGCAACTCCTCCCAGATCAACGATGGAGCCGCTGCAGTTGTGGTAATGTCCAAGGACAAAGCCGAAGCCATGGGTCTTACCCCCCTGGTTTATTTCAAGAGCTTTGCCGTTGGCGGGGTAGATGCTGATGTTATGGGTATAGGCCCTGTTGTCGCTATCCCCAAGGCCCTGGAACTGGCCGGGCTGAAAAAAGAAGACATCGACGTATTCGAGTTGAATGAAGCCTTTGCAGCCCAGGCCCTGGCTTGCATCAAAGAACTGGGCCTGGACGACAGCAAGATTAACTTTAACGGCGGCGCTATTGCCCTGGGCCATCCCCTGGGCTGCACCGGGGCCAAGCTGACCGTTACCCTGATTTATGAAATGATGCGCCAAAACGCCAAGCACGGAGCCGTTTCCATGTGTATCGGTGGAGGCATGGGGGCAGCCGGGATATTTGAGCGCAGGTAACAACAAAGCCCGGTTGGTTTCCAACCGGGCTGATATCCAAGGTGAAATTGAAAGGAGTGTCTTAAAATGTCCAAAGAATTGATTAAAGGTGGAGCCTACCTGATCAGCAAGTCGGAGCCTGCAGACGTGTTTACACCGGAGGATTTCGACCAGACCCATAAAATGATCGACAGTATGAGTAGAGATTTCGTCCAGGACAAAGTACTTCCCAAGGTGGACGAAATCGAAGCGATGGCAGAAGGAGTTACCGTTGGCCTGCTCAAGGAAGCCGGTGAACTGGGTCTTTTGGGAATGGATATTCCCGAAAAATACGGCGGGGAAGAAGGAGACAAAATATCTACCCTGATCGTTACAGAAAACCTGTCCTTGAACGGTTCTTTTGCTACCGCTTTTGGAGCCCATACCGGGATTGGCTCTTTGCCCATCGTCCTTTTCGGGAATGAAGAACAGAAAGCCAAGTATTTGCCCGGCTTGGCCAGCGGAGAAAAGATCGCTGCTTACGCTTTAACCGAACCGGAAGCTGGTTCTGACGCCCTTAACAGCAAGACTCGGGCGGTTTTAAGCGAGTGCGGAAACTACTATATCTTGAACGGGGCCAAGCAGTACATTACTAATGCATCCTGGGCCCACGTCATCGTTACGTACGCCAAGGTCGACAATGAAAAGTTCACTGCCTTTATCGTAGACGGTGATGCACCTGGTGTCAGCATTGACCCGGAAGAAAAGAAAATGGGTTTAAAGGGTTCATCAACCTGCAGCGTTATCTTTGAAGATGCCAAGGTTCCCGTGGAGAACGTTCTCTGGGAAATTGGCAAAGGACACCAGGTAGCTTTCAACATCCTGAACATTGGCCGGTTCAAGCTGGGTGCCGGCTGCGTGGGCGCAGGCAAATATGTTTTGGAACATGCCGTGGACTATGCTTTGCAGCGTCAACAGTTCAAAATGCCGATTGCCAAGTTTGGCCTGATTAAAGGAAAAATTGCCGACATGGCTATCCTGAACTATGTCATGGAAAGCATGCTTTACCGCAGCGGTGGTCTCATTGAGGACCTGCTCTCTTCTTTCGACCTGGAAGGAGATGATGCCGGCAAGAAGATCGCCGACGGGATCCAGGAATACGCGATCGAGTGCTCCATCAACAAGATCTTCTGCTCCGAGGCTTTTGACTTTATCGCTGACGAAGGCGTGCAGGTATACGGCGGTTATGGCTACGGCCAGGAATATCCCATGGAAAGGGCTTACCGTGACAGCCGGATTAACCGCATCTTCGAGGGGACCAACGAGATCAACCGCTTGATCATTCCTGCAACGCTGATGCGCAAAGCCATGAAAGGCGAAATTGCCCTCATCGAGGCAGCACAAAAGCTGCAGGAAGAGATGATGATGCCAGTAATGAAGGAAACCTCCGATGAGCCCCTGGCAGAACAGGAAGAATTGGTTGAAAACATGAAAAAAGTCTTCTTGATGATTTCCGGGACAGCTGTTCAGAAGTACGGCGAAGCTATCCAGAAGGAACAGGAAATCCTGGGTCGTATGGCTGATATGGCCATCCAGGTCTTTGCCGCAGAAAGTGCATGCCTGCGTGCCAAGAAAATCATCCAGGAAAAAGGTGAAGATGCAGCTGAACTGGCTATCAAGATGACCGAGTGCTTTGTGGCAGAAGCGATGCCCAAGTTCGATATTTGGGGCAAAGAAGTTCTTGCTGCCATGGAGGAAGGCGACACCATGCGCACCATGCTTTCAGCTTTGCGTAAGCTGACCCGCTTTGACCAAATAAACATCTATGAGCGCAAGCGCTACATCGCAAACGAAATGTATGAGTCCAAGAAATACTTTGTGGTAAAGTAAGCGGGTTGCCATTGCTGAGCAGGCCCGGCCCGTGCAGGCCGGGCCTGCTTCGGCATCTTATCGAAAAGGGGGAATTTGAAGTTGGTGGATTATAAAGATAAGGATAATTTTACAACCGCCATTCAAACTATTTTCCCCAAGCTGATGCATTACCTGCAGACGGAAGAAAGCCGTGAACTAACCGGCCTGGATATTACCCCAGGACAGGTCAATGCCCTGCTGGTACTGTATTTTAATGAAAGCTTGACCATGGGGGAACTGAGCCAGGAACTATTTCTGGCAGAAAGTGCTGTAACAAGGATGGTAAACCGATTGGTAAAACTTAACTTGGTCCGCCGCTATGGGGATGAAAAAGACAGGCGGATTGTTCGGGTTTCCCTGACCTCTTTTGGCCGGCAGCTGGCCCGGCTGGTGTTCAACCGCCGCACTCACCGCTTCAACAACCTGGCCGAACGCATTACCCTGGAGGAACGAGAAATGTTGATCATTTCCCTGCAGGCAGTGCTCCGTGTTTTCGAAGAACTTGAACAGCTCTACCAGCAAAAACAGGCCAGGCAACAGGAAAATCTGCCTGAACTCCAGTCTGAAGTGCTGCCAGAGCAAAGCCAAAAGCAGGGAAAAGGGTAATCACTGCCCTGGCAGATTGCCATTTTTATTCTGGATTATTATATTATTATTGTAAAATTTGGCACAATAGCTTAAAGAAGAAGATTATCTGTCTTGTTCCCTCCTTGGTTGGCAGGAGGGTTTGTTTTTTTAGAAACCCCGGCGGGAATCCTCGGGGTCTATTGACCCCGAGATGAAAGCCGGGAAAAAAGACTGTATGTTATAACTTAATATCTGATAATACTTGTATCCATAGCATATATTTGCTATACTATATGTATGACAAATATTCATGCAAGAACTTGT
>CAZOOA010000103.1:0-7123 GCA_964581355.1 uncultured Desulfovibrionaceae bacterium | reverse complement strand
TGGTCGGGGCGACAGGATTCGAACCTGCGACCCCCTGCTCCCAAAGCAGGTGCGCTACCAAACTGCGCTACGCCCCGACAGAGAAGGGATGACAGCAAATCAAACAACCTCAGAACCATCCCGATTTCTTTATTCCTTAATCTGCTTCCCTATTCTAACACAGAGCAAAATGAAATGCAATTGTTTTGGCACAAAAGCGCCGTTTTCCTCCGTCACCCCGCGGGGCAGGAGGTTTCCGGAACAACCATTTGGAGGCAAACTTGAAACAAAGAACCCATTTCTGCAGCAGTTTCGCTTCGTTTGCAGCAGTCTTATTCTTCAAACCCGCACCAGGTCGTCAGGTCCTCTGCGCTTTCCCTGTGGCTTACCACCGCATTGGCCGGAAATTCCCAGTCCGGGTAGCCGATGGCAATGCCGATTACGACTTTTTTCGACTCCGGCAGACCGGTATGTTTGTGGATCACCTCTGGAAAAACCACTCCCTGGTCTTCAATACACGTCCCCAGGCCGTATTTCAAGGCAGCCAGGCAGATGGTCTGGGTCACGATTCCCAGGTCAAAAACGGCCCAACTTCGCTCATCCAGGGATCGATCCATGGAGATGATCAGAGCCGCCGGTGCATCAAAAAAGCGAAAACCCCGCTGCAGCCACGCATCCCTTTTTTCTTTGTCTTCCCGCTTGATACCCATTAGCTGGAACAGCTGCTTGGCCAGGTTCACCTGGCGCTCCCGGTAGACCCCGGTATAGTGAAAATCAAAAACATCCTTGCCCACCGACTGGAGTTTCTCCACATTTTCACGCCTGATTTCGTCCAGGGGGCGGCCGGTAACCACGGTGAATTCCCAGGGTTGAGTATTCAACCCGGAGGGGGCACGCACTGCAACTTCCAGGATTTCCTTCAGCACTTCTTTGGGAACCGGGTCCGGCTTGTATCCCCTGATACTTTTTCTCTTTTTAATTGCCTCGATAACATCCATGCGATCAACTCCTTGTTGATAGATTCTGAAAAATTATGAAAAAAAGCTGCCTGCTTAAAAGGATATACGGTATTATATATCTAAGTATCTAAGAAGAGGGAAGGGAAATTTTTTTTACACCCTGGCTGCCAGCTAGTTGTGTAAGGCCGGGCAACGTACATCTTGACTCTTCTGGACAGGATGAAGGAGTCAGACTGCAGACGGAGGGAACTATGTCGATTCAGGAACTGTTTCGGGAAAACCTGCTGTTGGATGTTTACGATCATAACCGGGATGCTTTCTTCAAAAGCCTGGTCCAGGAAGTTGGAGAAAACAGTATCGGTATTGGAGTTCCCATGCTCCAGCATACGTACCTGCATATGCCCAAAGGAAGCCAATGGTTTTTCCGGCTTGTGCACAAAAACTCTCTCTACAACTTCAACAGCACCGTTTTGGGCGAAAAACATGATGACAATGACCTGCCCTTGTACCTGATCGCCTGGCCTGAAGAAGTAACCAGGTTCCAAAGAAGGGAACATTTCCGCCTGGACTGCACCCTAAACGTCCAATACTGGATCCTGGAGGACAAAAATTACAAAGAACGGTATGACCTCCCCTCCAGGGAAGAGATGGAAAAACCCGGACGGACCCGGCGCGATGCAGAGCAGATAGCCCTGGAAATGCTGGCAGAAGCCCTGGGCCAGCCCCGGGAAGGCTTTACCCTGGATATCAGCGGCGGCGGGTTGATGCTTGTCACCGACAAAAGGCACCTTGAAGGGACCCATTTGCTGCTGCGGGTTATTTTACGCACCAAAAATGAAGAGAACCCCGTTTTGCTGGTGGGCCGTGTCGTCTGGGTCTCCACGCCGCACAAGGATGTCTCGCTCCGCTACCGGCACGCCATTGAGTTTGTCGATGTCAGTGAACGGTTAAAAGACGAAATCGTGAGCTTTACGTTCATTATTATGCGGGAGCGCAGGATCTGACCCCCTTTCCTGCTCACAACGGGAGCAGTGGAAAACCACACTTTTTAGCGGACCATCCCTTTTAAGAAATTGTAAACCTGCCACCCCTCGGGAGGACAGCCCCAAACCGCCTCTTCCTGCCCGACCAGCCTGGCGCCACAATTGCCAATACCTAAACCTTTTCCCTGCCCCCCAAGGGTTTCCAGGTCTGCTTCTGTCAGCCTCTGCCCCAGGTAGGCCGTGCCGGGCAGATAGATCCTTTCCTTTTCCAGCCGCCGGGTCGCAGCAAGAAAACTGGCCAAACATGGTGTGCAGGTCCCCTTTTCCACAACCTGCAAGCCGGGAACCCGGTACTGGACCCCGCACCGAAACTCAGCCGGGAAAGAAATACCCTCTAACTTTTCCGGGTGCAGCACCTGGATCTGTTCCCGCCGGGCCGTACCCAGGCCATGCGCTTCGGAAAGCCGAATATGCTCGATTTCACCGGGATGATAGCCCAGTAGTGAGGCTGCCACCGCATCGACGGAAACCTGGTTGGTCCCGGCCAGCACCGTGTCCAGGCGCACCGGGTCACCCCCTCCTTCCCAGGCAAAAGAACCCAGAGTGGCATCCACAACCACAAGTTGGACAGAGAGAACCGTATTTAGATCGGCGATGCACTGCTCCAGCTCCAGGCTGTGAAACCGTTTTTTTTCCCGGTCGCTGATACACCCTTTCAGGTTTTTCAGCCCAATTGTCACCTGGGTCTGGCAATGCATCTTTAAAACAGGCAAATTGATCAGGCAGTCGGCCTCCAGGACTGTCCGTGCCACCTCTACCTGCTTCAGGGCCTTACCCCGGGGCACGGAAACCTGCACATAATTGTCTTTCTGCAAGTCCACCAGCCTGACTCCATACTTTTGCGCTATTTTGTCCACACCGCTGACCGAAAAGGCTTTTTCCGTGGAACAGTGGGCGGCTGCACCTTCGCCCACAATCACTTCCCGGGGTGAAGCCTGCCGGAGCAGTGCATCCAGCAAAATGTCCAGCAGCGCAGGATTGGTAATCGCCCCGGATGAATGGGGCCGGTCCATGACCAGGTTGGGTTTCAACAGCACCGTTTGTCCGGGAGGCACCAGGCTTTGCAGGCCACCCAGCTCTTCCAGGCAGCTCAAAACCCGCTCTCGTAATGTCCTTCCTCTCTGCACGGAAACCACCCGATCACGTGTTATGGGAATCATCCTTTCCCACTGTTTCTGCCCCGGAAGGGAGATCAATGGTGATGCGGCGGTTTTCCCCGTCCCAGTGAAACTCCGCCCCCAGAGCTTCACCGACAAAGCGCAGGGGCACCACTGTGCGGTTGCGGACAATCCGGGGGGAGACATCCAGCTCCTGCTCCTGCCCGTTTAGCAGGGCTTTTTTCTCGTCGATCCAGAGCACAATTTCCTGTTCATCCCGGGTATAGGTTACCCTGCGGTCCGCTTCATCCCAGGCAAATTCAGCGCCCATGGCTTCGCCAACGAAGCGCAAAGGCACCAGGGTGCGGTCGTTTTCAATAAAGGGTGGCACATCCAGGACAACCGGGGCCGTGGGGTCAAATTCCAGCTTGACAGGCTCGGGCTGGAGATCCCGGGTCCCATCACCCAGCTGGCCATACTGGTTTTCGCCCCAGGCATAGAGTTCCAGCCCCTTCCACCGGGCTTCAGGCTGGTCCACCTGCAGGACAATCTGACAGCACCTTGAGGCAGCCAGGGAAAAAACTCCCCCGGCAAAGCCGCCTGCCGATAGGTCAGCAACCTCCAGCGTCTCCAGGCCCTGAACCTGGCTGGGGATGGTTTCGCCCCAGGGGAAATCATCGACCTGGGCCCCGGTACCCAGCTGGCCATCCCGGTTATAGCCCCAGGCCCAGACCGT
Source organism: uncultured Desulfovibrionaceae bacterium (assembly GCA_964581355.1). Taxonomy (GTDB): domain Bacteria; phylum Bacillota; class Dethiobacteria; order DTU022; family UBA8154; genus CAZOOA01. The sequence continues at coordinate 3,309 of CAZOOA010000103.1, read as the reverse complement.
GCCGTCCTCCTGGAGCGCCAGGGAATGGCTGTCACCGGCGGCCAACGCGGTGATGCTGGAAAAGCCTTTAATTTGGACAGGTCTGCGGGCAGAAACCATCTGGCCTCGACCCAGCTGGCCGTATACACCCCGCCCCCAAGTCCAGACCGTGCCGTCCTCCTTCAAAGCCAGGGTGTGTTCTCCACCGGCCTCCACGGCAACGATGCCGTCAAGCTCAGGAACCTGTACGGGCACTTCCGTGCGGGACTGATCCTGCAGCAGAACATGTCCCCAGGCCCAGACTGTGCCATCTTCTTTCAAAGCCACACCGTGGTAACTGCCCGCTGAAACCGCTTTGACCCCGGACAGTCCTTCCACCTGCACAGGAAGATACTGCCTTTCCCCTGTTCCGTCACCCAGCTGCCCTTCACTGTTATCCCCCCAGGCCCAGACCGAACCATCATCCTTAACGGCCAGGGTGAAGCTGCTCCCTGCAGCGATATCAATAACACCGGTTACTGCTTCAACTTTCTCAGGATAATCTATCCTGGCGGCATCACCATGCCCCAGGGCGCCTAAAAGCCCGCTGCCCCAGGTCCAGACATCGCCGGGGGCGCTCAGGGCCACGGAATGACCTGCCGATGCATCCAAAGATACAACACCGGTAAGCCGCTCTGCCTGCACGGGCTGAAGTTGATTCTCCTGACGGCTGGTCCCTTCGCCCAGAGCACCACCCCGGCCCCAGCCCCAAACGGTGCCATCGCCTTTCAATACCAGGGTGTGATACCCCCCGGCTGCCAGCACCGGAACCGTATCCGGACTGCAGCCGGGGTTTTTTCCCCTGGGGACAGCCTCTCCGGCTTGAGGCTGAAGTGCCTGAAACAGGAACAGGAGCAACAGCGCAGCCAGTAAGGACAGGCATTTTTTTCTTCGGTCTTGAGCCCACGCCCACATGCCATTCACCTACCAGATATGAAAATCAATCAATCCAGGACTTTTATTCTATATTCTTCGGGAATATTCGATTCCCTGTTTTGTTTTTTCATATACCGGGTGTACTCGACAATTTTTTGGTCCAGCACCCTGGAAACCCGTAATATCTCCGGGTGTTGCAGGCTTTGCTTCTTCAGAAACGTCTGTTCCATTTTCTGTTTGAGATGTTCAATTTCCACTTTCAGCCGAATTTCCCTGCAACCAACCTTTTTATTCATGTTTCTCCTCCTTGATTTCGTTTAATGGTGCGAATTGTAGGCAATAATTATTGGCAATATAATGTATTTTTGACATCCGGCCTCGGCCAAGCGCTGCAGGTTAAAACCAACTTTTCTTCCACTGCAACGACCAAACAAGAGAATAATGGCCAGATAGTGGCTGCTGAAACCACCGGTTAAGGGGAGGGGATACTGAAAACCAGCACTTCGAACGTAAGCAAGGTTTTTCATCTCCATGTTGTGGCTCGTTAGAGCGGTCGCGGTTAGTACATGCTGCTTCGCCTTTTTAAATCATTCGACGGAAAACTAAAAAACCCTACCACTCATTGACAAAATACTTTCATTAACAAAATACTGACCGAAAACATCTCGCTCAAGGAACAAATAATGTCTTGGGCTTGCAACGGCCCCGGGGAGCAGGGGGACATAACGAAGGAAGGACCAGGACCTATGGCCCGGGCTCTGCGACCCAGGATCCCAGGATCAGTTTTCAGCTTTTCCCCAACCTGGACGAGCCAGAACCATAATTTTTCTCTGTGCAGTTGTGCCGCGCGATAGAATTCTTGTCCAAAAAAGCGCAAGACTCAACCGTTAAGAGCCTAAACCGGGATCCTGACCTGAACCCGGCCCTGGAGGCAGGGTAAAGCTGAAGATGCCGCCCCCCTGGGGACGGTTGGCAGCATGAATGCTTCCTCCGTGGGCCTCGACAAAACTTTTGGCAATAGACAGACCCAGGCCGCTTCCACCCCCCCGGCCCTGGCTTACTTTGTAGAAGCGCTCAAACAGGAAAGGAAGTTCCCCGGGAGGGATCCCCGGGCCGGAGTCCAGCACATCGATGCTCAATCCCCGGCCTTCCTGACGGGCACGCAGAATAATCTCGCCTCCATCGGGTGTGAATTTAAAGGCGTTGGCCAGCAGGTTAATCAGCACCTGGACCAGCCGGTCTTCATCCAGGTACCATCTACCTGTTTCCGGCACCATTTCGATTTGAAAGGATATGTTGCGCTCATCCGCTTCGTGCTGAAACGCCCCGGCCGCCCGGGCAACCAGGGCTGCAAGATCAACATAGCGGCGATCAAGGGGCAGTTTGCCCGCTTCTGCCAGGTTGATCGCTTCCATATCACTTACCAGGCGCCCTAACCGGAGCACTTCATCGTACAAGGAGGAAAGACGCTGGGGTGTTGGCTCTGCCTTGCCCGACTGCAGGGCTTCAAAGTTGCCCTGCAGGATTGTGACAGGGGTCCTGAGTTCGTGTGAGACGTCAGCCAACAGGTTGCGGCGCACTTTTTCATTTTTTTCCAGGCTGTCTGCCATCTGGTTAAAGGCCTGGGCCAGTTTGCCCACTTCATCTTCTCTTTTTAGCTGGAGCCGGTGGCGATAATCTCTCCGGGCATATTTCAGAGCAGAGGAAGTCAACTGGGCCAGGGGGCGGGTCACCTGGCCGCTGAGCAGAAAACTGAGCACCGCACCGGCCAGCAGGGCGACAATCCCGCCCCAAAAAACTCCCAAAATCATCGAGTGATTGAACTGTTCCTCCAGCGTCTGCACTGCCTGCACCTCCTGGGAATGCATCACCAGGATGCCCACCGTTTCATTTTCCACCACGATAGGCACACCCTGGTCCAGCAGGTCCTCGGAGAGAGCCTCCCCCGCAGTTTCAGCGTCGGAATCCAGGAGCACCCGGCCGCCGGGATCGGCCAGGATCAGCCCTTCCCCGGGCAGGACACCCCGGGTCCCACCTTTGGCCTGACCCTGGGGTGTGGCCGGCATCGGCCCCCTGCCCCGGGTCCGCTGGGTTAAGAGCTGCTCCACCCCTTCCCAGCTACCGTGGCGCTGGTAATAGGACCGGAAAACATATTCCCACTGTTCCACCACCACCGTACGGTAGCCCTGGCTGTAGCGCTCGAATACATTCCCGATGAACAGGCGGGAGGTAAAAGCCATGGCCAGCACGGCTACGGCAATGACGATGATAAAGGCACCCAGCATTTTGTAACGTATGCTCATTTTTTATCGGGTAAAAACAATCAGCAGGAACTCACATCCTCTGCAATTTTTCCCTTAGCCTCCTTCGCCGGAATATAAACCGGGCAACCGCTACAGGTCCTGAACGGATTGA
>CAZOOA010000102.1:0-7226 GCA_964581355.1 uncultured Desulfovibrionaceae bacterium | reverse complement strand
GCTCCTAAACAGACCCCAGTGTAATACAAAAAAGTCACCTCGTTTAATCTATTAAAATCATTTTTGACTATATTATCATCAAAATAATAACACTTCTGTTTCAAAGAGAAAAGTCCTTCTTTCAAAAATACATGGCATTGACATGATTCTTTTTAGCTGATATAATTTTTATTGTTGGAACTTAATTCGACGGGGCGTGGCGCAGCTTGGTAGCGCGCTTGACTGGGGGTCAAGAGGTCGCAGGTTCAAATCCTGTCGCTCCGACCAAAAAAAAACAGCCTATTGGGGCTGTTTTTTTTAAGTAAAAAACTTCCCAAAAAAAGGAAAGCACAGGCGTTTTATCGAAAAGACAGATACTAAATATATTATAAGGAAGGGAGAGATTTTGGGAATGAGTAACTTTTGCGAACACAGTAATATGGATATCAGCAAGGAGTGTAACTGCACATATCCCACCTGCAGCCGGAAAGGACTATGCTGCGAGTGCCTGCATTATCACCGGGCGAAAAATCAACTGCCGGCCTGTTACTTTAAGCCGGAAGTTGAAAAGACGTACGACCGCAGCGTAGAATGTTTTCTAAAGCAGTGAATTTGAGGCATGGGCCGTTGGGGTCAGGTTTTTTAAACATGGGTCAATGATATCATTTTCCCGGAATGAAGCTTGAATTTCCTTGATTTTAATCAATTATTCGCAATTTCCCGCATTTAGGTATAATTAACAAGGGTATTTAAAAAAAATTATTGCGATCATTGACTTTTTGACTTAATTTGCTACAATGTTATTTGACTCTTTCAACATTATTAAAAAGGGGGCTTGGAAATGCGCACTTTGGGCCGCCACGTGCTGGCAGAATTTTATGGTTGCACTCCTGAGGTATTAAACGACACAGTAAAAATCGAGGAAATCATGGTAAATGCAGCTCTTGAAGCAGGAGCTGAAATAAGGGAAGCTGTTTTTCATCAATTTAACCCTCAAGGAGTAAGCGGTGTGGTTGTTATTTCTGAATCCCACCTGGCAATTCATACATGGCCTGAGTATGGCTATGCAGCGGTGGATGTTTTTACCTGTGGCAGCACCGTTGACCCCTGGGTTTCCTGTTATTATTTGAAAAAGCATTTTACAGCCGAACGTATGGCGGCTAAAGAAGTGGAACGCGGCATTTCCGAGCTTGAATACGATAAGGCACAAAAACAATCAGCCGTTTAATTGCAGTAAACAAGGAGGACTCCAGACTTGCCATCTTATCATTGGAAGTGGTATATAGAATACACTCACCCTACCCAGGCACATATGTATGGTGTGGAACGGTTTGTATTTAATGGAAAAACCCAGTTTCAAAAAGTTGAAATTATTGACACAGATTTTTTTGGTCGCTGCTTAATTTTGGATGGAAAAATCCAATCTGCCCAATATGATGAGTATATATATCATGAGACATTGATTCATCCGGCCATGACGATGCACACTGCTCCCAAAAGGATTATGATTGCCGGTGGAGGTGAAGGGGCCGTTCTCAGGGAAATTCTGAAACATCCTTCGGTCGAAGAAGTTGTAATGGTAGATATTGATAAAGAGGTTATCGACCTGTGCAAGGAATATATGCCCCAGTGGAACGCAGGCGCTTATGATGATCCGAAGGTTAAGCTGCTATTCGAAGATGCCCGTAAATACCTGGCAGAGTCCGCTGATACATGGGACGTTATCTTTATGGATCTTCCAGAACCTTTGGAGGACAGCCCCTGTTATATGCTGTTTACCAAAGAGTTCTACAGTATGGCAAAAACCAAGCTGAAAGAAGGGGGCATTATAAGCCTTCAGGCTGGAAACTTGCACTTAAAATTATTTGAGTGCCATGGTGCTATTTATAACACATTGAAAACTGTATTTAAAAATGTTGACTCTTGTGGAGTATTTATCCCTTCTTATGACACAAAATGGGGTTTTATTTGTGCTTCCGATCATTACAAAACAAGTGATTTTACACCCGAAGCAATTGACAGCAAGCTAAAAGAACGCGGACTGGAAACCTTAAAGTTTTACGATGGATTAACTCACCAAAATATTTTTACTTTGCCAAAAGATTTAAGACTGATGCGCTCCCAGGAGCAGCGAATAATTGAAGATGATAACCCCTTAATAACGTATTAGCCGCTTCGGATTACTTATAACACAGCAGAGAATAAATATTGGTTTCCTAAACCCTTTTTTCGTTCCTCCTGCAAGAGGCCCGCTTCCCTGAAGCACCGATGATATCCATACAGAGTAAAGCTGGTTACTAAACAAAAAACAACCTGGAAAGGAGACTTACCTTGGAGCAAACATTTGTAATGATCAAACCCGATGCCGTCCAAAGAAGCCTGGTAGGTGAAATAATTAACCGGTTGGAAAAAAGAGGCCTAAAGCTTTGTGCGCTGAAAATGCTGCATATTTCCCAGAACCATGCTGAAAAACATTACGCAGAGCATAAAGATAAGCCTTTTTTTGGGGAGCTTGTTAGCTTTATTACCTCAGGGCCGGTAGTTGCCATGATCTGGGAGGGGCAGGGTGCTGTAGATGTTGTCAGGAAAATGATGGGCAGCACGAACCCCCAGGAAGCTTCTGCCGGAACTATTCGAGGTGATTTCGCGCTTTTCTTGGGCAATAATGTAGTGCATGGTTCCGATTCACTGGAAAGCGCTTCCAGGGAAATGTCCCTGTTCTTTGACCAAAACGAGGTTATTTCCTATACAAAAAATAGCGATTCTTGGGTTTATGGATAAAAAATAACAGCTTCAGTCAGGGAAAAGCCCACCCACCGAAAGTATTTTAACTATTTAGAACATTCCAAAATAAAGATTTGTAAGGGAAAAACCCTCAGTATAAGGGTTATTATCCCTTATGGGTTTTAATTTTTAGTATTTTTCCCGATAGTAAATAGTTTTAATTTATGGCAATATGAATTTACAATAATAAATAAATATTATCTTATTATAAGTATCCCAATGTAAGTATCTTACTGTTAAATAGTCTTTTTTAATTGAATGTGAAAGTAGTATCAATTTAGTAAAAAAACAAATTACCAAAGGGGGGGATGCTTAGCCGTTTAAAGTCTTGAATACCTTTTCCAGTAACAGACGGACTATGGACACCGGGAGGTGAGAAGTTTGGGCCAGTATCCACCAGCAATCAAAAAAGTGGAAGCAGAAATTGACTTACAACTCCAAAACAACAGCAATTTAAAACAGGTTTTTGATGTTTACAAAAGAATATTCTTTGTTCAAAGTAGCTACCTGGATCAGATCAATACGGAAGTTAGCTTAACAGAAGAAGAAATGAAAGACTGTTTCAGAAATGACCAGCATATTCTATCTTGCCAGGATTTAAAAATCGATGGGCAGACTTTCCTGGACCTGCTTGAAAAAATATGTCAAGCAATTAAAGAAGCCAGTCCGGAAGCTCCTGACAATCTTCTGGAGTTGAGTAAAGCCCGGGAATTACAGGAGAGTAAGGTAAATGGTTTTTTAGAGGACATTAAAGCATTTAACAAAAAGGAACTGGAACAGTACGTCCAGGACAAAGAAATGGACCAAAATACGGGGTTGGATAGTGAGGTCATCTCTTTTGCCGTGTTTTCTGCTTTAATCCCATTTTTCAGTTCATTTATGAACAGCGTTTCTGAAACAGTTGACTTTTCATTATGGCGAAATAGCTTTTGCCCTGTTTGCGGTCAAAAACCTGTGATTGCCAAGCATCGAAAAGATGATGGCGCAAGAATTCTTGAATGCTGGCTCTGCCATGCACAGTGGAATTTTCCTCGCCTGGAATGTCCGCACTGTAACAACGAGGATCAAGGAAGTTTACGCTTTTTTTACGTACCAGAAGACAGAGCCCGCCAGGTACATGTCTGTGAAAAGTGTGAGCACTACCTGAAAATCATTGATGAAAAAATGCTCCAAAAAGAAGTCATTCTAGATCTAGAAGCGATTGCAACCGGGCACTTGGATGTCCTGGCAAACAAAGAAGGATACACACTTCCGGAGATAGCCAGTTTACTTAACTAAAAACTAAAAAGGTATTTCTGGATTTTAAAAACTTTTGTGGATTTAATTGAAGAGGGGTTGTAAAGTAGGTTTAAATAATAAAGTGAGGTGAAAGTATTCTATGAAAGTATCTCGTAGAAACTTTTTGTGGCTATCCGGTGCAGTTGTCGCCGGAAGTTTGGCTGCAAAACTGGGATGTGCTCCAGAGGAAGAAGAACCAGCAGTACCCGATGATCCCGATGAGCCAGATCCAGATGTAGAACCAGAGATAGACGACGTCTTTCGAATCGAGTATGCCGAGACCTTATCTCAGATCTGTTCGTACTGTGGTGTAGGATGCGGCGTACTATGTTATGTCGAAGATGGAAAAATTATCTCTGTAGAAGGCGACCCGGATCATCCTGTCAGCGAAGGTGCACTCTGCAGCAAAGGGGCTGCCCTTTACAACAAGTATTACGAATATGATGAGCAGGGCAATGCCATTGTCAGTCCCCAACGCATGACGGAAGTGCTTTACCGCGCTCCCGGCGCTTCCGACTGGGAAGTAAAGGACTGGGACTGGGCTATCGAGGAAATCGCCAAGCGAATCAAGGATACAAGGGATGCAGACTTTAAGGAGACAAATGATGCCGGTCAAACGGTGAATCGCTGTGAATCTTTGGCCTGGATCGGCAGCGCCAAGTGCAACAACGAAGAGAATTATCTCTACAGGAAGTTTGTTGCCGCCATGGGCATCGTCAATAACGACCACTGTGCCCGTCTCTGACACTCCTCTACTGTCCAAGGTTTGGGCAATTCATTTGGTAGAGGCGTTATGACGAACCACTGGATTGATTACCAGCACTCTGATGTGACCATTAATATCGGTGGAAACACCGTCGAGAACCACCCCATTTCTATGAAGTGGATCCAAAGGTCCCTGGATAATGGTGGAAAGCTGATTGTGGTAGACCCCCGGTTTACCCGGACTGCAGCTGTGGCTGATGTGTATGCGCCTATCCGCCCGGGAACCAACACCGCTTTCCTAAACGGGTTAATCAACTACGCCATTCAAAACAACCTATATAATGAAGAATATGTAAAAGTACACACCAACGCTTCCTGCCTGGTAAACCCCGAGTTCGGTTACAGCGACGGCTTATTTACCGGTGCTGTCGAAGATGGCCAACGGGGACCTGGACAGATGTCCTACGAAAGAGATACCTGGACGTACCAGAAAGATGAAGATGGGAATATCTTGAAAGATGAGACCCTGCAGGATGAAAACTGCGTTTGGCAGCTCTTTAAAGATTTTTATTCCCGTTACGATGTAAAAACCGTCAGTGAACTCACCGGCTGCCCCGAGGATAAGTTCGAGGAGGTTGCCGAGCTGTTCTGCAGCACCGGCGCCCCTGAAAAAGCAGGGAATATTTCCTACGCCATGGGCATGACCCAGTTTACCCACGGTTCCCAGAACGTGCGCGGCTGCGCTATTTTGCAGCTTATACTCGGTAATGTGGGTGTTTCCGGTGGCGGCGTAAACGCACAGCGAGGCCAGGTTAACGTTCAGGGCGCCTGCGATATGGGTCAGCTGTTCCACATCGTTACAGGCTATATGCCCATGCCTTCAGACGGCCAGGATTGGGACGCTTACAAAGCTGCTACTCCTCCCAGCGGTTACTGGACAAACCGGCCCAAATTTTTCGCTGCCATGTTGAAAGCTTTTTATGGTGAAAATGCAACGGCGGATAACGACTACTGCTTTGATTATATGCCCCGCCTGGATAAAGACCGCTCCTCCGTAGCGTACTACACCTACATGGCTCAGGGAGAAATCAAGGGGCTGTTATGTTTTGCCGATAACCCCGTGGTAAGTGGAGCGTCTACCGCCAGGAAGCGTCGGGCGCAGGCAAACCTGGATTGGCTGGTTGTTGCAGACATTTATGAAAATGAAACAGCATCCTTCTGGAAAGCTCCCGACATGAACCCGGAGGACGTAGACACCGAAGTGTTCTTGCTGCCTGCTGCAGCTCACTTTGAAAAGGAAGGCACCGCCACAAATTCAGGGCGTTGGATCCAGTGGCGTTACAAGGCCCAGGAGCCTACCGGCGATTCCAAATCCGACATGTGGATTGTAAACAAACTTTTCGAAGCTGTAAGAGACCTGTATGATGCGGAAGGTGGAACTTTCCCCGAGCCCATCCTGCAAATGAACTGGGATTACGGAGATGACCCCGATCCCAGAGAGATCTGTAAAGAAATCAATGGTTATTACGTAGCCGATGGAGAACTGCTACCCGGATTTGGCGAGATTGCCGCTAATGATTTTGGGGAAACGGCTTCAGGAAGCTGGATTTATACCGGTTTCTACCAGGATGAAGACAACCCCAACTGCAAGCGCCGCACCAAGGAAACCGAAGGGATCGGCAGCAACCTGGAGTACAGCTTTAGTTGGCCTGCCAACAGGAGAATCGTTTACAACCGTGCCTCCTGTGACGCCCAGGGCAACCCCTGGAATCCCGATCGTCCCGTGGTCTGGTGGGAAGATGGAGAGTGGAAGACAAACGACGTGCCCGACTTCGCTGCTGGCCTCCCTCCAGAGGAAACAGCCACCTTTATTATGAATCCCGAGGGACTGTCCAGGCTTTGGGCCGGTGAATTTGGATCTATGGTTGATGGACCCTTCACCGAGCACTACGAGCCCTGGGAAAGCATAACCAAAAGCCCGCTGACAGGCGATGTGGAGTTCAACCCCGTTGCCACTATTTGGTATCCCGAGGACCGGGGTGACAGCGCCGATTATCCCTATATTTGCACCACCTACCGTTTGGTGGAACATTACCAGACCGCTACTGAAACCCGGAACAGTCCCTGGCTTGTAGAAGCCATGCCGGAAATGTTCTGCGAAATCAGCCCTTCACTCGCTGCGGAGATCGGCGTGGAAAACGGGGATATGGTTGAAGTGGAAAGCAAGAGAGGCAAGATTGAGGTTAAAGCCTGCGTGACACCACGGGTTAAACCTCTGGTAATTAATGGCGAGGAGAAAGAAATTGTAGGCATGCCTTTCCACTGGGGCTTTATGGGCCTTTCAACCGGAGCATCCGCCAACGACCTGTCTCCCACCATCGGTTGTGCCAACACAACCATACCCGAGTTCAAATCGTTTATCTGTAATATAAGGAGGGCGGGCTAAATGGCAAAAGTAGCAAGGCTGATTGACGTAACCA
>CAZOOA010000101.1:4074-7231 GCA_964581355.1 uncultured Desulfovibrionaceae bacterium | reverse complement strand
ATTCCTATATTTGAATATTTTTGTTGAAAAATTTTAAAGGAGGGAATTATTAATGGGGAGAAAGTTCTTTAGGGAGAAGCATAAAAGAACTGTTGCCCTGGTCCTGGCTGCTTTGCTGCTGCTTTCTTTTAGCTCGTTTGCTTTAGCAGCAGAGCCGGCAGTATCAGGGGGTGCGCGGTTTAGCCTGACGTTGACCGGTGATGGTACAGCTTGGGCTTGGGGGCGGGGAGGTCCCCTGGGGAATGACATGTCTAATATTGAATACCAGGCTACCCCGGTGCAGGTAAAAGACATCCATGCTGAAATATTTTCAGGTGTTGTAGCCGTAGAAGCAGGTGATATTTTCAGCGTGGCGATTAAGGATGACGGCACCGTCTGGACCTGGGGTGCCCACAGCCTGGGCAGGCTGGGGCAGGGGCAGCATGTAAGAAGCACTTATCCCGGGAAAGTGGAAGGCTTAAGCGATATCATAGCTGTTTCAGCCAATAACCATACGCTGGCCCTAAAGTCCGACGGCACGGTTTGGGCCTGGGGTTACGGTGCTGAAGGCCAGATCGGCGACGGAGAGAGGGAAACCCGCTACGAACCGGTACAGGTTCAGGGGCTTACCGATGTGCTAGCTGTATCAGCCGGTAAGTATCACTCCCTTGCTTTGAATTCTGACGGTACTGTCTGGGCTTGGGGCTACGGTTTGAGCGGCGAACTCGGCGTTGAAGGATTAAGAAGAAGCGAAACCCCTGTGCAGGTGGATGTGCTCACAGACGTGATCGCCATAAGTGCAGGGGGATCCCATAACCTTGCTTTGAATTCTGACGGTACTGTCTGGGCCTGGGGCAATGGTGTGCGTGGGGTTCTGGGGCAGGGTGAAGCTCCAGGTAAAGATACACCCAACAAGCGTGTACCTGTTATGGTTAAAGGGCTGGGCGATGTTATCGCTGTGGCTGCCGGAGGCACCCACTCTATGGCCTTAAAGTCTGAAGGCACGGTCTGGGCCTGGGGGCGTAATGATGAGGATCAGCTGGGCACCGGCTTTGTGGTGGATGAGGCTCCTTATGCTCTGACAACTCCGAAGCAGGTAGAAAATATTGGCGATGCCGTCGCTATTTCTGCAGGCGGAGCTTACGGGGAGATCTTTTCCCTGGTTATTGTGCAGGAAGACGAGGAAAAGATTGTCCTGCGTATCGGTCAGCCTTCGGCTCGCGTCGGCGGGCTTAGCCTTTATTCCTGGGGAGAAAATGATTACGGCCAGCTTGGTGAAGGCAGCACAGAGCTGCGAACTTCTCCCGTGCAAGTTCCCATCGATTTAACTCCGGTGATGACGCTGGATGTGCCGCCGGAGATTATTGACGGACGCACAGTGGTCCCGCTGCGCTTTATCGGGGAGCAGCTGGGGGCCAGCTTCGAATGGGAAGGTGAGACCCAGCAGATTACCTATACCAAGGATGATACCACCATCCTACTCTGGATCGGAGAGAATAAAGCGGAAGTAAACGGGGAAGAGTTGAACATGGATGTGCCGCCGGAGATTGTTGATGGCCGTACTGTAGTCCCGCTGCGCTTTATCGGGGAACAGCTGGGCGCCAGCTTCGAATGGGATGGTGCAACGCAAACCATCACCATAACACCCTAAGCAAGGGGAATTCATTTCGGTTTCACGTAAAAGGAAGGGTAAGTAAAATAAGCCAGGGGATGCTTCAATGAGCACTCCCTGGCTTATTGGATTTAAATGCTTACTTAAAAGCATGAACCGATATTTTTTCTGACCGCGTTGTTATTTAATACTCGTTCTTGACTTTTCTTGCTATTCCGTGCGGATGGCGTCGATGGGGCTCAGGCGGATAGCTCGGATGGCGAAGTAAAGGCCGGAAACAAGGCCGATCAGGAAAGCAAACCCTACGGCAAACAGGGCTAACCAAACAGAAAGTTTTAACCGGGGAAGGAAAAAACAGGTTTACATTCATTTGTGTCAAAGGTATAATAGTGAAGCATACAGAACTGACCGGTCAGTTATGAGCACCGGTGCTAAACCAGCAGTGGGAGGGAATAGAAATAAAAGAACAGGATATAGAGTTGAAAGAGGGAAAAAAAGCAGATCAGGCAGATCAAGCAGATCGAGCAAGTCAAGCGGGGCAGGTAGAAAATGAGGGTGTAAAACGGGAGCTTAGCGAGGAAAAGGATGAAAAACGCAAGCGGATGATGGAAGCGGCCATAGAGATCTTTTCCGGCAAACTGTTTCACCAGGTAAAGATGGAGGAAGTGGCTTCCCGCGCGGGGGTAGGAAAAGGGACCCTTTACCTTTATTTCGAAAGCAAGGAGGCCCTGTTCCGGCAGTCTTTTCAGTATGCCATCGAACTCTATCATTCCCGGCTCCAGGAGAACCTGGAAGCGGGGCTTAAACCCCGGGAGAAACTGAAAAAGATCGTTTACTTACAGCTGGGCTTTCTGGAAGAGCATTTAAAGGTAATCTACTTGCTGGTGGGCCAAAGTATGGCTCCACCGATTTTTTTTCATGAAGAGGTGAGCAGGGCCCGGAACAATTTTTTAGCGCTTTTGGAAGAGATTATTGAGCAGGGAATAAAACAGGGCGAGTTTCGCCCCCTCGATCCGGCCCTGGCTGCCAGGTCGTACCTGGGGGGAATCGTTTCTTTCCTGCACGATTATCTGCACGAGGGCAAGGAGATGGGTGACGTGGAGCAGTTGAGCGAAAAATTTGCCGACCTTTATTTTGAGGGATTCAGTATAAAAGCGGAGCAGAAGAGGGGGCCTGAGTGTTGAAAAGGTGGAAGATATGGCAGTGGAAGATAGGGCAAAAAGGGGCAGCTTATTTTTTTATGCTGCTGCTGCTGGTGTTGGCCGCAGGGTGCGGTGCCGATGACGGGCAGGAAGAAACGACAACCGGTTTGGATGAAGGTGCCCCGGTAGAAGTGGAAGAAATCAAAAAAGGCGACCTGGAAGAATACGTGGAGATAAGCGGTGATGTTGATTCCGACGGCAACGTGGCCGTTGTTTCCCAGGTTAACGGCACGGTGCGCAAGATCAACGCCCGGGTTGGAGAGCGGGTGGAAAGCGGGAAGATCCTGGTCGAGCTGGAAAATCAGGATATCGCTTCCCAGTTGCGACAGGCCCAGTCCGGGGTGGAGCAGGCGCGCTTGCAGAT
>CAZOOA010000101.1:0-3974 GCA_964581355.1 uncultured Desulfovibrionaceae bacterium | reverse complement strand
GGCAGCTGGAAACGGAAAAAGTAAGCCAGGAAAGGGAGCTCACCCTGATGCAGGCTCAGCTGCGGGATGCGGAAATCGGGTTGGAGTCAGCCCAGGCGGCATATGACAAGACCCGTCTCAAGGCCCCGGTCAGCGGCACGGTTTCGTCGGTTCTGACCCGGCTGGGCCAGGAAGCCAGCCCCGGCACTCCCATGGTGACCCTGGTGGATTATGACTCCTTATTTGTTGAAGCCACGATCACCGAACGCCAGCTGGAGCTGGTCTCCGAGGGCGATGCGGTGCTGATCCAGGTGCCGACTTTGGGAGAAGAATTCCCGGGGACGATCAAGGAAATCGCCCTGGCCCCTGCGGAAGGAACCCGTTCCTATCCCTTCAAAGCCTACTTTGACGAACCGGCCGATGCGGTGCGAATGGGCCAGCATGCCAACCTGCTGCTCACGGCCCGGGAGGTGCGCGACGGGCTGGTAATTCCGCGCCGCGCGGTTATCGAAGAGGAAGGGGTTTACCGGGTATTTGTGGTGGAAGACGGTTTGGCCCGGGAACGCATCCTGGAGCTGGGCATGATGACGGAAGATGATGTGGAGGTGCTCTCGGGTCTGGAAGAAAACGACCGCCTGATCATCCGGGGGCAGCAGTACGTGGCCGACGGTGAACCCGTGGAGATTGTTGGGGGTGACGGTGCGTGAATCTTCCCAAGCTAGCCATTAAACGCCCGGTGGCCACCTTGATGGCGGTCTGTGTGATCCTCATCCTGGGGTTTGTTTCCTTTACCGGGCTCCCCCTGGACCTTTTCCCGGAGTTTGAATTTCCCATCGCCGCGGTGATCACCGATTACGACGGGGCTGCTCCCGCCGAAGTGGAGAGCATGGTCAGCCGCCCCCTGGAACAGTCCCTGGCCACTGTCCAGGGTGTGGAAAATATCAGTTCCATCTCCCAGGTGGGGATGTCCCTGGTGCTGCTGGAATTCAACTGGGGCATCGACCTGGACATGGCCCTGCTGGATGCCCGGGAGCAGATCGACATGGTGCGGGGCTTTCTGCCCGACGATGCTTCTGATCCGATGGTATTCAAGGCCGATCCGTCCATGATGCCCATCGTCCAGCTGTCCCTTTACGGGGACCGGGAAGACTGGGAACTGCGGCGCATCGCCGAGGATATCGTGGAGCCCCGCCTGGAGCGGGTGCCTGGTGTGGCTTCGGTGGATGTCTTCGGTGGGCGTTCTCGGGAAATTAAGGTTACGGTGGATCCCAAACTGCTGGGAAATTACGGGGTCTCCCTGGATGAAGTCACCCAGGCTTTGGGCCGGGAAAACTATAATGTTTCTGCCGGATCGGTGGAAGAAGGCGGCCGGGATTACCAGCTGCGGGCTGTGGGGGAATTTGCCAGCCTGCAGGAGATGGAGCGGATGGTCTTAAGCTCCAACCCGGGCCAGACCGTTTTGCTTAAGGATGTGGCTGTGGTGGAAGACGGTTTCAGCGATATCAGCCGTATCAACCGCTTCAACGGGGATACCAGCATCGGCCTGCATATCAGCAAGCAGGCCGACGCCAACACCGTGCGGGTTTCCGAAGCCACCTGGAATGCGGTAGATGATATCCAACAGGCCCTGCCCGAGGGGGTCCAAATCCAGAAGGTCATGGACCAGGCCGATTTTATTAACGAATCCATTGAAGCGGTTTTTGAGGTGGGGGCTTTGGGTGCCCTGCTGGCAGGTTTTGTGCTGCTGCTGTTCCTGCGCAGTTTCCGCAGTACCCTGGTAGTGGCCCTGTCCATCCCTGTTTCCGTGGTGGCTACTTTTGTGCTGATGTACTTTTACGGCTTGACCCTGAATATCGTTTCCTTGGGGGGTCTGGCCCTGGGGATCGGGATCATGGTGGACAGTTCCATCGTTGTCCTGGAAAATATTTACCGTTTCCGCCAGGAAGGGCGGAGCATGCGTAAGTCAGCCGGCGACGGGGCCAGCCAGGTGGCCGGTGCCATCACGGCCGCCACCTTGACCACGGTGGTGGTCTTTTTGCCCGTGGTCTTTATGGAAGGGTTCGCCTCCCAGATTTTCATGTCCATGGCCCTGACGGTGAGTTTCTCCCTGCTGGCTGCCCTGGTTGTAGCCTTGACTGTGGTGCCGGTGCTTTCCTCCCGCCTGCTGGATAAGGTGATGGTGGATGGTCATGTGGCAGGGGTTAAGAAGGAAAAAAGCGGCGCGGATACGGAAAAAACGCAAACGGAAGGCGAAAAGCCGGAACCAGGCAAGGATGGCGGCAAGGGCCGCAGCCGGGGGGGCAACCTGTTTTACCGCCTGACCGAAGGATTCCACCGGGGATACCGTCGGCTGGAAGCCCTGTACCGCTGGGTCCTAAACGGTTCCCTGAAGCGGCGCAAGCTGGTTATGGCCATTTTTGTCCTGAGTTTTGTGGCCAGCTTTGCCCTGGTTCCCTTTATCGGGGCCGAGTTTCTTCCCGACATGGATGAAGGATACCTGAATGTGCGGGCAGATCTGCCCCAGGGTTCGGCCCTGGAGGAGACGGAGCACGTTGCCGTCCAGGTCCACGACCTGGTGGAAGCCATTCCCGAGGTGGATGCCGTTAACATGTCTATCGGCGGCGCCGGCGGCATGGATATGGGCGTAGGTGGAGGCGGGAACACCAACCGGGCCAGCCTGGATGTGATCCTGCTGGACTTGGCTGACCGGGACCGTTCGGCCCAGGATGTTGCCGAGGAGATCCGGCGTGGAGTAACCCGCATCGCCGGGGCGGAGTTTTCTGTCAGCACTGGTGACATGGGTGGCGCGGGCATGGGTGGCATGCCCGTGGACATTGCTGTGCGGGGGGACGACCTGGATGTACTGGAGGAGTTGACGGACCGGATCGCGACGGTTGTGGAGGGTGTGGACGGAACCCGGGAAGTGGGTACCAGTTTCGACGAAGGGCGCCCCGAACTGAAAGCGGTGGTGGACCGGGAAAAGGCGGCCGATCACGGCCTGGCTTTTGCCCAGGTGGGAAGTGCTTTGCGCACCGCCGTGAGCGGCAGCACCGCCACCCAGTACCGTACCGGGGCGGATGAAATCGATGTCCGGGTCACGCTGCCTGATTCCTATTCCCGTTCCCTGGCTTCCCTGGAAGAAGTTACCTTGCATTCGCCTTATGGTTACCAGGTGCCGTTGAAGGAAGTCACCAGCTTCCTGGAAGAGGTGGCGCCCCGGTCCATCAATCGCTACAACCAGGTGCGCTCCGCTTCCGTGGACGCCCAGGTGGTGGGTCGCAGCCAGGCCGAGGTAATGGGGGAAATCATCGCCCAACTGGACGGCATGGAGCTGCCTGAGGGCTATCTGATCGATTACGAGGGCGAGTTCCAGATGATGCAGGAGTCCTTCGAGGACCTGGCCCTGGCTTTGCTGCTGGCCATTATCCTGGTCTACATGATTATGGCGGCCCAGTTTGAGTCGCTGCTGCATCCCTTTATCATCATGTTTGCCCTGCCCCAGACTTTTACCGGGGTGGCCCTGGCCCTGTTCCTGACGGGGCGCTCCTTGAATGTGGCTTCCTTCATCGGGGTGATCATGCTTTCGGGGATCGTGGTCAACAACGGGATTGTGCTGGTGGATTACATCAACAAATTGCGTGAGCTGGGAAGGGGCTGCCGGGAAGCGGTCCTGGAGGCCGGACCCATCCGGCTGCGCCCCATCATGATGACCACGTCGACGACAGTACTGGCCATGTTCCCCATGTCTTTGGGCTTTGGCAGCGGCGCCGAACTGCGGGCGCCCATGGCCACGGTGGTTATCGGGGGACTGCTCTTTTCCACGCTGATTACCTTGATCGTCATCCCCGTGGTCTATACCCTGATCGAAGATGTGAAAGTCTGGGTCCGGGCCCGGGTAACGCGCAAAAGCGGTGTGCAGGCAGAAAAGTAGCGATAATTAGCGGCCAGCAAGAATAAAAGCGGAAGTAACGGGGTCAAAGGGTCCTGGTGTGTAA
>CAZOOA010000100.1:0-7232 GCA_964581355.1 uncultured Desulfovibrionaceae bacterium | reverse complement strand
TTTGGAAAAGTACTGGCAATATGAAGGGACGTTTCTTTGGACCCACTGGTCTGAGTTGGGTTTGCCTGATTATGAGTCGCTGTACCAAACAGGATTGCAGGGGCGCATAAAACAGGCTGAAATGAGGCTTGAGGAAATAGACCGGGAAATCCCCTTCGATTACCTGGACCAAAAACATTTCCTGCAATCGGTTATCATTGTGCTGCAGGCAGTTATTGATTTTGCCGAACGTTATGCCCGCCTGGCAGAAGAAAAAGCTGCGCAGGAAAAGGATCCTGACAGAAGAAAGAGATTGGAAGAAATTTCGCGAACCTGCTCCAGGGTCCCTGCGTTCCCGCCCCGGAGTTTCCTGGAAGCTGTCCAGTTTTTCTATTTTATCCACCTTGTCCGTTACCTGGAATATTCAACCCTTGGCATAGGCATCCGGGTAGATCAGCTTTGGGGACCCTACTTTGAGAAGGACCTCCGGGAAGGAAACATAAGCAGGGAAGAGGGTCTGGAAATTTTGCAACTGCTCTGGATTAAATTGTTAGAGCTGGGGTTGGTCTATTCTCCCCTGGTGACTTCTATCTATGGCGGTGTGGCTTCTCTGCAAGCTGTGACCCTGGGTGGAACGGACAGGGAGGGGCAGGATGTCACCAATGAACTGACTTACCTGGTGCTGGAAGCAGCCCGATCCATGAAAACCATCGAACCCAGTATCGCCTTAAGGGTCCATGATCAGACCCCGCATGATCTCTGGTTGGCGGCTTCAGAGCTTTTGCGTGAGGGACTGGGATATCCATCATTTTTCAACGACAAATCACTGGTTCCTCTGCTGGAAAAATGGGGTGTCCCTGCCGATGATGCCCGTAGTTATGCCGTATCAGGCTGTGTTTACATGGAGATCCCCGGGAAAAATATTACCCGCCGTGTGCTGGGCTATTTTGTCCTGGCCAAATGTCTCTGGTGGGCACTGCACCAGGGGGTTCATCCTGAAACCGGCGTACAGTGGGGTGCAAGCACCCCTGCCCCGGACCGCCTCAAATCCTGGGAAGATATCCTGGAGGCGTACCTGGAACAGGTGAAGTTTTTCCTTCATAAATTGGCCCAGGTAGAAAATACCAGCCGCGACCTGTACGCCAAATTTTGCCCGCGCCCTTTTTATTCCGCCATCGTTGACGGCTGTATTGAGCGGGGGAAAGAGTGTAAACAGTGGATTTACCCTTCCATGGTTCACGATTTTGTGATTGTGATCAGTTCTACGAATGTTGCTGATTCGTTAGCAGCACTGCAAAAGGTAGTCTTTGACGAAGAGCAGGTCAGTCTTCAAGAACTTATTGAGATTATGGACCAAAACTGGGAAGGTAGAGAGGAGCTGAGACAGGCGTGCTTGGATGCACCCAAGTTCGGTAACGATGATGATTATGTGGATCTGATGGCCCGTGAAGTTCACCACCGTACGCAGGCGGTAATGGAAACGGTCAAGGATCGCTTCGGCTATTCCATACGGGGTGACGGCAGCGCTGTTTCTGCTACTTATGGCCTTTCCGTGGATACACCGGCCACCCCTGATGGCAGGGAAGACGGAGGACCCTTTGCCGACTCCACCTTGGCCCCTCAACCGGGCATGGATCGCAAGGGACCTACAGCGTTACTCAACTCCTGTTCCAAAATAGATACCCTGCAAAGCTATAACCATCTATTAAACCAGAAGTTTTCGCCCCGCTTTTTAGAAGGGGAGATGAAAGACCTTTTTATCAGCTTTCTTAAAACCTGGAAAGATATGGGCATTCCCCACATCCAGTTTAATATCCTGGACAAAGAAACCCTCCTGGAAGCCCAGGAACACCCGGAAAAACATCAGGATCTGATCGTCCGGGTAGCCGGTTACAGCGCATATTTCGTCGATCTCACGAAAGGATTGCAGGATCACATTATCGCCCGGACAGAACAAAGCTTGTAAAAAAATTAAGCCTAGATGCATAAGGAGAGGTGAGCATTGTCAGGGAGCGAGCTTGTTTCTCCCAGCCCACTAGCGGGATTCATTTTTAACATCCAGCGGTTTTCTTTACACGACGGGCCTGGAATTCGCACTACCGTGTTTTTAAAAGGCTGCCCTTTATGCTGTGCCTGGTGCTCGAACCCCGAGTCGCAGGACTTTTCTCCCAACCTGATGGTTAGGGAGCTCAACTGCAAAAGGTGTGGAAAGTGCCAGCCAGCCTGTAGCAGGGGAGCCATCAAGATGGCTGGGGAAGGTAGACGCATTATTGACTGGGAGCGGTGTGACCACTGTCTGGAATGTGTCATTACCTGTCGCTATGGCTCTTTAAACAAAAGTGGAGAAAAAAATAATGTGGAAGATGTTTTGCAAGAAATCTGCAAAGACCGTCATTTTTACAATAATTCGGGAGGAGGGCTTACTTTATCAGGGGGAGAACCCTTGTGCCAGGCCGATTTTGCCGCTGCCCTGCTAGAAAAAAGCAAAACAGAAGGTATTCACACGGCAGTTGATACATCGGGGCATGTTCCCTGGGAAGCATTTCAAAAAGTAATACCGCACACGGATCTGTTCCTGTTTGACCTCAAGCATCTGGATCCGGAAGAACATAAAAGGGCTACCGGTGCCGACAACTCCCTGATCAAGCAAAACATAAACCAGCTTACAGGAAGGTGTAAAGTTTGGCTCAGGATACCCTTGATTCCCAACTTTAACGATGCGGAGGGACACCTGCAAGCATTAGCTGAACTGGCCTGCCGCAACCAGATTGAAAAAGTTTCGCTCTTACCCTATCATGAAGGGGGCAAGTCCAAGATGCTGCAAATGGGACGTTCTTGCTCCATGCCGGAAATCATGCCTTCAAGTGAGGATAGTGCGAGAAGGGCAAAAACCATCATGGAAGAAAAAGGGCTGACAGTTTCTGTCGGCAGTTAAAAAAGCAAATTTCCTGCAAATCAGGGTGACATTCAGCCATGTCAGCCTGATTATTTTGATAAAAAATCCAAACAACGGCGGAATAAGATGTTTAAGGGATTAACTGGTAGAAGAATAGTTACTTCTGCTTATTGTTTTTGTAAGCCATAACTTCTTTTGCCAATTCTTTGGTGGTCGCAGGAGGTTTTTGATAATCTTCCCGCTTGACCATCTGCAGTGCTCCGGAAGGACAGGAAGTAACGCACAGGCCACACCCTATGCATCTTTTGACATTTATCCGGGACTTTTCGGAAACAAGCTCGATGGCACTGATCGGGCAGCGTTCCTCAGCGCAGATGCCACAGCCGCTACACTTTTCATCGTCCGACTGAACCCTGTAGCTGGAAGTGGCTAAGCTTTCATCATAACCGAGTTCTGTAAGCAGTCTCATAAAGTGGCAGCAGCAGGAACAGCAATTACACAAAAAGAGCAGATTTTCCATGTTGTTACTGCCTGCATGCACCAATCCTGCCCTATCTGCTTCGTGCAAGATATCATTTGCTTCTTTCAAGCCAATTTCCCGTGCCATGTCTCTTTCTATGAGAAATCGCGCTGCACCGTCAAAAGAAAGACAAACCTGCAGCGGTTTTTCACAGTTTTGCTCGACAATGCGACAGGGGCATCTTGCCAGAGCAATGCTCTCTGCCTTCCCCATCATTTCCGAGGCCTTTTCATAAGGCAGTATTTCCACTTCTTCTGTAAATGCTTCTTCTGTAGGAAAAACACGTAACCACGGCGGCCTTGCCGCTGCCAATTCTGCTGCCATATATTTCATGTAATATGCATGCCAAAGTTCAGCCAGCCTTTTTTGTTTGGCCTCGTCCATCCCTTTCATCACAGGGTACTCAAATAAACCGGGATAATTGGGAAGTAAAGCGTAAGTATATTCACCCTCGACTTTTTTGGCGAGCAGTGAGCCTCGATTTGCCATGGCTTCCAGCTTCTCCCGGGCTTCTTCCTCTGAAACTTCAGCTTGAGCAGCGATATCTTTGACTGTTTTGAGTTGGAAATCAAGGCAAAGAGCTATTTTCACTTCGTCTTCCAAGAAAAGCAACTTGAGGATCTCTAAAAACTCTTCACTTGCAGGCGCTCCAACGGGGTGTTGAGCAAGCTTTTTTTGAAGTCTTTCATAATGGTGCATTTTTAGGCCTCCTATTTCCGTTATAGATTAATAATCGGGGATGTTGTCCAGGCTGCAGCTGCAGGAATCTCCGCAGCACTTACCGCTAAGATTAAATTTATCGATCAATACGGCATAAGCGCAGCCGACTCCCTGGCGGACGCTGATAGCCTGACGGGGACAATTCCGGGCGCAGGCGCTGCACTCCATGCAGGCGTCCCGGTCGGTGATGGAGCTGACTTTTTCGCCAAGGGTAAAGACCTGCTGCGGACATACTTCTAGACACATGCCACAACCGCTGCATTTGTCCTGGTCCATTTGCAGGGTTACCACATTTTTTAAATATCTATATTTCAACAATTTCACCTCCACTTAGACACCGTTTGCGGTGAATGGTTTTAGACAAAATATGCGGCAGTAAGGGCGACCAGCCCCAAACCAGCCGAGATGATGATCAAGGGCAGTGCCACGTTCATCTCTTTGAATACACCGGAAAGAGATGTATAGGTAGTCGAGCCGGTAAAATTCATGCCCAAAAATGCCGTGATTGCCGGGATGGTTAAAAAGTAGGCGGTGGTTTGCAGCCAGCCTCCCGGTGAGGCAGCAAGCAGCGTGTAGCCAAACGCCCACAAAACGCCCAAAACCATGCCCTTCCAGGCAAGTGCGCGGCCCGGGATATATGGCAGCAGGGCGGGGACCAGGACGGCCCCTACAAGCATGGCTGCAAAGAAAGGGGCAAGATCAAAAATGTTTGGTTTAGCAGGGGAGGCAGTCCAACCGGGCTGTTTTTTAATAACACAGATGCCAGGTTAAGAATAAAAAGATAAATGGCCAGGCCAATTAATGGTTTAATCAAGGCGGTCAGTTCAACAGAAGTAAGGACCAGCCGGTCGCGCAGGGCAAAGTGGGGGCGGCGCATTGCCGCTTTTGCTTTGTTGCCGGCTTTAAGAAACGCAGGGATATCAGCTGCCCTGACCGGCCCGTAAATAACTTTAAACCCGCACCGGCGCCGGACTTCGTGAGCAGACACTCCAGGTGCCGCCAGTTGCGGCAAAATCAGGGTGCGGTGTGAAAGCAGCCTCGATAAACCTGCGGCATCGACCATTTTAACCACTTCATCAGTGCCGAAAGAGCCTTTTCCAGCAGCGCACCAGACATTAATCCCTTTAGTGTCGAGCACCAGCACCCAGAGGTTGAGGCCGGAAAGTTCCTTGCGCAGATAGTCGAAGCTCAACTTGTAGTTTGCTGAAACCAGCACTGGTGAGGTATCGTCAGGTTGGCCCACTGCATAAAGCCCGGGAGGGACTGTATAGGTCATCCTGCCCACGCCCCAGCGCGCCTTGAAAGAGCCCAGCAAATCTTTGCGGTCCAATGTTGTGCTAACCAGGCAGACAGGGCCAATGGCTGTTTCAAGATGTCCGGTTACCCAATGTGCTCCAACTGCATTATCGGCTGTATTTTCCAAACATACCTGGGATTGCTCATCTCCACAGCATGAAGTTGTTAGGTTGTCAGTGGCCATTGACAGTTTTATCAGCTCTTTACTCATTTTGTGAGTTCCTCCCTGCAGCACTCCTTAGAATTTAAATTGCTAATTGCATCTGCAAGCAAATTAATGCTTTCAATTACCTGTTCGTGTTTTTGCGGAGGTACCTCAGCGAATATATCAGAGTAAAAACGATCGAATACATGGTTGATATTATCATAAACTTCTTTGCCTCCATAAAAGAATTTACCAGCATCGGAAGCCTCTATCCCGAAGGGACTTTTGTAACCGGGGGCCTTTCCAAGGACCGTTCGGCCGGAGGGTAACGCTTGGGTGTCTGTATCCTGCCATCAACAGGTGGCACTGCTCTAACGCAGGCTTTTGAAAAGGTGGCGGCCACCGTGTATACCAGTATTCCCACACCCAACCAACGAGCTGCCGTTTCGGTCTATAGTGAAAACGAGGAGATTAAGACATACTTTCAAGTCACAAGGGACATCCACCGTATCATGGGCCGGATTATCAGCACCAGCTGCAACGAGATACCCGGCCTCAAAGCAACACTGCCTCAAGGAGGTTTTTATTTTTCCCTTGATTTCCAGGATTTGGCGGATCGTTTTAGCCAAAAAGGAATAAAAACGTCTAATCAGTTGGGTCTTGAACTGTTGGACCGCCCTCATCATATAGCCACCGTAACAGGGGATGCCGTCATGCTTTGCCCGGATAACTATGGGGCTCGTATTGCCTTTGTGGATTACGATGGCGAGACGGCTTACAAATATTGCTTAAATAATCCTCCGAGTACAGAAGAGGAGGAAATGAATATTGCGCGCGCGACAGCACCCCGAATGCTTGAAGGGGTTTAGGCTATAGAAAACTTTGTCCAGCAGTACCGCTAACCTGATTATCTATAAGGAAACTTTCTTAATGAGGTAGGACATTATTTTTTTCGGCCGAGTGGGCTGGTGCCTGATTACAACTAACGGGGTTCCCCATTCAAACAACCAAGTACTAGAGCATTTCCCGCCAGTCCGGCCGGGCAAAGAAGCGCTCCAGCAGTTTTAATTCCTTTTCCAGAGTCTCCAGGCAAGTTAATGCTTCAACAAACTGCCCTTCAAACAGGGTCTTTTCCAAAGAGTGGGCCGTGTTATGGCCCATTTCCAGGCTCAGGTTGCCCAGCTGACCCTTGAGTCCGTGGGCCACCAGGGTGGCGTTTTCGCCGTCCCGCCGGGCAAGCAGTTCCCGGAGTCGTTCCAGATCTTTTGGAGCATCATCCAGTAATAACGCCACCATTTCGGCCAGCAGTTCCTTGTCACCACCGAGGGTTTTGAGCATGCTGGAAACTTCCCTGGAAATATATTCCACCTCCCCTGTGTCTGCCAAGTCTACCGCCTCTGGATCCGCCGGCTTTTCTGACTCCTGTGACGGCGGGGATGTTGAATCAGCGGCGGCTTCTAGTGCCCCTTCTGCTTTTATGGCTGCGGCGGCTTCTTCCACGACCCGGTAGAGCTCTTCCGCATTGATCGGTTTGCTCACGTAACCGTCCATCCCTGCTGCCATGAACTGCTCCCTGTCACCCTGCATGGCGTGAGCAGTCATGGCGATGATGGGGATCCGAGTGCCCGTTGTTTTTTCCTGGTTGCGGATATGCTTGGTCGCTTCAATGCCGTCCA
>CAZOOA010000099.1:0-7242 GCA_964581355.1 uncultured Desulfovibrionaceae bacterium | reverse complement strand
TTTTTCATGCTCTTGCAGTGTATGTTTTTCCATGCTATAATACTTACTGATTAGCGGTCAGATAAATGCTCAACTAAAATAAAAGTGGCTGCATTAATCAGCAACATCACCTAAACATGGGTCTACATGCGCCCGTAGCTCAGTCGGACAGAGTAGCTGACTTCGAATCAGAGGGTCGCAGGTTCGAGTCCTGCCGGGCGCACCACGATAAATATTGAAGGGACGGGTATTCATTTGAACCCGTCCCTTTAATATTAAACTGTATATTTGCATCTGCTCAGCCCTTATGTGATTGTGCAACACACTGCGAAGCAGGGTGACGGTTCTCGCGCTTTTCCTGTCGGCCCTCCGCTGCGCTCCGGAAGCGCGTGAACCGTCCCCTCAGCTTCGCTTACAAATGCTGACAATAAGTTATATATATATTGCAAATTTATACCGGAACCTATCGTTCTCCATCTACTCCTGAAGACTCATTTGCAAAAGGATAGCTTTAGTGGAGTTGAACCTTTCTTTAACCGGGGGGGAAAGATGATAGAAACTAGGAAGTTGTGCTGTTGTAAAAAAAACAGTATAATATATTATAGAGATACTACAAAATATGACATACATGGAGACACAATAAGCCAAAGGATTCCTAACTAATCCAGATAAAACACTACAACGGATAATTTCAAAAAAGGCCCGTGTCCCCCAAAAACAAGGAGCAAAAGACACATGGCCAAGATACACAGAATTCGGATCGCATTAGCGGCGCTAGCATTAATGCTGGTAATCATCCTGCTGTCTCCCCCTTGGGGTAAATGCTCCACCGGCCCTTCAAATCCTAACTTTGTCCAAAATGGATTTATTGACTTAACACAATGGGACCCGGAGGAAAACACCGTTAACTTGGACGGGCAGTGGGAGTTTTACTGGCAGGAATTGCTGGAACCGGGGCAACTACAACAAATACAAGGGATACCAAATACAGGCGCCCCTGAAAAAAACAGTTTTATTCATCTTCCCGGGTCATGGAACGGAAAAGTAATTAACAGCAAAGAACTTCAGGGGGACGGCTACGCCACTTACAGGTTAAACCTTGTTACCGCGGAAAACAGCAGGTTGGGCATAAAACTGCCCAGGATTTTTACCTCTTATAAACTGTGGATCAATGAAGAACTTGTCGCCTCTGCAGGAACTGTAGGAACAAACAGGCAAGAAGTAACCCCCCAGTACCTGCCGCAGGTGGCCTTCTTTAACGCTGTGCCAGGTGAAAACGAAATAATAATGCAGGTCTCCAATTTTTCTCACCGCAGTGGTGGAGTACTGGAAAGCCTGGAACTTGGCAGTGAAAAACAGATCCTCGATCTTCGCTATAGAAACATTGCCTTAGAACTTTTCCTGTTTGGAAGTATCATGATTATCGGCCTGTATCACATCGCTTTGTTTGCCTTTAGAAAAAAAGATTACTCCAGCCTCTATTTTGGTTTATTTTGCATTTTAGTTACCATAAGAACCTTACTGGTGGGAGACAGGTTTTTCAACTACCTGTTTCCGGATTTTAGCTGGGAGGCTACCCATAATATTCAGACGCTGACTTTTTACCTGGGCGTACCGCTGATCTTGATGTTTTTTCAATCTACTTTTCCCAAAGATATTTCTGGAAAAATCGTCAGGGCTGTGCAGGTAGTGGCCCTTGCCTTCGCCGGGCTGGTACTGTTAACACCGGCAAGGGTTTTTACCGTCTTTAATCCTGCATACCAGCTCTTTTCTTTACTGGTAATTATTTACTTGGGATACTTTTTCAGCAAAACACTTCGCAAAGGGGAAATTGGCACCATTTTCATAGTTACCGGCGCCCTGGCCTTGATTATTGCCACCCTGAACGACATGTTTTTTTTAAGCATTTGGATGAGCGACCAAAACCCCGCCTTTTTGCGGGCATTTATCACCAGCGGGAACCTTTCTTCCTATGGCCAGCTGGTCTTTGTATTTACCTATTCCCTGGCCTTGGCTCAAAAGTATTCTATCGCTTTTAAGCGGGAAGAACGTATGACAGAAGAATTAAAAGAGATGAATGAAAACCTGGACATGCTGGTAAAAAAACGAACCGACGCCCTGGAGTTATCGAGGGAACAAATTGAGCAGCAAAAAGCTGAACTGGAAGTAACGAACCAGGCCCTGCAGCTTCTCTCTCTAAAAGACCCATTAACGGGGTTATGGAACAGGCGCCACCTTGATGAAACCTTGGAGCTTGAATGGAGACGAGGCTGCAGGCACGAAAGGCCTCTTTCACTGCTTGTTGTCGATATCGACAACTTCAAAACCTACAATGATCACTACGGACACCATGCCGGAGACGAATGCCTGGCCCAGGTAGCCCAGGCGATAGAGAGCTCCTTCAGCAGAGCCAGTGACCTGGCAGCGCGTTACGGCGGGGAAGAATTCGTTGTACTTATTCCCGAAACAGAGAACAGTGAAGCTGTAAATATAGCTCATATCTTAAAGGAAACCATAGAAAAGCTCCAAATCCCTCACCATTTCTCTCCCACTGGAAATTACATTACTGTCAGCATTGGTGTTGCCACCGGCATTCCGTGCAGTGATTCTTCTCCCAAGGAGCTTTTCACAAAGGCAGATAAAGCCATGTACCAAGCAAAAGCTGAAGGCAAAAACCAGGTGAATAATTGGGGACATATAAAAAATCATTCAACTCACTAAAATGACTTAAGATAAATTTAGGATGTCACCCCGGAATCGGTGGACAGAAATATTAATTAGCTATTTTCTTGGAAATCAATTACAAGCAGACCAATATCACCCTTAAGGGTGATATTTTTTTGGAGTAGAACAAGGTAGAATATGTTCAATCAAATTCCTGTAGGACTTTCAGGAGAGGCTAATAATAAATAAAAGAAAGGGGGATGGCATGAGAGCGGAAAAGGTGAAAAACTCTTTTTACTGTCAAGAAAGGACGGGTGATATGAATTGAGAAAAAAACTAATATTGACAGCTATGGCCATGGTCCTGCTGCTGGGGCTCTTAGCTGGAACGGGCGTGACAGCTGATGATGATTACGCCTGGGTGCTGGTGGAAAAACAATACTACGACAATCAAATGCGCTTGGATGACGAGTATTCCAATGCTGCGCTAGGTGAAAGAGAATGGTCTCACAACAACAGAAATTATTACTATGACCACAGTGAACAACGTGTAGAACTAAGAAAAGGGGGCGTAAGAAGAAACACAAGCTTTCCTTATATGGACATACACACCATATATAGCTGGAATTCCCCACCAGATGTGGTCCGCGCTGGCGAAACAGCTTCCTTCACCGTGGACCTGGAAGTGCGTGGTAACGAACCGGGAGGATTGTTTACCACGCATGGTTGGATTGGTCCCGAAGGAGGATACGGGGGCTTTAGGATGACTGAACCCGGAGAAGCGAAAGGCGCTTATATTCTCCACACCGGGCTTCCAACAGGCGACCTGTCGGCTCCGCCAACATCCCGCATATCAGATTCCACGTATCTCCTTCAAGAATCCGGTACTGTCGTCTTTACCTGGGACCAGTTCCTGTGGGGAAGAGAGGGGAGTCCCGGGGATCAAAGGAATATCGAGGTCCGTGTCACAGATGGAGGAAGTCAATTAGGCGTCTATGAAAATTATATCTACGAATGGAAAAAGGTAAGCACGGCGGATCCTGCACCGGATCCGGAACCAGTCCCCGAGCCAGTTCCGCAGACGGGTGCTTTCTCCGACTTAAGCCCGAGCCACTGGGCCTATAATGACATCATGGACATGGTGGAAATGGGCATTTTAAGCGGCTACCCCGACGGCACCTTCCGCCCCAACAACGTGGTAACACGGGCCGAGTTTGCCAAGATTATGGTGCAGGCGTTGGAGCTTTCGACAACCCGTCCAAGGTCCGCGACTTTCGCCGATGTAGGGCCAGACCACTGGGCCTTTGAGGATGTGGAATCAGCCAGGGACTATCTGACTGGTTATTATAACCCCCGGACAGGTGAAATGTCCTTTCTCCCCAGCAACGACGCCGTTCGGGAAGACGTTGCCGTAGCCATTGTCAAAGCCCAGGGCTACGGGGACGAAACTGCCGATTTAAGCCTGCTCAACCAGTTCCCCGACCAGGGAGAAATCTCGGATGCCCTGCAGGAACATGTGGCTATTGCCGTGGAAAAAGAGTACATGCAGGGCACCAACATCGGTTTCGAACCACAGAAAGCACTAACCCGGGCCGAGGCCTGCACTCTTTTACTACGGATCATCCACGCCGAGCTGGAAAAGGTTACCATATAGGCTTCCCCTTTTAAGCATAATACAAAAAACAGTGCACTCTATCGAAAGATACCTTCCCCCCATATTTATCTGCCCTATTATTTCATGATTGTGGAATAATAGGGCAGATGTTTCTTGTACACTTTCTTGGTTTTTTTCAAGACCTTATAATTCCCTTTGATTTTTCGCCCTGGTGTTGCTGCATTCTTCCTGAAGGGATGCAACCCGCTTAGCAGGTACTCCGTCAATGCACTTGCTAGCCGGAGCAACAGGAATATTGCAGGCGTAGAGAATACCTGGTTTTGTCAGTTTCTACAAGGTATTGAATATCTGGACTTGTTCGTTTCGGGAGTATTGGATAAGCTGGTACCCATGCCGAAAAAGCCTGTTGATTACTTTTTCATAAGCAGAACAAAAACTGGTAGAAAAAGTATTCACCCCACAGCTAAGAAACGTGCAGCTAATTCATATTTTTTTGTTATATTATGGCTCGAAGTCATTTAAGGCTCGTAAATCATCTTCCGGGTCATTCCACCATCGATGACGAGATTTGCACCATTGATAAAGCCGCTTTCCTCGCCTGTCAAATACAGGCATGCCCCGGCAATATCCTCAGGTTTTCCCACCCTGCCAGACAAGTGCTGGGCATGGTCAACCTCCCTGAGTTGACCATAATCACCTGTTTCAATCCATCCCGGGCTGATGCAGTTGACCTGGATCCGGTCCGCTGCAAGCGACGAGGCCAGCGCATGGGTCAAAGCGACAATTCCGCCTTTGGAGGCAGCATAAGCTTCAGAGTCCGGCTCGGACATCACAGCCCGGGTCGAAGCAATATTTACTATGGCACCCCCGCGTTGCTCTTTCATGATTTTCGCAGCTTCCCTGGCGCACAAAAATGCCCCGCGCAGGTTGGTGTTTATCACCTCATCCCACTGCTCTACACTTAACTCACCCGGGGCCTTCCAGAGAGAAATGCCCGCATTGTTGATCAAAATATGGATAGCAGCAAACCGTTCCACCGTCTTTTTTATCAAATCCTCAACATCCCCCGGACAGCTTACGTCCGTTTGGATAAAAACAGCATCACCGCCTGCCGATACGATTTCCTGTTCCGCTTCCCGGCCGGCTTCAACATCCTTTTCTGCAATCACAACCCTTGCTCCCTGGGCTGTGTACCGTTGGGCAATGCACCTTCCAATGCCCCGGCCCGCCCCTGTAACAATTACAACTTTACCCCGAAAATACATTGGTTCCTCCTTCCTAAAGGGGTCTGAAGGAAAAAGTGATATTTCAAAACCTGCCCTATCATTCTCTATCATTCTTCCAGCCTTTTGGCGCTGACCAGAATCTCCCTGCCGTACTTATCCCTGAGCCTGTCTTTGATCCTGGTTATTTTCCTTTCATTTTCGCAATTACTGGAAAGCAGGGACAGTTGCTTGCTCTCTTCAAACCCCGATGCTTTCACCCCCACCAGTCGCCAGGGAGGTTTTCCGCTGTAACGAAGAAATAGTTTCTCTACCCTGTGATATATTTCCGCATCCCTGTTTGTAGCCTCTGATAACGTCAAATCCCTGGTAATGGTTTTAAAATCCGCAAAGCGCAGTTTTAATGAAATTGTTTTGGCTTCAAGGCCTTTGGAACGCAGGCGATAGCCCACCTCTTCAGATAATTTTAGTAGAACCTGAAGTATCTTTTCGCGGTCAAATACATCCTTGGGAAACGTTGTTTCCTCTGAAATGGACTTTCTTTCGTGATCTGTCTCTATCTTCCGCTCATCCTGCCCCATGGCATACTTTTTCAGAGCCAGGCCGCTTTTGCCCAGAAAGCTATGCAAGGAATCATCCGAAAACCCGGTCAGGTCACCCACTGTTTTGATTCCGTAACGTAAAAGCTTTTTTTCCGTTGCCGGGCCCACGCCTGGCAGGATTTTTACCGGCAAAGGCCACAACCGCCCGGGGACTTCATCAAACCAAAAGGTTTGCACATTATCAGGCTTGGCCTGCTCACAGGCGATCTTGGCCAACAGCTTGTTCATAGAGACCCCGATACTGATGGGAAGAGACAACTCCTCTTTAACTGCCGCACGAATGGCTCTGGCTGCTATCTCCCCTTCCCCCTTTTTAAGGCCCAGGTAAGCTTCGTCAATGGATACAGGCTCGATATCGGGACTATATCTTTCAAAGATGGCAAACACCTGCCCAGACATTTCCCTGTACCTTTTCATGTTGACCGGGAGGACTACTGCATCCGGGCAGAACTCTACAGCCTTCTTCATGGACATTGCTGAGCGAACTCCAAACTTTCTGGCCTCATACGAACAGGTCGAAACGACGCCTCGTCCTTCAGGATCTCCACCGACAATAACAGGTTGTCCCTGAAGCTCAGGGCGGTCAATTTGCTCTACGGATGCATAGAAAGCATCCAGATCACAAAGGAGTATATCTTGCCCATTGCCCATAAAATGTTCTCCCAAGCTAATTATATTCCCCACAGGGTTAAATCCTCCGTCAAGGGGTAACTCAGTCATGCGTCATGGAGTCAGGCCTTGAAATATCGCTTTTTGTGTTATACTGTATTTTCCACGCCACTTTACTAACATTCTTTTAGTTAATTTGCCTCCGGGTTGGAACTGAGATAGTTGAAGATATATGAAAACCCAGATAACAAGATTTTCATTTCTCAGCTATCACAGGTGGAATTTTTGTCAGCTTTACGCAAAAAAATAAGAACTGCTGAAATAACCGCAGATCTCCGACAAACGGGAGATAAACTTCAGCTTAGTGCCTACAGCTCTTAAACGGTATTTATTCGGCACTGGTTCCATGTTAGCAGCCCCTTTATTATTCCTTACTCCTCCACTTTTATCACCAAAAAGGTGATGTCGTCCTTGCCCTGCAGGGAGCCATTGTTAAAACGGCGGAAGTCTTCCACTACAGCCTGCTTAATCAACTCGGGCGGCAGGTGGGC
>CAZOOA010000098.1:3823-7253 GCA_964581355.1 uncultured Desulfovibrionaceae bacterium | reverse complement strand
GTAAACTCAATAATTCCTTCGGCGCCGGCTTCTTTCAGCTTGTAAATCAAATCGCGCACCGTTCTTTCATCGGTTACTGTCTCTACAGCTACCCAGTCATCTTCGTGCAGGTTGGAGATAGTCGGCCGCCTCAGCGCCGGCAGCAGGGCCAGGACATTGTCCAGGTTTTCCCGGCTGACATTCATTTTCAGGCATACTTTCTCCTCGGCCATGAGCGCACCTTTTACCAGGGTGCAAATCTGCTCGATCTTATCTCTTTTCCAGCCCACTTCCCAGCTATCCTTATTGACGATAAAACGCGGGGTGGACTCCAGGATCGTTTCGATGATTCGCAGGTTGTTGGCCTTGAGGGAGCGCCCAGTTTCCGTAAGCTCTGCAATGGCATCCACCAGGGTTGGAGGTTTGACTTCCGTTGCCCCCCAGGAAAACTCCACGTTGGCCTGGACATTATTATTCTCCAAAAACTGCCGGGTTACCTCCACCAGTTCCGTGGCAATCTTTTTGCCCTGGAGATCCTGGACGCTCTTAATGGGAGAATCATTGGGAACGGCCAGCACCAGCTTGATGGGGCGAAGACCCTGCCTGGAGTAGATCAACTCCTCTATTTCCAGCACATCGGCTTTTGTCTCCGTAATCCAGTCTTTCCCGGAAATTCCCGCATCAAGAACCTTTTCCTGGACATAACGGGGAATCTCCTGGGCCCGGATTAGGGTACAGTCGATCTCTTCGTCGTCAATATAGGGAAAGTATGAGCGCTCATTGACATAAATATTGAAACCGGCTTTCTTAAACATTTCCATGGTTGATTTCTGCAGGCTCCCGGCCGGCAACCCTAATTTGAGCTTTTCCATCTGTCTTTCCATCTCCCTGTAACTGTTTTGTTATCCTTTAACCTTTCCCATTATACCAGCACATATTTTGGAAAACAACCGCTAAATCCCCAACTTCCTGGACCAGGACAAATTAAGAGCTCTGGGAAGCCTGCCCGATGCAGGGCAAATCATGTGCATGTGATTTAAGCAAAAAATCTTCCTGCCCTGGACAAGCCAGAACCATTTAGTTTTTCAGTGTGGCTGTGCTGAACCATATAATTTTTCCTTTTTGCGCAAGAACAGAAAAGTAAGAGCCTAACAGGCAGAGATCCATAAAAAAGATAAGTAGGGGCAGAAAAACTTTTCCACCCCCACCCGAAACATTCAGAGACTATAGTGAACCGTTTAAAAAACTATTTCCTGCCGATTTGATCCCGCGTTGCCCAGTCTATGAGCCTCTGCTTGCCTTTTCGAAGGCCGAACTTTTACCTTCAGACTAGTACTTGGGCTTGGGGTAGTTTTCCAGTTCCTTCACCGCCCGATCGATTTCTTCCTGGGGCAGGACATAATCCGTAAGCTTCCCGTCCAGGTAGGAGTCATAGCCGGTCAGGTCCAGCAGACCGTGGCCGCTCAAATTAAAGACGATGGTCTTTTCTTTTCCTTCTTCTTTGGCTTTTTTCGCCTCTTCGATAACTGCGGCGATGGCGTGATTGGTTTCAGGGGCACAGATCAACCCTTCCTGACGGGCAAAAATTACGCCTGCTTCGTATGTCTGCAGCTGATCGTAGGAACGTGGCTCGATCAGCTTATCCATGATCAGTTGGCTGACCAGGGGTGACATACCGTGGTACCTCAGGCCGCCAGCATGGATGGGCTGGGGCAGAAAGCTGTGGCCCAGGGAAAACATGGGCAAAAGGGGCGTGGTGGCGGCTGTATCGCCGAAGTCGTAGCCAAAAGGGCCCCGGGTGATGGTGGGACAGGCTGTAGGTTCCACAGCAATAATTTCCGTTTCACGCCCGTAGATCTTATCCCGGACGTAGGGGAAAGCCAGGCCGGCAAAATTGCTGCCGCCGCCGGCACAACCGATGACCACATCGGGATACTGGCCGATCATTTCCATCTGCTTCTGGGTTTCCAGGCCGATGATGGTCTGGTGCAGCATGACATGGTTGAGCACACTGCCCAGGGAATAGCGGGTGTCGTCGGAGGTGACCGCCTCTTCGATGGCCTCGCTGATGGCAATACCCAGGCTGCCAGAACAGTCGGGATCCTCCGCCAGGATTTTCTGGCCAAATTGGGTTTCAGGGCTGGGACTGGGCACGCAGTTTGCCCCCCAGGTCTTCATCATCAGGCGGCGGTATGGTTTCTGCTCGTAGCTGACCCGGACCATATAGACTTTTAACTCCAGGCCAAACATGGAACAACCCAGGCTCAGAGCGCTGCCCCACTGGCCCGCGCCGGTTTCCGTGCACAACTTTTTGATCCCAAACTCCTTGTTGTAATATGCCTGGGCAATGGCCGTATTGGGCTTGTGGCTCCCGGCGGGGCTCACACCCTCATTTTTAAAATAGATTTTGGCCGGGGTATTCAGGTACTTTTCCAGTTCATAGGCCCGCTGCAGGGGCGCCGGCCTCCAAATAAGCAGTTTTTCCAACACCTCTTCCGGGATATCGATCCAGCGCTCGGTGCTAACTTCCTGTTCGATCAGGTTCATGGGAAACACCCTGGCGAGATCATCCGGCCCAATGGGTTGACCTGTTGCCGGGTTCAAGGGCGGCTGCATCGGTGTAGGCATATCTGCCTGGATGTTGTACCACTGCCGGGGGATTTCTTTTTCTGGCAAAAAAACCTTTCGTTCGTTCATTTTTTTAGCCTCCTTTTTACTAAAACATGGTTGTTCTGGTGAAGAAAATAACTTTGGCCTGGATTGAAGCCTGGATTAAAGCCTGGATTGATAGTTTCAGCTTCCCGACCTTTGTTCCAGCGGTGACCGGGCCAGAAAAGACGAACATCCTCCTTCTATCCTTCCCTCAAATAAAAAAACCTCGTCCTGGGACGAGGAGGTTACCCGCGGTGCCACCCATATTTATCCCCTTCTCACCAGGGGATCTCTCTGCCAGGTACGGGAGCAGTTCTTTCCCTGCTCCGATACCCCGCTCCTTTAACGGTGAGCAACCGGCCTGGCCTACTGAAACAATCCTTTTTCAGCCAAGCACTTCCGGGGCCCATTCAGCCGACAGCTGCGGTACCGGGCTCGCAGCTTTTGGAGTTTACACCCCTCAGCCCGGTTCTCTGAACCGCCTTTTCCAGCCTACTTCTTCCCTTCATCAGCATTTTGCACATAGCTTTGAAATGATATTATCACAGGGCTATGGAGCTTGTCAACAAATTATTGCGATAACTCCAAGTTTATGGAAGGACAAAAATTTTTTAGCACCCCTTGACAAAAAAAGTTGGTATTTACTATAGTAATAATTGAAAGGACGAAATAAAAATAGTCCTGCAAAGAACGGGGCTTCTGTAGCAATGTAGTACATTTCCTGAAGGAGGTGATACTATGTTGCTGAGAAAGTTCCTGGTATTTGGGAGGGTGACATTCATCTCATAGGAATGTCACC
>CAZOOA010000098.1:0-3723 GCA_964581355.1 uncultured Desulfovibrionaceae bacterium | reverse complement strand
GAAAGAGGGTAAAACCCGCTTTCTTTCTTAAAAAAGTGAGTCAAAATCTATCCTGTGAAGCTCATCATCCATGTTGACATAGACATTCCGGCGGGAATGATCTGCGCCAACAACCTCCATGTCTGCTTTAATCTTGCAAAGCTTGATCTTATCATCTTCAACCAGCGCAAAAACAGGAACTTCATTTTCCTGGGGACGGTTCAGTACAAACCGCTGCTGCTTCCATAACGAAACCTCTGGTAACTCGATCAGTCCCACTTTTTGAAACAGATTCTCCAGCTCAACTTCCATATTAAGGTAATTCCAGAGAGGCGGAAATTCTTTATCTTCCTGCTCAACATTGCTCTCAACCCTGGTTTTCGCGTTTTCAAAAGCTTGTTCAGCATCCAGGGAAAGCTTTGAATAGGTTTGCGTGGCCTGGAACCTGTCTTGCTCCATCCAGTAATCGTTCTCCAGCCACAAAGGAAGAGGACCAAGCCGTTCAGGCTTGTCATTTTCATCCACAAACCCGAGCTTGCCTGAATAACCACTAATTGCCGATAGCTGCAAACGGTCGGCAACCGGAACCCAAAGGTGGACATCCATGCCATTGCATTTTGGCAATAACACGTTGGCACTGGCGACAACAATTCCCTCTTCTGTCACATTGCGGATACCGTGGCTAAAGTAACTGTATTCTCCCTCAAAAGGCCTCAATTTTTCATCCAGGTAAAGACCTCCCGATTCCAGGATTTCATATGAAAAGTCATTTAAATCAAGCAAAATAAAACCTTCATCACCTGTGGCCACCAGAACACGGTCATCGGGGTAAGGCGCCAAATCGTTGGTGAGATAGGAACTGTCAAAGATTTCACTTTCCACCAACTCTATTCCCCCGTCTTGAAACTGGTATACTTTGAAGAAAGAGTCTTCAAGCCTGGGCGGTTCTTCAAACCCGTGAAAAATGTGGCTGTAGTCCGGATAGATGAACAAGTAGTCCTTCACTTGGGCAGACTGAATGGTTACAGTTTTTGGACCTGCCAAGGCCAGAAACTTGCTTTCCAGCCATTTATCCTGCCAGTCCCCCTCTATTTCAGCCGATTCTTTTGTTTCTTCAGCAACAGCGGCATGCTCAAAGTCCCATTTGAATTCTTCCAGGTTAAACTCTTTCACTTCGTGAACACCTGTATTGTCTACCTGAAAAATGGACAGATGCTGCGGCTTTTCCAGGGCAAAATAATTATCCCCGTACGCTTTAACCCGCCTGATGTTTTCCACTTTTACCTGGTCTACCTGCTCCATTTCCTCCCTGGTCCAAAATGTTATTATACCCTCCTGCGTATCGTGGATAACAAAATAGTCTGGACCGAGGGTAAAGCTCCCCCTGTGTAAGGGCAAGTCGGATATTTTTTGTGACTCCATTGTCTCCAAGTGGTTTTTCCCTTTCACCAGTTCCGTTACCTTATAATCTCCTTCTTCTCTCGTTTCTTTTTCCAATACGTCTTTATCGAAGGCGAAGTGAGCTGTGAATGCCCGGTCTTCTTCCACCGTTAGGGCATATTCCTGGTCTGTACTAACTTCCGCTTCATTTTCTGTCCATTTTTCGAATACATAACCGGTTTCCGGTTTTGCCTCTATCTTCGCTTCCTGCCCGTACTCATAGACGCCCCCGCCCCGGACTTCTCCTTGTTCTTGGACCTCATCCTCCATTTTAAGATCAAGATTTATTTCCAGTTTCTTTTTGTCAAATTCGGCTAAAAGCTTCTGGTGCTTTCCCTGCTCAAATTGATAAGTAGCTTCATCGCTTACCTTTTCCCTGAAGTCCTCCCGAATTTCTGTCCACTGCACAAACTTATAACCTTCTTTCGGTTCCGCCACCACTTCCCACCGTCCCTCGGCCTCATCTTGCTCTTTCGCAAAGACTTCCCCTCCTTTTTCGGGGTACGCCTGGATATCGGGTATTTGCGCCGGGGAGCACCCCGTTATTAAAACAGCAACGATTGTCAAACAGCTGAACTTCATGCTGAATAAAAGTTTTTTCATCACCTTTTCCCCCTCTCTCCTTACTTTTCCTTAAATATAAATTAAGCCCGTTAAAATAGCTGTGAGACAAGAAAGAGACATTAAACCATTAGCACAAAAATTGAGACTAATTTGCAAACTTAATCGTCAAAGGAAATCTAAAATGTTTCCCTATTAAAACAGCTATAATGGCAATAATATAGATAGGATATATTAATAGAAAAAGCAGTAATAAAACACCAAAGAAACCAAACATTAATAGAACAGAAGTCACATTTACTATACCAGGCATAATTGAGATAGGTAATGAATCCAACAAAAAGAAAATAAAAAAAATTGATGCAATGTATATCTGATAGCTAATTAAAAAATTAATGTTTTCTCTAAGGTGATGATCTACAAATTCTGATTCTCCCTGAAAAAGAAACCAGTAACCGCGTACAGCTATAATGTTCAATAGTGGAATGGGAAAGAACAGTGCCAATAAATAACCACCAACGGGTATAAGTTTTTCTCTTGCTGTAACCATGCTCCAACTCCTTTATGAAAAAACAAGTGCGTTTGACACTCACACCTGTTTTGTTTCAAATTGCTGCCGTTCTCTTCTATTTATTTGAGCCAACATCCTTTTACTGCTCCGTATTAAATGCATTTAAACTTGTAAATTCTTTGTCAAAAAAAACCCCTTCAGTAAGCCAACTTCAACTAGCGGCTGCGAAGTGGATGGTTGATGCTGTCAGTCACCTGCTTTGCGAGCGCTGACCAGGTACGCTGTAAAACCGATCATGCGCTCAAAAGGACGCACCCCTTGCTGCTGCCGGACCAGGATGTTGCGCTCCAACACTTCAACTGCCTGGATGGAGAGAAACCCGTTCTCTTCCAGGGTCGCAACCGCCTTCTTTAGCTGTTCGGCATTGGGTACCACCAACGCAATGGGCCTACCCGGGGCCAGGGCATCATAAGCTGCCGGGATAGCCACCCAGGGGTTGGGTAGATCCAAAAATACTGCATCCATGTCTTCTACAGGAAAGGGCTCTCCGGCAAGATGGATGCGAGCTTCCACCCGATGGGAGAGACCCGCTATCTTAATATTGTTCAAGGCATTAAGCAAAAAATCCCGGCGCCGATCAAAAGTATAAACCTTCCCCTCAGAGCCGACCAGCCTGGCCAACAGGATGGTAAAAGCTCCCGAACCTGTACCCATTTCCAGAACACGGATGCCGGGGACAATGTCCAGGGCCAGGATCAACCACCCTGCGTCTTTGGGATAGACGATCTGGGTTTTGCGTTTGACTTTCATCATCAACTCCCTGGTCTTGGGACGAAAAACCCAAAAATGGTGTCCCTTGCTGGAAGAGACCTTTGAGCCTTCAACCTGATGGACAACGTCTTCGTGAGCAATCACTCCCAGGTGGGTGTTCAGGATTTCCCCTTCCTGCAAGGTAATGATAAAAGAGCGGTTTTTCTTCCCGCCCCAGATAATTACTGTATCCCCATATTCCAATTTTTGTGGCACTTTAGCAGCCTCCCTCATTTCTATCATGATGACAATCCTCGCCGGCTTACCTGGATCTGCTCGCCTGGAACTGTTTGCCTGCCCGGCTCCTTTCTTTGATTGGATGGTGCATCGTCCGGCACCTGCACCCATACAGCATTTTTCCAGTATAAGCTTGGCAAAACATCCTCTTTCTGCTACTATTGCTAATAACAACGGGAGCAAAA
>CAZOOA010000097.1:2858-7491 GCA_964581355.1 uncultured Desulfovibrionaceae bacterium | reverse complement strand
TATGAATAACCGTGTTTTGGCGCTGTCGTCCGGGCGACTGGGTAACTCTGTGGAAGGCGTCAGGGTTCCCTTGCTTACAGCAGGAGCAGCTCCAGTTCGTCTTCGACCACTGTTAATTCTTGTTTGGCGGTAACCAGGATTCCTTCAGTAATGACGCTCATGGCGCAGGGAAAAGCGTCTGGATAGTCTAGCCCAAAGTTCATGGCTAGTTCCATAGCTTCCACGGCAATTTTTTTGTTGATCACCACGGTTTTTGCCGGGCCCTCTTCTATTTGCTGCAGCGCTTCCCGGGCGGACTTTTTCCCCTGTTCCCGGGTCATTTCCCGGTAGGCCTTTCCCATGTCGATGGCGGTGACGTAAATTTCCAGGTATTGTTTCTTTGCCCGGCTAAAAATATCTTCCACCGTTTCCCGGCCGTCCCGAAGGCCCCAAAAGGCTTCCAGCGCCGTATGATCCAGGATGTAAACAGCATCAGCTTTCACGGTTTCACCCTCCTCTGCTTGCAGGAAAATCAGTTTGGCATCACGAATTATTTTTGGTATAGTAAGAGAGGTTTTCCACTTGTTTCGTTGTTTCGACTGGAATATGCAGATATCCTCTTTTTAAGCTGATGGTTTTTAAACTTTTCTGTTTTGGCTCCGGCAGGCTGTGGGAACAGGCTGTACGGAAAAGAGCTCATAAAGCGCAGAACCATTATTCTCCAAGACTTTATTCAGGTGGGAAATACCTGCCATTAAGATTGCTGAGGTGCAGCTGTTGAATCCAATCGAAGAAAAGGGCCTGGAAGGCAAACAGGCATATACCGCCCTTTACCGGCGTTGGCGTCCCCAGCTTTTTTCTGAGGTAGTCGGACAGGAACACGTAACCCGTACCCTGCAAAACGCCCTGGAGGGTGGTCGGGTAGCCCACGCCTACCTTTTTTGCGGCTTGCGGGGCACAGGCAAAACGACCATGGCAAAACTGCTGGCCAAGGCTTTGAACTGCCAGGAAGGTGTCAAAGGGGAGCCCTGCAATCGCTGCCGTTTTTGCATAGAGATCACGGAGGGGCGCAACGTGGATGTACAGGAAATCGACGCTGCCTCCAACCGCGGTATTGACGAGATCCGCGAGCTGCGGGAAAAAGTGCGCTATGCCTCGGCCCAGAACCGCTACAAGGTTTACATTATTGACGAGGTCCACATGTTGACCAACGAGGCCTTCAACGCCCTGCTCAAGACCCTGGAAGAACCTCCGCCCCGGGTGGTCTTTATCCTGGCTACCACAGAAACCCATAAACTTCCCCTGACGGTCATTTCCCGCTGCCAGCGCTTTGATTTCCACCTGCTGGAAACCCGCCAGGTGGCCCAACGCCTTCGGGAAGTTGCCGAAGTCATAGAATTTCAGGTGGATGAAGAGTCTCTATTTTTGCTCGCCCGCCAGGCGGAAGGTTCCCTGCGGGATGCCATGGGTTTTTTGGAACAGTGCCGGGCCTACGGCGGGGAAGGCATTTCCCACCAGGAGGTTTTGGAGATCCTGGGCCTGGCTTCCCCGGAAGCCATCTACCGGCTGATGGAAAGTATTATCCAGGAAGATATCCGGTCCGGACTGGCGGAAATCAAAGAGATTGTTTTTCGTGGACGGGACCTGCATCGTTTTCTGCGGGAGATGCTTTTGTACCTGCGCAAGCTGATCCTGCTCCAGTCCGGTGAAAAGCAGGAAAAGGCCCTGGAAGACGTGCCGGCCCTGGAGCCGTACCTGCTGGAACACCGGGGCAAAATGGACCACCGGGTCATCCTGGAGATGTTGGAGATTATCCAGAACTTGACCTACCAGCTTAAAGGCGCCTCCCAGCCCCACTTTTTGTTTGAATTGGCCTTTTTAAAGCTGGCCCGGGCCTACCGTTTCCGTAATTACCTGGACCCGGCAGAACTGCTTACCCGCCTGGAAGAGCTGGAAGAAAAGCTGCTAAAAGCCGGTGCTCCAGGCTTACGTGAAATATCCAGGGAGAATGAAGCGGCAGAGCACAGCGACCGAAGCCTGTCCGGACCAAAAAAACAGCCCGGTAAGGGAGACAGCGCAGCAGAACAGGAATCCAGTGCTACCGCTGCTGCAGCTGAAATTGCGGCAACTGAAAACAAAACTGCCTTCCCAAAAGAGAAGACAGAGACGGAATCGGAAACAGAAACAGAAACAGAACCAGAAACAGGGGCCGGGATAGCGGGTGAGGGGCCGGCTGAAACTCCAATCAGCTCACTTGCACCGTCACCGGGAGAATCCTCCACCCCGGCCAAGACAAAAAAGCCAGCCCCCGATTTTTCCGACGATCAGGGGGATATCATCTATACAAGCCCTCCACCGGAAAGTGAAGGGGAAGAAACAGCAGGCGATGAAGGCGATGATTGGACCGCTACCCGGGCAGAAAAGCCGGCCCTGGAGCCGGGACATGGCTCATCCAGCCTGACAGAGCAGGAAACCGTTGAAACAAAGAACCCCACGCCCGCACCCGGGGAAAAAGAGCCGGACCCCCCGGCCCGGACAGACGAACAGCCCCCGGGACAAAGGGCAGAAAAAACACCTGCGGCACAAAAACCGGGTTCCGTTGACCTGGAAAAACTGTGGTCGGAGCAGGTGCTTTCGGGGCTGAAAAAAAACCGAAAATCCCAGGCGGGCTACCTGCTGGGCTACCTGGAATGGACCAACGCCCGACCTCTTTCCTGGAAAGAGGGTGTCTTTACCGTGGGGTTAGCGCCTTCTTCAGGTAAAGTGCTGGTCAGGCGTCTGGAGGATAGAGAAAACAGGGAAATGCTTTCCACCCTGCTGCAGGAACTGCTGGGTTCCCCCGTGGAACTGCGCTTTATCCTCCATGAGTCTGCAGAGAAAGAAAAAGCCCGGGACAGCGGAGGGTTGGAAGGAGAACGTTCTGAGGGACAAATAGAGCCCCCGGGGGAAGTTGCCGGTTCGGCCCCGGCCCAAAAAGCACAGAAGCACCGGGATCCTGCCGGAGAGGAATCCCAGAGCGATTACTACATCCAGCAAATTGTAGAGCTGTTTAAAGGGCAGCTAATTCAGACCAGTGGAGAATCCATGGACTCCCTTGAATTTTGGACGCCTCCCTCACTCCCGCCGGCAGGAAGCAGTGAAAATGGAGAAGCCTCCCTTTAAACTGCCTGGTTGCTGTGAGTGCCCGGTCAACCTTGCCGGGTAAAGCCGGACCTGGCAATAATTAGGTGAAACAGACCACAGCAGACGGTGTCATGAACGTTTTTCAGCTTATTTTGTAATTGCTCGGAGCTATTTGCAAGCGAAACTGAAGTGGCAGTGTTGGCGCTCCCGGAGCTCAGCGGAGGACCGACAGGGGAAAGCGGCAAAACCCTCCCCCTGTTTCACGGGGTGGGGCGCAATATATAAATAGGCTGAGCAGACTACCTTATATTTTAATGAAAGGGGTTAAATAACAATGCCGAACGGCAAAATGGGCAAAATGCTCAAACAAATGCAAAAAGCCCAGGGTCAGATTATGAAACTGCAGGAGGAGTTAAACGAGCGTACGGTGGAAGCTACCAGCGGTGGCGGAGCGGTGCGAGCAGTGGTTAGCGGAGGCAAGCAGGTGCAAGAACTGGAGATCGACCCTGAACTCCTCCAGGAAGAGGACGTAGAAATGCTCCAGGATTTGATTATCAGCGCTGTCAATGAAGCCATCAGAAATGCCGAAGAAATGGTTTCTTCAGAAATGGAAAAGCTTACCAGCGGCCTGGGATTGCCCAAGGATCTTCTCTAAAGGCGCTTGGGGCAGCAACCCTCCAGGCAAGCACGGAGGATGGTAGAACACAAACCGGTTGTTTGAACAAGCGGCGCTTGCACCCAAATTTGGATCAATCCGACGAAAGGTGAACTGACAAAGCATGCTGTTTTCTCCAGCGATGACAAAACTGGTAGAAGTCTTCCGACGTCTGCCGGGTATCGGACCCAAAACGGCCCTGCGCCTGGCCTTTTTTTTGCTCTCCATGGAAAAAGAGGAAGTAGAAGATATGGCCCGGGCCATGGTGGAGGCCAAAAGAAAGGTCCGGACCTGCTCCCACTGCCGCAACCTGACAGAGCAGGATATCTGCTCCATCTGCCAGGATGAGCGCCGGGATGCTTCTGTGCTCTGCGTGGTACAGGAACCCCGCGATATCCTGGTAATTGAAAAAACAGGACAATACCGGGGCCGCTATTTTGTGCTGCACGGGTATCTGTCTCCCGTGGAAGGCATTGGCCCTGGGGAACTGAAAATCCCCACTCTGCTGGAGCAGTTGAAAAACGGCGGGGTCGAAGAAATCATCATCGCCACCAACCCCAACGTCGAAGGAGATGCCACCGCCTACTATATCGCCGACGCTGTCCGCCCCCTGGGAGTCCGGGTAACACGTATCGGTTTTGGTCTTCCCGTGGGCGGCGACCTGGAATATGCCGATGAGTTGACCATGTCCCGTGCCCTGGAGGCCCGGCGGGAAATCCTCTAACCTTCGCCTGGTCCTTTTCCCAGGCACCCCCACAA
This sequence comes from uncultured Desulfovibrionaceae bacterium, assembly GCA_964581355.1. Lineage (GTDB taxonomy): Bacteria > Bacillota > Dethiobacteria > DTU022 > UBA8154 > CAZOOA01. Next base: position 2,975 of record CAZOOA010000097.1, on the reverse strand, counting down.
CCTCTGTCCGGGAAGTGCAATCCTCCCCATCACCTGATCTTCCGGCTGGCAAACTGCCAGCTTTTTTTATTTCCTCTCCAAAAGTCAGCATAAAGGCTGTCCTATCAGTTCATACTA
>CAZOOA010000097.1:0-2758 GCA_964581355.1 uncultured Desulfovibrionaceae bacterium | reverse complement strand
TTTTTTATTTCCTCTCCAAAAGTCAGCATAAAGGCTGTCCTATCAGTTCATACTAACCTTCACGGCTCTCATCTCAAGAGCTTTGGGCTGGGAAAATGGGTTTTTGTTGCCCCTTTCCAGCCCCTGGAGAAGGTCCGCTTCCCCTGTATCGGCGACAACCGGAGCTGAGAACGGGAAGCTTAAAGCTCCATTTCATACGGAGGAGGGGACAGCGTGCGCAATTTTTTGTTGATTGGACTGATGATTATATTCTCCTGGGGGCTTTTGGCCCTGTATCCAGGGCAACCTGATGCCGGCAATCCGCATGATTACCAGGGACTTTACCAGGTTATGGAATATACCGGGGCCTCCATTGTCCAGGGAGAGATCCACTACTGGGCCGAACTGGACCCGGTAACGGAACCGCTAACAGCCCAAGAAGTGGAGGAAAAAACTGATCAGCTATTCCAGCTGCTGGCAGGAAAACTGGGCGGCGCAGCGGCGGAAATGATTCAAACCGAAAGCAGCTCTTCTATTAGCGGGCGGGCGAAGCGGAGCCAATACATCGCCCCGGGATTGGATCTACAGATGGACCTGCAGCTTCTGGAACAGGATGGCCAGGATTCCCTGCATCTGTTGGTTGTTCTCCGGGAGACCGGCGAGCCCCGGCAGCTGGATGAAAAGGCCTATCAACTCCTTGCCCTGCTGAACTCCCGCACCAGGAAGAGCAGCCTTTCTGTCAGCCTGACCGGCCACCTGGAAGAAAAGATGGACCTTGGGGAAATGGAAAAACTGGCTTTTACGGCGGCCCGGGAAGCGGGAGGCAGCCAGCTCCAGTGCGTATCGGATGGTTCCATGGTCAGCTTGACAGGGTACCTGCCCCAGCTGCAGGGATACCTGCAGGCGGAAAATATGCGCATCAACTTAAACCTTGCCCTGCGCTATGATGAGCATGAAGGAAAAACAGTCGTCCGCGCCGGAACCCCCCTGATTGCAGGATGGCATTAAGGTGTTCCGCCGGGCACCTTGCCTTCCTTCCGGTATCCGGGTCCCGTAAAGTCGTGCCTGCTTAATCAAAAAGATCGGTCCAGGGGGATACGTCCGTGTTCCGGTAATAATAGGCCAGAATTTCGTCAAACCCTTTCCCTTCCCGGGCCATCCCATCGGCGCCGTACTGGCAGAGTCCCACTCCGTGGCCGAATCCGCGGGTTGTAAAAATGATCCGGGCTCTGTCCACGTGCCACTGGAAGTGGGTTGAAGGCAGCTCCAACAGGTTGCGGATTTCCGTGCCTTGAAATACCCGGCCGGGGCTGCCCAGGCGCACCAGCAGGTTTCTGCCGCTGGGGCTGCGGCTGACCACCTCCAGATGAGGGGCGTTTCCTTCCCCCAGGACAGGCAGGACGCCCGACTCGTTCTTCAAGGCTGAAACGTAGTCGGAAAGGGCCATGGAGATTTCATCCTGGAAGTGGCGGGAATGGTGGCAAAAAGGGCAGACAACGCTTTGCAGGTAACCGGGGTTGCTCCCGTCCCAAACATTTCCCGCCGCTTCTGTCATACCGCCGCAGGTAGAGTGGTACAGGGTCTGAGCCAGGTCTTCGCCATAAGTCACCACCATCCCCCGGGTAGTAGCAACCGCCCGGGTAACCCGCTGGTCGAATTCAAGGGCCTTTTCCCGGGGCCAGCGGGAGTTCATTTCTTCTTCTCCCACCCAGGCCTGACAGCAGGTGCTATCGGTGCAGAGGTCAGCTCCTTTATGGACCGGGCAGCCGTTGCCTCCGAATGATATGGTTCGGTGCAGGGCATATGTCCTGGCCGCAACGGCCTGTGCTTTTAGTGCTTCCAGGTGGAAACGCGCCGGCATTTCGGCAGCAACAACTCCGACCAAATATTCATCCAGTTCCATTTCCACATGCTCCCTGAGCTGCACGTCGAAAATCTGCAGGGAAAGGGGCCTTGTTTCTTCCCGTTCTGTTTCCCTTTCCAGGGGAATCTGTTTTGCTTCCTCCTCCTGGTTTTGCGGGGTTTTGGCTCCCTGTCCCACAAAGGTGGCCAGCAATGCCGGTAGCAGGAACACAGCCAGGGTTAGCAGCGGGGCATAGAGCAAAGCCTGCTTCCATGATTCTGTCTTTTTTGCCCGGTAAAACCGGGCTTTTTTTATTTTCTCTTTCATGAAGTGCCTCCGTACACTGCCCCTTCATAGCATTTTCACATTATATGTATCCATGGGCTGAAATAGTCTTAGTATGAAAAACCGCGTCTTGGCGCTGTCGTCCGGGCGACGGGGTAACCCTGTGGAAGGCGCTAAGGTTCCCTCGGGGTTCTCGGGCGGCCTCCCCGGTTTAACTCCCGTCCGGGTTGATCCCGGCGGCCGACGTCCTGTCGGCCGGACCGCCCGAGAACCTTCGGTCACCGAGCGCCTTTGGCCACAGAGACCAACGTCGCAGGACGAATTCGCCAGCTCCCCGGTTAGGGGGAGGAGATATTGAAAACCAGCACTTCGAACGTAAGCAAGGTTTTTCATCCCCTGTTGTGGCCCGGTAGGGCCGTGGCGGTTAGACTTTCCTGTTGCTCTGCTTTAGCTCTTTCAACTTTTTGGCAGGCCTCTTTTGGAAGACAGAAAAGCTTGTTTTTCTCCCTTCTCAGGCGGTCTTTTCCTGATTAAAAACGGCAGGATTGGGCATAATATCCCGGTGGAGGTGAGAAAAATGTCCAAAAGGTTAACCACGCTTAAGCAGCGGCTGATGTTGATGCTGCAGTGGCTTCGCAACCGGGTGGCTTG
>CAZOOA010000096.1:0-7827 GCA_964581355.1 uncultured Desulfovibrionaceae bacterium | reverse complement strand
GTCCATACTATTCCGCCGGAAAAATTACCAGGCACCCTCCAGCACAAATCCAGCACGATTGATTTGCCTGTTTACACCGTTGCAACCTCTTGCTATTCCCATTATTAAGATCTAGTCGCATATTGTGAAAGAAAGTTTCTCTATAATTAGATATTTTTCCTGCTTTTTTTTTTGATTCGATTAAGTTTTCCTGATTTCGAGCTGAAACAAGGCTCTAGAAGAAGAATATTGGCTGGATAGCTTTACGAAGATGAAGCAAAATGATAGTATGAAAATGGAGTTTTAAGTTTCCCGGTATCGACTCCGGTTAGCTTCGCGGCAGCGGTTACTATGAAAATGGAATATGATATGGAGGTGCAGAGTGAATTATTACAGTACAAGAGAAACAGGCCGGCTGTTCAAAGCATCCCAGGTAATCAAGCAGGGCATTGCACCCGAAGGGGGGCTTTTCGTCCCCGCGGAAAATAAACCCATCCTGGAAGGACAGGCTTTTGGAAAACTTCGCGAACTCTCCTACCCGGAACTGGCCGCATCCATTACCGGTCCCTTTTTAGATGAATTCTCTGAACAAGAACTATTGCAGTGGACACAAAAGGCATACGGTCCGGACCGGTTTGATTCGCCCGAAGTGGCACCCCTTCATTCTTTGAGCAAAGACCTTCACCTCCTGGAATTATGGCACGGCCCCACCTGTGCTTTCAAAGATATGGCCTTACAATTGATGCCCTACCTGCTAACCGGCTCCATGGAGAAAACGGGGACCAGGGAAGAAATAGTAATCCTGGTGGCTACTTCAGGCGATACCGGCAAAGCAGCTCTGGAAGGGTTTTCCGATGTGCCGGGAACAAAGATCGTTGTTTTCTTTCCCGACGAGGGCGTCAGTGAAGTGCAAAAAAAACAGATGGTTACCCAGGAGGGCAGCAATGTTTCCGTTGTTGCAGTTCGGGGCAACTTTGACGACACACAAACAGGTGTCAAAAAAATCTTTGCCGCGGGGGAAGTAAACAGGCAGCTGGCAGATAAAGGCCGGCGTTTTTCCTCGGCCAACTCCATTAACTGGGGGCGATTGGTCCCGCAAATTGTCTATTATTTCTCCTCCTACCTGAAGCTTATGGCAGAGGAGGTAATCCAGGAAAAAGATCCTGTCAATTTCGTCGTCCCGACCGGCAACTTCGGCAATATCCTGGCCGGCTATTATGCCAAGCAAATGGGTCTGCCTGTAGGAAAGTTGATTTGTGCTTCCAACCGCAACCACATCCTGGCAGATTTCATCCGCAGCGGCAACTATGATGCCAACCGGGAATTTTACCGCACTCTTTCGCCCTCCATGGATATACTGATCTCCAGCAACCTGGAGCGCCTGCTCTTTGAGTTGACGGGGCATGACACGGACCGGATCCGTGCATGGATGAGTGACTTGCAAAACCAGGGTTGCTACAGTGTTGATCATCCAACGATGGAAGCCATGCGAGAGCATTTCTGGGGCGATTATGCCGATGACAGGGAAACTGCAGAGGCGATTCGTCAAACGCACCGTACGTATAACTACGCCGTTGATACCCATACGGCTGTTGCTCTGTCAGTTTACGATAAATACTGCCAGGAAACAGGAGATCCCACGCCCAGTGTCGTTATTTCCACGGCCAGCCCGTTCAAGTTCAACCTGAGCGTTTCCCAGGCCCTGCTGGGGGAGGACGTAACGCGGAAACATTCCGAGTTTGAACTTTTGCAAATGCTTTCCGGGTATACCGGAATGGAAATACCCCGGGGGCTGCAGGACCTGGATAAGCGACCGGTCCTTCACCAGCAGGTAATCAACAAAGATGAAATGAAGCAAACGGTGCTGAATATATTGGGATGAAAACCGGAGAAAGCAAGGAGACGTTTTAACAGCCGGCTTTTATCGAGCCGGCCCGTCCAGGTTGGGGGATTATAAAACAATCAAGCAGATCCTTGCTCCTCGATCCAGTTCTTTACCTGTTCTTCTATTTGATCCCGAACCATGCGAAACTTTTCCAACTTTTCGGCTTCAGCGCCTGCCGCTGCCGCCGGATCTTCAAAAAACCATTTCAAGCGCCTGCCAACTCCGGGAAAAACGCTGGGACACTTCTTTTCTGCATCGGAGCATACAGTTATTACATAGCTGAAATGTTTCTTGCCTAAATACATGTCCAGTTTTTTTGAAGAAAGGCCTTCAATGCCGATGCCCGCTTCTTCCAATACTTTTTCTGTAAGTGGATTGACGCCTTGAGGGTCTATGCCTGCACTGAACACCTCATACTGCTCTCCGCCGTAATGCCGCAAAATAGCCTCCGCCATGAGGCTGCGAGCCGAATTTCCCGTGCACAAAAATAGAACACTTGCCTTTTTCATCATTCACCTCTTGGAGTAAGTAATTTTCATTCCACTGCAAAAAGTCTAACTTGATCGAGTTTGCTTGCCTGGCGCCACCATTTTTGGTTATAGCGCAGCAATAATTCCACCACACAGCACTTTTTGCCCTGGCATCACTTAAGTAAACCGCTTTATCCCGGCCAATTTGAACAAGGGCATTCATATAATCAATAATACATTTCTTTTGTTAAAAGAACATTAAACTATAGTTAAGTAGTGGTTAAATTTACAGCAGAGAAGGCAATTACCGCGGCAGGAAGCAGGCCATTTATCCGTTGGCAGTATCTTCCGCTAACATAATAGACAAGCTCAACCCTCAGACACTGCGGTCAGGGCCCGGGCTGCGCAAGCTGTTAGCAGGGCCGTGCCGTAAGGCAGGGCTTTTTCGTTGAGGTCAAAATGGGGGCTGTGCCAGGGGTAAGGGTTCTTCACACCCTCGGGCCGGGTTCCCAGGAGAAAATAACAGCCCGGGATGCGCTGCAGGAAATAGGCCATATCCTCACCGCCCATGAAGGGGTTGGGCAGTTCGATAACATCCTGCTCATTTAAGAGCTGCCCGGCCATATCACGCACCAGGGCGGTTTTTTCTTCATCGTTGTACAAAACGGGGAATCCACGCTGATAGGAAAACTCGCAGCGGGCCCCGAAGGCTTCCGCTGTCCGGTTAGCCATGGTTTCCAGCATGGAGGGAACCGATTCCCGCAGCGACTCGTTCAAGGTGCGCACCGTCCCTTTCAGCTCCACCTCTTCGGCAATGATGTTAAACTGCTGCCCACCGTGGATGGAACCGATGGAGACCACGATGGGTTCCAGGGGATCGACCTGGCGGCTGGCCAGCTGCTGCCAGGCCTGGATGATGCTGGATGCCGTGGTAATGGGATCCACGCAATGATGGGGAGCCGCCCCGTGGCCCCCTTGGCCGATAACTTTCAGGGTAAAGGAGTCGGCGGCAGCCATCAAAGGACCGGATTTCAGGCCGATGCTGCCCACATCCATCAAAGGGTTGACATGCAGCCCAAAAATAGCCCGGGGGGAAAAGCGCTCCAGGTGGCCCGACCCGATGATGGTCAGGGCACCGCCCGGGGGACACTCTTCCGCCGGCTGGAAGATCAAGAGCAAATTGCCCGGGGGAGGGTCGGGAAGCTGTTTCCAGACAGCGGCGGCGCCCAGGGCCATGGCCATGTGGGCATCGTGACCGCAGGCATGCATATAACCTTCCTGGCAGGCAAAGGGCAGGCCTGTTTTTTCTTCAATGGGCAGGGCGTCCATATCGGCGCGCAGGGCAACGGTTGGTGCGCTGCTGTCCCCTGTTGCGCAGAAGGCCAAAAGGCCGGTATCACTTCCCGCCCGGGTAATTACCTCCAGCCCCAATTCCTGCAATTTGGACTCCAGGTAGGCAGAGGTTTTTTTCTCCTGAAAGGCAGGCTCTGCCAGGGCATGCAGTTCCCGACGCCAGGAAACCAGCTGTTCCTGCATGTTAAAGGCCTGCTCACGGATATTTCCAATGGTCCAGGACACGGCATATCTCCTTCGGTTTTATTTGTCAAGCCATTTGTGCACTTTTTGACTTGCTTGTTTTATTCTACAACCCGGAGGATATTCCTGCCCTTTTCGTCAACCAATTTTATGCTGGCTTGATAGACTGTTCTTGTTTGACATACTCCCACGGCTAAAGCGTGGGCTTTCTGCTAAGTTGATCGTAAGCCTGCCAGAGGATCGGTTCTTGTGGCTGTCCCCACCAACCAATTTCTTGCCCCTGGCAGGTTATTCGTTCAAATCCTTTTTTTCTCCGGTGACCAGGAAGACTACCTCTTCCCCGATGTTGGTGGCGTGATCAGCGATTCGTTCCAGGTAGCGGCTGACAAAAAGCAGGTGGGTGGCCTGGGTGATCACCCGGGGATTTTCCAGCATGATGGTAAACAGTTCCCGGAAAATCTGTTTGTGCAGTTTATCCACCTCGTCGTCTTTGGCCGCCATCTCTACAGCCAGGTCCACGTCCTCCTGGATGTACGCGTCCAGGGACTCTTTGACCATCTGCTGGGTAAGCGAGGCCATGCGCGGGATATCGACCAGCGGTTTAATCAGGGGCTCATCCCCGATACGGCGCACCAGCTTGGCGATATCGGTGGCATAATCGGCCATCCGCTCCAGGTCCACGATCATTTTAAACAGGGTGGCCACCTTGCGCAAATCCTTGGCCATGGGCTGCTGGGTGGCGATCAGGGTCAGGCAGCCTTCCTCAATTTCCATCTCCAGCCGGTCTATTTCATCGTCCTCACCGATCACTTCTTCCGCCAGGGAAACCTGCTGCTCCTTTAAAGCCTGGACTGCCTTGGCAATGGAGTTTTCCACCAGTTCCCCCATCTGCAGCAGCTGCTTTTGCAGCTTTTCCATCCTTTTTTCAAACTGGATGCGTTTATTAAACTGACCTCCTGCTTCCATCTATTTTTCCTCCTTTTTTTAAATGAAACAACGCGCCTGCTTAACCAAAACGCCCGGTTATATAATCCTCCGTCCTTTGGTCTTTCGGGTTTGTAAACATGGTTTCTGTTTCTCCTGCTTCAACCAGTTCCCCGCTGAGGAAAAATAAAGTATGGTCCGAAACCCTTGCCGCCTGCTGCATATTGTGGGTAACGATGATAATATGATACTGCTTTCTCAGAGTCCGGATTAAATCTTCAATCCGCAAGGTGGCCGTAGGGTCCAGTGCCGATGTGGGTTCGTCCATGAGAATAGCCTCGGGCTCATTAGCCAGCGTCCTGGCGATACAAAGCCTTTGCTGCTGACCCCCGGAAAGCCCCAGGCCCGAATCGTGCAGACGGTCCTTGACTTCCTCCCAGAGAGCCACCTGCCTGAGACTTTTTTCCACCAGCTCATCCAGTTCCGCCTTCTTCTTTTTTCCATGAATACGGGGACCGAAGGCAACATTATCGTAAATGGATTTGGGGAAAGGGTTGGGTTTTTGAAAGACCATGCCGACCATGGTCCGTAAATTGACCAGGTTGATCTTTTCACTGAAAATATCCTGCCCATGAAAAATTACATTTCCCGAATATCTAACTATCGGGACCAGGTCCACCATCCTGTTCAGGACTTTGAGAAAAGTGGACTTCCCACAACCGGAAGGCCCGATAATCGAAGTAACTTTCTGTTTTTCAATACTCACTGAAACATCTTTTAAGGCCTGGGTTTTCCCATACCAGAGGTTTAACCCCTCAGAAATAAAGATGAATCCGTTTTCCGACATAAATACGTACCTCCCTCTTTTATTCTATCTTTCCACCAGGTTTTTCTAAATTAATTCTTCTACATTAATCATTTCTTACCAGGTTTGCCGTTTCCGAACCTGGTAACGCCAGATGATAGCGACCAGGTTAAGCAGCATGACCAAAGCGATCAAAACCAGCGCTGTCCCGTAAGCTATGGGGCGAACTATTTCCGGACTCATATGCTGCGTGGCAAGGATATATAAATGGTACGGCATAGCCATAAAACGGTCACTAAGGGACGAGGGCAGCACCGGCAGGAAAAATGCCGCACCGGTAAGGATAATGGGCGCAGTTTCACCGGCAGCCCGGGCCAGGCTGAGAATAGAGCCGGTGGCCATGCCGGAGATGGCGTTGGGGAGAACCAGCTGCCTGATGGTTTGCCATTTGGTCGCTCCAAGGGCCAGCCCACCTTCCCTGAAGGTATTGGGAACAGCTTTTAGCGCTTCTTCCGATGCTGTGATTACCCAGGGCAGGCTCATAATGGAAAGGGTCAATGCTGCAGAGATCAGTGAAGTCCCCAGCTTCAGGGTTGCAGCAAAAAGGCCCAGCCCAAAAAGGCCATAGACGATCGAGGGGACACCGGAAAGGTTACGAATACTCAGGCGGATGATCCGCACCAGCAGCCCCTTGCTGGCATATTCGTTCAGGTAGATGGCAGAGGTTATGCCCAGGGGAACAGAAATGATAATCGTCAGGGAAGCGACATAAAAGGTTCCCACGATGGCCGGCATGATCCCCCCTTCGGTCATCTGCTGCCGGGGCCGCTCGGTAAGAAAGGTCCAGTTGATGGAACTGTAGCCCTTGGAAATGACATCATGTAAAATCCAAAAGAGCACAGCCAGGGTAAGCAGCATAAAAAACCCACAAACAGCAAACCAGAATTTTTCCCTGATTCGCTTCCGGTTGATGGTTGCCTGCCGCTCAGTCATTGCGGTTCACCTCCTGAAAGCGGGAAAGCATGATATCCGAAACCAGGTTTACAACAAAAGTAATCACAAAGAGAATCAAGCCGATGACAAACAAGGCATGGTAATGGGTGCTGCCCCAGGGAACATCGCTGCCTTCAATGGCAATGGTGGCTGTTAGCGTCCGCAGGGACTGCATCAGTGTGGGCAGAGGTATGTTTAAGATTTCCTTAAGGGGCATATCCAGCGCGTTGCCTGCAGCCATCAGCACAGCCATGGTCTCCCCCACAGCCCGCCCGAAGCCCAGCATGATTGCCGCCACAATCCCAGAACTGGCCGCAGGGAGGCTCACATTCCTTACCGTCTCCCACCTGGTGGCACCCAGGGCGATGGATGCTTCTTTAAAGTCTTTAGGCACACTATTCAGCGCATCTTCGCTGATGGAGATTATTGTTGGCAGCGTCATCACGGCGAGCACAATGGCCCCGTTCAGGCCGATCAGCCCGCTGGAAAGATTAAAGACGTTGGAAATAATGGGGCTGACCACCACCAGGGCGATAAAACCCAAGACTACAGAGGGAAAGATCTCCAGGATCTCGACGATGGGCTTTAATATTTCCCTGATTTTGCCAGGCGCCACCTCCCCCAGGTAAATTGCTGCCGCTATGGACCAGGGCACAGACATGAGCAAGGCACCCACAGTGACAAAAACGGAGCCCAGGATCAGGGGCAGGGCCCCAAAACCCGGCTCGGGAGATGAGGGCATCCAGCGCCGGCCGGTGAGAAATTCCAGCAGACTGATTTCCCGCAAAGCAGGCCAGCTGTTTTGCAGCAGAAAACCCAGGATCAGGAGCAGGATCAAAATGGTCAGCATTCCTGACAGCATAAAAGCCTTTTCCAACAGAAAATTGCCCAGGTTGCTTTTACTGGACTGCTGCAGCAATTCTTCCTGAACCTCCCGGGAATAGCCACCTTGTTCTGATTGCCTGGCCATTCCAGCCCTTTGTTTTGCTTTTTGCAAGCTCGTTTCATCTGTGTTTGCCATTTTTTACCTCCTCGTTTTACAGTTTCACGCACATGCTTTTATAATGGAGATACCTGGCAGCAAAAACACTGCCAGGCGGCCTCCACTTTATACGAATGAATCAGTTTTTTCCAGTCCTGCCAGGGGGACGGCTCTTGTGGCAGGTATCGTTCCTCAAAAGAATTTAGGGAATTTAGGGAATTTAGCAGCTTGCAGGGCTAGTTTTCGAAAGTGG
>CAZOOA010000095.1:0-8259 GCA_964581355.1 uncultured Desulfovibrionaceae bacterium | reverse complement strand
CATCTTTTTTTTAAGTGATGCTTCAAAATCCATAGAGTCTCCCACAAGGCGTAGATCTATTATGATTCTGACTCGTCCAGGCTGGGCAATATTATTGATAAGTATAATTAACATATTTACATGTAATGATAAATTGTATATAATAAAACAAAAAGGGTGGTGAATATGGACAAACAAGTTATTGGCAAAAACCTCCGCCTGCTTCGCAACGCAAAGGGGCTTAGACAGATCCAAACCGCTGAACTTGCGGGCATTTCAAGGCTATCTTACAGGAATATCGAGAATGGAAAATCAATTCCCAAAGTATCTACCCTGCAAAACATTGCCTCCTGCCTTGGAGTAAAAGTTCAAGACTTGCTCGTCCCGGTCAATACTTTGACCAAAGCGAGATTTAGAGCTCTAAAAAAGATGAACAACCGGGAAAGTATTCTGTTAGATGTAACTAAATGGCTTAGTGATTATAATTTCCTGGAAGAATCATTGAATGACCGAAAAGAGTATAGATTCAAAGATCTTGCTGCAGATTTGTCTTCTATCCCTGTAGGTGGAAACAGGGCAAAGCTTGCAGCGGAAAAGGCGAGACAATTATTGAAGCTAGATAGCAAAGAACCCATACACGACATAACCGGCCTGCTCGAATCTGCAGGAATAAAATTATATCCCATAGCCCTTGCCTCAGATGGCTTTTTCGGCCTGTCTGTTGCTGAAGAGGATGGAGGGCCTGCTGTTATTGTTAATGTCTGGGAAAGAATATCCGTTGAACGCTGGATCTTCAGTGCTGCCCATGAGCTGGGGCATTTAATTCTTCATATGGATTCCTACAATGTAGAAGAAACCTTAGAAGACAAAGAGCAGGAAATGGAAGCAAATGTATTTGCTTCTTACTTCTTAATGCCGGAAGAAGCTTTTCTATCAGAGTGGGAAGAAACCTACGGGTTGCCCTTTTTAGATCGGGTTTTAAAGGTAAAACGCATCTTCCAGGTTAGCTATAAAACTGTTTTGTATCGCCTTTCTGAAAACCTGGGGAACTCCATTTGGGGAAAATTTCAGAATGTATATAAGCAAAAAACCGGCAGAACCTTGAAAGGTGCAGATGAACCGGAAGGTCTTTCAGCGGATAAATTTCATCAGACGCCGGAAAGACTTCGCTCTCAAGAACCGGAATCACTGTCTCCTTTGCACTTTATTGAGAATCGTTTATATAAACTTGTCCGCACTGCAATTGATAATGAATTAATTAGCCTGAATAGAGGGGCAGAAATTCTAAGGCTTAATACCAAGACCATGCGAGAAGTAGCCTCTTCCTGGGTATAAGTATGAACGACTTAAAGGGAATTGGCCTAATAGCAGATTCTAATGTTATGATAGATTACTTGCAGTGCGACAGTACTTTGATCAGTTTAATTAATAATCATTTGGCGCAGCTATATCTGCCAACCCCTTTATTGGGTGAAGTTGAAGAAATAACTGAAGATGGTTGTATTCAGCTTGGAATAAAACTAATAGAACCGGAACTGGAACAAATCATACAAGCTTCCCAAGAAAGGGGAGCATTGTCCTTTCAGGATAATTTATGTTTAATCCTTGCCAAAGAGAATGGCTGGACACTTGTTACAAACGATAAAGCACTGAGGCGAAGGTGTGAGGAAGAAGGAACCCCGATAAAATGGGGAATAGAATTAATTTGTATACTGGTCGAATCAGGAGGGTTATCAAGAGAGCGGGCAAAAATTATTATTTTGAAAATACAAGAAATAAACCCCAGGTTTATTACAGATAATATAGTTGAAGACGCTTTCAAGCGGTTAAATTTAAAAGGCAAATAAAACGTGCGCAGATAGAGAAAAAAATTAGGTATATTTCCTTGTGGCAAGTTTGTGGCAAGTTGAATCCCAAACACATTGAACACAATAAAATTTTTAAATAATATGTACTGCCTTCCCAACCGGGAGATGCGTATTTGTGGCTTTTAGAAACTGTAAAATACTGTATGAACAATTTGATACACGAAACCTTCGGACTTCTAATCCGAGGGTCGAAGGTTCGAATCCTTCCGGGCGTGCCATATACATAAGTGTTGTGGATGCCCCACTTTATCGCTGTTCGTGGGGCATCTTTTTTTACGTATAAGTTCACGCCTGTTTATTGGTTTCATTGTTCTTCAGCTGTACAATTCAGGCTAATGTTATTAAATCCAGGCAATAGTTTCAACACCTGCCCCCCACTAATCTTCAAGGATAGTATGCCATTGCTTTAAAACAATAATACCTCTGCTACAGTTAATCAGCAAGTCAACCAGTATGAGAATAATTGTTCCAATGAATAAGACATAAAAAGACATAGTTCTTTAAAGGAGATTGCTGCAATATGTCAGAATATAATTTATAAGCAAGTTTGTTTGGCCGTGATATCCCCTGGTATTTCCGCTCCCTTGCCGCTTCGTACCTGGAAGAGAAGTTTACTTTGATTATCAACTAAGCGGGGAAGGGGCAGGTGAAGCCGGGTCGTTTTTCTGGTATAATCTAGAAATCATGCCATTAACTCTCTCTATGCAATAAACCGCAATAAAAGAGGTGAGCCTTTGGAAGAAGTGATCTACCTGGACCTGGAAACCACCGGTGTTGGCGCAAGGGATGAGATCATCGAAATCGGTGCTGTCAAGGTGCTGCCCGGCGGGGAAGAGGAAACGTATGAGCAGCTTGTCAACCCATCTGTGTCCCGGGTGTCCCCGCATATCTTGAAAATGTGCACAGGGATCACGGAAGAAAAGCTGCGCCGTGCGCCAAAATTTGCAGAGATCAAAGAAGAGTTTTTAGATTTCATCACCGACTATCCCCTGGTCTGCCACAATGCCGGCTTCGAACAGCGCATGCTGGAAAAAGCGCTGTGGGAAAAGCTCCCAAACCAGTTTTTGGACAGCCTGCTGCTGTTTTTGATTTTCAAGCCCGCGTTGGCCGGGCACAACATGGACTACTTATTCAAGCATTATTTACATGAGGAGCTTTCAGGCGCTCACCGCGCCCTTGCCGATGCCCGGGATACCAAAAAGCTGGTAGGTCAGCTGCTTAACGACCTGTCCCGGGACGATACAGGGATCCTGGAAAACACCTTGGCCATGTTAAATGGTTCCGATTGGAACTGGCTGCCCTACCTGCGGGAGATAGAGCCTGCAACCCTGTGCAGAACGGTTGGAAAAAGGCAGGCTCCGTTTTTGTCCTCATCTCCGTCCCGGGGAAAACCATCCTGCAGGTATACCCTGGACAGAATAACGCCTATCCTGGAAGACGAATCAAAATGGACTGAGCATTTCCCGGGCTACCGCAAACGTCCCCAGCAAATCAAGATGGCCGGGAAGGTTGCCGAAGCCTTCCAGCAGAACCGGGCTCTTTTTGTGGAAGCCCCTACCGGCAGCGGTAAGACCATCGCCTACCTGCTTGCCGCGCTGATCTGGGCCGCCCGGGAAGAAGAGCAGGTCTTTATCAGCACCAACACCAAAAACCTGCAGCAGCAGCTGCAGGATGAACTTCCCCGGCTGGCCGAAGTCTTGGAGCTGGCGGGTATGCGTTTTGCCGACATGAAAGGTATTTCCAATTATATCTGCCGGCGTATGGTGGAAGAAGAGGCGGCAGGTATGGCAGCTGATTTAGAAACAAGGCTTGCCCGGACCTACCTTGCCAACTGGGCCAGGAGCAGCACCTCAGGTGAAGCCGAAGACATCTCTTTCTGGTTCAAAATCAATTACCCGGCACTTGAAGCGCTGGTGAACCGGGCCCGCTGCCGCAAAGAAGACTGTGCAGGCAAAGACTGCAGCTATCTGGAGAGCTGTTTTTATCACCGCAAAGTAAAAGCCATGAAAAATTCCCATATCTGCACTATCAACCACTCCCTGCTTTTAACCTGGCCGGGTAATTACCCGGAAATGGAACGGCTCATAATCGATGAAGCCCATGCATTGGAAGAAAAATCCTTCCAGGCCTTTACCCGGGAGCTGGACTCTTACGAACTGGGCCATTTCCTGGGCCGGCTTGTGCAGGGACAAGATAAAGGATTCCTTCGTTTTTTGCAGTTTCACGGGAAAAAACACCTGCCGGGGCTGGATATCGGCCCGGCCGAGGAAGATATCGCTTATATTAGGCAGTATATAGGCGATATCTTACAGCTGCTGGCCCCCTATTTGCCGGAACACGAAAACCACAGCCGTCGACTGGAGGTCCCCGAAGACGAGAATTTGAAGCAGGCGGCGCTATCCCTGTCGGCTCTCCTTGAATCGCTGGCAGATTTTCTGGATGATACCATGGCAGCGATTACAGCGAAAGACGACGGGTTTGAAGACAGCACTTTGAACCAGCAAGGTTTAACCTATATAAGTGCCTGTCGCGCCTGGGCCGGCCTGCTGGTGGAATGCTTCCAGGAAGAAGAGGATGAGCAAAACTGCTGTTACCTGGAATGCAGGCAAAGCCGCTGGTCTTTCCGTATCGCGCCGTTGGATGTGGCAGAGAAATTCTACAGCAAGGTTATTTCAAATTGCAGTTCGATGGTGCTTACATCAGGCACTCTGGCCGAAAATAACAGCTACGACCGGCTGGCCCGCGCCCTGGGGTTTGAGCACCTGGACGATGAAGCGCTCATTTTTCAAAAGCCGCTGCCAAATGTATATCATTATGCCCAAAACAGCGTGCTGGCCATACCGGACGATTCGCCCGGTTATAGAAGTCCAAATTTCGCGGCGTATGCGGCAAAAGCTGTGGTTGGTATGGCCACGATGCTCGGCGGGCGGGTCATGGTTTTGTTCAGCAGCCTGGAACGTATGGAAAAGGTAATCGAAAAAGTCCGAATGCCGCTGGAAGGACAAGGCATCAGCGTGCTGGGTGGAAAAGACGCCCCGAAACGTGCCGACCTGGAAAGCTTTAAAAAGGATGAACATGCTGTGATTTTCGGGTCAAAAAGCTTTTACGAGGGAGTTGATGTGAAAGGGCCGGCTTTAAGTTGTGTTATTATAGAGAAGCTCTCATTTGTCTATCCGGATGATCCGCTGCACAAAGCCCGCAGCCGCTACCTGAGAAACAAAGGTTTATATCCTTTCTATGAGCTCGATGTTCCCGAAGTCACCCGGGTTTTAAGGCAGCAATTTGGCAGGCTGCTGCGATCTGAAGACGATAAAGGCGCGGTGATCGTGTTGGATCAGCTGGGTGGGGGCAAAAAATATTGCAGTGATATCATTGCAGACTTGCCGGAGCCTAAACTTATCAAAGATTTACCCTTGGAGTCAATTATTGGGCAACTGGAAGGTGTGTTTAAAAACTGGGGATATGAGCTTGACTGATTGGATTGATTTGCAGGAAATGTATAATCAACGGTGTCCGTTTTGAAAAAGACGCTTGGTGTGTGTTAACAGTGATAATATTTGGGATAAGCCCCAGCCCGGTCAATACCAGAACCATGAAGGTTTAGCGACCGGGCGAAATGTATCCGAAATGCGCAAGAATTAACTAAACCCATATGGAGTATGAAATGAATTTTCAAGACCGCAAATTCCAACAACGGATTGCCCGACGTAAAGAAAAAGTTGAACGGTTGATCCATGAACAGGAAGCCCGCCTGGCAGCACTTGAGGAGGCCGCTTTTCTTCGCCAGCAGGATTATCATGAAGCAAAAAATTCAGCGAAGAAAAAGCTGTACCGCCTGGAGAAGGAGCTAAAACTGTTGAACGAAGGGCATCTACCCGGAGGCTGGGGGTAATTAATGGTAGCACAATAAAGGCAACAATAACTATTTACAACCGTCCGCACTAACCCTTACCTTTTCTTCCCCTCCCCCTTCCCACCCTGACAAGAACGGATGGCGCTAAGACACAAGCAAGACGAGTTAGATGAATAAAATAGTCCGTAAAAGAAAAAATGCGATATTGTAAAGATAGCAAGAAATCTGTATAATTAATTCAAAAGTAATTTGAAACAAGAAGCTATCCTGTTATTATTGAAAAGGATGAGACCGGCTACTTTGTGGCAGAAAATATTTAACGAAGCAGCCAGTCAATAAATGATAACGAGTTCTTTTTATAGAAAAGCGAGCATCATTATTTACCCAAAAGGAGTTATTTATGGTAAATATAGACAAATTATCCGGTAAGAAAAAGGCAGCAATACTATTATTAAGCCTTGGGCCGGAGAAATCGTCTCAAGTGCTAAAACAGATGCCCGAAGAAGATATTGAGGGTATTACAATGGAAATAGCCAACATGAGTAAGATTGACAGAGAAACAAGAGACGCTGTCATGGAAGAGTTCATGCTTTTAGGTCAAGCTCAACAGTTTATGCTGGAAGGCGGGTTGGATTACGCCAAGAAAGTTTTAGAAGAAACACTGGGGCCCCAAAAAGCAACAGAAATTATCAAGCGCATGAAAGAACAGGTTAAAGTTAAGCCGTTTTCTTTTGTAAGGGGCACTGACCCCAACCAAATAATTACGCTGATCCGCAATGAACACCCTCAAACCATTGCTCTCATATTATCTTACCTTGATTCACAGCAATCAGCCGCCGTTTTGTCCGAATTGCCTGAGGAAATGCGTGCAGATATTGCAAAACGGGTTGCCTTGATGGAGCGTACATCACCAGAAATATTAAAAGATGTAGAAGAGGTTTTAAAAGAAAAATTGTCTTCATTCTTCCAGCAAGATTTCACCCAGGCTGGGGGAATTGATGCCATAGTGGACATATTGAACAGCATTGACCGTGGCTCCGAGAAATTAATCCTGGAAGAACTGGAAAAAGAGGATGCGGAGTTGGCTGATGAGATTCGGGCACGCATGTTTATCTTCGAGGACATTATCACATTGGACGATGCTTCCATTCAGCGTGTGGTACGGGAAGTCGATAGCAAGGAATTGGCTAAAGCACTGAAAGGTTCCAGCGAGGAAGTCAAGGAGCGATTGTATCGTAACGTATCCAAACGGGCCGCTGCAATGTTACAGGAAGACTTAGACTTTATGGGGCCGGTCCGGCTGCGTGAAGTAGAAGAAGCACAACAGAAAATAGTTGGGATTATCAGGCGCCTGGACGAAGCCGGAGAGATCATTATGGCCCGAGGCGGCGATGATTCTATCATTATGTAGGCAAATATGTAAGCAAATGAAATCTTGATCGAGCAGCAGGAACAACTCACTTGTTACGATCAACCTGGCGGAAAGCCCACGGCTTTAGCCGTGGAAGTGTTCGCATTTCCCCAATGTCCACCAAGATAAAAACTGCTTAAAAGAACACAAAAAAGAACAAAAAAAGAAATATATCACCCTTAAGGGTGATATATTTTTGTATAATTATTTGTTATCGTACTATGCAACTTGTTTTTTCCAAGAAAAAAAACAGGAGGTGACCCGGCCCGATTATTTTTGGCTCTTAACAGGGATGTCTTGCGCAGTTTTGCTACGTATTTTGTCGCTTGGCGCAACTACACGGAAAACCCTCAGGTTCTGACTCCGTCCAGGATTTGTCCAGCACAGGGTCTATGATCTATGTAGGGCCTGGGAAAAACGAAAAAGAAAAAATGGAAGGAGAAAAAAATGAAAAACAAAATAATGGCAAGTCTTATCTGTTTTATGTTTATGTTCAGCATTGTAGGGGTGTTCGCGCCACAGCAAGCAGAGTCTTCTGGTGAATATGCATGGGTGCACGTGGATACTCTGTACCAGTTTTACCCCGATGGTGAAAATTACGAACACCCCGGTCACTATGCAGACTTAAACTTGGGAAAAGGCGCTTTCATCCGCTTGAATGAAAAAGAAATCGAAGTGAACTACTCTGTAGACGTCTATGAAGAAGCAAGATATGGTCGAGGCCCTTACTCTCACACGGAAGACCGGCACGCCAGGTTTACCTGGGAAGATCCACCCTCTGTGGTGTCGGGAGAAAGGTTTCAGATCCGGATGAATGTTGATGTTTTATCCAGCGGGCATACCCGGGCACAACCGGCAAGCCGATACCCCCACTTTGGAGTGCATACAGCCAGCACCGGTTGGGTGACAACAACCCGGACAATCAGCATGATTGAGCCGATTACCATAGAAAAAGAAAGCGATAGAGTTGGCGGTAAGGCGGGACCAAGGGTATCCATCAACCCTTATGGAGCATCACTGGAAGACGGTTACACAGAAGGACGCTATGCCTACCTGGACTCCGGCGGATCCGCTGTTTTTGATGTCGGTTTGCCGGAAATAAGGAGCAACCGGGAAGGTGACCAGCGTTATGTAGTCCTGGAGGTTTC
>CAZOOA010000094.1:0-8570 GCA_964581355.1 uncultured Desulfovibrionaceae bacterium | reverse complement strand
TCCCTGTATCGGCGACTTTGTCAAGCGGCTATAAGCGCTTGGCGAAGTGAATGCTGGGAGCCGGCCCGGCGGGCATGGACGCCCGCCGCCTGCAACCGTGGCAGGACGCCTAAGTTTGCAGGTCGGACGGCGGAAGCTTGAGCTGAGCCGTAGCGCTTTGCCGCGAAGATAACCGGAGCCGATACCGGGAAACGGAAACTCCATTTTCATACTACATCTGATTACTGAACAAAAACCAACAGGAGAAGCAACATGAAAGTAGACATGCATATTCACACGGCCTATTCCTATGATGCCACGGGTTCTCCCGAAGAAACCCTGGAGCGGGCCCGTGAAGCAGGACTGGACGGCATTGCCATCACGGAACACCATTCTTTTAATAAAGCGGAAACCTTCCTGGCCCTGGCCCCCCGCTACGGGCTGGTGGCTTTTGTCGGTGCGGAAGTGCCCACCATCAACGGGCATTACCTGGTGTTTAGCGAGAATATAGGACAGTGGAATTCATACAGCCGGATGATGTGTAGTGCCCAGGACCTGATCCACCGGGTCAACAGCGCCGGCGGCGCTGTGGTAGCCGCCCATCCCTTTCGTTTCAGCGGTCTGGGGTACGGGGGCGCGGAAGTCGGCAGCCTGCAGGGGCTGGCGGCTATCGAAGTGTATAACGGCGGGAACAACGGTGAAGAAAACAGAAGTGCCCTGGAGCTGTCCCGGGCCATGGGATTGCCCGGGACCGGGGGGAGCGATGCTCACAGGGGAGAAGAAATCGGCCGCTGCTATACTGAGTTTGCCTATCCTGTCCGCAATACCGCTGAGCTGGTGCAGGCCCTGCGGGCCGGCTGTTTTGCCGGAAAAGTCCGTAATGGCTGGTTGTAGCCGACATGAAGCAGGATCAATGATGAATCAAGCCGAAGCACCGGGGAAAAGGCTTCCCGGCAGCTTCGGCTTTTCGGTTTCAACGAGATATTTTTTGCCTTGTACGGCCATTTACTGGCTGTCCAGCTGTTTTTTGAGCATTTCGTTGACCATTTGCGGGTTGGCTTTCCCGCCCGTTTCTTTCATCACCTGGCCGACAAGAAAGCCCACAGCTTTTTTCTTCCCGCCGTGATAGTCCTCCACGGACTTGGGGTTTTGCTCAATTACTTTGGCCACCACTTCCGACAGGGCATCTTCATCTGAAATCTGGACCAGTCCTTTTTTCTCCACGATGGCATCCGGTTTTTCTCCGCTGGCAAACATCTCTTCCAGGACGGTTTTGCCAATGTTGCGGCTGATGACCTCCTCCTGGACCATCTTCAGCAGCTCCCCCAGGCTTTCGGGGGTTACTTTGCAGTCCCCGATTTCCAACCCGGCGTCATTGAGCAGGCTCAATAGTTCCCCCATGGTCCAGTTGCTGACCATTTTGGGGTCCTGGAAAACCTTTAGTGTCGCCTCATAAAAATCGGCCAGCTCCCGGGATGCAGTCAGAATTTCCGCATCATAAAGGGGCAGCCCGTATTCCTGCACAAAACGGTCCAGGCGCATATCGGGCAGTTCGGGAATCTCCTTCCTGATGGCTTCCACCCAGTCCCTGGATGTATCCAGGGGGGGAAGGTTGGGGTCGGGGAAGCAGCGGTAGTCGGCGGAGACAAACTTGCTGCGCATGGCCTTGGTGTATTCCTGGACCTCGTCCCAGTGCCTGGTTTCCGGGATTACTTCTCCGCCTTCCTCCACCAGCCGGCCCTGGCGCTCTACTTCATACTCGATGCCCTTGTAGACTGATTTAAAGGAGTTCATATTTTTCAGCTCAGTTTTTTTGCCCAGGGTGCTGCTCTCCCTGGGTTTTACGCTGACATTGGCGTCGCAGCGCATGGAGCCTTCTTCCATCTTGCAGTCGGAAATACCCAGGTAGCGCAGGATGCTGCGCAGTTTATGCAGGAAGAGCCGGGCCTCTTCGGCGGAGCGGATATCCGGTTCAGTGACGATCTCGATCAGCGGGACACCGGCACGATTGAAATCCACCCGGCTGAAGGGGGAAGACAGGATATCCCCCACGTGCAGCAGTTTGCCTGTGTCTTCCTCCAGGTGGATCTGGTGGATGCCAATTTTTTTGGGCTCACCGTCGCTCAAGATCTCCACGTAGCCCCGGGTGCCGATGGGCTGGAAAAACTGGGAGATCTGGTAGCCCTTGGGCAGGTCGGCGTAAAAATAATTTTTCCGGTCGAAGGTAATTTCCTCGGCCACCTGGCAGTTCAGGGCCAGGGCCGTTTTCATGGCAAACTCCACGGCCTGCTGGTTTAACAGGGGCAGGGTTTCCCCGGGCAGGCCCAGGCAGACGGAGCAGACCTGGGTGTTGGGGTCGGCGCCAAAGGCAGCGCTGCACCCGCAAAAGAGCTTGGTTTGTGTCAAAAGTTCTACATGCACTTCCAGCCCAACGATGGTTTCCAATTTGCTCATTTTAGCACACCCCCTGGTCGTTAAACCCCTGCTCGTGTTCGGGCAATTGCAGCGGGTTTTCTTTTTCTATTCGCAGTGCCGCCTGAAGCAGGGTCGTTTCGTCGCCGAAGCGTCCCATCAGTTGCAGCCCGGCCGGCAGTCCCGGTGCCGCATAAGCGGGAAAGGTAAGGGCCGGCAAGCCCGACAGGTTGGCTGCTGCGGTGAAGTAGCAGGCGGGGTCGGGGAGAGGCCACGAGCCCCGGGATTCTGCAAGCAATGGGGCGGCAAAGGGGACTGCCGGGGTCAGCAGCAGGTCGTACTGTTCCAGGCAGGTTCTGAGTTCTTGTTTCAGGCGGGCCCTCATTTTCTGGCTTTTCAAATAGTAGTCCTGGTAGTATTCTTCGTTGGAAACCAGGGCCCCGAAGGTTAGAAATTCCTTGATTTTGGAGCTGAAACCTTCTGTGCGGGTGGAGATATACATCTCCTGCAGCGATTTGCCTTCTCCTCGAAGGCCAAAACGGACTCCGTCGAAATTGGCCAGGCTGGAAAAAGCTTCTACGGCGCTAATGACGGCAGCAGCCAGGTATGCTTCCTGAAACGATTTAAGGGGGACGCTTTCGATTTCCAGGCCAGCGTTCTTCAATGAAGCCAGCTGACCTTCAAAAGCGTCCCGGACTTTTTCTTCCAGTCCCGGGGCCTCATCCCAGTTTTCCAGGACTGCAACCCGGAATGTCTGTTTTTTGTCCTGGTTTAACAGGGATGTGTAAGCGGGTACAGGTATTTGTAACGTTGTGGGGTCGGCAGGGTCATCCCCGGCTGTATGTTCCAAGGCCAAAGCAAGATCCCGGACACTACGGGCCATTATTCCCGGTTGTGCCAGAGATGGGGCGTAATCGATAACGCCTTTTCTGGAAATACGGCCGTAAGACGGCTTTAAAGAGACCACTCCGCAGTAGGTAGCTGACTGCCTGGCTTCGCCGCAGGCATCCGAGGCCAGGGCCAAGGTTACCAGGGTGGCGGTCGCCGCTGCAGCGCCATGGCCTGCAGACCGGCTCGGGTCCCAGGGGTTTTTGGTCTCCCCGAAATGGGAGCTGCCTCCTGAAGCGCCCAGGCCGAACTCTTCCATGTTTGTTTTGCCCACCATGAAGGCACCCTTTGCTTGCAGTTTTTCCACCAGGCGGGCCTGGAAGGGATGCTTGTATGTGGAGAGCATCCCGGAAGCGCAGGTGGTGACCGAGTCCATAGTGCATATATTATCGGCCAGGGCCACAGTGGCCCCGGCCAGGGGCAGTTCCTTGCCCTGGCGCAGTGTCTCTTTGACCCCGACGACATCCTGGAACAGGTTGTGGGGGTTAAAGGAGATGAAGATTTGCAGGTTTTGGCTTTTGGAACACTGTGTGGAAAAATCTTTAGGCATTTCATCCAGCAGGTCCGGGTTGCTGTTTACCCAGGCTGCCAGTTCGTGCAGGGGCAGGTTGGTAAAATCCACGATAGGTCTCCTCTCTAGTATAGTATGAAAAACCGTGTCTTGGCGCTGCTGTCCGGCCGCCTGCATCCTGCCACGGTTGCAGGCGGCGGGCGTCCATGCCCGCCGGGCCGGCTCCTGTGCTTTCACTTCGCCAAGCGCTTATAGCCGCTAGACAAAGTCGTCGATACAGGGAAATCGGACATCCTCCAGGAGGAGGCGGGCTTGAAAACCCATTTTCATCCCCTGTTGTGGGCCGGACAGGCCGTGACCAGCCGGGCCGGCTATCATTCCTCGACGATCCGCGGGACATGGAAACAGTATTCGTCCGCGTCTGCGGCGTTTTGCAGGACTGTTTCCAGCGGGAGCGAGTCTTTTTGCTTGTCTTCACGTATCATGCCCGGCTGACTGTGCCCGTAAAAAGCAGCAGGTACTTCTTTTAGTGCCTCGTCTCCAATCTTGTCCAGTTGCTCCATAACAGCATGACAGTTCTGGAGCACTCTTTCTTTCTCCTCAGCTGTTAGGTTAACCCGTGCATCCAGGGCCGCCTTTTCTATCTCCCCGGCGCTGTTATTCATTCCTGCTTCACCCTTTCTTAGGACCTTTATTGCGCATAACCTTTTTTCTCTCATGTTTTTCTTGCCTTGTTATATTATTTTTCCACAGAAACAGGGCAATTCCTTCATCAAAGAAGTCATTTGTCAAGAAAGGACATCTAACTGCTGTTATAAAGGACGGTGCATGCAGGGCATTATGGGGCAACTTTTCTTCCCTGAAGTCATATATATGGAATTATGGATTAAAAAGGGGGTGAAAAGATGGGGAATCAAGTCTTTACATAACCGAAATGACCGGAGCGGATTCGAATGTGCCAGTTTCCCGGTTAAGGGTGAGGGAGGTAGAAAGCCCGCACTTCGACCGTAAGCAAGGTTTTTCATCCACTGTTGTGGCCGGGGAAAGGCCATGAAGGTAAGACCTTGACCAGGCTCAGGTCAAGGTCGAAAAAGGGTTAGAGTTAGCAGACGGCGCTCTGAGGTGCTAACAAGAGCGCATCTAAGCTGAACCTGCATTATGACTTGCAGGCAAGTATTTCTTCACTGATCCTTCCTTTCCGCATTGCGTCCAGTATTTGACAATTTAATGTCGCTATTCTATACTATTATATGTACGTTGTTTCACAAAATCTTTATTACTATTAAGGAGCGATTCAAAAAATGAGTGGTATCGCCGTTTCATACGGCAGTTCCGAAGAAGCAGACTTAAAGAGGATGTTATCCAAGTTGGAGCACCGGGGGGAAATGTCCGGCATCGAAACGATGGACAACATTACCCTGGGCTACCGGAGCAATCATGTAAACGGAGATGATACTCCGGGAGAAGCAGAAACATTCTCCAGCAACGGCAAGACAAGTGCAGTCTGCGACGGTTACCTGTTCCACGGTGAGCTGTTTGACCATGACAACAGCAGCCTGGTGGCCAGCGCTTTCCAGGAAAAAGGGAACAGCTTCCTGGAAGACCTGGAAGGGTCTTTTGCCCTGGCGGTTACCGATGGGAGATCTCTTTTGGTGGCCCGGGATCCGTTCGGCATCAAACCTCTCTACTATGGTCAAGACAATGGAACCACGTATTTTGCCTCGGAAATGAAAGAACTGGCGGAAGTGACCGAAGACATCAATATATTTCCGCCGGGACATTACTACACCCCCGGAAAAGGATTCCAATCCTATGAACAGGAAAATGGGAAAACAAATTTCATCACCCGGGACCCGGAAAAAGCGTCCCACCAGCTAAGGCAACTGATGACCCGTGCTGTGGAACGGCGTATTTTGCAGAACGAGCGGCCCGGAGTTCTGTTAAGTGGTGGACTGGACAGCAGCATTGTTGCCGCTGCGGCCCGGAATGTTTCCGATAACCTGGAGACGTTTGCCGTGGGGCTCAAAGGTAGTCCCGACCTGGAAGCGGCCCGTTTGGTCGCCCGCCATATCGGATCACGCCATTACGAGCATGTTTACACCGAAGAAGAGATTATGCAGGTCCTATCCGAGGTAATTTATTACCTGGAGTCTTTCGATGCTCCCCTGGTGCAAAGTGCCATCGCCAACTTCTTTGCTTCCAGGTTGGCGGCTGAAGCCGGATGCCATTCGGTTTTATGTGGGGAAGGTGCCGATGAGCTTTTCGGCGGCTACCATTATATTAAAAACCTGGATTCGGATGAAGCCGTGGAGCAAGAATTGAACAATATTATTTCTATCGGCCATGCCATGGGCTTTCAGCGGGTGGACCGGATGAACAGTGCCCATTCATTGGAGTCTCACGTACCCTTCATGGACAATGAAGTGATGGAGTTTGCCTCGGCTGTGCCCCTGGACTGGAAAATCTATGGTAATGAACAAGTGGAAAAATGGATCCTGCGCCAGGCCTTTACCAATGATCTGCCTGACAGCGTGGTTTGGCGGCGCAAAGAACAGTTCAGCCACGGCACCGGGTGCAACGAATTGATGGAGCAAATGGCCGATGCCCGAATTTCCGATGAGGAGTACTTCCGGGCCCAGGAGGACAACAAAGATGTAATGCTCCGAACCAAGGAAGAATATCTCTACTACCGCATCTTCAGAGGTTTTTATCCCCAGGATTCCGCTGCCGGGTCTGTTGTCCAGTGGTCCAGCCTGGAAGGAGATATCAAGTAAGTTCGGTTGATCTATCGGTAAGCAAAATATATGGAACAGATAATAGAAAGCCCCGGCAAACTGCCGGGGTTTTCTATTTGGGAGACGGGTTTAAAAGACATTTTCAACGGCATAAAGCAGGAATCAAGCAGCAGGATGCTGAATTAATATACGGTTCCTGCGAAATGTGTCGTTTCTTCGCTTAAGCGAATGACCCGTTCTGTTATTCTTTTCAAGATAATATAATTACTGGAGCCCACAAGAAAAAATAGCTCAAGGTAATAAAACCAATGGAGAAAAAGAACCCTTACCTCATTGTGAATCCTGCTGCTTCCGGCGGCAGGGCGGGAAAAAGATGGCCCCAGGTGAGACAAAAGCTTCTGGACCAGGGCCTATATTTTGATTACCGGTTAACATCCGGTCCAGGCGATGCGACCTTGTTCACCCGGGAGGCGCTCCAGGATGGTTATCATACCGTTGTTGCCGTAGGAGGAGATGGCACCCTCAACGAAGTGGCCAATGGTTTTTTTCAAGTGGATGAAGAGACCCGGAACCAGTCGGCCCTGGGCTTGATCCCTGAAGGAACCGGCGGCGACTTTGCCCGCTTAATGAAGGTGCCCCGGGATATCAAAGACTGTGCAAAACGGATTGCCCGGGGGAAGACCTGCCGGATCGATGTAGCCCATGCCAGCTTTCAAGTGCCAGGTGACAATCCTGTGATGCAGGCCTCCCATCGTTATTATTTTAATACAGCCGATGTGGGCTTAGGCGGCGCAACTATCGCATTAACCCAGTGCCTGCGGAAAAAATTAGGCGGTTTCTTGTCTTATTTTGCGGCCATGGTTATTTCCCTGCTTTTTTACCGCAACAGGGAAATAACTGCGGTGATTGACAACCAGGTCACCTGGAAGGGGAAAATGGTGATCCTGGTGGTGGCCAACGGGCAGTATTTCGGCGGGGGGATGAAGATTACCCCCGAAGCTTCACCCAATGACGGGCTGCTTGATATTCTTGTAATTGCCGATGTCAGCAAGCCCAGGCTGCTCCTGAACGCCTACCGGGTTTATACGGGGGCCCATATGGGAATCAAAGGGGTCCATTTATTCCGGGGCCGCGAAATCCGCATCCAAACGTCCCAGCAGAACCTCCTCTTTGAGTTGGACGGTGAGCAGTCCGGGCAGGCTCCCGTGGAGATACGCATTGTTCCGCAGGCCCTGCGCTTCATTATTTAGTATGGAAATGGAGTTTTAAGTTTCCCGGTATCGGCTCCGGCTATCTTCGCGGCAAAGCGCTAGGGCTCAGTTCAAGCTTCCGCCGGCCAACCTGCAAACTAAGGCGTTCTGCCACGGTTGCAGGCGGCGGGCGTCCATGCCCGCCGGGCCGGCTCCTGTGCTTTCACTTCGCCAAGCGCTTATAGCCGCTTGACAAAGTCGCCGATACAGGGAAGGCGGACCCCCTCCAGGCGGGAAACGGGCTTGAAAACCCATTTTCGTCACCCGTTGTGGCCCGTGAGGGCCGTGAGGGCCGTGGCGGTTATTATGAAAAACCGTTTATTGGCGCTGTCGTCCGGGCGACTGGGTAACTCTGTGGAAGGCGCTACGGTTCCCTCGGGGTCCTCGGGTCAGGGAAAGACGCGAACTGGGCTGCCCCTGTGGCAGCCCAGTTCGCCATGCTTTTAAGTATAAGAACAGCCGATCCATATAGATATTTCTTTTTCCTGCGTCTTGCTAGTCGTGGTACTTGAAGGATACATTCAACTTCACCCGGAAGTAGATTTTCCCCTCCTCCATCTTGATGTCCATTTCTTTAACTTCTGCGACCCTGAGGTCTTTTAGTGATTTGGAAGCGGTATCTACAGCGATTCTGGCAGCGTCTTCCCAGGATTTTTCACTGGTGCCGATAATTTCAATTACCTTATATACGCTCTCCATGGTACACCTCCTTGCAGGTTGTAATCAGCTTGCACTCCACTATATTTTACACTGAATTGGCAAGGTTGTCAATGTTGCAATTATTAAATGCTTTTT
>CAZOOA010000093.1:0-8752 GCA_964581355.1 uncultured Desulfovibrionaceae bacterium | reverse complement strand
TTCTTCAGGTAATGGATCAAAATAATGAAAATGAAGCCAATTGGAGCGATTGGGATCGTTTTCTCGGTAGGCGTGTGTTTACCGGTTTCACGAATGAAGTAAATGATAAATAAATGGTAACTGTACAGCGCTATTTGTAAGCGAAGCTGCGGGGACGGTTTTCGCGCTTCCGGAGCGCAGCGGAGGACCGACAGGGAAAGCGCGAGAACCGTCCCCCTGATTTGCGGCGTGTTGTGGAATCACATAAGGGCTGAGCCGTTACAGTAAATGAATTTATTAGGCAGACCATAAATAAATGCAGGACTATTTCAGTTCGCATAGAACTTTTACTTGGAAGATATGTTTAAGATACTGTGTATTTTTTTCTTTCTTTGGCATAAAATAATAAATACGTCTTTTCCCTGGACTGTCAAAATCCAGGTAGAATCTTAATTTGTAGTGAGCGGTGGTTGTTATGAGGCAAACAAAGGTTTCCCCCAAGGTCATCCCGTTTTTACAAAACGCCGACTATTATTTTCAAAAAGGAAACCAGTATTACCAGCAGAATAAATTTAAAAAAGCACTGCTGTTTTTCAGGAAAACCATTGAGGTGGAGCCCGACAATTCCATCCACCACTATAACCTGGCCTGCTTGCTGAGCCGGATGGGGTACCTGGAAAAAGCTAACCAGGTGTTTTTATTTATTGTGAATAAACTGGATCCAACCTTTACAGAATGCTTTTTTCTCATGGCGGTTAACTACGGGTTAACTGACGAATTAGATAAGGCTCGCTACTATTTGAACCTCTATCTGCAGTGTACTCCCGATGGGGATATGGCTTTGGATGCAGAAGAACTACTTTTTGTATTAAACGAAGAAGAGCTTAATTTTTACCCCCGTGAAGAGGAACCAACATCAAAGCCTGTTTTTCTCCGGGGCTGCACCCCTGATGAAAAAAAGATTCTGGACGAGTTTAAAAACAGTAAAGAAGCGCAGAAAGCGCTCTGGAAAGATCTTTATCACGACCATAAAGAAAAGGCCGAAGAGGCAATCCACTTATATGGTTTAATGAAAGATGATCAAAGGGGTCAGAATGCGCTCATGGAATTTGTACGCAATCCTTGGGTTTGCCAGCGGCTACGTCTCCAGGGGTTGTTAAAGCTGAAAAATATGGGGATAAATGGCCCGGTCCCTGTGTTTATGGACGGGGCACTGCGTGAGATCGATCTGGGTTACTATCCCCTTCTTTTTTCAAAATGGCGTGATAAATGGCAGGAAGTGCTGGATGCAGCCTGGAAAAAGATGCGTGCCAGTGAAAGCTATCATGAACATTTTTACGAAGATCTTCAGGCGATATGGATTGATTTTTTAAATAATGTATATCCACGTGCTCCCCATATAACAAAAGTTGAGACCTGGGCAGCGGGATTAGAGTATGCCCTTGCCCGCTATCATTTCCTTAATTTAACTCAAAAAAGCTTGGCCCGCCAGTATAAAGTCTCCCCGTCCAGCGTTTCTATGCGCTATCGTGAAATTAACCGGGTTTTAAACATTGAACACCGGGCGTACCATAATATGTTAAGATACTTAACACAGCAAGAAAA
Organism: uncultured Desulfovibrionaceae bacterium; assembly: GCA_964581355.1. GTDB lineage: Bacteria > Bacillota > Dethiobacteria > DTU022 > UBA8154 > CAZOOA01. Next base: position 7,168 of record CAZOOA010000093.1, on the reverse strand, counting down.
CGATTAACGCCTCACTAAAGGAGGCGTTTTACTTGTACGACAGTTAAACTTATTTCGAGTAATTCCAATTTTTATTCCAGGATATTGCTCCATATGCTCCTGACTTCGTCAGGAGCAAGGCCTTGTCCCAGGTAATAATTGTCGACCCAGATTTCAAAATGGAGATGGGGGTTTCGGGTATTGCCCCTGGCTCCGTCACTGGTCCCGGAGTTGCCTACAGTGCCGATTAAATCACCTGCTTCAACTGTGTCACCTACTTCCAGGGTTTCTTTAACCTCATGGAGGTGGGCATATCTCGAAATAATTCCATGTTGATGTTCTATCCAAACCTGGCGCCCTCTGAGCTTGTCCAGGATGTCTTCTGGTGTATCCTGCTTGCTGTGCGCAACAGCAAGGATTTCCTGTCGTTCACTGGTTCCTGGTTCCTGGTAGTCGTGGTCGATGCGGCAAATCGTTCCTTCAGCAGTCGCATAAACAGGGTCTCCAAAGTGAACTTGAACGCCACAGAAGCCACTGTAGTAGTCCAAACCTTGGTGAGTTCCATTTCTGTATGGGCGCGGTGCACCAGGCAACTGGGAGTCCCGGGTAGTAACTTTTGCTTCTGGAATCGGGTGTGATAGAAAGCTTAAAGTTTCTAACAAGTCTGAGTCCCAGGTGGGGTTACCTTTATCATCAATTTCCGGGGTAATTTTTTTTGGTTCAGGTGGCTCATATTCACGAAGCGGTTCGTAAGAAAGTTCTGGGCATTCCGGGTCTGAATGAGTATCCAGGGTTGGTTCTTCGACGAATAGATCCGTTGCGGGTAAGTTGCCTTTTGTCTCCTTTGTTTCTTTGTTTTCTTCCTCCAGGGGATAATAATTAAAAAAAGTGAAGAAAAAGATAAAAATAGCCAGAGAAAATAAGGTGACAGGTTTTTTTCGCTCGTTCAATTTTTGCACCACCCTTACTAGCAGTTCTTTTGCCCGGCTCAAAGGGAACTTCCCCCCTTCAGCGTAATTATTTACATTTTAACATAAGATGATAGCAAATGTGTATCAATTTTCTCCTGTTGAATATTTTTAAAACAATGCTGTATAGCGCTATTTGTAACTTTTTTTAGGGAGTTCCAGAAAAATGGAGGAAGTATGCCTTGTTTTGACGAATTTAATACCCGGTTAGCGAAAACTGCGGGTTAGCGAATACAGCGGGGGGGATATTTTTGTGCACCCGGAATGCTTATAAAAAAGTTGTGGAAGAATATGCAGCTCAAGATCCCTGGCAGATGGCAGAGCTAAGTGGCGCACGGTATGAAAGCGGACGTCTAATTTTAGAGTATTGTGACATGGAAGTACAGGCTACGTTCCCCCAGGGGAACGTGACTTTGCTCGACCCCGGGGTGGATGCTGGAGAAGAGAGAGAAGAGATTGTCCACAATGAAAAAATCTTAATTTTGCAGTATTTAACCCGGTCCAGCGGGCTTCCGCCCCGGGAACAGTGGCTTTCTTTCCTTGAACTGCGCGGCGGGCAACTTCATTGGCTTCCCTTTCAAAAAGAAGCCCTGGAGCCCCTGGCCCAAGCTTATAATGGGCGCAAGGATGAATTTTTGGCGCGGGGGGAAAAACATGGAGGGAAACATTTTGAACAGGGAGATGCCGGCTTAATTGTTCCTGTTTTGCCCAAAATCCCTTTGGCGTATGCCCTGTGGGAAGGGGATGATGAATTTCCAGCACGTTCAGTTATTCTTTTTGACTCAGTTTCAGAGGCCTACCTTTCGACGGCAACCCTTTATGTGCTGGGGATTCAAGCGATGATTCGAATCTGGTTCCCCGGCGATACCCGTTTTACAGAATAATATGCAGGAAAGCAATATCTGTTTTGGAAAGGGGGGAAAGCTGTATTACTTGGGATAAGTAATATAGTGCCTGAAAAATGCACAGTCAAGACTATTCAAAACAAATTGAAGAACTGATAGAAATGTTCGAGTCCAAAGATGCCGATGGAATCGATCGCTACCTGTATCGTTACGAAGATAAAGGGTTCGGGATGCTTTTTATCGCGCTTTACCATGCTTTAAAGCACCAGAAAAGCAGCGAGCAAGACGAGCAAGAATAGAGAGCTAATAACAGCTAAAATCAGAACAAGAATGAAGGTAATCGAGTCCACCAGGGTCTGATTGAACCAGCCGATATCTTGTGGAAATCCCTGGTTAGCAAATGTATCTGTGCAGATGGAGGTTGAAAATTGGACTTTTTGATTAGGGGTTATCTATGCGACCCTGCTGCAGGTTGGGATAATGAGGCGGATATTTTGATCCGTAATGGATATGTGGAAGCTGTTTTTCCCAAAGGGTCGCCGAACATAGCTGATGTTTTGGTCTTGGATTTTGGCCAACACTTGCTGCTTCCCGGTCTGGTGGATATACACGTGCATTTTCGGGAACCGGGCGGTGAGCATAAAGAGACAATTGCTTCCGGGTCGGCTGCTGCGGTGGCGGGAGGGTTTACCTCTGTTGTCTGTATGCCCAATACGTCACCAACTCTGGACAATGCTGCTTTGATCACGTATGTCAAAGAATCTGCTTTGAAAGCAGGTTTGGCCAGGGTTTACCCGGTAGGGGCTGTTACCCTGGGGCAGCAGGGGGAAGAAATGACCGACATGGAACAACTGGCTCTGGCCGGGGCAGTTGCCTTTTCTGACGATGGGCGACCGATAATGAACAGCAATTTTATGCTGGAGGCACTAAACAAAAGCAGAGAGTTGGACCGACTACTGATTGCTCATTGTGAAGACTTGTCCCTTTCAGCGGGAGGGGTTGTCTACGGGGGAAAATCGGCCCAGCGCTTGGGGTTGCCGGTGGTTTCCAAGGCGGCAGAGCCTGCGATGCTGGCCAGGGACCTGGTTCTGCTGCAGGAAAGCGGCGGAATGCTTCATATCGCTCACCTCAGCACCCGGAAAAGCACAGAGCTGCTTCGCCTGGCCCGCAAGGCGGGAGCTTTTGTTTCGGCAGAAGTAACTCCTCACCACTTGCTGTTAACAGATGAAGCCGTGGAAACCTGTGCTTCAGATGCCAAAATGAACCCGCCCCTGGGCTCAAGAGATGATCTCCTGGCGTTGCAGGATGCACTCTTCCAGGGATATATAGATATGGTTGCGACTGATCATGCTCCTCACAGTCCCAAAGAAAAGGGACACAACCTGTTAAAGGCGCCTTTTGGTGTTGTCGGGCTGGAAACTTCTTTTAGCCTGCTCTTTTCCTCCCTGGTGGATAAAGGGCATATGACTTTACCTGAGCTTGTCCGGGTCATGTCAACCAACCCTGCCCGGCGGTTGGGTATTCCAGGGGGCACACTGGTGCCGGGGAGCCCGGCGGACCTGGTGGTTGTTGACTGCCACAGGGAGTGGACTGTGGATAAAAGCAAGTTTTATTCGCAAGGAGAAAACACACCTTTCCAGGGATGGAGCCTGCGAGGCCAACCCGTTATGACCATGGTGGGCGGGGAGATAAAGATGGTTAATGGAAAAGTGAAAGGAATTAGTTCGGATTTTCCCTGCCTGGAAGAAATTATATCATGACGTCCATGCTTCTTTAGGGAGTGTGCAGGAGAAGTAACTGGGCTTTAAAGGAGATATGAGGCGTGTATTTAACAAAAGCAATGGTAACACAGGTGGAAACAGTTGCCCGGGATTGCTTTACCCTTTGCCTGAAGCAGGAGCAGATTGCAACTGTTTCCCAGCCAGGGCAGTTCGTGCATGTACGATTATCTCAAGGCATATCTCCGCTGCTGCGACGCCCTTTTAGTATTGCCGAGGCAAATCCTCAGCAGGGAACCTTTCGCTTGTTAATTAACGCTGTGGGAGAAGGAACGCGTTATTTGCAGGGGTTAAAACAAGGCCATCTCCTGGACTGCCTGGGTCCTTTGGGTTCGGGCTTCGCACCAGGCAGCCCCCCCTATGCCCTGGTGGCCGGCGGAATAGGTGCCGCACCATTAGTTTTTCTGGCTCAGGCTTTGGCCTTAAAAAACCTTCCAGTCCTTTTTTATTATGGGACTGCCTCAGCTGAAGAGCGGCTGCCTCTGCACCGTTGGCTCCCCGGCTCCGTGAAGCAGGTTGATGTCACAGAGGACGGTAGTGCCGGTCGAAAAGGTTGGGTGACCGAAGCGCTGCAGCGTGATGTCCAGGAGGGCAAATTGCCTGGAGGAATATTTGCTTGCGGCCCTGTCCCTATGTTCCGTGAGTTGGTGCGCTTAAACTCCTCCTGGGGTATTCCCATGCAGGTTTCCCTGGAGGAAAGAATGGCCTGCGGCACAGGAGCCTGCCAGGGCTGTGCTGTGGAGATTGAACAGGAGAGCGAAATTGATTTTTTAAGGGTTTGCCGGGAAGGTCCGGTATTTGATGCCCGCAAGGTGGTGGGATTACGTGACAGCGCTAACAGTTAAATTGGGTCCTCTAGAACTTAGAAACCCCTTCATGGCAGCTTCTGGTACCTTTGGTTTCGGCGAAGAATATGGTGAACTGATCGATATAAACGCCCTCGGTGCCCTGATGGTTAAGGGGCTGACCTTAAAGCCAAAAACAGGCAACCCACCTCCCCGGGTGGTTGAAACACCGGCAGGGATGCTAAATGCCATCGGGCTGCATAACCCCGGGCTGGATCGCTTTTTAAACCAGGAACTGCCCCGGCTTGCCTTCCAGAAAACTCCTGTGATTGTAAATATTAACGGGGAAACAGAAGATGACTTTGTAACCCTGGCCCGGGAACTGTCAGGTGTACCGTCCATCATCGCCCTGGAGCTGAATGTTTCCTGTCCAAATGTAAAAAAAGGTGGTATTGCTTTTGGCACTTCTGTTCCGGTGCTGACCAGCCTGGTAGAACAGGTAAAAAGTGTCTGTCATATTCCCCTAATGGTTAAGCTTTCCCCCAATGTGACAGACATACGGGAAATGGCCCTGGCAGCGGAAGAAGGCGGAGCAGATATGCTTTCTCTGGTTAACACGCTTAAAGGGATGGTTATCGATACGACTTCCCGAAGACCGTTTTTGGGAAACATCACGGGAGGGCTTTCTGGTCCGGCTATCAGGCCTGTGGCGGTGCGTATGGTTTACGAAGTATTTTCTGCTACAAGCCTGCCCCTGGTTGGCATGGGAGGGGTGTTCTCCCTTGATGATGCGCTCCAGTTTTTTCTGGCCGGAGCATCGGCGGTTGCAGTGGGAACGGGGAATTTTGTGATGCCGGATGTTATTCCCAGGCTGGTATCAGATTTACATAATTACTTGCAAAAGGAAGGTATTGACAGCCCCTCGAAGTTGGTAGGGCTGGCCCATGGTGAAGCTGAATAAAGAAAGGTGTTGAAAAATGATTTTTGGAAAACAAAAAAAAGTAGACAAAGATGCAGTGGCTGGAAAGATTATTGTAGCCCTGGATGTGGAAACAGAAGAAGACGCCTATAACCTGGTCCGGCACCTTTCGCCCCCACTGCGCTACTTCAAAGTAGGGATGCGATTATTTATGTCTTGTGGTTACCGGATCGTTTACGGGTTAAAAAATATGGGAGTTCAGGTTTTCCTGGATTTGAAATTTCATGATATACCCAACACAGTTGCTTCAACGGCGGAAGTGGTTACTCGCATGGGGGTGGATATGTTTAATATCCATTTAAGCGGTGGCGGTGACATGATCAGGGCTACCGTGGAACGCACCAGGGAAACTGCAGAAAAAAACAGCCTTCCTGCTCCCAAGGTGATCGGTGTAACTGTTCTTTCATCATTTAATGAAGCTATGCTGCGGGATGATGTAGGAGTAGACCGTCATTTAGAGCAGCATGTTTTGAAATTGGCCCAGTTGGGCCAAAAAAATGGGCTTGACGGTGTAGTCGCTTCCCCCCGGGAGTCAGGGATTATCCGGAAGAGTTGCGGAGAGGATTTCCTAATCGTAGCTGCAGGAGTGCGTCCCCTTTGGGCCCCTACCAATGACCAACTGCGGGTTTTAACTCCCCGCCAGACATTGGAAGCGGGTGCAAGTTACCTGGTTATCGGAAGGCCTATTATCGAACATGAATCACCCCGGGACGCAGCGGAAAAAATTCTTGCAGAGATAGCCAGGTAGTAGTATAATAAAAGTGAATTAATTTTGAATATTGGTACAATTAGGCGCTGCCCCGCTTTTCTTTTTTTTGCGCCTTATCGTTTGAATATTCAATTGATTTTTGGGGAAAACTTCCATCTGGGGAGGCCTTTGATTGTGGAAAATAAAAAAATTAAGGTTATCGGTTGTGGCAATCTCCTGGCTTATGATGAAGGGGTTGGCATTCATCTGGTCCGTAAGTTAAAAAACAATACCCTGCCTGAGAATGTGGAAATAAAAGAGCTGCGCAACCCCGGGCAGTTGCTGGCTGAATTAGTTTCAGAAGCGGATAAACTGATTATTGTAGATGCCTGCCCGGAAAAAGATGGCGAAGGCACTGTGCATCGTTTTACCCGCCAGGATGGAGAGATCCGGAAGATACTCTCCAATACCATTCACGCTTACCATTTTTACCCTGTATTTGAGTTGCGGGAACAAGCCAATACAAACAAGCTTCCCTCCGAAATAGTTGTTTTTGGTATTGAAATAGAAAAGCGAAACCGTTTTTGTGTTGGATTAAGCCAAAATGTCTTTACTGCACTGGAAAAGGCGCTTCAAGCCGTGATGCAGGAGCTTAATTAAGCCAGCAAAATTGACATTTCCAGGCCAAATCGTTATGATCAAGAAGAGTGTGGGAAATGCTGCATTCCCTCTCTTCTTTTTTTATTATTATCAGGCTTTTATAAGCCGCAACAGGAGAATAGAAATGGCGGTATCCGACAGCTCCAAGACAGGGTTTTTCATGCTAACCGCCACGGCCCATCCGGGCCTTGGGCAGGGGACGAAAATGGTTTTCAAAACCGCTTCCGCCAGGATGATGTCCTCTTTCCCTGTATCGGCGACTTTGTCAAGCGGCTATAAGCGCTTGGCGAAGTGAAAGCTGGGAGCCGGCCCGGCGGGCATGGACGCCCGCCGCCTGCAACCGTGGCAGGACGCCTAAGTTTGCAGGTCGGCCGGCGGAAGCTTGAACTGAGCCCTAGCGCTTTGCCGCGAAGATAACCGGAGCCGATACCGGGAAACGGAAACTCCATTTTCATAATAATGAAAGTGTGGTTACAAAGATGAGAT
>CAZOOA010000092.1:0-8811 GCA_964581355.1 uncultured Desulfovibrionaceae bacterium | reverse complement strand
ATTCGGACGGATAAGGGTTGAGTAGAGACTTAAGGTCTGCAGTATCAGCATCGGGATCCAGCCAGATATGTTCTGCTTCTTCAGGCATAATAACCGGCATGCGGTTGTGAATCGACTCTAAAAGCTCGTTGGGCGCAGTCGTAATAATGGTGCAGGAATCAATTGTCTCCCCCTGGGATGATTTCCACCTGTCCCACAACCCGGCAAACGCAAACACGCCTCCACCTTTTAGGGTGATCCGGTAGGGCCTTTTCCCTTTTTCCCCTTTCTTCCACTCATAAAATCCATCAGCAGGAATCAGGCATCTTTTATGTCTGAAGCTTTTTTTAAAGCTGGGCTTTTGATCCACTGTTTCTGCCCTGGCATTGATCATAGCCTTGGTGGATGAAAGATCCTTGGCCCAAAAAGGGATGAGTCCCCATTTTAGCTGGACTTCATTATATTCTTCACCGCTAATTATTGCCAGCACTTCCTGAGAAGGAACTATATTATATCGCGGTGTTAGCCAGTCCAACTGGCCAAGGTTAAACCGTACCTTAACACCTAGCAGATCAAACAATGAAAAGCGACCACACAATGTTAACACATCCCTGTCATTTACTTTGGAAGCATCGCAAAATGATGGATAAAAAATTGTAACTGCTGAGCCCTTCCTGATGAACTGAATGTGAGCGCTATTTCATTATTTTGCATATTTTATTGGTGTATTCCACTGGATCATCTATGGGCAGACCTTCAATGAGACACGCCTGGTTATATAGCAGATCCGTATAAAGCTTGAATTTGTCTTCATCTTGTTGGTATGCATCTTTCAGGGACTGAAATACATTATGGTTGATGTTGATCTCCAAGGCCTTTTCCGCCTCTATATTTTGATTATTGGGCATGGAACTTAGAATTTTTTCCATTTCTATGGAAATCTCGCCTTCGTTGACAAGGCATACGGGATGATCTTTCAACCTTTCCGAGGCCCGCACTGTTTGAACCTTGTCAGACAATAATTCCTGCATTTTACGAAACATCTCCGCATTTTCTTGCAAATCCTCTTGACTGGATTCGTCTTTTTCTAACCCCAGGTCTTTACTGGAAACAGATTTGAATTCTTTATCCTGGTAAGTTCCCATCATTTTAATGGCAAATTCATCGACATCTTCGGTCAAATAAAGGATTTCATATCCTTTATCTTTCATAAACTCTACCTGGGGCAGTTTGTCTATCCGGCTCACCGAATCGCCTGTGGCATAGTAAATGTACTCCTGTTTTTCAAGCATCCTGGAACAGTATTCATCGAGGGAAACCATCTTTTCCTCCTTCGATGAATAAAACAGCAGCAGATCCTGCAATGTTTCTTTATTTTGCCCAAAATCGCTATAGATCCCGAATTTTAACTGCCTGCCAAAAGACTGGAAAAACTCTTCATATTTTTCCCGCTGGTCCTTCATGATCTCCTGTAGTTCTTTTTTCACCCTGTTTTTAATATTTTTCGCGATTACATTTAACTGGCGGTCGTGCTGAAGCATTTCTCTGGAGATATTCAGTGATAGATCTTCAGAATCCACCACACCTTTTACAAAGCTGAAGTAATCTGGTAACAGGTCCGCACATTTTTTCATAATCAGAACTCCATTGGAGTAAAGCTCCAGTCCTTTTTCAAAATCCTTGGTATAGAAGTCAAAGGGAGGCTTTTCCGGGATAAACAACACTGCTTTAAAGCTGACTGTCCCTTCTGCTTTGATATGCATATAGCTCAACGGGTCATCGAACCCGTAACGTCTCTCCCTGTAAAAATTCAAATAATCTTCTTCAGTCAGTTCATTTTTATTTCTCTCCCAAATAGGCACCATGCTGTTTACGATTTCTTCTTCCACATATTCTTCCAATTCCTCTTCATTTTCCTCTTTCGGTTTACTCTTTAGCAGATCCATTTTAATCGGGTACCGGATGAAGTCAGAGTAATTTTTTACCAGCCATTTCAGCCTGTGTTCGTCCAGGTACTGGTCATAATCTTCATCTTCCATGCTTTCCCGAATGGTTAAAATAACATCTGTACCCACTGTATCTTTTTCCGCCGGAGTAATGGTATACCCATCCGCACCTGTAGATTCCCACTTATAGGCTTCATCGCTTCCAAAAGCCTTGCTGATGATTGTAAGCTTATCGGCTACCATAAAAGCTGAATACAAACCAATTCCAAACTGGCCAATAATATCATATCCGTCTTCAATTTCGATTGCTTGCTTAAAATCAAGAGAACCGCTTCTGGCAATAGTCCCTATATTCGTTTCCAGTTCTTCTTTTGTCATTCCTATCCCTGTATCCGATATCTTCAACAGCCTGCTTTCTTTGTCCACTGTTATTTTAATAAAATAATCATCCTTGTTGAAGGATACTGAATCATCGGTCAAAGATTTGTAATACATTTTGTCAATGGCATCACTGGCGTTCGAAATCAATTCTCTTAAAAAAATTTCTTTGTTGGAGTAGATCGAATTAATCACAATTTCCAGCAGCCTTTTCGTTTCTGCCTGAAACCCCTTTTTAGCCATGCAATCATTCCTCCCTTTGAATTATTGATATTTGATATACTGATATAACTATCCTACTGCCTATGCACCGCCTGGTGCCCCACGTCTTGAAAGAAAATTTTAAGCCCGATCACTTTTAACAATAATAATGAACCCCTTTCATGTCAAGGGATTATATAAGGCCTTCACTCGTTATTAGCTCCGTTCTTGTCCTGCCTTTGTTCCGCATCTATAATTTAATTCTACTCCCAGAAGCTATTTCCTTTTGCTTTATAACATTTTGCAAGCAGCAAGGTTATTTCTCCAAGCTGCCCGGAAAACGGGCAAGGTAATCTCCGTATTCCTGCTCATAATAAATTAGGGGTTATGTATTTGATTAGATCTGTCGGATTGGGGGCGAACCAACCCAGCACCTGGGCGTACATAAGATATCCTGCCAAGGACAGGATAAGCATGAAGACCATGAATTCTTTCCAACTCCTTTGCCTTCCAAGGGGTATTCCCAGCAGAATAATAATCATGACTAAAACTGCAGATATCAAAAATACCATTTTTGCAGCCTCATCCTCTGTTATGGCTCGTGAGAACCATAAAGGTTAATGTTATTCTATCTCTCTCTATTCTTCTCCCTTTTCTCCCTTTTCTCCCTGTTCCTGTTTTTCTTCTTCTGATAGATGGTACTCAGAAAATGGTGGCTTTTCCAAAAGACCAAACTGACGTATATTGCTCGTTACATTTACTTCCACTTCCAACTCCCGGTAGATTTCATCCCAGTTATCTTTTATATCTTTCCAGTAAGAGGACATACTGCGTTGAAATTCGGCTCCAATACCAAAAATATCCGCTTCCCACTTCTGGGATTTTTTCAATGCGGATAAGATATAGTTTTTTATTACCTTTGAAGCATTTTCCTCCAGTAATTCAATCGCCAGACCTGAACTCAGGTCGCTGACTGAAGTCTGTCAACAGATTTCCCCTTCAGCTGTTACTTCAATTCTTGCTGCCGGAGTTCCCCGGTTATCCAGGGGAATAATCCGTGTATGATTGCGCAGTATAAACACCACCACCTTGCCTGGGTTGCCCAAGGGGTCTTCAAACATTTCTGCAGAGTCGGCAATTAATTCATCAACGTAAAGAAAGCCTTTGACCGCATCACCTTCCAAAAACCCCGCCAGCTGATCATCTTTGAAAGCTGCCATTCCGGAAACCTGGGGATAAAAAACAAGCTCTGAGGAATCCTTACCAGCCACTTCTGTTTCCTGAGGCGAAATGGGGCGTTCTGTACTGGTAGACAACCGGGGAAGCACCGGGTCAATTCCTCCGCTTAGCAAACTCTTTATAAATTGCCTTAATTCTACAACCGGGGCAAGGATTTGCCCATCTTTTCTTTCCTGCCATGTGGCAAGCAGAATGGGCATACCTTCTTCTATTTTTGCCCCCGAACGCATTACCTCCTTGACATCCTCACTTGTTACAAAAAACTGGACTGCCATGCGTTTATCTTTTTCTCGTGCAAACCGATCCAAAACCATATGGAGTCCCTTGCGAGCCAGGGTTTCACCAATAATTACCACCTCATTGTGAGCAAAATAAATCCTTCGGGCCAAAAACGCATTTTGTTTTTCCAGGGCCGTGGATAAGGTATCACCCTGGGTAGTAATCAACCGGAACGTTTCCATATCACCTCCGCCTCCCTGCTCCCCAGCTGGAATATTTATTGGCCGGATGATAGCCGAAGTTACCTCAAAAGTATCTTCCTCTGGGAGATAGTCAAGCCCCATGGCCATGACATATGCTAATTCCTCCAACTCTTCCCGATCCCAGCATCCTGTTAAATTGATCAACAGGCAGAAAACCATAGAAAAGACCAACAACTTATTCCCGAAGCATAGTTTGTTTTGCATTTTCTCACCTATTTTCCTCAAGTTTATTATCGCGTCGCTATTGCAAATAGTTATAAAATTTTACGAAAGCATTGGTAACTGTTCAGCTCATTTTTGCTCCACATTCCGCGAAGCAGGGGACGGTTCTGGCACTTTCCTATTGGGCACCTTCGCTTTGCTCAGGAAGCGCCAAAACTATCCCCACAGCCTCGCTTACGACTAGCTCTGAGCAATTATGAAGGCATCTTACAAGTGATCGGATTTAACACCCACGATTTTTTTTGTGATATCCGTTAAAAAAAATAGCAGTGGAAAAAAGAAAGCAAACAGGGGGGCAAATACAGACCAATCGTCTCGGATAAAAGAGAAAAGTTCGACTGTATTTTCAAACATAACGATCGAAAGAATGAATACAAGCGCTCCCGTGGGCAGGATCAAGAAGTGGTAATGCGGTAAGTTAAAAAGTTGCTTGATCGAGACGACAGCCATAAACATAAAAAAAGAAATTTTGATATACATTCCAGCCACCCAAATTAAAATAACCAGGGCTTCTATCCTCTCCCAGAAATCAGCAAGCCCGATTATACGAACATAGGTCAATAAAGGAAAGAGGATGCGGGATGTGAATTGAAACCCAAAATAAGATTCAGTGATCACAGCTCCGGCGACTAGAAAAAATGTGACAAGGGCCACCGGGATTACTCCGGCTATCCAGGCCTGGCCCGGGCGATTCAAATAAGGATAAATCATAGACAGGAAGAATATTTCCCCGGTCCAGATAAAAAAAATGATACTACCATGAATGACCGGAAGTATTCCCGAATCAAGCACAGGCAGAACGGAACGAAAATCCAACTCAGGAATAGCCAGTAATACAAAAAATAGTAAAGAAAAAAGCACTGAAATAAATACCACTTCCGAGACCCTGCTGATAATCTCCAATCCCAGATATATGGCATACATGGCCAAGGCTACCATAATTAGACTAAGAAACTCCAGGGGTGTAAACTTCATAAAAGAAGATACCATAAAGGCAGAAAATTCCCGGACCACAATAGCGCTCAGAGTGATAAAGAAAAAAACATAAGCCAGGGTGAACCCTTTACCCAGGAGCCGGCCCATTACCGCTTCCCCAATCTGCAGCAGGTTAAAAGTTGGGTAGAAAGAATTTAAGCCCACGATCAGCGCAGTTAACAACAATCCAAGTAAACCCGCCAACAAAAAGGCGAGCCATGCATCTCTTCCGGATACCTGGGCCAAAGAAGCCGTTGGAAAAAGAATCGCTGTAGGGATAATGCTCATTGTGAGCAGCGCTGTCGCCTGCCAGGTATTAATTTTTTCCATAGTTTGGTCCAGCCCTTCCTTTTCTTAATTTTTAATTTTTAATTTTATATGGTAGATTAATCCTTGTTGGGCTGAGGTTTCAGCCCGCTTTTTTGACGGATTTTATCCAGGGGTTTAAGGATAGAAGGCCTTTGGTCCGCTACCCACTTTGGCAACCTGAGAAAGACATCTTTTAATTCCCGAAGATTTAAAGGAGCCAGAGGAGCCATGTACGGAATACCAAAAGACCGGAGCGAAACAAGGTGGGTCAATAAAAACATAGCAGCAACCAGTATGCCAAAAAGGCCCAGGGTCGCAGCAAGTATCATTACCCCAAAGCGGAGAATTCGTAACGCAATGGCAAAATTAAAGGCCGGGATGAGAAAAGAGGAAATGGCCGTTACCGCTACGATAATAACCATTGCAGGAGAAACCAGTTTGGCCTGGATCGCAGCCTGGCCCAGGATTATCGCCCCCACAATACTGACGGCTTGGCCGATTTGGGCCGGAATGCGGATCCCCGCCTCCCGAAGCAGCTCAAATATTCCTTCCATGATTAAGGCTTCAACAAAAGCAGGAAAAGGCACGCCTTCCCGTGCCACATTGATCGAAACCAAGATGGAAAAGGGGATCATTTCCTGGTGATAGGTGGTAAGGGCGATGTACAACGAAGGCAAGAACAGGGCCACAAAAAAAGCGATTAATCTCAATACCCGGACAAATGAACCCATCATCCGTTCATAATAATCATCTGCCGTTTGAATGAACTGCCAGAAAAGGGTTGGGACAATCAAAGTGAAAGGGGTGCCGTCAATAAGAATAATTACCCGGCCTTCCAGCAGTTGAGCTACTGCTTTATCGGGGCGTTCTGTATGCTCGATCTGGGGGAAAGGAGAATAGGGGCTATCTTCAATCAACTCCTCAACCATGCCGCTTTCCAGGACGTGATCGGTATGAATAATTCGCTCCATCCGCCGGCGCACTTCCTCGACAATCTTTGGACTTGCCAGGCCTCGCAGGTATACGATAGCGACTTCTGTATAAGTGTATGTCCCGCCACGCCTGGTTTCAAAAACCAGGTCGGGATGCTTGAGACGGCGTCGAAGCAGGGCAATATTAGTCCGCAGCAGTTCAGTAAAAGCTTCCTGGGGGCCTCTTACAATCGTTTCCCGTTTGGGTTCCTCAATACTTCTTTGGGGCAAACTGCGGGTATTTATGGTCAGGACCTTTTTAATCCCTTCCATGAGCAGCACAGTATCTCCGGAAAGGACGCTGTGGGATGCATCAAACAAATCATCAAATTCAGCAATTTCACCAACAGAAATGTAATTTTCTTTTAAAGACTCGTAAACCCTGGCGTTGTCCAGATTTTTTTCTTTTTGCTCATAAAACATTAAAGGTTTGAACAAAGATTCATTTTGCGTGTTAACATCAACCAAACCCTCGGCGAATACAGCGATAACCTGTGTTGAAGAGAAGCCCAGGTTAAACCTGCGGAAGATAATATCATTACTGTGTCCAAGCAGTTCGCCTAAAACTTTTGCCTTCTCCACCTGGCTCAAGGGAACTGGATACGCAGGGTAGGTTGGTTCGACCTGGAATGATTTTGCTTGCTTTTGTCTCAGCTTTTTTTTCAATAAGTTGAACACTATGCTGTTTCCTTTTTGCGATTTTACTTGATGAGCTTTGAAAGGAAAGTCATTAGTTAGTATCTTGATTATGCTGAATTTCATGCAGTTTTCAGGAGTATTTTGTTGAATAATGAGCACAAAAAAGCCTGGAGAAACTCCAAGAAGAAAGAGAAAGGAGTGTCTCCAGGTTCTTATTGGCAGGTGAGTGCCGGCATTGTCGACCATGACTGTCCTCCACTGACCGTTAAAATCGCCAGTTAATGATATCAACCATAGATATAGGTGATGTAATTGCTCAGCCCATATTTAACGCCACACTCCGCGAAAAAGAGGGACGGTAGTGGCGCTTTCCCTTTTGGTCCTACGACTTGCCCAGGAAGCGCCACAACTATCTCCAAAGCTTCGTTTACAAATAGATCTGAGTATTAATAGATCTGAGTATTAACAGGTGATTAAAAAGTTATCTTTTCTTTTTCCTCCTGGAACTGGATGCGGTCAATCAGGCGGGAAAGCAGGGCACAGGCCTCTGCCCGGGTCAGGGCTTTTTGAGGCTCAAAGCCGATATCGCTCCCCTGCATGTAGCCTTTCTCTACAGCGATGGCCACATGGTCTCTTAGCGCCTGGGAAATCTGACCCTGATCCGGGAATTGTTCCAGCAAACCCAAGTTGGCTGGAGCATTCCCAAAACCTTTCGCCTTGACAATTGCCACGGCCACGTCTTCCCGCACAGCAACACCTGTTGGCTCAAAAGTCAGGCTTCCTGCGCTGTCCCGGTAACCTGTCAGGTAATCCCGGGCCGATTCCACCACTTCATAGGCCCAGTGATTTGGATCCACATCGGCAAAAGTGGGAGTGGCAGGGCGAGCAGCCTGCAGTTTCAGGGCCAGAACCATAATTTTGGCAAACTCGGCCCGGGAGATAGTATTGTTTGGTTTGAAGGTGCCGTCGGGGTAACCGCTTAAGATACCCAGCTCCACCATTTCCATTATATTGTCAAAAGCCCAGTGCCCTTCGTCCAAGTCGGAAAAAACGCTGGCAGCAGGTTCTTGTTTAATTCCCTTACCTGTTTCTCCGGCACCATAGACGGCCACTATTCTATAATAACCGGCATCCATAGCCAACCAGTCCGATCTGTCATCAACCAGGGTGGGGATGTTTGCTTTTGTTCTCCTTCCATTTTCTAATAAGCCCCAGCCTCCGCGGTTTCCAAATACCAAATCGCCCCAGGCCCAGAGCCTGCCTTCCACATCCAGGGCCACGGTGTGAAGGTGCCCGGCTGAAGCATCCACCCAATCAGTTTTGGTACCAATCCGGGCAGGAGGCTTCCTTTCTGTAATGGTAGTCCCGTCTCCGACAATGCTTGATTAATCAAAACGTTGATTTTTTTCCTCTACTGTTTCTGCCAAGTTATAATGTATAAAAGCTGACGGTCTTGCCTGACCAGAAATT
>CAZOOA010000091.1:2794-9474 GCA_964581355.1 uncultured Desulfovibrionaceae bacterium | reverse complement strand
CGGATTGACCGGATTGACCGGATTGACCGGATTGACCGGGGGCTTCACCCGGCAGGTTAAATTTGTAGCCCAGGCCGAAAACCGTAACGATATGCCGGGGATGGGCCGGGTCTTGTTCGATCTTTTTGCGCAAATTGCTGATATGTGTATCAATGGAGCGTTCGTAGCCGCTGTACGCCTCTCCCAGGCAGGCTTCCAAAAGCTGCAGGCGGCTAAAAACCCGCCCGGGGGAACGGGCCATTAAGAACATAAGATTAAACTCCGTCGGGGTGAGGATGATTTCCTGTTCCTCTTTTTTCAGCTGGTGATTCTCCAGATCCAGGCGAAAAGGGCCCCGAACCAGGGTTTTTTCCGGGGCTTTGGAAGGGCTTTTTTGCCCCTGGGCATTTGTGCGTCGTAACACAGCCCGGACACGGGCAGCCAGTTCTGCCAGGCTGAAAGGCTTGGTGATATAGTCATCGGCCCCTACTTCCAGGCCAACCACCCGGTCTGTCTCCTGGGATTTGGCTGTCAATATGATGATGGGAACATCCTGGTCCTGGCGCAGTCGGCGGCAGACTTCCAGCCCCCCCAGGTCCGGAAGCATGAGATCCAAAATCACCAGGTGGGGGGAATGTTCTTTGACCCGCTGGATACCGCTTAACCCATCTTTGGCCAGGTATACCCGGGCCCCTTCCTTCTCCAGGTAATCTTTAATCATCTCGGCAATTTTGACTTCATCTTCAATAACCACCAGCTTTGTTTTCCCTTCCAAGGGCAAATCATCCCCAATGCTTTTTTTTAATCGTAGCACAATTCAAGTTTTGGCACAATTTAATTTTAGCACCAGTTAGGACCTTATCAGTTTAGTTTTGTACATTTTTGGCAAAATATTTGGCCACAGAGTCGCAAAGCAGGGGTACGGGTCTGTCGCTTCCCCTGCGGTCCTCCGCTGGAATGCGCTTCGGAAGCGCCAGAACCGTACCCACAGCCTCGCTCTACAGCTATCCGGTTCTGGCTTGTCCAGGTTGGGGCAACTGCACCATACAAAGCACAGCAAACCCTGTTTTCAAACAAAAGCAGGCCTTTTTCATGACAAAGCAAGGCCCTGCAGTTTTATTCTACCACAGGGCCCCAACGGCTAAAGAGCCGGCTGCCCCGGCAGTTTCCAGCCAAAAACCTGACGAAGAAACTCCGGGATGAGGCAAATTACATGTCAAGATAATATTACGCATAATAGGCTACCGTTGATTGTCTATTGTGCATTCATTTCGCGACTAAAGCCGTGGGCTTTCTGCTGACTTCATCGTAAAGCAAAACTGCCGGTTTCCCGAATCAATGGCAAAACTATTGATCCAGGTCAAGTTTTTCCAGCATGGAACGGTACTTCTCGGGAAACTGCGGCCGTTCCCGCATGCCCTGGAAGGGAGTGGGATAGCGCATGGCCCCTAACTGATGGGTCGCTTCCAGGCCGGAGACAATATCCTTAAGCCAGGAGACCGGGAAGGAAAAACACATTTCCGTATCCTGGGTCAGGGCAAAAACCCGCTCCCCGGAACCGGGGACAATCACCTGGCACTGGTCTTTTACCATAGGGGCAACCAGCTCGGAGGTGCAGGAATTTCGCCCCATAAAAGAAGAAGTAATCGCTCCACCCCGGTGGTACAGTGCTCCCTGGACCAGCCGGGAAATTTGGGCCGGGTTGCCATAGATCAGGATCAGGTCCGGTTCAAAGACATTTTTCTGCAGCGGAGCCACGGCCATACTCTTATATTTCCCCATGGGCAATGTCACCAGGTATTCGTTGCTGCTTTCACATAGTTCCGGGGAATTTCCGTAAAGAGGTGTCAGCATCTCACCGTAATCAATTTCTTCTGCCTTTTCGTCCAACCCAAAAATGAGAAAAGAAGGCGGGCACGCGTGGTCTTCCTTCAGGAAGCCCACTGTCCAGCCCAGGGTTCTTGCCAGGGCCACCCCCTGGCAAGCTGCCAGGGGGTGGCCAACAGTTTTGGTCGGCCGCCGGGCTTTTTCTGGCAGATCCTCTTTTTCGGAAAAACGGACGCCCACGGGAAAACTGCTTAGCAGCAGAAAATGCTGCAGCGCCTTGGCCGCCTGAACATAGTCCATCTGGTCTCTCATACATTCCACCTCCAGTTGTTTGGTCCTGCTGCATTTACTTCCAAGAATTCTACAAGGCTTCCGCCAAGCACTAATTCCACTAGCGAAGCCCAGTATTTATATTTTTTCAAACTTTCGGATAATTTGCAAGCCTTTATTCCCTTTTGCAGGTAAATTAATTCCTGAAGCTTTGCAGTTCATAAGGCACGAATGCATCGGCTCCTTTTCTGGACTGCAGTGGCTGCTATGCCCATAATCACCTTCGTATATGCAAAACAGGAAGGAAACTTCCTTAAATGCCTGGCGGATGCCTAAAGAATCCCTAGCGGCAAAAATCCGCAGCTACGCCTCCCTCCTGCTGGTGTTCTCGTAAAACCACGCCGTTTTTGCCCTGGTTTTTCGCTTCATACATGGCCTGGTCAGCTTGTGAAATGAGTTCCGCGATTTCTCCCGGAGAAAAACCTGCGGCGACGCCAATGGAAGCCGTAATGCTTGGAACCTCCTCATTCGTCTCTTCCCTTTCCAGTCCAGCAGAAAATCGGGCAGCGGAGCGGTCCACACTTTCGCGTATTCGCTCTGCCAACTCCAACACTTTGCCTTCCTGCTTAACTTCGCTTACGATCACCACAAACTCATCCCCCCCGTAGCGGGCCACGATATCTTCACGTCGCACACTATCCCGGATGGCCCGGGCCGCCTGTTTTAACAGTTCATCCCCTACAGGATGGCCAAAACAGTCGTTTACACTTTTAAAA
Source organism: uncultured Desulfovibrionaceae bacterium (assembly GCA_964581355.1). Lineage (GTDB taxonomy): Bacteria > Bacillota > Dethiobacteria > DTU022 > UBA8154 > CAZOOA01. Next base: position 6,622 of record CAZOOA010000091.1, on the reverse strand, counting down.
TTATCCAGGTCAATCATCAGCACATACACCGGTGGCTTCAGCTTCTGTGCTGCTTCCCGCAAATAGCTATGCACGAAATGATAATTATAAAGGCCGGTCAAGTAGTCCGTGAAAGCTTTGGTCTGCAGGCTGCTTTTCGCCCGGCTCTCTTCACTCAGGTAGTAGCGGACAAAAAAGTAAGTAAACGCAAAAACACCCATCAGGACCAGGTCCGTTTCCAGATCCCACACCAGGCTGCCCTGCTCCATTGTAATGCCCAAGTAAATCAAGCTGGCGCAGCTGAAAATTAAGGCCAAAGCTCCAGTCAGCCGTCCCGGTTTCAGCGCCTGCGAAACCACCAGTAGAATCATCAAAAGCTTTTGGGGGCTTTCCGGCCCTCCGGAAAGCACCAGTATGCTGTGCACGTAAAAAGCCAAAATGCCAAACTCCAGCAGCTCATACAGGGGATATCCACCGATTACAAACGGTCTGTCCTGCTGCTGGCGCCAGTAGGCAACGAGAACAATCACGAGACAAATGGCAAAAGGCAGCGTACTGGCAAACAATCGATGTGTTTCCTGAAAATAAAATGAATTGACCACATGGGAACTGATCAACACCGTGAAAAGCTGGGCAATAGGAATTATTTTCGTGTTGCCTTCCTGGTCGACGGCCTGCAATGCCTGTCCCCAGCGGCTGTACCAAGCCGGAACACCTCTGGCACGCTGCAGGAAATGGACCAGCAGGACCAGGCCAAGAAGGATAAGCAGCGATGGGGTGGCATTCATCAGGCCGACAATGAAATCCCGGGTTACATGCACAGGCACGAAACCGAAAGATTGCCGAATCAGGACAATGACCCACTCCAGGTGAATCAGCACGTTAAAACCCAGGATAACGGCTGCAGTGGAGACAAAAAAGCCTGCCATCCGGCTCCGGAGCAAAAAGATGATCAAAACCAGGAAAAGCAGACTGACCTGGCTTACCCAGCCTATGGGGATAAACCGAACCAAAAGGAAAAAAAGCGCGATAAAAAAAGCATGCCGGAACAGCTTGCCCAGCGGGGGAAGCTGGCCCATCAACTGAAGCCCTAAGGCGCTGATGGCAAAAACATCCAGCACACTTCGCAGGTAAAATAAAAGCAGGTGCAGGGGTTCAGTGGAAATATACATTGAGGTCTTCTCCCAATTCTATTTTAACAACCACAACTCCAAGAGGCTTTAACAGTCATCCCGACCTGGACAAGCCAGAACCATAATATTTTACGATTTAGCTGTACGGAGTGATATAAATCCTGTCAAAAATGCACAAGACTTAACAATTAAGGGCCTAAGTGGTGTGACACTGCAACAAACTTGTGTTTGGGTCCATGAAGGCGTTACACCCTAGCAGCCATCCTACGTGGCGTGATGATGGGTGCCGGGATAAGAAATCCGCTCTTCCAGGGGGATGTCATCGATATCCCGGAAAATTACCCCGGTTTCGTCCGAGCCCTTGGCTTCCTGCAGGTTTTGATCGGCCTGGGTGAGAAGCCAGGTTTTGCTGTCAGGGACGTTAAAGCTGCGGGAAATACCGATGGAAACAGTAAAGTGGGAAACCAGGTTGTCCGCATCCTTTTCCACCAGAAAAGCTTCGGCCTCCCGGTTCAGTGCTTCCCTGATCCGCTCTGCCAGGGAAAGCACTTCCTGTTCCTCCTCATCTTTGACCATGACGATAAATTTATCGCCGTCGTAACGGGCTGCAATCATTTCCGGGTTCAGCACCTGCTGCAACGCCCTGCCTATCTTTCCCAAAAATTTGTCCCCCGTCGGATGTCCAAAACGGTCGTTGATAATTTTCAGTCCGCCCAGGTCAACCACCATCAGATACAAAGCGCCCAGCTCGTCATCGGAACGGCGATCCAAAAAGTCCCGGACATAATGGTAGTTATACAGGCCGGTGAAGTGGTCGGTATAGACCTTGGCGTTTAACACCTGCTGCCACTTGCTCTCTTCCCGGCTGTAATAACGAGTAAGAACAAAAGTAAAGAAAAAGATCCCTATGTAGAGCAGATCCAGTTCCAGGTTCCAGGCTATTCCCCAACTATTGAAAAAGGTGGCCAGGGAAACAAGGCTGGCCGAAGCGAAAAGAAAAGAAAAGAAGCCGAAAACCTGCTGTTTTTTTAAAGCATGGGCCAATATAAAGGGAATGTAAAACAGCTTGAACACGCTTTCCATGCCGCCGGAAACATACAGGGCAAAGTGGATAAAAACAGCCAAAGCCACCAGGTCCGCGAAGTCCAGCAGCGAAAAGCGTGCCTGTACCGAAGGGGGAAGATTCAAGCGGTATTCCCGGAAAAAGGCACAGGCCACAATGATCAAGCTAAGGCTGAAAGGAACCAGGTTGGCAGCAGGAGAAAAATCACCGGTGAAATAAAACACGTTGATGATGTACGAAAGAAAGATGACCAGAAAAAGCTGGATGGTGGGAATCAGCCGCTTGCGCCAGTCCGCTTCAATTTGTTGAAAAATACGGCCGTAGTTCCGGGATGAAGGAACCACTTCCCGGGTGCGGTGCTGCAGGAAGGAAATCAGGCAGACCAGGGCCGTCAGCAGGAGCAAAACCGGGGCCTCCTGGAGCAGGGCAGGCAAAATGTCTGTGGACAGGTCCGCCAGGGGGAAACCCAGGGCTTGCCGCAGCTGAACCAAAAGCCAGCGGGCATAAAGCAGGAGGTACAAACCCAGGACCACCGCCGAGGTGGAAATGAAAAGGCCCCCCCGCCGGGTTTTCATTAAAGCAAAAATGAGCAGGACGAAGGAAACAGCGAGCTGTCCCGCCGGGTCCAGGGGGGCGACACGAATCAAGGCCAAAATAATGCCGGCCACAAGAGCAAACTTGAGCAGCGTCCGCAACCTGGGGGCTTGCCCCACGATCTGCAGGCCCAGGCCGCTGAGAATAAAAACCTCCAGGAAGCTGCGCAGGTATAAAAGGGCTAAGTGCAAGGGTTCATGAGGAAAAGGCATGGGTCTGTATCTCCTAAAATAATAAGGTGAAAGATTGTTAAGATATTTCGGCCCTTCAGCTGCCAACAGCTGGGTTGGGCAAAAACCGCGGCCCGTCTAACAGGCAGTTACGCATTCATCCCGCGGCTAAAGCCGTGGGCTTTCTTTCAGGTTGATCACAAACGCGCCTTGCGTTCACTCTTGTATTATACCAAATTTTTCTGGCGTATGGCAGGTTTATCTTCCTGTCGAAGCCTGTTTTTTTTTATTTCCAGCGGCGGGTAATACCACAGAGGGAAAACCAGACTTCCCCGGCCGCGGCAGCAACCTCCTGGTTGGCCTTGCCGGCCAGGTCCCGGAAAATGCGTCCCATGGGATGTTCGGGGACCACGCCCATTCCCACTTCGTTGGTCACCACCAGCAAGGTGCCGGAAGTATTTTGGGCTGCTTCCAGCAGGTCATTGACCGCGATTAAGGCTTCCCGGGCACCGGCCCGGTACGTTTCCCGGTCGTCGTTTCCGTCCCAGCGCCTAAGCAGGTGGTTGGTTAGCAAGAGGGTCAGACAGTCCAGCAGGAAAAAAGCATCCGGGGCACCCTTTTCCCGCAGGATGCGGGCCGGTTCATAACGTTCCTCGGCCGTGGCAAAATGGGCCGGGCGGCGCTGCTGGTGCTCTTCGATACGGCGGCGCATTTCATCATCACCGGCATCGGCTGTGGCAATATAGGTGACTTTCTGCCCCTTTTCCGCCGCTTCCTGGGCCCGCTGTTCGGCAAAAATGCTTTTGCCGCTGCGCACCCCGCCGGTGACCAGGATGATGCCGTTGTTGCGGTTAATCATGTTGCACCTCCAGGTTTTGGTTTATGGCAA
>CAZOOA010000091.1:0-2694 GCA_964581355.1 uncultured Desulfovibrionaceae bacterium | reverse complement strand
TTACCCTGTCCGGCGGCCTGCCGTACCGCTTCCAGGTTGGGCAGGTTCCCGGGACCAAAGGCGATAGGCGGTATGACCACCAAGTCGGCCCGGCCCATCAGTTCCAGGTGAGTGCGGTAGGCATCCTCGGAGATGGGGCAAAAGGGGAACACTTCGACTACAGGCAGCCCGAAAAACCGGGCGTACTGGAAGCTGCTGTCCTGGGCGGTGACAGGCCCGACAGAAAGAGGAGCGCCCGCTTCCCGCAGGGTATCCAGGACCTGGATGGCTTCATCCCCGCCGCCGATCACATGGACGGCGGGCAAAGATGCTTCACTTGCTTCTTTTTCTCCAGCCGCATGCTGCCCCCCGGCACGGGAGGCAGCATTTCGGCTGGCCGGAACACTGACCTGCAGGCGCCCATGCAGCGGGTGGCGGAAGACCACTGCCCGGACCCCGTAGGAGGCCTCAATATTCTCCGGGGTGATCACCTCCCCGGCGCTTCCCGCAGCCAACAGCTTGCCCCGGGCCAGCAGCAGAAAACGGTCAAAAAACTGGGTGGCCAGGTTCAAATCATGGATGGCGGCCAGCACCGTAATGTTTTTCTTCCGGTTTAAGGTCATTGCCAGGTCCAGCAAAGAGGACTGGTAGCTGATATCCAGGTTGGCCGTAGGCTCGTCCAGCAGGAGCAGTTCCGGCTCCTGGCAAAGGGCCCGGGCGATGATCACCCGCTGCCGCTCCCCGCCGCTCAAGGTGGCTGCTGAACGCCCGGCCAGGTGCCCCACCCCTGTCATCTCCATGGCCTCCCGGGCAATCTCCCGGTCGGCACGGGACTCTTTCTGGAAGCGGCCCAGGTAGGGAAAACGCCCCATCAGGACCACGTCTTCCACGCTAAAATCAAAGTCCACTCCCGTATCCTGGGGCACCACGGCCATGGAACGGCTGATTTCCTTTTGCGACATTTTCCGGATATCCAGTTCGTCCAACAGGACCGCCCCCTTGGCCGGGGCCAAAGATCGGGTCAAGGCACGCAGCAGGGTGGATTTCCCCGCCCCGTTGGCGCCCAGCAGGGCCACCATCTCCCCTTCTTCAATAGTAAACTCCACCCCGTCCAGGACGGTGTAAGAGGGATATTCCAGGGTCAAATCTTGAACCGTCAAAGATATGCTCAAACAAAATCACTCCAGGTTGCTGAAATAGCGCAGACGCTTATGAGTGCGCAGCAGGTAAATAAACAGCGGAGCACCCACCAGGGCGGTAATGATCCCCACGGGCAGTTCCGTTGGGGCAATAACCGTCCGGGCCAGGGTGTCGGCGGCGATAAGCAAAGCCGCTCCCAAAAGAGCCGAAGCCGGAAGCAAAAAGCGGTGGTCCGGCCCGGCCACCAGGCGCACCAAATGAGGCACCGCCAGGCCGACAAAACCAATGATCCCGCTGGTGGATACAGCCGCCGCCACCAGCAGGGAAGCCCCGACCAGCAGGACCCGCTTGACCCGCTCGGTGTTTACCCCCAGGTGGCGGGCCGTATCCTCGCCCATGAGCATGGCGTTTAATTCCCGGGAAAACATAAAAATGCAGAAAAACCCCGCTGCGGAATAGGGCAGCATCACCTGGACCCTGGTCCAGGTAGCCCCGCCAAAGCCCCCCATCATCCAGAAAACCACCTGGTGCAGCTTTTCACCGGCGAAGTAGGTCAGCAGGGAAACCAGGGCCGACAAAAAAGCGCTGATGGCAATCCCCGCCAGCAGCAGGGCCATCACTGGCACTGCTTGGCCCACCCGGGCCATCTGGTAAACCAGGAAGATGGTCAAAACCCCGGCGACAAAGGCGAAAAAAGGCACTGCCCCGAATCCCCAGGCAGCGAAAGTCCCTCCCAGGACCATGGCCAGCACCGCTCCCAGGGCCGCCCCCGAGGAGACACCCACCACGTAGGGGTCGGCCATGGGGTTGCGAAACAGGCCCTGAAAGGCCGCCCCGGCCACAGCAAGGGAAGCCCCGACAGCCGAGGCCAGAAGCACCCGTGGCAGCCGCAGCTGCATCACGATACTGCGGTCCACCGGGGAGACATCCATCTCTCCTCCCAGCCCCAGGGGTTCCATCAGGGTCAGGACCACTACATCCCGCCAGCCTACAGATACAGCCCCGCTTCCCACACCCAGCAAGACAGACAGGACCAGGAAAACCATAATGATGATCAGAAAAACCGTTTTTTTCTTATTCAAGTCCAGTCCCTTTCAACAAGCAAACTCAGCACAAAAATCGCAAATGCCCACAAGCATAAAGGAAAAATTTGCACAAACTGACAAAGATATGACCTAAATTTTTAATCCAGACAACGAGAATAATCCGTAGCAAACAAACTCTAGCAAGAGCAGTAACACCAAAGCTCTTAGCAGCGAAAGGAAAATATATTTCGGGTTGCCACACCTTGACCTGGACAAGCTAAACAATTTCCATTTCTATTTCAGGCTTGTTAGAAACATCTTCAAATCGGAAATTAATCTTTTCAAAACCAATAACAACTCCGTTAACATCTTTAATCAAAATTACTTCATCTCCTGTTTCTTCACAAACATGTTCTTTCGATGGATCGTCTAGCCAGACATGCAGGGTGCTGCTTTCTCGATCATAGATTATTTATATTTTCTCCAAACCCTTTCTCCCTGGTTACTAAAATCTGCACATTTCGAAACAATGTGCTAATAATCGCCACCG
>CAZOOA010000090.1:0-10199 GCA_964581355.1 uncultured Desulfovibrionaceae bacterium | reverse complement strand
AATTTCCAATATGATTTCCTTCCTTTTTCCAAAACACCCAGATAAAAAGATGCTTTAAACAATGCTTTTATATAGCGCATGCTAAATTCATTTGTATTCAAGCGTCTTTTAAGGGGCTTGAACTCTTCAAAAAATTCCATGACTCGTCTGTTAAAATAATCCGGGTCGTAAATTGTGGTGACGATTTTTTCGTATCCCTCCATCAATTCACTATATTTCATTTTTGGGACAAAATTTAATGTAAAATCTGTGTTACAATCCGATATGTCAGGTAAAAGCCTGTTTTCCTGCTGCAGGCGCTCATATAGTTTGGACCCCTTAATAGCGTTAAGCATACCCACCATTGCTGTAACTATGCCGCTTTGCTGAATAAATTTTATTTGGGCATCGAAAATAGAGGATGGATCACTATCAAAGCCTACGATAAAGCCACCGGATACCTGCATTCCATGGTTGTGAATCTTTTTTACGGAATCCACCAGGTTGCGGCGAACGTTATGGTACTTGTTGCATTCCTTTAGGCTCTCTTCATGAGGCGTTTCAATGCCTACAAAAACCTCCCTGAAACCCGCCCTTTTCATCATCTCCAGCAATGCTTGATCATCAGCCAGGTTGATGGATGTTTCAGTTAGAAAAACAAAGGGATACTTATGTCTTTCCATCCAATCAATAAGTGCTGGCAAGACACTTTCTTTTAAAACCGCTTTGTTTCCAATGAAATTATCATCGACAATAAATACTTTTCCCCGCCAGCCATTAAGGTAAAGAGAATCCAGCTCCCCCAGAAACTGGTCCCTGATTTTCAAGCGGGGCTTTCGGCCAAACAAAAATGTAATATCACAAAACTCGCAGTCAAAAGGACATCCCCGGGAATACTGGATACTCATTGCCACGTAATGCTCCATATTAATAAGCTCCCAGGCCGGGACCGGGGTTTCAGTCAGGACAGGTTTTTCCGCAGAGGAATACACACGCTTTAATGTTCCATTATGCAGATCTTCCAGGAAATGAGGAAGTGTAACTTCTGCTTCGTCCAGCACGAGGCAGTCCACCTCTCCTAATGCTTCTTTCTCCGTTGTAAACAGGGGACCACCTGCCACAACCTTTACTTCCAGTTTTTGGCAGCGCGCAATAATATCCTTCGCCGATTCCCTCTGGACAGCCATGGCACTCAGGAACACGTAGTCTGCCCATTTCAGTTGGTTGTCATCAAGTTTTTCCACATTCAGGTCTATGACTTTCTTTTCCCACTCGTCGGGAAGCATGGCAGCAACAGTTAAAAGCCCCAGGGGTGGGTAAACCGCCTTTTTATTGATAAAACCAATGGCATACTTATAGCTCCAGAAAGTATCCGGGTGTTCGGGATATAATAGTAGTATTTTCAATTTTTATCACTCACTTTCTTTACAATTCCACTTAGCTACTTCCGGCGCGACTTTATTCAAGGGGTCATTTCCTAATGGTAGCACCTAAGCTCTTAATAACCTGGCGATAAATATAACCAAAGCTGCGCCCAGGAAAGCTACGATAAAAGTGGTAAGGTTGAAGCCACTGATTGGGTTGTGGATATTAAACACAGCAGCGGCAAGCCAACCTCCGACCAGCGCTCCTATTACACCGACCAGAACATTACCGATCAGCCCAAATCCTTTTCCTTTCATGACCAGGCCAGCCAGCCAACCGACTACCGCCCCAACAATTAACCAGGTAAAAAGTCCCATTAAAAGCACTCCTTTTCCGGTGTTATGGATTGAAATAACGCCAATTAAGTTTATGTTTATATACTATCAGGGAAGATGCTAAGGAATCCATTAGCATTCCATTTGGCTGGGGAACAGCACTCAGCATCAAGCCGGTTAGCCAGGTCCTCTATGCTTTCTCTAAACACCACAAACACGGGGAATCTGCCCGCTAAAAATAAAAAAACAGGATTATTGCTAATAGATTTATAAGCATTTAATTTGATACAATATAAAAAGTAATGAAAAAGTAAGCGCGTGTTAGATCCAAAAAAGACTGCCGAGGCCATTGTCTTCCCATAGAACTGGAAAAGCGTATGGGCTGGAAGACTCCGAAGGGAAACAGCTGGCGGAAAAGCAGCATAGTTAAAAAAAGGACGAGTAGGGTGAGCAGAGTGAGCAGGGTGACGAAGCTGAACTTTAAAGAAATACGGAAGGGGTACTCATGAACAAAAGGAACGATAGTTCGGCTGAAGGGCTACGCCACCGGGCAGAAGCACGGCTCAAGAAAGACAAACAAAAAAGAGCTTCACCGGCAACACAGGAAGAACTGCAGCGGCTTGTTCACGAGTTGGAAGTGCACCAGGTCGAGCTGGAGATCCAAAATGAAGAATTGCAGCAGGTGCGTGCTGAGTTGGAAGCTTCCCTGGAGCGCTATACGGAGCTCTACGATTTTGCCCCTGTAGCCTATTTTACCCTGGGCCGTGACGGGACCATCCTTCAGGCCAACCTGACCGGGTCAAAACTGCTTGAGGTGGATCGTTCCAACCTGGCAAATAAGCGCTTTGATTTTTTTATAATCGAGAAAGACCGATCATTTTTTAGCACGTTTTTGGAAAAAGTGTTTCAAGAGATGGTCCCAAAAACCTGCGAAGTGGCTATTTATAATAAAAAGGAACAGCCGTGCTTTGTGCTTGTTGAAGCCAGGCCCGCTGAATGCGGCAGACTATGTCTTATTGCTGGGTTCGATATTACACAACGCAAACAAGACGAATACAAATTGACGGAATATGCCCGGGAAATGAAGCAGCTCAATCACCTTTTGGACACAGAAATAGACAAGGCTCGCAGGGTTCATGAACGCAGTTTGCCAAAAACTTTGCCTGCAATCCAGGGTATTTCCATAGCTGCTCATTACCAGCCGGCACGAAAGCTGGGTGGAGACTTTTATGATGTAATCCATAAAGACAACAAGCTCATTATTTATCTCTCCGATGTTACAGGCCACGGCCTGGACAACGCCATACTTAGTGCCTTTGTTAAAGAAGCAGTCCAGGGCTATATAACCCTGAAGGACGAAGAATTGACACCCGGGAAAATATTGCAATACCTCAACCTTCGATATCGCAGTGAAAATTTTCCGGAAGACTATTTTATCGCCATTTTTTTGTCTGTGCTGGACCTGGATACCTTGGAGTTCACTTATTCATGTGCCGGACTTCACAGTCCCCCGCTGGTGCGATTGACCAATTTCCAGTATTGTGAATTAATAAATCCCGGACCACCTATTTCACAGGTGATTCCAATTGAACTGTATTCATTTGAAGAAAAACATATTGTCTTATCTTCGGGTTCAACAATCTTGTTTAACACCGACGGTTTAATAGAACAATCAGTGCAAAAAGAAATCTATGGTAGCCGGGTGAATTTTGTTTTCCAGGAAAATAGCCACCTTTCCCCCGAAGCCATTGTCCAGTCTATCACAAAAGATTTTTCACGGTTCAATAATGGCTCTTTGCAGGGAGATGACGATGTTACTTTACTGGTTATACAGGTAAACTAGGGAAGGGGTCAGGCCTTGAAATATCACTTTTTGTTTCTGTCCTCCATTTTCCGCACAACTTTGCTGACCGTCCTGACCCTCGTTTAGTGGATACAGAGAAAATCAGAAACCTCCTTCAGGATGTAACCATATTATCATGAGCCTCATATATCTTTTCATCTCTGATTCGTCTCGTTAGAACACAACAATTAACACCACGTCTTGAGCATTTTTTCTTAAACAGTCAACCCTTTTTTTGTGATATACTAAGCATATTTACGGGGCATATTCTGCCTCTTCACGAGGTTGAAAAAAATATACAGCAAGGATAAAAAAAATGAATTTCAACCAGGCATTAACGAAAAAAATACTTATCGCCATGGGGCCATTTGGGAGCAACCTGCACCGCCGTGGATTAATGAAGCTGGGTGAAAACACTTCCACCTGGTGCTTCAGGCACAAGGAAGAATTTCAGCAGAGCCTGCAGGAATGGGTGGATATCGGTTGCGACATCCTTTTTCCCAACACCAGCGAGGCCAACCCACTGATCTTGGAAAAAACAGGGGGGAGCGGAAAAAGTGAAGAGATATGCACGCAACTGATCGATTATACCAGGGAAATGGCTAACAACCGCTGCCTGGTCGCAGGTGACATGCAGCCTGTAACTTTAAGCATAGGGCAATTTTTAATGCCGTACGGCAACCTTGAGCCCAAGCAGGTTTATGAGAGTTACCAGGCCCAGGCCGGATACCTCCATAAAGCAGGGGTCGATTTTTTCTGGGTTTTTACCATGACCTGCCTGGAAGAGGTGGAACTGGCCGTCCGGGCCATCAAAGACAGCAGCCCTCTTCCTGTAATTGTCACCATGGCTTTTGACCGGACTCGTTCCAGGGGGTACCGCACCTTGATGGGGGTAGAACCTGTCAAAGCGGCACAGTTTATGAATAAATTAGAAGTTCAAGGTTTCGGGGTAAACTGCGGGAAGTTAAACTTGATGGAAACAACAGAAATCTTGGGCCTCATCGGAAAGGATTTCAAAGGTGTACTGGCAGCCAAACCCAATGCAGGAATACCCGAAGCTATCCAGGGGGAAACTATCTACCCGGTAACACCTGAAGAAATGGCCCGGCACGCTTTAAAATGGAAAGAAGCGGGGATAAAAATCATCTCAGGCTGCTGCGGCACCACACCGGCACATATCAGGTCCACCCAGAAAGGGATCAGGCCTTGAAATAACACTTTTAGCTTTTGACCTTATATTTCAGACCTGACCCCCTTCTTTCTTCTTTCCCTTTGATAACATTTATTATATAATATTAGTTGAGGGGCTGGGCATTGTTTTCCACCGCTTCATACAACCCTCGCCTGAACATACTTAACCAAGGGGGAATACAGTTTGTTGAACCCAATTGACCAAAGACCTTTTGGCAGCACAGAACTGCACCTAACCTGTGTAGGCTTGGGCGGAGAGGGTGTTTTGCGCACCCACGGCAAGGAATCGGCTGCCCGGGAAGTCGTTCACAGCGCAGCTCAGCAGGGAATCGGCTATTTCGATACGGCTGTTGCCTATGAAGGCAGTCAGGCCTACTACGGTCATTTTTGGCGGGAGCGGAAAGACATGCGGGAAAATATTTTTCAAACCAGCAAGTCGGCTCAGCGGGATAAAAAAAGCGCCCTGGCAGATCTTCATCAGACACTGGCCACAATGGGGATAGAATACCTGGACCTGTGGCAAATTCACGACGTCCGCAACCAGGCGGATTTAAATAGAATTGAGGCTACCGGAGGTGCGCTGGAAGCTTTCCTGGAAGCAAAGGAAAAAGGCAAAGCCCGTTATATCGGTGTGACCGGCCACCACGATCCGGCTGTGCTCACCCAGGCCGTCCAACGGTGGCCCGTTGACACCGTGCTGCTGCCTGTCAATCCAGTGGAAGAAATCCTGGGTGGTTTCATGAACGTGACACTAACTGCTGCCCGGGAAAAAGGCTTGGCCGTGATTGCCATGAAAGTCCTGGGTGCCTCTCATTATCTCGCTCCGGATGCCGGAATCACAGCGGAGCGATTAATCCGCTATGCCCTCTCGCATGATATAAGTGTAGCCATCGTCGGGTGCTCATCAAGACAGGAAGTTGAGGTGCTGGCCCAAGGAGGAAGACAGTTTGAACCGCTGAGCCCGGAAGAACACCGCATTATCATCCAGGCATTTCAACCCGTTGCCAGGAGATTGGCTTTTTATCGTGGTCCCCAGACCTAACCTAAAATGAATGTTCAATGTATGAAGAAGCAAAAAATAAACCGCCTTACAGAATAACCCTTCCTTTCTGTAGGATGATAGCAGAGGAGATATGATGTCAAAAAACAAAAGCCAAATAAAAACGGGCTGGAACCTGGAGCACAGTTACCTTCAACTGCCGGGCACCTTTTATACTCGTTTGAATCCAACTCCGGTGTCCGCGCCAAAACTGGTAATATTTAACGGCCAGCTGGCACGTTCACTAGGGCTTGACGCCGATCATTTGCATGGCGAGGAAGGGGCGGCCATCTTTTCAGGAAACCATCTGCCGGAGGGGGCACAGCCGCTGGCCCAGGCTTACGCGGGCCACCAGTTTGGCCATTTTACCATCCTGGGTGACGGACGGGCCCATCTGCTGGGCGAACAGATCACGCCGCGGGGAGAACGGTTTGATATACAGCTCAAAGGGTCCGGGCAAACACCCTACTCCCGGCGTGGAGACGGACGTGCGGTCCTGGGCCCTATGCTGAGGGAGTACATTATCAGCGAAGCAATGTATGCTCTGGGCATCCCGACAACCCGCAGCCTGGCCGTGGTCATTACGGGAGAACCTGTCATCCGCGAAACCACCTTGCCCGGAGCCGTCTTAACGCGGGTGGCATCCAGTCATCTCCGCGTCGGCACCTTTGAGTTCGCCGCCAGGAGACGCCCGACCGATGAACTCAAGTCCCTGGCCGATTACACCATCCAGCGCCATTTTTCGGGGCTCGAAACAAGCGAAAACCCCTACCTCGGGCTCCTGCAAGAAGTGATCAAGAGCCAGGCCGACCTGATCGCCCGGTGGCAGCAGGTCGGTTTTATCCACGGGGTCATGAACACGGATAACATGGCGCTGAGCGGTGAAACCATCGACTATGGTCCCTGTGCCTTCATGGACAAATACAGCCTGGATACCGTGTTCAGTTCCATCGATCACCAAGGACGCTATGCCTACGGCAACCAGCCCAACATGGGCGCGTGGAATTTAACGCGCTTCGCGGAGACGCTACTACCCCTGCTACACCCGGAATCGTCCCAGGCAGTGACCCTGGCCCAGGAGGCACTGGCAGAGTACAGCTCTCTATACCAGCAAAGCTGGCTTGATGGAATGGTCGCCAAGCTTGGGATCTTCACCCGGGAAACAACCGATGAATCTTTAGTCAATGAGTTGCTGAAGATGATGCAGCAACACAGCGCGGACTATACCAATACATTCCTGGCCCTGACCTTTGAAAAAACCGGGAACACCCCAATGTCTGGCACCAGGGAATACCGGAAATGGCTGGAAAAGTGGCAGGCAAGACGGGAGCGGCAGAAGCAGCTCATGGCGGATTCGCAAAAGCTCATGCGCGACAAAAATCCGGCCGTCATCCCCCGCAATCACCAGGTTGAAGCCGCTTTAGCAGCCGCCGAGAAGGAAAATGACTCCAGCCCACTTTATCGCTTGCTGGCCGTCCTGGAAAAGCCGTATGCCCACACCCCTGAACAGGCCAAATACGCCGCACCGCCAGAACCAACCAGCAGGCCTTACCAAACATACTGCGGCACATAATCCTTGCCGATTATGCAAAAAAAAGAATGACGGGAAATGTGATTTTTTCAAGATCTTATATTTCAAGACCTGACTCCCAGGCTTTATTCTCCACCACCTAATTTGATAAAAAAGCGCTGGATATTCATGAACAATACTTGAAAGAGACATTTGGTGATTAGCGTATTTAAGCTCGGACCCATGAATACAGCTCTCAGTGCGCCTTATCCATAAACATTCCTGCCGTTTTTTGCTTCTACAACCGTATCTATATCTCTAGAGCTTGAGGAAATATCACTCCAACCATATCCAGCTCTTTCCACTACGGCAATTCGGTAATCATTTGATAATTTATTGTAAAGTACTTTAAAATCATATACTGGAGAACTAGTTCCAAGCCCCGACATGAAAACAAGGGTTGTGTCTCCTTCCCCTTTGGTATAAACATGTAATTTATTGCCATCATCATTAATATAAACTTTCTTTTTCATCCATTCCCAAGAATAAGCTGTTAATAATAAAGCCAACACCAATTCTACTAACATATTAATTCCAGAAACACTTACAAATAATTCGCCACTTAGATTTCCTAATGAATGATATAAAACCACTACAAAAGCTACCCTGCCAGCCTTATTATACAGCCAAGCATAAATTGGCGAGCCTACAAGTATATTAATGTGATAAGACCAAAATGCTGTTGTACCCACTCCAAGTCAATTCTATGTGTTTACTCAAATCAGATATCTCACCTTAAAAACTGAGTTTTTTGTACTAAACTTCTTCGCAGTGGTAAACACTCGCCCGTAATTATCCCCCTTATATTCAGTAGGTTTATTTCCCCGTTATCTCCTACCGGACAATAAAGCACTCCCCTGATAAAAGGATGAGTGATGTTATGAAGTATTATATCAAAACTATCTTCCGGCTTGCTTTATCGACCTCTGACAGTGCCCAAGTCTGTTACCTGGCCGCTTTGGACAGAGACACCGGTTTTAAAGGGAGGGGGACCGCTCGGGTGAGCGATCATCACTTCGTAAGTGCCGGGGAATAGGGCCATGACAAAAGAACCATCATCCTGGACCTCAGCCTGCAGAGTCCAGTTGTCAGGATTATCCCTGCGAAAACCAGGGCCAATGGCCATGACCATTTTTCCCGGGGATACACCGGTGATAACCCCCTTTAAAATGCCTTTTTTGTTGTCTACAGTATAGTTTTTTCCGGGATCGCTGACATTTACTGATATATCGTCTCTTATTTCCATATTAAAGGAAAGCCCGTAATGATCCGTGGGCACTGTAGCGGCATAACGGCCTTCCGGGTCGGTTTCAACAAAACCGATACTCCTGTTAATATCGCGTCTCATAAAATGAATATGCACACCTTCCAGGGGATTGCCCGTAAACGGATCCTTGACTACGCCACTTACGCTCGCCACCCGGTCAGCGGCCATGATTTGCAAATCCATGAACTCCATAAGATAGTCATCGCTGGTGTCTTTGCCTATAGACATATTTATCGTTACAAATCTCCGGTCATCTGCCTCCAGCGTTGTGTATGTGGCCCGGGCTTGTCCCAGTTCGTCAGTTCTCGTTTCTGCAGGTGACAACTGCTCAGTCCTTTCTCCAGCTTCAAAAGCTTCTGCAAAAAAAGAAACATCGGCCCCTTCTACCAAATACCCGTGGTTATCCGCCACGGTGACATTGATGGTGACAGTCTGGCCCCCTCCTTCAGGCACTACCTCCGGGTCCGCTTCCACCCATACAGACAGGCTTTCAATGGGCTTTGTTTCGTCTTCCCTGTCGGGTTCAGCACTGTCTGCAAGCTCTGCTTCAGCCCTGGTGATCGTAATGCTCCTGGTATCGCCGTCCCAATGCACATCATCGCCAAAGGCCTCACCGACAAAACGTAACGGAATATATGTACGGCCGTCTAGTATCTGGGCGGCAACTTCGATAGTTTCAATCCTGTTGTTTATGGTAGGCATTGTGCTGCCTATAGGGATACGGACCGTGACGTTGTCTCGCTCTCCGACTGCCGTGTGAGTATCGGCCTCCCATTCAACCGAGGCACCCAAAGATTCGAAAAGCGCCCGCATGGGAACCAAAGTCCTTCCCTCTTGAATGATTGGAGGCTCATCAAGTTGGAGCAATTCATCATCAACATAGACCCTAATCTCATCGGAAGCAAAAGCTGGAGAGGAAATACTGACTAACACGCATGCCATCAACAGCAATATAATAAGTTTTTTCATGGTTGCCTCCCAAAGTATATTATTAATAGATTCCGTCAAACGCAAAAGAATTAACTGGAAATAAGCGCCCAATACACCTCCCTTGCTAACTAGCCAAAGCTATATTTTCCATTTTGTGCCGAAACAGGCCGAAATAAAAACGAAATTGACACACCACCATTATACTCCAAAATATAATTGAACTACAATCTTATTCAAGAATAAAAAAGCTAACATCAGGTGCTTTGCCGATTTCTGCAGTAAAAATCCCCCAGGATTCCTGCAGCTCCCTGATCGAACTGTCTGTGCTGGTATGAGCACCGCTCCACCTTTCAAATACCTTCCTTGCCCACCCGTATCCAATCTATTCCGGGGCTATTAGCCGCACCGTCGTGCCAAGTGCAATACCCGGAAAAAGTGGTCTGTTCTGAAGGCAGGGAAGTTGCTTTGGATATACACATTATCAGCGCCAGTGGATTTTCGCTTAAAGTATTAGCCCCATCGACAAAGGGCCTGCTCGCCGGTTCCAAAGCACCGTCTATTTCTTCATCACAGGACTGGAATTTATAAATCAGCCAGATTTGGTGTGATAACCGTACTCTCAATATTATTTTTTAGGATGAGGATGAGGATGAGGGCGAGGGCGAGGGCGAGGGCGAGGG
>CAZOOA010000089.1:0-10257 GCA_964581355.1 uncultured Desulfovibrionaceae bacterium | reverse complement strand
CTCGAGGCAGACAGGTTTCTCTGGCAGGCACAGCTCGACCTGGAAAACCCTGAATTTGTTTCGCAGGGCAGGGAGATTTACCGCGAAATGATTGTTTTGGCCGGTACCGGGATGAGCCAGGGGGGATCCGATACATCTCACAAATTTACACATCTGGTAAACAAATTGGTTGAACTCAGAGAACGGTACCGCCGGGAAAAAAGGTGGTCGGAAGCCGATCAGCTACGCGCTATTCTGCAGGATGTTGGAGTGATACTGGAAGACACGCCTGAAGGGCCGCGCTGGCACCTCTAATTTGGGGGGATGATTAAGGCACGTGAGTAGGAGGTCTCCTATAGTGTAAAAAGAGCAGTTTCGTAGATCTTGTAAGGCTCTGGCTCTGTCCAGGTTAGGCTATTTTGCTAGAAAAGGGGGATGGCGATGGCCATGGAAAAAGATAGCTTTTCCTTTAGGGTTGGCGATTATGAGTGTACAGCAGTGTGCGACGGATTTCACGCGTACACAGAGCCTGTTTCTTTGCTTTTCCCAGGCGTTCCGTCAGAAAGCCTGGAGCAGGTGCTTTCAAAACATAACTTGCAGCCCGGGCAATGGGAAGAGTTCGTGAGCCCATATATATGCCTGCTGGTTAGTACAGGGGACAATCTGGTACTGATTGATACAGGGGCAGGCCCCGACCTGGGTCCTGATACCGGCAAGCTCCTCCAGAGGTTAGAAGCTCTGGGTGTTTCACCGGGGGATATTGGAATAGTTGTCCTGACCCACGGCCACCCGGACCATATCGGTGGAAACACAACAGGTGGGATGGAACCAGCGTTTCCCAACGCCCGCTACGTGATGTGCAAAGATGAGTGGGATTTTTGGACTTCAGGAAAGTTAGCAGCAGAAGAGCTTGCCAGGCTGGAACTGGGTGAAGAATTCACACAGGTTCTTCCACAAATTGCGCAAAAGAACCTGCTGCCGATAAAAGATCAGCTGGAACTTGTGGAAAAAGATACGGAAATCACCCCGGGCATCCAGGTAGTTGTTACACCGGGCCATACCCCGGGTCACCTGATGGTAATTATCGCTTCCAAAGGGGAGCAGTTATTTTACATTTCTGATGCTTTTATTCATCCGGTTCACCTGGAGCGACCCGACTGGCACATGGCAGTGGATCTATATCCCGGGCAAAACGTTTCCACCAGGCGGCAGATCTTAGAGAGAGCAGCAAATGAAAAAGCCCTGGTGCACGCTTTTCATTTTCCCTTTCCGGGAATAGGTTACGTTGTTCAAGAAGAGCAAGGGTGGAGATGGCAGCCTGTTTCAGAGCACAGCATATAGATACGAATAATGTTGTCATTAGTTGTTTTGTCGTAACGCAAGGCCATGCCGGCCCGATCAACAATGGAAACTTTTAGGCGGCAACAAAATCTATAAATATAGCAAAAGCAGAAAGCTGCCGGAAAAGATTAAAACAAGGAAATATAAATCCTATGGCGAAAAAGAAAATCATGTACTTTTCACTAAAATGCAAGTTTCTACTCTAAGGGAGGTAGATGATGGTTCCCGAAAAGCCTTACCTGGCAAGCTGGACCTGGGATCTCAGGACCAATACGGTTACCGGTTCGAAGGAGATGTTTTCCCTGTGCGGACTGGTTGATACAGATCCAGAAATTCGTTTTGATCAGTTTTTTGAATTGGTTCATCCTGAGGATCGTAAAATATTGCAGGATGGTTTTGAAACAGTTCGTAACAGGCACAGCAAAACCGCCTTCAATTACCGTATTTTATGTCCTGACGGTACGGTGCGGCTTATTCACACTGAAGCAGAAGCAGTCCTTGATGATAATAATAAACCTTGCAAGATTTTCGGCATTGACCAGGATATTACTGAGCAGGTTCAGGCAGAGCAGGAACTGCAGGAAAATAAAGAAAAATATCAAAGGCTTTTTCATGCAATTGACGAGGGGTTTTGTATTGTTGAGATGTTTTTTGATACCGAAGGTAAACCCGTGGATTTTTGTTTTTTGGAAACCAACCCTGCTTTTGAAAAAAATACCGGGCTGCAGGGTGTAGAAGGAAAACGCATACGCCATCTCATACCGGAGCTGGAAGACCGCTGGCTTGAAGCTTATGGTCATGTAATTTTAACAGGTGAACCTGTGCGTTTTGAAAATAAAGTTAAGGCCTTGAACCGCTGGTTTGATGTGTACGTATTCAGATTCGGGGAGAAAGAAGAAAGAAAACTGGGGGTTCTTTTTAAAGATATTACAGAACGCAGACAAGCAGTTGAGTCATTACAAAAAAGTGAAAATCAGCTCCGGTCAATGTTTGATTTTGCTTCCGTTGGCATTGTCCAGGTGAACGTTATTAATGGCCAGTTCATCTGGTTCAACAGAAAGTATCGTGAAATTACTGGTTATTCCGATGCTGAACTGCGCACAAAAAGTTTTTCTGAGCTGACACACCCGGAAGACCGCAAACAGGACTGGGAGCTATTTCAACGCGCTGTACGCGGTGAAACCTCAAGCTACCACAATGAAAAGCGCTATATTCGAAAAGATGGTTCCATTGTATGGGTACGCTTAAACGCTGCGTTAATTCGCGATGAAAGTGGCAGATTTAAGAGAACAGTTGCCGTTTGTGAAGACATTACCGAGCGTAAGCGAATGGAGCAAAAGCTGCAGCAAAACAATGACGAACTGGAACAAAAAGTGCAGGAGCGCACATCCGAACTGGCTCAAGCAAACGAGCTTTTGCAGCAGGAAATAAATGAGCGCAAACAAGCCCAGAAAGCTTTGGAAGATAGTGAAGCACGTTACCGCACACTGGTCAATAACGCTACTGAAGCTATAATTGTTGTCCAGGATGATTTGATTAAATTTGCAAACCCTATGACGGAAATGATCTTTGGCTGCTCATTAGAAAAGATAAAAACCACTTTTTTCACTGAATTTATCCAAGCAGATGACAGGCACCTTATTTTAGAGCGGCACAAGAAAAGACTGGAAGGGGAAAAGGTGGAGAGCCCTTTCATATTTCGGCTTGAAGCCGGTGATGGCAAAACCAAGTGGATTTCCAAAACCTCGGATATTATAGAATGGGAAGGCCAACCGGCAATTTTAGGTATCATGGCCGATATTACCGAACAAAAAGTCCTGGAAGAAAAAATGTTCAAAGAAGATAAACTTGATTCTATCGGTATTTTGGCCGGCGGTATCGCCCATGATTTTAATAACTACCTGGCCACCCTGCTGGGTAACATTAACCTGGCCAAACTATACAAGGACGACATGACAAAGGTGCTGGATAAACTGGAAAACATGGAGAATGTAACCATGCGCGCCAAGGAGTTATCCAATCAATTGTTTACTTTTGCCAAAGGAGGAACACCGGTAAAAGAAAGGATTTCGATTAACCAATTGATTGTTGAGGATATCAAGTTTACCTTAAGCGGCACCCCTATCCGGCCCATATTTCAAATTGCAGAAGATCTGCATACGGTGGAAGCCGATGAAGGCCAAATCAGCCAGGTATTAAACAACATCGCCATTAATGCAGTACAGGCTATGCCCGAAGGGGGAATACTGGAAATAAGCGCAGAAAACGTTACTCTGGAATCCACAGGCCCGAACTCCATGCTTTCGCTAACTGAAGGACTTTATGTGCAAATATCCATCAAAGACAAGGGAGTTGGTATACCTGAAAATCTTCTCTCCAAAATATTTGACCCCTTTTTTACCACCAAAGAAAAGGGAAGAGGGCTGGGCCTGGCAACTGTTTATTCTATTGTCAAAAACCATGGTGGGAGTATCCATGTGGAATCGGAAACAGGGAAGGGTACCACCTTTTGCATCTATCTTCCAGCGATTACTGAGAGCGACATGGGCTTGGAATTAAGAGATGATATAATTAAGGGCTCAGGAAAAATATTAGTTATGGATGACGAAGAAGATCTGCTTACCGTTACAGGGGAAGCACTCTCTGCCCTGGGCTATGAGGCCTGTTTCGCCAAAGATGGGAAAGAAGCTGTTAAAAGGTATATGTACGCCCGAAACAATGCCCGCCCCTTTGATCTAGTGATTATGGATCTCACTATACCTGGTGGTATGGGCGGGAAGCAGGCGATAAAAGAATTACTGAAGCAAGCCCCTGAAGCCAAAGTGATTGTGGCCAGTGGTTACTCCAATGACCCTGTTATGGCCAATTACCAGGACTATGGGTTTAAAGGGATGATCAAGAAACCTTTTGCCATCGGGGAGTTATCCAGGGTTGTTCATGCAACTATTTCTTGTTAAAAGTATAAGTTAAACCTACTACTCTAACCATTTACTTACGCAACCAAGTAAAGGATTTGGGCACTGAGGTTTCTAGATAAGATCCATTAAGATAAGACAGGAGTGAACATAATGGTCAATTTAATAAATAAAGAGATGGTAGAATATATCAGGGAAAAAGGTGTCGCCCGTGAAATGGGAGACAGGATAGAAATATTGAACAATTACAGTTTTCCCGTGGACAAAGAAGCGGAAAATATAATTATTGCAGGTTGTTTGATCATGTTTTCCATGCCGCAAATGCTGCGCTCCCTGGCTAATGTTTTAGAGAGATGTGGGGTTTCTTATACTTTCCTATCGAAAGAATACTGTTGCGGCAATTATCTTTATCGTCCGGCGATTAAGGCCAAAGATGAGCAAGCGCTGGAAGAATGTAGGGCTTATTCCAAAGAATTTGCCGGTAAAAACATCGCTCAGGCCAAAAAACTGGGAGCAAAAAGGCTTGTAATATTCTGCTCGCCTTGCTATCCCATTTACAAGTACCTTTACCCGCAAGAAGAGATTGAATTTTATCCGGCACTGCTTAACCGGCTCATCGATGAGCTTCATTTTGAAAAGGAAGTAGATTATTACCCGGGTTGTTACAGGCTGCACCGCAGGTTTGCCCCGGTAGAGATGGACCTGCAGTCAACCGACCAGATTCTGGAGAAAATCAAAGGGTTGAAAGTTCACCGGATCGAGGCGGAGCAATGCTGTTATAAACAAGAGGGCCTCGAGCAACTGATCAATGATAGCAGGTCAGATCTGCAGCTGCATATCTGTACCGGTTGTTATGGACAGGCTGTAAATCATGTCAAAAAACACAAAGAGGTTGAGATTTTAATGCTGCCGCAGTTATTAGAGCGATTAATGGGGGTAAATTTATGACCTGTTTAAAGGTGTATTGAGGTAGACTGATAAACAAAGCGTTTTCAAGGGATAGAATCTAAATTACGCTTAAAGCCAGGTTGAGCCAGTAGCGTAACCGGCCAAAAGCCGGTTTTTGTTTTATCTTTTATCATGAAACAAAAGCTCAAAAGGGGGATGGCCATGGAAAAAGATAGCTTTACCTTTAAGGTTGGCGATTATGTGTGTACAGCATTGTGCGATGGATTTCACGCGTACACAGAGCCTGTTTCTCTGCTTTTCCCAGGCGTGCCGTCAGAAAGCCTGAAGCAGGTGCTTTCAAAACATAACTTGCAGCCCGCGCAATGGGAAGAGTTTGTGAGCCCATATATATGCCTGTTGGTTAATACAGGGGAGAATCTGGTACTGATTGATACAGGGGCAGGCCCCGACCTGGGTCCTGATACCGGTAAGCTTTTTCAGAGGTTAGAGGCTCTGGGTGTTTCACCGGGGGATATCGGAATAGTTGTTCTGACCCACGGCCATCCCGACCATATCGGCGGAAACATAACAACCGAGATGGAACCGGCGTTTCCCAATGCCCGCTACGTGATGTGCAAAGCCGAGTGGGATTTCTGGACTTCAGGTCAGTTAGCAGCAGAAGAGCTTTCCAAGCTGGGGTTGGGTGATGAATTTACAAATGTCATTTTACAGATTGCGCAAAAGAACCTGCTGCCGATAAAAGATCAGCTGGACCTTGTGGAAAAAGATACGGAAATCACCCCGGGTATCCAGGCAGTTGTTACACCGGGTCATACACCGGGCCACCTGATGATAATTGTATCATCCAAGGGAGAGCAGTTATTCTATATCTCTGATGCTTTTATACACCCGGTTCACTTGGAACGCCCTGACTGGCACATGGCCGTGGATCTTTATCCCGGTCAAAATGTTTCCACCAGGCGGCAGATCCTAGAGAGAGCGGCCAATGAAAAAGCCCTGGTGCACGCTTTTCATTTTCCTTTCCCTGGAATAGGTCACCTTGTTCCAGAAGAACAAGGTTGGAAATGGCAGCCAGTTGCAGAGCACAGCTTGTAGATACGAAATATCGATCTATGGCGCTGGGCGGTAAAGATATAATCATCCTGGAAGACGTGGGAAATCATGAACTGTTGTAACCCGGGCTACCATCCATTAGCTTGCCCTTCCTGCTTGAATCTATTTTTCCTGTTTTAACATTTTCTACTGCTAAATCATAAATTGATAGTATCTTACTGATGGCAATGGCGCCACCCAAGTAAAATGTGGCGCCATATTTTATGTAACCCCCAAAAAATAAATATAGTGAGGAATTATATATATATATGTGTGGAATTGCAGGGTGGGTCAATTTAAAAGAAAATATACTTCATGGAAAAGATGTAATGCATAAAATGACATCGAGTCTTTATCATCGTGGCCCCGATGCTTATGGAGAGTACTTTTCAGCCCATGCTTTACTCGGACACTGTCGTTTAATCGTGGTAGACCCGGAGGGGGGAAGTCAACCCATGACTCGAACTCGTGGAAAATATTCTTACACCATAACTTACAACGGAGAGCTGTATAACACTCTGGAATTAAGGCGAGAACTAGAATCACGGGGATATCTTTTCCTTTCCAGTTCTTCAGATACCGAAGCTTTATTACTGGCATTTATGGAATGGGGACCGGGTTGCCTGAAACGACTAAATGGAATATTTGCTTTTGCTATTTGGGAGGAACATGAACAAACCCTCTTCCTGGCACGTGATCGCCTTGGAGTGAAGCCTTTGTTTTTTTCACATTTCGAAGGCAACCTAATTTTTGGCTCTGAAATTAAGGCCCTTTTAGTCCATCCTGCCGTAGAACCAGTAATAGACGAGGAAGGACTGGCAGAAATACTTGCTTTGGGGCCATCACGTTCACCGGGGCACGGTATATTCCGGGGCATACAAGAGGTCAGGCCGGCCCATTATTTAAAGTTCAACACAAAAGGGTTGTACTTACAACGCTACTGGGAACTTGCTTCCAAGCCGCACCATAAATCCCTTGAAGGTACTGCCTTGCATCTGCGTGAGTTACTTGAAGATGTTGTAAGCCGCCAATTGGTATCAGACGTGCCCCTGGGGACTCTGCTTTCTGGAGGTCTTGATTCCAGTGCATTGACCGCTTTAGCTTCTGACAATACAGGAATAGAACCTTTGTATACTTTTTCGGTGGATTACCAGGATAACAGGAAGCATTTCAGACCCGACCATTTTCAGCCCGACGATGACTCCGCCTGGGTCGATTGGGTATCGGACATATTACATACAAAACACCACAAAACAACTATAACAGTGCCTGACCTTGTAGGCTCACTGTTTCCCGCAGTAAAAGCAAAAGATCTACCTGGAATGGCCGATATCGATAGCTCTTTACTACTTTTTTGCAGGGAAATTAAGAAAAAATGCACAGCTGTATTGTCGGGAGAGGCTGCTGATGAAATATTCGGGGGTTACCCCTGGTTTCACGCTCCCCAGGGGGGAAACGGTTTTCCCTGGATCAGGGCATTTAATGAAAAAATGGACTATTTTTCTCCCGGTGTTTTTTCCGTTTTTAACCTTGAAGAGTACGTGAGAGCAAAATATGAAGAAACCACCTTAGAAACCCCTCTGCTGGAAGGAGAAACTCCAGATGAGCAGGAACGTCGAAAGCTTTTTTATTTAAACTTTAACTGGTTTATGACTACTCTTTTGGACCGTAAAGATCGTATGAGCATGGCTTGCGGCCTGGAAGTAAGGGTTCCTTTTTGCGACCACAGATTAATAGAATACGCATGGAATATTCCCTGGGAGATAAAAAATTGCAACAACCGGGAGAAAGGTATTTTACGGCAGTCTTTAAAAGGAATATTGCCACATAAAATTTTAGAACGGCGTAAGAGCCCTTATCCCAAAACCCATAACCCTCATTATCGCAGCATGATAAATAACCTGGTCATGCAGATGATCCTGGAACGAAAATCTCCACTCCTTGATTTGCTCAATATCCCGCGGGTACAGCGATTGGCACAAGGGCAAGAAACAAAGTTTAACTCACCATGGTTTGGACAGCTCATGGGAGAAGTGCAATTCTTAGCCCATAATTCGGTGCGGCCGGGAAAGGTCGTGTGATTTAGTGGGTGGAACTCCCACCTGGTAAGGCTTAGCCGAGCCACCAGTAGCGAGTCATGGATGTAGCAGAGCAATCTGATGCATTAAGCGTTGACAGTTAGGCAGCAGGCCTGAAAGTGATTGAGCCACGAAATGGGCAGTCGGGAAGGCCGACGGCGTCGAATTGCCGGAAGGCAACATGTCGCGGGGCGCTATGGCAAGCCTAGCGACACTTCCCCGGGGTCGAAGAGCCAGGCATGCTGCACAATGATCACACGGCAACCCGGGAGGCCCTGACCGCTCTTCCATTCTGGGAGTATGGCTGACAAGCTGTAACAGGCAAGAAGGTCAAATGGCAGTCAGGGAGTCGGATTGCTGCATAGTACCTATGAGGCGGGGTAATGCCCGCAGAGGAAAGGCGGCAACAACATTATCGTTTTTGCTGGGGAAACATGCACTACACACAGGGGTAGGTGAAGACATGGAAACGGTACTGGCAAGAATAGCAGAAATCGCCAGAAACAAACCCGAAGAAAAGTTCACGTCACTGTACCACCACATCAACGTGGAGTTGCTGTTAAAATGTCACCGGGAAATTCCGGCGAACAAAGCGGCAGGCGTAGACCAGGTCACCAAAGCAGATTACGCAGCCAATCTAAAGGAAAACCTGCACGACCTGGTAGAGAGGTTGAAGCAGTGGAGCTACAGGCCACAGCCGGTCAGAAGGGCGCATATTCCCAAAGGGGACGGCAAGACCATGCGTCCACTGGGAATACTGGCTTACGAGGATAAGCTCGTACAGCTGGCGCTGACCAAGCTGCTGGAGCCCATCTTCGAACAGGATTTTCTGTCTCTCTCGTACGGATTTAGGCCGGACAGAAGCTGTCATGACGCACTAAAAGAACTGAACCGCATTATCGAAAAAGGCAGAATTAACTACGTAGTAGACGCGGACATCAAAGGTTTCTTTGACCACGTAAACCACGAATGGTTAATGAAATGCCTGGAGCAAAGAATTGCAGACCCCAACATCAAAAGGCTAATAACAAGACTCTTGAAAGCCGGGATAATGGAAGACGGTAAATGGGAGCCGAGCGAAGAAGGCACGGTGCAGGGCGGATCCATTTCGCCGCTAATGGCAAACATATACCTTCATTTTGTCCTGGACCTGTGGTTCGAGCGCGTAGTGAAAAAGAACTGCAGAGGAGAAGCAGAGATAATTCGGTACTGCGACGATTTTGTTTGCTGCTTCCAGTATAAGGAAGATGCGGAGAAGTTCTACACCGAACTTAAGCAGCGACTGGCCAAATTCGGACTGGAGATTGCGGAAGAGAAGAGCAAACTTCTTGCCTTTGGGCGTTTTGCTGAGGCAAATTGCAAGAAGAAGGGCATGCGCAAACCGGATACGTTTGATTTCCTGGGATTCACACACTACTGTAGCAAAAGCAGAAGCGGCTATTTCCGGGTAAAGCGTAAAACCAGCAGGAAGAAATTCATAGCGAAAGTGAAAGCGTTCAAGCTGTGGATACAGAAGGCAAGGCATCAGGATATCAAGGACATCTGGGAAATAGTGCACCTGAAGCTCAACGGGCACTACCGGTATTACGGCATTACTGACAACAGTGAGATGCTCCATAGATATGGATTCGAGATAAGGAAATTGCTCTTTAAATGGCTAAACCGGAGAAGTCAGCGCAGGAGTTACAATTACGCAGAATTTAACGACTATCTCAAATGGAACCCTTTGCCGGAGCCCAGGATATACGTGAACATTTACGGGTAGCAACCGAACACCTGTGAAAGACAATGTTGAGGAGCCGTGTGCGTTAGTTGCGCATGCACGGTTCTGTTATCCCGATATCGGGATAACAGAACTTATCCCGCAAAATGCGGCATCCCGACTAATTGTCATAAGCCCTCATATCAAGCCCTTCTTTCACAAAAATGGCGGGATAATATTT
>CAZOOA010000088.1:0-10367 GCA_964581355.1 uncultured Desulfovibrionaceae bacterium | reverse complement strand
ATTCAATTTAAGGGGGATGAACGAACATGAAAAATCAATTCAGACTTGCAGTAGGGCTCCTGGTGATCCTCATCTTCGTAGGTGTTGGCACTTACATGAGTTTATGGGATCTTCACTTTTCAATTGGGCCCTTCTTCTTGCATCACTGGCTTTCGATCATAGGAGGAGCGTACCTCCTCATTTTCATCCTAGTATTCGCCTATATGAAGCGTTATACTACAGTTAATCGCGGCACACTCCTGAAAGTTCACGTGTTTGGGTATTTGCTGGCAGTCATTTTTATATCGGTACATTTTGCGCAACAGATGGGTCGTCCTGCAGAGTTTGCGCCTGACTTGGGAGCAGGCCTTGCAACTTATCTCCTTCTTATGGTTATCGTAGCTACCGGTTTTATGATGCGATTCGGACTATTGACCCAAAAACGTGAGTCGTGGCGCCTGTTCCACGTGGGGTTGAGTCTTTCTTTGTTCATTGTCCTTGTTATCCACGCGTTGCAGAACTTTGGAATCTTGTAGCGGGCATTCAACACCACAAGACATTGAAAAAAAAATGGAAATATTGCTAATAGACTCCTGAGCACCCCGTGCAATAAGATGTAATTACATCAAGATAATAATTGCGAAGGAGTGAACGGGATGACAGGAAAAGCAAGGAAACGGACATCCCTTTTAAGATTGCTTAAAATTGCTTTACTGTTCTTGGTAATTTTAGTAATCGTTATCGGAGCGGGTGCGCTAAGTATTGTCTATTCTTACGTAAAAGATGCTCCCGAGTTTAATGCGGGAACTTTGCGGCCTGTATTAACCTCTTATATTTTTGATCGTAACGGAGTTGAGCTTGCAGAGTTATATGACGAACAAAATCGCATTGAAATTCCGCTCGAAACGATACCGGAACATGTAATTGATGCTTTTATTGCCATAGAAGATGAACGGTTCTATGATCATTATGGTGTTGATACAACCGCCATTACCAGGGCTTTTGTAGCAAACCTGAGACATGGAGACTGGACGGAGCAGGGCGGAAGTACAATTACGCAGCAGCTAATTAAAAACGTCTTTCTGACTCCAGAGAAAACGTTCCGTAGAAAAGTTCAGGAAGCCTGGCTTTCTTTAAAAATGGAAAGGCTGTATTCAAAAAGCGAAATCCTGGAAATCTACTTAAACGAAATCTATTTTGCCCACGGGGCTTATGGAGTAGAAGCCGCCGCTAATGTTTATTTTGACAAAAGTGTCGGGGAATTAGATGTCGCCGAAGCTGCCATGTTAGCCGGTATACCCCGCTCACCGAATTATTACTCTCCATACAGAAACCAGGAAGTTGCCATGCAAAGGCAATCTCTTGTCTTAAGCAAAATGCACGAACTGGGCTTTATCAGCAATTCCGCACTGCGAGAGGCCAGAAACACGGAACTTTATTTTGCTGAACCTCCTTTACGGGGGCACCAATTTCCATATTTTGTTGATTACGTTCTGCATCATGAAATGATCGATATTTTGGTATCCATGCCCGAGTACGAAACCAGGGAAGATGCATACTCGGTTATTTACAATGCTGGATTGCGGGTTTACACCACCCTCGATGCCGAAATTCAACAAAGGACTGAAGACATACTGAACGATGAAAATCTCTATCCCCAGCAAACGGCTCGGATTGACATGGACAAAATGAAACAATTATTATCAGAAAGTAATTATGCCAGCTACCCCGAAGAAGTGATCGTGGAAAATGGTATCCCCCAACCTCAATCTGCTGCAGTTGTCACCCACCCGGCAACTGGAGAAGTATTGGCCCTCGTAGGCGGTAGAGAATATTGTGAACAAAACCAGAATTTGCGTTATTTGAGCCGTCGCCAGCCAGGCTCGGCAGGCAAACCCATTTTCGCTTATGCGCCTGCCATTGAAGAAAACTTAATGACGCCAGGGTCCATTATAGATGATTCTCCCTTTACCCGGGGAAGCTGGGCACCTGAAAATTTTGGCAGACGTTTCCATGGACCGGTGACTGCAAGGGAAGCCCTCGTGCATTCATTAAACATCCCAGCCATTAAAACCTTTGAAATGATCACACCCGAAGTTGGCCTGGAATATGCCGAGCGAATGGGAATATCAACTATTCATCCCGATGATTACAATTTAGCAACGGCCCTCGGCGGAATGACGCATGGTGTTACAGCTTTTGATATGGCACAGGCATTTGGCGTTCTGGCCAACCAGGGACTCAAAACAAAACTTCACACAGTAAAGAGAATCGAAGATGCATCGGGAAACGTCATCTATGAATATGGCAATGAACCCGATGACGTATTATCTACCCAAACCGCATACCTGGTGACCCATATGCTAAAAGATGCCGTGCATAGAGGTACAGCCTCCCGGCTGAATGTAGGACGTCCGGTAGCCGGGAAAACAGGCACCACAAGCGATAACCGTGATGCATACCTGGTGGCATACACCCCGGATCTGGTTGTGTCTTTTTGGATGGGCCATGATATACAAAAGCTTGGCAGAATCCAGGGAGGAAGCAGTTCCACGATTGTTTTTATGAACCAGCTTATTAATCAGATAATGGGCGATGATCCCGCGGTTGATTTTGAAAGACCATCGGGTATCAGCGAGCCGGTTAATATTTGCAGCAAGTCCGGTTTAAGAGCGGGTAATCACTGTCCATCTGGCAGCATCGTTAGTGAAATTTTTCCAATACGCCGCGTACCTCGAGAAAATTGCAACCTGCATGTTAAACAGGTTAAAAAAGAACCGGATGATGTCCGCACTCTTTCAGGTTTTACTGCGCACTTGTCTTACAACCCGCTGAGAGCTCAACTCTCGTGGGACAGGGGCACTGAAAAAGCGGAGCAGATATTATATTTATACAGACAAGCCGTTGGTGAAGATGACCTTACGCATTTAGATACATTAGGGGGTTTAGAAAACTATTTTGTTGATGATGGGCTGACAGCGGGCAAAGAGTATACTTATCACCTATTTGCTTATAACGAAGATGGTGATTGGTTAGAATTAGCCGTCACCGATATAAAAGTTCCTTCCACCAGAGATGAAAATGAGGAATTAACAGAAGAAGTACTGGAGCCAGCTGGTGATGCAGAATCACCTGAAGAAGATTACGAAGAAGAACCACCGGAAACTCCTGATGCAGACGATGCAGGTGATGAAGATAATGCAGGCGATGAGGGTGATGCAGGTGATGAAGATGATGCAGATGATGCAGATGATGCAGGCGATGAGGGTGATGCAGGCGATGAGGGCGATGCAGGCGATGTAGGTGATGAAGACGATACAGGAGATGCAGGTGATGAAGAGAGGATCTAGATGCGAACAGAAAAGAGCTGGAAGCTCTGGGTCTTCTGCAGCTTACCCAAGAACTTTATGATATTACCTTCACCCCGGGCCATGGATAATTCCTGGAATCACTTTTATGCTGCAAACAATTTAGGAAATAATTAAGATATTGCTAATATTGCTAATAGAATGCTAAGCATTCCGTTTGATACTATGTATAATGAAGGTTCTAATAGGGTGGTATCTGTAGGGGTTGAAAGATGTGAAAACATTTTTATCTCAAAAAAGGATAAGGAAGAGAATTACTTGAACGAGAAAGAACTGTCATGGCAAAAGAAGGGGTTCAACTGGATGGCAGGCCGACTTAAACAAGCTGAAGGAGAAAGCGCAGGCTAATGTCAGCGCTAAGCGGAGTTGAACGGAGGGTTGAACGGAGGAATGACACGATTAAAAGCGAGATCAAAAAAAAGGAGCGATCAAACAATGGAAAAAATCAATGTAGTGCATGAAAACATGCATGAAAACGAAGGAAACATAAAGACCAGAAGAATTATCTATTATATTCTGGGTGCTTTACAAGTTTTATTTGCATTCCGGCTTGCTTTTAAAGTTCTCGGAGCAAATCCTGAAAGCACCTTTGTGGCCATCATCTATTCTGTTACAAACCTATTTCTGGCCCCATTTGCGGGCATATTCAGAATGTCCGTTACAGAGGGTATAGAAACACAATCGGTTTTAGAGCCAGCTCTTATTATAGCAATGATTGTTTATACTATACTCGCCTGGAGTATTACTAAATTAATTGATATTATCAATAATCGAAAGACCCGAGAAAGTTTGCAATTATGATGATTGTATTAAGTGGTAAAAACTACGGTATGTCAGTTACCGATGTGGCGTTTGCTACAGTGAGGCTGAAAACGCGTGATTATAAAAAGTTTAGGAGTCGAAAACTATGGAATCATTAGTTATTGAAGGAAACCATACACTTCGGGGCCGGGTAAGGGTTAGCGGTTCTAAGAATGTTTCTTTACCATTAATAGCTGCTTCACTGTTAACTGATGAACCGGTTATCATTGAAGACGTTCCCTGCCTCCTGGATGTTTGTATCATGAAAGAAATTGTCTCTGAAATAGGGATGGGGGTTGGGACCGAAAAACACAACCTGTACCTGGATGCCTCAACGGTCAATCGTTTTACGGCATCGCACTCGCTGATTAATCAAATAAGAGCCTCCATTTTGTTGTTGGGACCCCTTCTGGCACGTTTTGGCAGGGCAAAAATATCTGCACCGGGCGGGTGTTCCATCGGTAGCCGCCCCCTGGATCTTCACTGGAAAGGTTTAGCGGCAATGGGAGTGAAATTTACTCAGAGAAATGGGTGGGTGGAAGCTAGAAGTAACCGTTTGATTGGTAACCACATCTACCTGGACTGCCCCAGCGTAGGAGCTACAGAAAACATCATGATGGCAGCCACACTGGCCAAAGGGGAAACTATAATTGAAAACGCCGCACTGGAACCGGAAGTGGTGGAGTTGTCCGGTTTTCTTACGGCAATGGGCGCAAGTATTAGTGGAGCGGGAACGTCTATTATCAGAATAAAAGGAGTTAGCTCGCTTAAAGGTGCCCGCTACCGGGTTATCCCTGACCGCATCGAGGCAGGCACTTACATGATTGTAGCGGCTATGGTTGGAGGCGGAGTAATAATTGAAAATGTGGTGTTGGATCATTTAAAGCCGCTGACGGCCAAGTTAGAGGAAGCGGGCGTTCAGGTGGTAGAGTCTAAACCAGGAGAAGTGACCGTAACCCCTGCCTCATTTTTACAGGCGGTGGATATTGAAACCATGCCCTATCCTGGTTTCCCTACTGATCTACAGCCCCCCTTTTCATCCCTGATGACGCAGGCTCACGGACTGGGAACAATCAGGGAAACCGTTTTTGAGAACCGCTTCAGGCATGTGGAAGGCCTGACCCGCATGGGGGCTGATATCCGGTTAAACGGCCAAAGCCTTAGTATAACAGGGAACAGCAATTTATGGGGGAATCGGGTTCAGGCTACCGACTTGCGAGGAGGTGCCGCCCTGGTTCTGGCAGCGTTGGCGGCGGAAGGCAAAACCGAGATTCTGGAGGCCCATCACCTGGACCGGGGTTATGAGGATCTGGAACTTAAGATAAACAATCTTGGAGGTAACGTATACCGGAAGAGGTCCCGGCAGGAGGATTACGCTCAAGCCTCCGCGAGTTATGCTTAACCCAAGCTAAAAAAGTCGCGAAACCTTATACGGTTACTATGATGATACAAACGAGCCCGACCCTGTAATTGTGGAAGGCATTTTTCCCGCTCTGCTTATCATTCCTTTTCTGGCCTGGTTTGCCAAATATGCCTTTGAAGCAGCTTGGTGGAATATTCGAAAGCATCATCAAAGGGGGTGATAAGTATGTTTAGAATTATCGGGATAATTGTGGTAATCATCGTTATTTATTATGTTGTTACCAGAGTAATTTAAAGGGGTGCATTCCTAATAGACTTCCGAGCATATGGTTCAATAAGACATTAACGCAGGATAAGAACAGCGTTGAATCGACCCTGGCTCAGCGATAGTGTTAAAAATCAAGGACATTATAAAGACATTAAAGGAGGATCATCAATGAGCAAGAGTAAGAAGAAACCCGTTGGTAAGCGCTTTGACAGAACCGTGAAAAAAGTAGATAAAAAAATTGGGAAGGGCAAGGACAAAATCTTAGAGGGTAAAGAAGACATCTCTGATGCTGCACATGGTATCGGTAAAAGTGTAAAGAAAACAGTCCACATTTCCGGCAGTTCCATTTCAGGTCTGTTTCGCAAGTAATGACTCGGTCGTTAAAGGTTATGGCAGTGGACCTCTGCGAACAATCTGGAAAACCCGGCAGATCCGCTCCGGTTCGCTAAAAGACGGCGCTGATATATATAATAATTACTCAAGTTTTATAACCCTCTGGTCTTATTCTTCGCCATACTAAAACGCTTCTTCAGCCAACACCTTATGGATGGGTGCTAGATGGGGCTGCCGTCGCCGTGCTATTTTATCAGGGGGGGTAAGCATTGATTTGAGAGAAAAGCGTTTTTCGAGATGGGAAAACGTTAAAAAACGATTTTACCTTACTATTGAAACACAGATTATAAAGGATAAATCGCGCAATGTTGCCCTGGGGTGCGCCTTTGGCATAGGCATTAACTTTTTTCCTACCCTGGGTATTGGGTTTATTTTTGCCTTTTTACTGGCAGTGATTTTCAGGGTTAATCGCGCCAGCGCAGCTGTAACGAGCCTTATAACCGCGCCTTTGATCCCCATAATGTACGCCTTGAACTTAGTCGTTGGAGGATTAATCCTGACTCCGGTTACAGGTAAAGAGAACATCGTGGAATTTGTAATCGACCAGTACTCTATTATGTTAAAGCTGGGCAATGTCAAGGAGAAGATTTTTAGCTTTTTAGAGTTTTTCGGCTCCACTTTCCTGCTGGGTGCAGCTATAGGTGCAGCAATTATTGGCATAGCCGCATATTTTTTTGTTAACTTTATGTTGAATAAAAAATACCAGTAGATGAAGGAAAAAACTTCCCCCTGGCTTTTCGACTCTCAACGTCCCCTTTATTTT
The DNA here is from genome assembly GCA_964581355.1 of uncultured Desulfovibrionaceae bacterium. GTDB lineage: Bacteria > Bacillota > Dethiobacteria > DTU022 > UBA8154 > CAZOOA01. The sequence goes on along the minus strand of CAZOOA010000088.1, from coordinate 3,433 downwards.
GAAAAGCCACGTAGGTTCTTTCTTCTCCTGTATCACAAAGTAATGGGTGTTTTGCTAATAGATATCTAAGCACCCCGTGCGATAATATGGACAAACAAATCAAAACGGAGGTATGTAAAAATGACTACGCTCCAGGAAATATACAGGTGTGATGTATGTGAGAACATCGTAGAGGTGTTGCATACGGGAAAAGGGGAACTGGTCTGCTGCAACCAGCCCATGGAATTGATGACAGAGAATACTGTAGACGCATCGAAAGAAAAACATGTGCCTGAAGTGGAAGAAAAAAATGGTAGAGTGGAAGTAAGAGTCGGCAGTTCCTCTCATCCCATGGAAGCAAAGCACTACATTGAGTGGATTCAAATTATTAACGGCGGAAAAAGCGAAAGGACATTTCTAAAACCAACAGATAAACCGGAAGCTGAGTTTGAATGTACTGAGGGAAAAGTCAGAGCTCGCGCTTACTGCAATCTGCATCGTCTCTGGAGTGGATAAGTTGAGCCTTGGGTATCATATTGTCCTGCTAGTTCACTGTTCAACGAAAATCCGGATAATATTTCAGGGAGGCCTGACATGAAAAGATACGACTTGATTGTCCTGGGAGGCGGCTCAGCAGGTATGAATCTGGCTAAACCGGCTGCAGCTAATGGCTGGAAAACAGCGATGGTTGAGGGCAGCCGCCTTGGGGGAACTTGTATAAATGACGGTTGCATTCCTTCGAAAACACTGATCAGTTCGGCCAGGGTTATGCAGACAGTGCGCGATGCCCGAAAATTTGGCGTTATCGCAAACCCGCCACAGGCGGACTGGGCAGCAATGGTCGATCGCAAGGAGCGTTTGATCGGAAAAATACGGAACCGCATCTATAATAATATTGAGGAAAATGATCATATAATGCTTTATGACGGACAGGCAGTATTCACCGGCACTCATACCGTAGAAGTTAATGGTGAAACTCTTACCGCTGAAAGGATAGTGATTGCCACCGGGGCACGATCCGCTGTGCCGCCGCTAACAGGTTTAAGCGAAATAAATTATCTGACTTCAACTTCGGCCATGGAAATGAAGGAACTTCCGGGAAGCTTGCTTATCCTGGGCGGCGGTATAATTGCCCTTGAGTTTTCGCAGCTGTTTGTCCGACTGGGAGTTGAAGTGACCATTGTTCAACGCGGCGATCGCCTGGCGGCAAACCTTGAACCGGAAATATCGGATGAAATCCACAATGTTTTGGAATCGGCAGGGATCAACGTAAAGACCAACACCAATGTCAGCTCAGTAGGTGCAGAGCACGGCTCTGTTTACGTTGTGGATGAAACCGATAAAGGGTCGGTGCGTTACCTCGCTGATCAAATCCTGGTAGCTACGGGAAGGGCGTCCAACAGCGACATGCTTGTCCTTGAAAAAGCGGGAGTGGAGACAGACGAAAGGGGCTACATTGTTGTTGACGAGGGCTTCAAAACCAGTGCTGAAGGCATCTGGGCTATCGGTGATGTGATTGGGGGGATGATGTTTACCCATAAAGCCTGGCATGATGCAATCTTGCTATCCCGTTACTTTTTTAAGGGCGAAAAGATTGTTTCCAAAGACAGGTTGATCCCGTTTGCCATATTTACCGAGCCGGAAATAGCCGGTGTGGGTTTGGGTGAAGCTACGGCAGCTAAGGCAGGCTATAAGGTAAAAGTTCAACGTTATCCGTTTTCGTCCCATGGACGGGCACTGGCGACTGAAAAGCTGGACGGTTTTGTTAAGCTGGTACTTGACAGTGACAGCAAAAGGATTTTGGGTTCCCATATTATCGGCCCGGAAGCGGGCGAATTAATCCACGAATTGATCACGGCCATACACTTCGGCGCTACTGTCTATGACCTCCAGAACCTAATTCATATCCACCCAACCCTTTCGGAGGCGATCAACAGCACTGCTTGGTCTGTATAAATAAACGGCAGCATTCATGGACAAGGGTAAATCGAATGATAGAAGAAGCTAAACAAAATAATGCTGAAGCTATAATGGTGCAGCTTAATACCCCGTGCGGCTGGTGGATGCCACCTTCTATATGAAGTAGGTGTAGTCGGAGCGAAGACCGCAAAGATTGAAATTGGCGCGCACGGTAAATCAATAATACGGTAAATCAATAATAAGGAGGTACAGTTATGAAGACTGAAAATATGAAGGATACCCCCATCTACCTTGCCCTAAATATGTCTAAAGTTTTGAACAATCAAGAAAGTTTCGATCTGATGAACAAGGTGGGTCCCCGGGTATGTATCACCACTGCCACACACCCGGGACTTGTCGGGTTTATGGCTAATATCCAAACAGGCATTTTACCTCTTGCAGGTAGATATGGGGGAGGTAGCATTCACATGGAAGATACACTGAACCCTGTCCGCAACTATCAGTATACCATGTGGAAACGTTGGCAAGATCATGACGAGTTTCATGAACAACAATTCAACCGGGTCTTTGAGTTATGTGCCAGTTGCCTGGAGATGGTGGTAGAAGGTCCTTGGGAGCCGGTTTACAGCATTGTCAAAGCCAAAATGTCACCTGTTCGAGCAATGGGGCAAATCGCCGATCTTGGTAAAGATTTTATAAAGCAAAATGAATTTATCCGTTTTGCCACCCCACAGCGCTGTGTTGCCATTGGCGAACATACGGTGGTTCCGGGAAAGGAAAAGGCATTTGAAGAAGGCGCAATCAAAACTATGGATGCCTTGTCTGACTCAACTGGTTTTCTCGGGTACATGATTTTGAAACAAATCGGCGTCTGTGCATTGGGCAGCTTTATGCTCGACCCGGTGTCAATGGGAGAAACCCTGCAGACACTCGGAGCCAACCCGCCGAGGAACCCGAAACCGCTATTTAAAACACTGGATGCCATGCCAAGCCCGCCTGAATACCTTATTCACAGTGAGTGGGACGCGCCGGAAATGGCTCAGTTGGGTTTCGCAAAAGTTCTGGTGAACCATACCATCAAAAAAATTCACGATGATGGCGTTATGGCCCATCTTATAAGGGGACCCTACATCATGTTTTTTCAACCGATGATGGAAGAATCTGGCTGGAGGTCCTTTTTGTAATGATGAAAAGCAGAAATTCAATCACAATTATTCAACTCAACGACAGCCATGCCCATTTGATCTGCATTAAGATACCCTGGACGAGGTCATCGCAATTGCCGGAGAGCCGATAGGCCGGCATTACCGCTCGGAAAGCCCTTTTGATAAGCTGGTAGGAAAAATTATTTGCGCCGAGACCGGCGCTGAAATAGCCTTTATGCCGGGGGTGGGCTATGGGGTGACACTGCAGCCTGGAGCGATCACGCGTGAAGCGCTCTACACCCTTATTCCTCATCCTGCCAAGTTGGTGACGATGCGGTAAGGCCGCCCAAGTTGGGAGATATCACTTTACAAGGGAAAGATTAGTCCCT
>CAZOOA010000087.1:0-10870 GCA_964581355.1 uncultured Desulfovibrionaceae bacterium | reverse complement strand
GGGAAAAGAAAGCGAAGCTGGAGGAGCTGGTTGCTCCCTACGAAGAAGACGCCAATTTTTTCAAGTATCACTGGTAGAGGTATACTGTCTATTATTGAGAAATTGATAACCTATCGGCATCCACTTTATGACGGGCAGTAAGGTGGTGGGGAATAAAGTGATGGGGAAAATGGAGAACAAAAACTTATATTTCTAGACCTGACCCCATAACCGTAACCGTATGTAAATTTTTTTCATGGAGGCGTTATAATGGATTACTTAGCTTTTGAGAAGGTAGGTCGAATTGGTTATGTTACAATCCAAAATGAAAGTGAGTTCAATGCTTTGTCAGAAAAGGTTATTTGCGAATTTGATGATTTAGTAAAAGAAATTGGGGAGAAAAGAGAAGTCAAAGTAGTTGTAGTGCAGGGCCTGGAAAAAATATTTAGTCCCGGACATAACTTGCGAGAAATAGAAAAAGGATTACCACATGATGTATTGAAGCTTTTTCAGAACTGTCAGGGTTTTATGAAAAGAATTCGGGAAGCTCCTCAAGTATTTATAGCAAAGGTTCACGGTGCTGCCGTAGCTGCAGGATGTCAGTTGGTAGCCATTTGTGACATGGCGGTTGCATCGGATAAAGCAAAGTTTGCTGCACCTGGGATTAATAGCGGTTTGTTTTGCACAACTCCTGCAGTGTTCTTGAGTAGAAATATCGGCAGGAAAAAGGCTGCGGAACTACTTTTCACAGGTAATTTCATGTCGGCTGAGGAGGCAATGGAATACGGATTGGTCAATAAAGTGGTTTCTTCTGAAGAACTAGATGAGGAAACTAGAAAGTTGGCAGAAGATGTAGAGAAACAAAGTTTAAATATTATAGAAATAGGAAAGAGAGCATTTTATCAACAGCTTAACATGGAAGACTTTCAAGCGTTAAATTATGCTACGGAAGTAATAGCCATGAATTCTGAGCATCCGGATGCCATAGAAGGGATAGGTGCTTTTTTAAATAAAAAGCAGCCTGCTTGGAATGATTAAAGAAGAGTAATATCGTTAAACAACTTCTTCTACCGTGATATCTGGAAGTGCTGGAATATGTGGAGCCTGGAGAAACCCTGCTGCAAGCATGCCGAAAGATTAAAAAAGAAGGCTACCTCTTGGCCCTGGATGATTTTGTCTGCCATGAAAAATATCTTCCTCTGCTGGAAATGGTCGATATTGTCAAGGAGATGCTTAGCATGAACAAAATCGAGAGGGTCCTTTTTGTCCTGCATCTTTTTGTGGGCATAGGGGCCATTGGGGGCGGGCTGGCTGCCATTCTTAATCCCCATGAACCCCTGGGAATGCCGGTAGAAGCTTTAAAGAACGCACCTTTTACCAGCTATTTTGTCCCGGGCATCATTTTGTTTACGGTTATCGGTCTTGGTAACATGGCGGGAGCTGTTGCCTTGTGGTCCAGGTGGAGGTTGCGGGGCTATACCAGCAGTGCCCTGGGATGGGCCTTGGTGATCTGGATTGTCGTGCAGTGCATCATGCTGCAAGACGTGGTTTTCCTGCATGTGCTGTACTTTCTCCTCGGGGTCGTCAAAGCTGCCTTGGCAATGAAGGTTTTATTAGGGATACTGTCTATTATTGTGGAGTGTAAATCTCGTCAGCGAAACGGGTCAAGGTGAACTGCATCAGCCCGGGGTGGATTGAAACAGGTGATTATGAGCAACTCAGGGACGTTGACCATGGTGTTGATTCCGGTCATTTTTGACGGTTAATTCCCATGAAAAGTGTCGTTTTGCAATAAAATTACTTCAAGATAACACAAAAGGATAACTCAGCCAGCTGCTGCCGGGGCGTATAACAAAAAAAGACTGGTTTATTTCCATAAGCAGGAATTGTCATAAAAATATTGAAAAGTGTTATATTGTTGATTTTAAAAATGTTATGGTATGACTCTCGGAAACGATCGGGTTTAAATTTTGGGAGGTTATTCTTGTATGGGAAAACACTTAACAAAACATTTGGCCAAGCTCTAAGCGGCTTTCCAAAATAATTGCTGCTTACATAACAGGGCAGAACTCAAAGCACAGTTAAAAAAAGGAGGGAGAACTTTTTGCGACAAGCCATAGGAATAGGCTTCAGTCGGGAAACGGATTCACTACGGGCGACTGAACTTGCATTGCAGCAGGCGGTGAAAAGCAGCGGCCCCCCGGTTTTTACCTTTCTTTTTTGCACCGACCAATACGACGCAGGGGAGGTATTTAAGGCATTTAAAAACACGATCCCCCGTTCAAAGATGCTCGGGGCGACCGTGCCGGGGATCATTATAGGCAACAATATCTTCAGGGAGGGAGTAGGCGCCCTCACAATCTTTTCCCCTGGTATAGAGGTTGCTACCCATTTACAGGAAGGCATTGGCAGGAACTCCTTTGAAAGCGGACAAAAAGCGGCGTTGGAAATAAAGAAGCAGGGTGTTGACGCAGGGACTGTCTTTCTTCTTCCGGATGGTTTGGCTGCAAATATTTCAGGACTTCTGAGAGGCTTTTACGACCTTTCTGAGGACAGTTACTCTTATGCGGGCGGGGGTGCCGGCGATAATTTGAAGTTTTATAAGGCATACCAGTTTACTGAGGATGGCTTTGCCGCTGATGCTCTGGCTGTTGCCCTGATCAAAGGTCTCGAATTCCGGGTCGAATCGGGACACGGGTGGAATTCGATAGGAGAATCGATGATGGCTACCAGGGCGGAAGGTAAAAGACTCTACGAGTTGGACGGCATACCCGCCTTTCGGAAATACTCCGAAATTCTCGGTGGGATAAATAAGCAGGATTTTAGCTATTACGGCATGAAGCACCCTCTGGGGATTCCCTCTCGCAAGGGGGAGACACTGATCCGCGACCCTCTTTCCGTGAATGAGGATGATAGCATAGTGATGGTAAGTGAAATACCCTCAAATACCATGGTGATGTTAATGAGGGGGGAGACACCCAGCCTCATTTCTACTGCGGAGGAGATAGCGAGACGGGCTTCTACGGGAAAGAGTGCAAGTTTCGCCCTTCTCTTCGACTGTATTTCCAGGTACCTGTTGATGGACTCGTACTTTATCCAGGAATTGGAGGCAGTGCGGGGCCAACTTTGCCCGGAGACGCCCCTTTTTGGAATACTTTCCTTTGGAGAAGTTATCAACAGGACCGGCTCCCCTCTCTTTGACAACAAGTCCCTGGTCCTGGCTGTGGGAGGTGCCTGAGCATGGGCTTTGATTTTTCCGAGCTAGTTGTTCTTTACGAGGTGTCCTCTCTTTCCCTTCCCAGGCAAAAAGAAGATCTTGTAGAGGATATTATTGAAAAAGCAAACAGGTTGCTCGAGGTCCAAAAGCTGGCCCTTGTGGAGGTAGTGGATAATGTCGAGCATATAACACACTGGGGGTTCAGCGACGGGATCGAAGAGGCAAGGGAGTCGTTGCGGGAAAATAAAGAGAATGCGTTCACTTTCTCCATGGAGGGCAGGTTGACAGGGTGGCTATACCTAGAACAGGATGGCCCTCTTTCACCTCAAGATATTAAGATATATACTGTCTTTGCTCGGAAAATTGAGGAAACACTGGGCTATTTTTATGCCAAGGAAGCCCTGCGCGAGAGCGAAGAAAAGCACCGCATCCTGTTCGAGACGATGGCCCAGGGCGTTATCTACCAGGCTGCTGATGAGACTATCATTTCCGCAAACCCGGCGGCGGAAAGGATTCTCGGGCTCTCCTTCGAGCAAATGCAGGGGAAAACTTCCATGGACCCGCGCTGGAAAATGATCGAAGAGGACGGCACGGCAGTTCCAGGCACGGAACACCCGACCATGATCGCCCTGCGAACAGGGGAAAAAGTCGGCCCGGTGACAAGAGGGATTTTTCGTCCAGACAAGAATGCCCATGTCTGGCTAAATATCACGGCAATACCTCTATTTCAGTCAGGAGAAAAAGATCCTTTCCAGGCATATGCAACTTTTGAAGACATCACCGAGCGTAAGCAGATGGAAGAAGCGCTGGAAACAAGCGAGGAACGGCTGGACCTGGCCATGGCGGTCAAGAATGAAGGCTATTGGGACTGGGACCTGGTTACAGATGAAACCTTTTTTGATGACCGCTATTACACCATGGCAGGCTACGCGCCCAAAGAATTCCCGCAAACTTTCTCGGCCTGGGCGGAGCGTGTGCACCCCGACGACCTGCCCAGCGCCGAGTCGTCCATACAAACCTATCTCGCTGGAAAATCCGAACGATTTGATGTTGAATTCCGCTTTAAGCACAAGAATGGGTCATGGATATGGATCCGGGGACAGGGAAAGATTGTGGAGCGAGATGCAACAGGCTTGCCCCTGCGCATGATCGGAACCCACACAGACATCACCGAGCGCAAGCTCGCCGAACAAAAACTGGCCGATTACACCCGGGAACTGGAACAACTCTACCGTTACCTGGACCAGGAAATAAGCAAGGCCCAGCAGGTGCACGAACAAATTTTACCCCAGTCGCTACCCGCAATTGAAAACATTTCCTTTGCTGCATATTATCAACCTGCCGAAAAAATGGGCGGTGACTTCTATGATTTGATCCATCGCGGCAACAAGCTTATTTTCTATCTCTCCGACGTCTCCGGGCACGGTATGGACGGCGCCATGTTAAGCTTTTTTGTCAAAAACACAATCAGTAGCTACATCGACCTTACACCTGCTGAAACTATTGCACCCAAAACAGCATTAAACTACCTGGCTGAAAAGTTCTACCGGGAAACCTTCCCGGAAGAACTGTATATTGCCATTTTCCTGGCCGTTTTGGACCTGGACACCCTGGAACTGACCTACAGCGGTGCCGGCTTCCAGGAAAAACCACTGGTTCGCCTGGGAAGCGACGAGCAGTTAAAGCTGGGCAGTAAAGGGTTTTTCATCTCACAACTTTTTCCCGTCGATGTTCTAAACTTTGACGAAGACAGGGTTAAGCTCTCACCGGGAAGCACTTTATTTTTCACTACCGATGGACTCACAGAGCAGGGCAGTCAAGGAGGATACTATATGCACAGGCTGCCGGATGTATTTTACGCAAACGCGCACCTGCCTCCTGAGCTGATTAAGCAAGCTGTATTGGAAGACTTCCGCCAGTTCAACAACGGCTCACAGCAGGGCAAGGACGACATCACCTTCAAGGTGATAAAAGTGGAAGAGCAAACACCTTAACTTAATAATCAGTATTGACCACTGCGTTAAAGAAGGAGCTTGATGATCATGGAAGTGGAAAGGATAAATGCTCAAACCGCGTTCATCCATCTTCCTGTGGAAGTTGAGGACGAGGATGCTCCAAAGTTGAAACAAATATTGCAAATCCTTTATGGACAGGAAGTGCAGTTTATCCAGGTGGATTTTACGGTGACAGAGAAGCTGCGCAACCCTTGTTTGGGTATTCTGCTTTTGTATCACAAAAAGCTGACGGAGCGCGGCGGTAAGCCTACCTTCGTCAATGTGAAAAGCCACCGTCTCAAGCATGTTTTCGACATGATCGACTTACGCAGGGTAATAACCATAGAAGTGTCCCAGCTGGGAAAATACCGACATGATTAGCCGGAAAAGTAGCCTAAACTACCGAAAGTCAAGGTTAGAATCAACACCATGGTTGGAGAATGGAGAGCAGGCATGCAATCTGCAAAAACGTATGAAGTTTATGAAAAAGAACACTGGATAACTCATGAGTTTTAAAAGGCGATAGCCTAGAGGATATGGCTCTTCAACTTTCTCATTAAGTGTGATAATGTAATAATGAAAGAGGATGGATGAAATAATGCACCATTATGAACGGCTTCAAAAGAAACTCGATCAACACCTCATTGGAGCACCTGAAAGTGAGGAATTTTTAGAGATTCTCAAGTTACTTTTTTTAGAAGACGAAATAAAAATTGCTCTTTGCCTTGATTTTCAGCTCAAAAAAATAAAAGAAGTAGCTGCACAGGCTGAAATTTTAGAAGAAAAGGCTTATGAAAAGCTGGAAGCCATGACTAATCGAGGCTCACTGCGTGCCAAAAAAGTTGATGGGGAAAATGCTTATGCTTTGCTGCCCAATTATCCCGGCTTGTTCGAGTATCCTGTAATGAAGGGGATGGATGAGGCAAAGCAAAAAAGGCTGGCTGAGCTTTGGCATGCATACTATATGAAATACATGGCAGCTGAACTGGCATCGGCAAGGCCTCCGTGGTTCCGTGTTTTTCCCTCAGAAGAGGCATTTGAAGAAGAAGTAGAGATACTGCCTTATGAAAAGGCCTCGGAAATGATGGGGAAGACAAAAAGCATCGCCTTAGCACAATGACCCTGTTGCATTGTAGAGCAAAACTGTGAAAAACCCCTACAGGTTTGTCTCTCCTTTGACGGCGCAGCGCGGTTTCTGGTCGAAAGAGGCATGGCCAGGGAAATTAGCCTTAAGGAAGCAAATAATGTCTTGCACGAAGCAGAAGATGCAGGGCTGGTGCATGCTGGCAGTAACAATCAGGAAAACCTGCTCTTTTTATGCAATTGTTGTTCCTGTTGCTGCCACTTTATGCGATTGCTTGCAGAACACGGCTATGATGAAGGTGTCGCCTCTTCAAGCTACAGGGCGCAGTGTGACGAGGAAAAGTGCAGCGGTTGTGGTATTTGTGCCGAGGAACGCTGCCCGGTTAAGGCGATCGAGCTTGTTTCCGACAAGGCCCAGATAAACACCAAAACCTGCATAGGTTGTAATCATTACTGGGGCGGGCCGGGGCATCAGTAGGTGCGTCGCCCAGGAGTACGCAGCCCAGGGGGCCAGGGTTGTGATTGCAGAAAAAGATTTTGAAGCAGGCCGGGACGTGGAGCAGGAAACAGGTGGATCAATTTTCGTTTTTCGGCAAAGAGGCGCTGGTCTTTTTGCTCAACGACTTGTTTGAACTGGAAAAAACCTGCTGCTGCTTCTGGACGACTACCACTATATTCAGGATGAACATATTCACCGGGGCATTGCTTTCCTGGTGGAGAACATGCCACCTTCTTTCCACCTGGTAATCACCACCACCTCACCACTACCTACCATGTCCAGCGCAGGGCAGGTTATCTTATGCAGATCGTTTGCCTGGCTTCAGGAGCTGCTTAAAAAACAACCCCGGTTCCCTACTTTGGAGTGGGGTCTTTTCCACCAGGTCTGGTTATAATTGTATAAGTAGAAAAAGTTTTACCCAAAAAAATATAACCGGAGGCGCTTATGAACCAACAACTCAACCAGAAAGCCGGCAGTTACTTGAAGCAATTGTGTGTGGATATACCGGAAAGGTGCGTAGGTAGTGAAGGCAACCGGAGGGCGGCTGATCTTTTGGAAAGTTATTTTCGGTTCTTTAACTTTGAAACTTCCAGGCCTTCCTTTGACTGCCTGGACTGGAGAGGAGAATCGGCTGCCTTGTGGGTGGATGAAGAAACAATTCCTGTCCGGATCAGCCCCTATTCTCCCGAGGGGGTAAAGTGAGCGCCCCCCTGGTTACAGTATCCAGCCTGGAGGAACTGAAACATGTACCCGGGGAAGGCATGGTGGTATTGTTGAAAGGAGAGATCGCCCGGGAACAGCTGCTGCCCAAGAACTTTCCTTTTCTTGACCTGCCGGAACACCGGGAGATTATTGACCTTCTGGAAAGCAGGGGGTTTAAAGCAGTAAAATGCGCAACTTCTTACCATCCCGAGATGGCAGGTGGGGTTTGCCCCTTTCCGCTGATTGAAGACGGCGATTTTATGCTCCCTTCCGTATACCTGACTGACCGGGAGGGAGAAAGACTGGCCGCACACCCAGGGATACCCCTGAACTGGTAAATTGCAATAAACTGGCAACTGCCGCAGATTTCTTATGCCGTCTTTTGCATGAACTAAATCAGGCACCAGGCAGAGAGGATTGGTCAGGTCTTGAAAAATAAGATTTTGTAATTATGAATTATCTATCATAGACAGGCCATGGACGAACCACTAAGTCTTGAATATTCCGGGGCGGCACATTAACTAAAAGAAGGTCAGCAAAGTGGTGCGGATAATACAGTATAACACAAAAAGTGATATTTCACGACCTGACCCCTTCCTAGCCCTGCGACGAAAATGCGATTGGCTCCCATAAGCAGGAATTGTCATAATAATATCGAAGGATGTGGTATTGTAATTATTTTAAGGAGTGCTGTGGTATGGAACCCGGAAAAGACAAATACCGTTTGATTATGGAGCAACATCCCGATGCCTTTGCCTTTCACCAGATTATTACGGACAGCAGTGGCAAGCCCGCAGACTATATCTTTCTTGATGTGAACCTTGCTTTTGAAGAGATGACAGGCCTTTCCAGGGAGCAGGTTATCGGCAAAAAGGCTTCAGAGTTACATCAGGAAATGGGAAACTACAGCATTGACTGGATCAACTCTTTTGGCAAGGTGGCTCTTACGGGAGAAAGCGTCTGTTTTGAACAGTATTTTGATATTTCAGATCGCTGGTATACCATCACTGCCTACAGCGATGACCCAGGATATTTTACTGTGTTTTTTAGAGATATAACGGAAGTTAAACAAGCGAAAGCAGAACAGCGCCGTATGGAGTGGATGCTGGATACGGGAAAAATAGAAAGTCTTAAGGAAACACTAACCCAATCAGAACCATCCTATGGTAGCTTGACGGAGCTTAATACATCCCGCTTTATTTTGGATTCCATTGGTGAAGATATGCTTGCGGATATAGCCAAAGACTATCTTGGCCTTCTGGAAACATCTACTGCCATATACGAGAAAAACGGAGACTATGCCCTGGGCATTTTTTCTTCGGGCTGGTGCCGCTTTTTGGACCAGGCTTCCCGCCGGCTCTGCCAGACAGACGATAACCGTATTGCGCTCCAAAGTGGCAAGTGGCTCTGTCACGAATCCTGCTGGACAAATGCATCTAAAGCTGCCATTGAGACAGGCGAACCGGTCGATATTGCCTGCCACGGGGGTCTTCACCTTTATGCGGTACCCATCTGGGTTAAAGATGAGGTGGTGGGCGCCATCAATTTTGGTTATGGCGACCCCCCGCAGGAACCAGCTGAACTGCAAAAAATTGCTTACAAATATGCAGTTGACCCGGATGAACTGCGCCAATTTGCTGAAGCCTACGAGCCACGTCCTCCTTTTATTATTCATTTAGCCAAAGAACGCTTACACAGTTCGGCCAAATTAATCGGAACGATGCTTGAACAAAAACAGGCTGATAAAGTCCTGCGCAAGAGCGAAGAGAAATTCAGGACTTATATCGAAAATGCTCCCTTGGGTGTGCTTGTTGTTAACAGGGAAGGCAAATTCATAGAAGTTAACCAGGAAGCATGCAGAATAAGAGGATATACAAAAAATGAATTATTGCAGCATACAATCTCAGATATTATCCACCCAGAGAAAGCTTTCACGGCCAGGAAGCACTTTGAACAAGTCCAGGAAAAGGGAAGAGCTCGGGAAACTTTGAAAGGCATAAAAAAAGATGGAAGCACCTTTTGGTATGACAACCTTGCCGTGAAATTAAATGAAGATCTCTACATAAGTTTCCAAACAGATGTTACCGAAAGAGTAGAAGCAGATAGAAAGATAAAAGAAAGTGAGGAAAAATTTCGCACTATATTTGACCAGAACATCTTGGCACTTTATCTGCATGACTTTGCAGGCAATATTATTGATGTAAATAACCAGGCCTGTTTGCAGCTGGGATATTCCTACAAGGAACTTTTGAAGATGTCCGTGTTTGACTTCATTTATACCGAAGAAAGCGGAGGATATTTGGCCAAAGAAGAGATACTCCATATCTGGGATCAAATGGATGTGGGGGAAAGGACTACTGTAGAAGACGTGCATCAGCGAAAAGACGGGACAATCTTTTATGTGGAAGTCTCCACCGGGGTCATTCGTTATAATGATGGGAACATAATTATGGCGCTGGTAAAAGATATCACCGAGCGCAAACAAACGGAAAAAATGATGCAGGCAAGGCTTAATCTGTTAACATTTGCCACAAATAATCCACTCGATGCAGTGCTGCAGAAAGCACTTGATGAAGTTTGTGATCTGCTGAACAGTCCTATCGGTTTTTTCCACCTCGTAAGTGCTGATGAAAAGATGCTCACTTTACAGGCATGGTCATCTGATACCCTGCAATCTTTCTGTGAGATGGGAGATAAAAGCGGCATGTATTACAGTGTGAACGAGGCCGGGGTCTGGGCCGATTGTGTGCATGAACGCCGGCCTGTCATCCACAACGATTATGCATGCCTGCCCCACCGTAAAGGCCTGCCGGAAGGCCATTCTATGGTTACCCGGGAAATAGTTGTTCCCGTCGTGCGCAATGACCGCATCGTGGCTATCCTGGGCATAGGGAACAAGCCACAGGATTACACGGACACGGATATCCAGTTCGCCTCCTTTTTTGCCGATGTGACCTGGGAGATTGTAGAGGACAAGCTCGCCGAACAAAAACTGGCCGATTACACCCGGGAACTGGAACAACTCTACCGTTACCTGGACCAGGAAATAAGCAAGGCCCAGCAGGTGCACGAACAAATTCTGCCCCAGTCTTTACCCTTTATCGAAAACATTTCTTTCGCTGCATATTATCAACCTGCAGAGAAAATGGGCGGTGACTTCTATGATTTAATCCATCGCGGCAACAAGCTCATTATCTATCTCTCCGACGTCTCCGGGCACGGTATGGATGGCGCCATGTTAAGCTTTTTTGTCAAAAACACCATCAGTAGCTACATCGACCTTGCACCCGCTGAAACCATTAAACCCAAAGCAGTATTAAACTACCTGGCTGAAAAGTTTCACCGGGAAACCTTCCCGGAAGAACTGTATATTGCCATTTTCCTGGCCGTTTTGGA
>CAZOOA010000086.1:0-11232 GCA_964581355.1 uncultured Desulfovibrionaceae bacterium | reverse complement strand
CCTGGTTTTCAGTTTTGACTTCCATCGTCCTGTCGAAGGTTTTTCTTTTATGCTTGATCCTCTTGATGGTTTGTATGAGGCGTTCTTGGTCAAGGGGTTTTTTTATATAATCCGAGGCATAAAGCTTGACAGCTTCAGATATATAATCTTCATATGCTGTGATGAATATGATATCTGTATCAAAATACTTTTTTCGAACCTGTTCTGCTACATTTATGCCAGAAATATCGGGAAGTCCTATATCAATAATGCAAATATCGGGGTTGGTTTTCGATACAGCTTTAAGTAAATCTTCTCCCGAAGAAGTAAGATATTCCACCTTCACACTATCTATTTGTGACATAACAGCAGCTATTTCTTTACAAAACTCTATATCGTCTTCTACTATAAAAACTTTTAACATCAATACAACCCCTGTTAATTAAACTATACTTTTATGTTTATTTATAAAAAAAGAAATACCTTCTGATGTGAAGGCATTTTCGTTGTTTATTTTGACACTTTTGTCCACCAGTTCCACCAATCTACCTTAAGGGGCCTTTAGAACTAGCAACAAAAGAATTAAGACAACCAGAACCGCATCCCCGTAGTAATAAAAACGCCAGAGATCTTTCACTAATATCATGGCTCCAGTTTAATGTGATATTATTCCATATTATTATATTATATTTTTATTTATTATACGCTTTTATTATTCATTATACATATTTATTATTTCTCCACAACAGCTTGTTTGATAACATCTAACTCTATTCCACAGTGACGCTTTTTGCCAAATTACGTGGCTTGTCGACCGGGCAGTCCCTTTCTACAGCAGCGTAGTAGGACAGGAGTTGGAGGGGCACCACAGTTAAAATCGGCATCATAAAATCCTGGGTGGCGGGGAGGTAGAAGACCCGGTCCACTTCGCTTTCCAAATCTTTGTTTTCTTCCTGGATAAAGCAGATGACATAACCGTCGCGGGCTTTGACTTCCTTGATATTGCTGATGGATTTTTCCAGAACAGCTTTCTGGGTGGCCAGCGCAATAACAGGAATGCCCTCAACGATAAGTGCTAAAGTGCCGTGCTTGAGTTCGCCGGAAGCGTACGCTTCCGCATGGATATAGGAGATTTCTTTAAGCTTGAGCGCCCCTTCCATGGCTACGGCATAGTCCAGGTTGCGGCCAATAAAGAAGGTGCTCTGCCAGGGGGCCAGGTAGCGGGCAATGTCTTTGACCTCAGCTTCCCGGGCCAGGATTTCTTCCACCTGCTCAGGGAGGCGGTACAGAGCCTGACCTGCTTCCTGGATCCGATCCTGTTCGACACCGCGTTTCTGGGCCAGGTAGAGGGTGAGCATGTACAGGGAAAGCAGCTGGGTCAAATAGGCTTTGGTAGAAGCCACTGCAATTTCGGGACCGGCCCAGGTGTAGACAACCTTGTCAGCCTCGCGGGCTACGGAACTTCCCACCACATTGGTAATGGCCAGAACCCGGTTGCCGCTGGAGCGGGCCAGGCGCAGAGCGGCCAGGGTATCAGCTGTTTCCCCCGACTGGCTGATCACAACAACCAGGGTCTTGTCGTCCAGAAGGGGATCCCGATAGCGAAACTCTGAAGCCAAATCCACTTCCACAGGAAGGCGCAGCCAGCGTTCCATGGCATACTTCCCGACCAATCCGGCATGATAGGCTGTACCGCAGGCCACGATATAGATCTTGCTTATATCATTGACTTCTTCTGCTGCCAGGTTCAGTTCTGCCAGGTTGATCTCCCGGCCTTCATCCAGAACACGACCACGCATGGTCTCCCGAAGCGCTTTGGGCTGCTCCATGATCTCTTTGAGCATGAAATGGGGATAACCGTTTTTTTCTGCCTGGACAGCGTCCCAGGTAATCTGATGAACTTCTTTGTCTATTCTATCCCCGTCCAGAGAGTAGACTTCTACAGAGTCGGAGGTGATGACGGCCATCTCGCCATCTTCCAGGATATGAATACGGCGGGTGTGGTTTAAGATGGCTGGCACATCAGAAGCGATGAAGTTTTCTCCTTCACCCAACCCGATCACCAAGGGACTGTCTTTGCGGGCACAGACCAGTTTCTGGTTTTCCTGCTCGGATAAGACAACCATGGCAAAAGATCCTTCAACGTGACTGACCGCCTCCCTCACAGTATGCAAAAGATCCCCATTGTAGAAGTGCTCCACCAGGTGAGCAAGCACCTCGGTGTCGGTTTGGGATGAAAAACGATGGCCCTGTTTTTCCAGCCAGCGGCGTAAACTCAAGTAATTTTCAATAATCCCGTTATGTACCACGGCGATGCTCTCACTGCAGGCATAGTGGGGATGGGCATTATCATCTGAGGGCACACCGTGGGTGGCCCAGCGGGTGTGACCGATACCAACATGTCCCGGAGGAATTCCTGACCCAACTTTTTCTTCCAGGCTGGCAATTTCTCCCTTGGATTTGGTAATTATCAATCCATTGTCATGGCAGTGCAGGGCTACACCAGCAGAATCGTAACCCCGGTATTCCAGTTTTTTCAACCCTTCAATAAGTAAAGGATAGGCTTTGTTGCTGCCCACA
Organism: uncultured Desulfovibrionaceae bacterium; assembly: GCA_964581355.1. Lineage (GTDB taxonomy): Bacteria > Bacillota > Dethiobacteria > DTU022 > UBA8154 > CAZOOA01. The sequence goes on along the minus strand of CAZOOA010000086.1, from coordinate 8,673 downwards.
TATCCAACAATTCCACACATGATTATGTTCCTCCGTTTATCCAAATTTACCAATGTTCATCGGGCTGAAAAATCTTTTTGACCATTCCAGAAAAGAAGACAGCCCTTGATTCCATCTGCTTTATTTTTCGTAACTGGTATGCTGCTCAGTCCTTATGTGATTTCGCAACACGTCGCAAAGAAGGGGGACTGTTCCCTCGCTTGTCCTGTCGGTCTTCCGCTGCGCTCCGGAAGCGCGAGAACAGTCCCCGCAGCTTCGCTTACAAGTAGCGCGTAAGCAGTTACTTTTATTCTATTAATCACAGGATTTTTTCGTTAATGATTAATTCGCCCCTGGACCACCAAGTTCCTGCTGAACGATGTCGAAGAGTTGCTGGCAAAGCTCTTCCAGCAAGGCATTATCTTCACCTTCTACCATGATCCGGATTAAGGGTTCCGTACCGGAAGCACGAACCAGAACCCTGCCCCGGGTGCCCAGCTTTTCTTCCGCGTTCTGCAGGGCTTCTTGAATGCGCTGGTTTTCCTCCCAACCTTCTTTTGTCTTCACGCGGCAGTTAACCAGTTTTTGGGGCAGGCGCCGCAAAATGGAGGCCAGGCTTGAAAGAGCTTGGCCCTTATCCTGCATGACTTTGAGCAGCTGAAGTGATGTTAGCAACCCATCGCCCGTGGGCAGGACATCGGAAAAAATGATATGGCCGGATTGTTCCCCGCCCAGGATGTAACCGCCGCGCAGCATTTCTTCCAACACATAGCGGTCACCCACCTTGGTCCGCAACACTTGAAAACCGTATTCTTCACCGACGATATCCAGACCGCCGTTACTCATTACCGTGGCAACCAGTGTATCGTCTTTTAACCGGTCCTGTTCTTTCAGGTGTGCTGCACAGACAGCCATGATTGCGTCCCCATCCATGATCTGGCCCTGTTCGTCTACTGCAATCAGGCGATCACCATCGCCGTCAAAGGCCAGGCCCACTTGAGCCCGATGGTCCAGGACGTCCTGCTGAAGTTTGCCGGGATTGGTTGAGCCGCATTCCTGGTTGATATTGATTCCATCAGGGCTGCTGGCTGTAGCCACCACTTCAGCACCCAGTTCGCGATACAGCTGAGGGGCTATGTGGTAAAGAGAACCGTTGGCACAATCCAGCACGACCCGCAGGCCTTCCAGGTGGGAAATCTTTGTTTTCAGGTAGTTGGCATAGCGGGCCACGCTATCCAGTGAAGGAATAGCCGTACCCACCAACTCGCCCTCGGGGCGAGGGAAATTGTTGTTGTCTTGAAAGTAGTGACTTTCCGCTTGTTGCTCCAGGCGGTCATCCAGTTTGTGCCCCTTGGCGTCAAAAAACTTGATCCCGTTATCGGAAACAGGGTTATGGGAAGCCGAAACCATGACACCACCAACGGCTCCCATGCTCGCTGTCAGGTAAGCGACCGCTGGTGTAGGCACCACACCCAGCAGGTGAATGCCCAACCCGGAAGATGTAATGCCGGCCACCAAGGCACTTTCCAGCATAGTACCGGAAATGCGGGTATCCCGGCCCACTACAAAAAAAGAACGGTCTGCTTCACCGGCATAGTTATCCCGAAGTAATGCCGCTACAATCCGTCCCATTTTAAATGCCAGCTCGGGGGTTAGCTCCCGGTTGGCCACACCTCTTATACCATCGGTCCCAAACAGTTTTCCCATGAACTCACCCTTGCTATTAGTTATTGAAAAACAACCGGAGTTCTACAGTATGATCATTTACGGGGCGGATTTCATCCGGCAATTCCAGGGATACTTCCTCCAACACTGTATCTTCGTCCCGACCCGACAAGTCAATCTCGACTGTCCTGATTGTTGAAATTTCATCCAGGTGATACCGGGGCCCTTCCACGGTAATAGTGGAAGGACTAATTGTGTAGTTATGCAACTTGTCCTCCTGACCAGCAAATACAGCTTCAACAGGAATATCTCTTTTCGGGTATGTAAATTCCACCCATACGTTTACCTCCTGGGGAATGACCGTAATATCCGTAACTACATTTTTCCCTTTATCCACCGGGTAAAGCGGGACCTCCTGGGTATAATAGCCCGATTGGCCTTCTACATCCATGTTAAAAACCACCCGGTCAATTCTTTCCATTTTGTGGCGAGGTCCCCGGACAAAAACTTCCCTGGGCGAAAAATTCGACTCGTCGATGATCATGCCGTTTCCGGGACTGCCGCGGTAAATGGGCGAAATATCCATTTGTGTAGTAACCAGTTCATTTAGGACGACAGTAACATTGGAAGGTTGAATACCGACCACTGTAAGTCCACCGGGAACATCTGCATTCACTTTGACATCATGACGGCCTTCGCCTTTACCCTGCAGGTCCACGTAGGCATCCAGGTCGGCCGGGGTCAACCCATCAAAGGCATACTCCATCCCCTGCAGGGTAATCCTGACATTTTCCGTCATTTCCGTCACGACCAAGTCCTCCCCAAGGTTACGCCAGGCTACTGGGATATCCCGAAACGTTAGCGTCCTTTCAAACCCTAATGCCTGCCGCTGCTCCCCGCTGACGTAAAACCAGAGGATTAGGGCCAAAAAAACGGAAAGGACCCTGATAAAATTGTAACTCTGGTTAAATTTAATCCTCTTGATCATCTTTTTGACCAAACCTCCAGGGCCAAAATGTGGTTTCCTTTTTCTTGCCAGGTGTAAAATACAGGTTCAACAAGGTGCTGCGCAGAGTTTTTTCGTCCAGGTAGCGGGTCAGCTTGCCCTCATGAGCCAAAGAGATAACGCCTGTCTCTTCGGAAACAATAATAACTACGGCATCAGAGACTTCAGTAATGCCCAGGGCCGCCCTGTGGCGGGTGCCCAACTCCTTGCTGAGATTGGGATTTTCCGTTAGCGGAAGAAAGCACCCTGCAGCAGAAACAAGGTTGCCCCGAATAATTACGGCTCCATCATGAAGAGGACTCCGGGGCATAAAAATGTTGATCAACAGTTCCGCTGTTACCTCTCCATCTATTTTAATGCCGGTTTCGACTATATCTTTGAGCCCCGTTTCCCTTTCCAGAACAATCAAGGCCCCGATTCGTTTCTTGACCAGGACAGGAATGGCTTTGAGCAGTTCTTCCAGGACATCCCTGAACTCTTCGTCGTCATAATCATAGAATGTGCGTTGAAATATTTTGCCCCGGCCCAGGTGTTCCAGGGCACGCCTTAACTCCGGCTGAAATACAATGGGGATAGCAATCAATCCCATGGTCATCAATCCGCGCAGCAGCCAGTTCAGGGTATTTAGTTCCAGCTCTCCACTGATTACCATGGCCAAAAGCAGGATAATCAGTCCTTTGACCAGTTGCTCCGCCCGGGTGCCTCTAATGATCAGAATCAAGCGGTAGAAAATATAGGCTACGATAGCTATATCGATAATATCCCGCAGCCCCGGACGAAATTGTGAAAGTGCGACCACGGTTTGTTCCCACAATTGTTCCCACATTTAGCGCAAATAACACCTCATTCCCCAGGCAGGTTTCCAGCAGTCTCCAACCAGGTGATGATATTATTAAATTCTCTTTTTTGTCGTTAAATACCTTTTCCCAGAAGAACTTTTTTACTTAAATTGTCCGGAAAAATATTCCCTGCCTAACCTGGCTAAAAGACCGCTTAACCCCACCAAGCCGATTAGATTGGGAAAAGCCATGAAACCGTTTAAAATATCCGCCAGAGCCCAGACAACTCGCAGCCCACCCAGTGCCCCAATGAAAATGAATAGGATCCAGGTGGCGCGGTAGAAAAAGATATATCTGCTCCCCAGGATAAACTCAAAGCATTTCTCCCCGTAATAGGACCAGCTTAGCACCGTGGAAAAAGCAAAAAAGCAAAGCCCCACAGAGACTAGAAACTGTCCTGCTTCACCGGGAAGTCCCCTGCTAAAGGCTTCAGCCGTCATAGCCGCACCTTCCAAGCCGGAAGCGTAAGCACCTGTTACCATCAAGGCCAAAGCGGTAACGGTACAGATAACATGAGTATCAATAAAAACTTCCACCACGCCCCAGAGGCCCTGCCGGACAGGGTGTGTTGTGCGTGCTGCAGCGTGAGCGATGGAAGCGCTGCCCAGGCCCGCTTCATTCGTAAATATTCCCCGGGAAATACCGAAACGCCAGGCCTGAAATACGGTGACACCAGCCAAACCACCAGCAGCAGCCCGTCCTTGAAAAGCCGCGGCAAATATTTCCGCCAGCGCTGCAGGAACCTGGGCAGCATTTGCTCCCAGGATATAAAGACATCCAGCAAAGTAAGAAAGAGCCATCAAGGGAACCATGGTTGAAGCTATCAGGGCGATACGTTTAATGCCACCCAGGATCACCAGTCCACCAGCAACCGCCAGGAACAGTCCGGACAGGTACGGCGGATAGCCAAAGGTGGCTTGCACGGCATCAGCAACGGAATTAGCCTGGACCAAATTCCCAATGCCAAAGGCAGCCAGGGCACCGAAAAAGGCGTAGAGTAGCGCCAGACCGGGGCGATTGAGCCCCTGCTGCAAGTAATACATGGGCCCCCCGGCTATACTCCCCCCTTTTGTAACCCGGAAATGCACAGCAAGGGTTACCTCGGCAAACTTGGTAGCCATGCCAAAAAAAGCCGAGACCCACATCCAAAATATGGCTCCCGGACCACCCAGGAACAAAGCCGTAGCTACACCGGCAATATTACCCGTGCCCACTGTGGCAGCCAGGGCCGTGGACAGGGCCTGGAAAGGGGTGATTTCCCCGGAAGCGTCCCGCGGCCGGGATGCTGTCATTGCTCCCAGGGTATGGCGTAAGATGAACCCAAAGCGGTTGACCTGCAAAAACCTGAGACGGATAGTAAGAAATATTCCTGCAGCCAGGATGAGGACAATCAATGGGGGACCAATCAGGGCATCATAGAACCAGTGTAGAATGTTTTCGATAACAACAAACCTCCCGGCCCCGGCTTTACCTGCGCCAGGACCGGGTGTATAGCTTTAACTAAAAGGGCCGGGCAATTCCTCCAGGAGGCCGGGGTTAATATTCTTTCTCTCCATAAATATGCCCTTCTAAACGAATTGTATTACCACAGTTGGTACAGCTTTTGCCTTTGATCCCCCTGCTTTCAATACCATACCCCCGCCGGGCAATGAGCAAATTGCCGCAGTTGGGACAGTATGTGCTGCTTCGGTCCATATCCATGACATTACCCAGGTACACATACGATAGTTTTTCCCGGGCCTGCTGATAGATGGTTTCCATGGTTTCCAGGGAAGTAGGCGGGACTTCCAACTGATGGGCCGGAAAATAACGGCTGAAATGTACGGGAATTTCCGGGTCCAGGGAAGCGACCCAGTCTACAAAACGGCCGATCTCGGCCAGGTCGTCATTAAGGCTGGTAATAACCAGGTAGGTCAACTCCAGGTGACAGCTTTGATGGGCCTGCTCCACCGTTCGCAGCACATCCTGAACGCCTTTCCCGCGGCAGTAGCGACGATAAAAAGCATCATTAAAAGCTTTCACATCGATATTCATCCCATGAATATAAGGTAAAAGCTCGTTTAATGGCTGCGGATTGATCAAACCATTGGTTACCAGAACGTTTTTATAGCCTCTTTCGGCCATGAAAGCTGCATTTTCCAGGACAAATTCATACCAGACGGTTGGTTCGTTATACGTATAGGCAAGGCCCAGTTGTTCCCTCAAGGGCCGTGCTTGAATAGCATCCAGAATCTGTGCTGATGATACCTTTTTAAGCCCGGCCGTCCTGTCCCCGTGGGCCAGGGACCAGTTCTGGCAAAAGACACAGTGCAGGTTGCAACCTGAGGTCCCCAGGGAAAGGATTTCCCACCCCGGATAGAAATGATACAGGGGTTTTTTCTCAATGGGGTCAAAGTTTAATGCGGCACAAAGAAAGTAATTGCTGGTCATAAGTTTTCCTTCTTGCACGAATCGTGCCTGGCAAATACCCTTTTGCCCCTCTTCCAGGCGGCAGGCCTGGGGGCACAGTTCACAATAAATATGGCCATTTTCCCGGCGATAGTATCGTGCTTCCTGCATATATCGTCCCTTCCTTCCAAGAATAATCCTTGCAGAGATTAACAGTACCGCTTTACTTCAAAGCGATACAGCTCTACCGGTTCGTCAGGCGCAATCCCTGCTTTTTCTCGAGCCACGGAAAGCTGCTGCTCCACGGTATCTATTCCTTCCAGGTTGGGCAGCAAAAGGCCTGTGCGAGGGCCGCTTCGCACGATTACACCGTAACGACTGGGGTCCAACTGAGAAGGACTGCTGATTTTCTCCGGCGAAGAAAGAACATCCACACTGATCTCGATTTGATCTAATTCTTCCAGGGTCAGGGGAGGAAAACGGGGATCGTTCAGACCTGCGCTTAATGCATTATGTGCAATTTCCTCGGCCAGGTTTTTACGGGTGGGCTGCACAGTGCCAATACAACCTCGCAGCGCTCCCTGTTTTTTCAATGAGACAAAGGCAGCCCCCGGCTGCAAAAACTCTGCAGGTAGATTATCAGGCAGTTCAGGCAGGCGGCCTTTCTTGAGACGGTCTTCCAAGGCCCTCCTGGCGATTTCGGTATACCTGGTTTCTTCTGCTCCGGCCATTTAACTCGCCTCCTTATGCTGGGGTGTTAGCGATGCGACCAGGTAGCCCACCCCGAAAGGTCCTTCGTACGATAAAACCCGGGATTCCACATCCAGGCCATCCAGGCAGCCCAGTAAAATGATAATGGAACGCAAACCGCATTCCCCGGCATCAGCTACCAAACTGTTATCCATGTTCAGCAACCCTTTGACATCGTAATTTTTTACGTATTCCACCAGTGTTTGATCAAACTCTTTCCCCCGGGGACTATATCCGCCCGGGGCAAAGCGGGTCAGGCAGTGGGATAGATCTCCGCTGGCGACAATGGCAGTCTTTCTCCCGGTATGGGAAATCGCCTGCTGGATGGCCTGGCCGAACTGGAATAAATCATTATAGGGCAGTGGTGCAAAAGTAACTGAAACTACCCGCCTGCCCGTCCCGGCTTCCTGTAGATAATACAGGGGAACGGTAACCCCGTGGTCCATCTTTAAAGCATCTTTGCCATGGCTTTCCTCTTGCAGGGGGAGCACATCTGGACCATTTTTTTGGGCTTCGGCTGCAATGGACTGGACCAACTCCAGGTCATTTTGTGCCTCAACACGAATTTGCGGTGCACGAAACTGGGAAAAATCTCCCTGCAATATTTCCCCGGCCAGGATTGCAGGAGCATTGCGGTGCATTGGACCGTGGGGAGTTATCAAAAGTACTGTTTCAGGATCCGCCTTGGCGACCTGATCGGAAAACATCTTTAACGATTCAACCGTATCACTTACCCGGGATAATTCCCCTCGCCCGATATCGGGAATAATAATGGGCGGGTGTGGGGCAATTCCGGCAGCAACTATGCTCATGGAAAACCTCCTTTTCCAGGCAATTAATCCGGCACGAGGAAAACAGAGCCCTGCTATGTGCCGGTTAGTTTTATTCTATCATATCTGGACCAGGTGTTCACAGTGGCACAGCAAAAAGTGACTTTAGTTTTTATGTTTCCAGGTAACAATCTCGCCGATTTGACGCTCCTGTTGCAATTCTTTGGTGATCAGGCCTTTTTTTTCCAGGTATACCAGGTGGGCAATGGCTTCGCCCGTGGCAAACCATTTTTGGTTGATCGGAAAAGTTTCCCAACTGTCAGATACATAATCCCAGCTCATTTTTGAAGCTACATCAAAAGCGGTTTGTTCGCCGTCTTTTAAGATGCCTGCAATCTCCTCTGCCCGCTGCTGGTGATGCTGGATTAACTCCTGGATTCTGCCCGGGCAGTCAAAGATAATGCTTCGATGTCCCGGGAGGACCTGGTCAATTTTCATGTGAAGAACACGCCCCAAGCTTTGCAGGTACTGTTCCAGGGGGTTATCTTCTTCGGACCAGGAGGAAATGTTGGGAGTAATATCTCCCAGGATATGGTCACCGGAAAAGAACAGTTTTCTTTTTCGGTCGAATAAACAAGTGTGGCCAGAGGTATGCCCGGGAGTTTGCACACATTCAAGATGATATTCTCCGGCAGTAATGATTTCTCCATCCTCAATAAACTGAAAAGGAACCTGTTTTTGGGGACTGAATTTGTTGCCCGGGTGCTCACGGATAGCCCTTTTTAATTCATGCTCAGGGAATCCAAACCGTCGAGCCCGGCCTAACAGTTTTTCCCAAAAGTTTGATATCTCTACAATGGCCGCATCAGGCCGGTTAAAGTATATGCGGGAACCCGGCCTGGACAAGTGTTCCACCAGCCCTAAGTGGTCCGCATGAAGATGGGTGATAAATAAGTCAGTCTGTTCCAGGTCGATGGCAATCTGCTTCAGGGCCTGCTCCATGACTGTTTGACACTCCTGCCGGTTCATCCCGGTATCTATGATCAGATTCCTGCCGGGGGTTTTAATTACATAAGAATTGGTCGCTTTTAATGGGCTCCCGGGTAGGGGGACTTCAATTTTGTACAGTTGGGGGGCTAATTGTTCAATTACCTGTTCACTCATTGTTTCACTCCCTTTCAAGGGAACTATTCTGTGACATCCTCACGGGGTCAATAGACCCCGTGCATCCTGGTAGTTCAGGACGATAGACCGGTGTTCAACCGGTCGGTTCGCG
>CAZOOA010000085.1:6449-11544 GCA_964581355.1 uncultured Desulfovibrionaceae bacterium | reverse complement strand
TTACTATATTTCTTGTTGCTTGGCAGTTTTGATTCCGGTCATTTTTGACAGTTAACCGCCCAGACAATTAAGGCGTTAGAGCTCATAATAGAGCACTCTCAGAGCAATAATTGCCTGATGATTATGCCTTACCTTCCCTTTTCATGCGTATCTGCGCTTCCATCTGGCGGGCCCTGGATAGGTCTTCGCCTTTGCCTTCCTGTATAAACAGGGTCTCGGAGAGCTGAATTTTGTGCAGGGCCTGCTCATAATCTTCCATTAAATAATAGGTGCTGGCCAGGTTGAAAAAAGACTCGGCCATTTCCGCCTTCAGCCCCAGCTTATCTTCCAGGCACAGGCCCTGGATAAAAAACTCCAGGGCCCGGGCGTAATTATGCTGGCGGACCTCATGAATGGCCAGCTGATTTAAATTTTTCAGGGTCCGGGCAATCTTTTCCCTGTCCATACCGCATCACTCTTTCGATAAGTTCGATTTCCTGGAGCATGGCCCGGCGGTTTTTCTCCCCGGCATAAGGAACACTGGCCCGGTAACAAGCCAGTGCCTCTTCCAGTTCTCCATTTTTTTCATGGGCCATGCCCTGTTTCATAGCAGCCAGGGCCAGGCGGCGCAGCAGTTCAGCGCAGGAACCTGGATCGGCGTTTATCTTATCCTGCATGCCTTTGGCCCGGGCTGCATAGTTTAAAGCTTCAACCACGTTTTCCTTGACCGCCTCCAGGTTGGCCAGGTTGAACAGGGTTATCGCCGCGCCGGCATAATCAGATAACCGGGTATTAACTGCCAGAGCTTGTTCATAACATGTTTTTGCTTCTGCTAACCGGCCCTGCTGGATCAAGAGCAAGGCGCTGTTGTGCAGCCCTTTTATTTCCCGGGCAATTTCCCTGAAAATCGCTTCCCCCACGCAAGCCACCCTCTTTCATCTCCAGCTTGAACCTTCCGCCCTGCCCTGCGTTTCTCCTGGTCAAAAGCTCCCCTGGAGCAGGCATGAGCAACGGCTTTTCCTGCTGCTGCTTTCTCACCTGGAAAGCCGAGCTGCCTGCCGCCCCGAAGCTGTCGGCTTGTTTTTTCCTGGCCCCTGACCATGCTTTTTGCTTCTGCCCGCGCTGGAATGATTTCTCCGGCCAGGCAGCTTCCGCCTTTCTTTTTCCCGCTTTTCTCTCCACCGGTCCCAGATCGAGTAAAGGAATATGCAGGGTTTCGTCCCGGAGTAAACTCATTTTTGGAACAGGCGTTTTTTTTCTCGTCCTGTCATGCTGAAAGAAATCCTGGACCTTGGCATCTTCCCGTCCCATTTTCTCCAACTGGAGACAAAACAAGCCTTTCCAGTCATCAGGGGAAGCCTTTTCCTTCTGTTTGGGGCCGTTATCCTCGTCTTTATTCTCCCGGCCCTGTTTTTCTTGCTGCTTTGGCTTCTTTTGCGCCGCAAATGCTTGCTGGCCGGCAGATTGAGCCCTGGAGCTGGACTTGATCTCCCGGGCCATGTACCGGCTGAGTTCTTTTTTCACCCTGCTGATCTCTGTTTGGGGTATTGTTTCCTCCAGCGGCAGGGCCAGCTCAAAAAGTGAATCCTGCTGGCCGGCTGCTTCCCCCGGCTGCTCCTGGACCACATCCGGAAAAGCCCGGTTGCCGGCGGGAGTCCCTTTGCCCCCGGGAACTTCCCGGTTTTCAACCTTGCCATCCTCTGCCGGCTCAAAATCGGGATTCAACAACAGGGAATGCTGCAGCAGTTCCGTCCAGGCCGCCTCATCCAGGTTTTCTTCTGCTGTTTTTGACAGGTCATCCCCCGCCGGGAAAGCTGTTTTTTGTTTAACCTGTTTATCCTGCTCCACTTTATCCTGCTCCACCGCCGCCATCCACCTCCAGTCAGTACCGTTCTTTCATCACAGCTCTTCCAGCTTGCCAGCCATTTCTTCCCGTTCTTTTTCGATCGCCAGCTCAATCTCCCTCATATCCAGCTCAAACTTCATCTGCATGGCCTGGGCCTTCATCTCCAGCAGGCGCTGCATAAACATGTTGGGCGGCACGGGAACCAGCCGGGTCCGGATGGTGCTGCTGCCTTCCTGGGTAAAGTTGTATTTGCTGGCATAGGTGGCGTCGACGCTGGTGGACCGGATGGACAAACCCCGCCTGCCCCAGGCTACATGGGTGGACTTGCGCTTGATATCACCTTCCTCTGAATACTCCCGGGTCATGCTGATCGCCATTTTCACTTCGATGATCGTTTCGGCAAACTGGTAAAAGGTCGGTTGAAACCCGGCCCCGATCATGGAGGTTTCAATGGTGGCATCCTCTTCCGTCAGCTCTCCGCTGCTGTCCAGCTTGATGGAGGGGATCTGGACGGGATAATTCTCCTTGTCGCCCATAATGCGCAAGATTTCAATACTTTCCCGGTCCAGGTTGGCCTGGCTTCCGGCAATGGCCAAAGCCAGGTTGTAAACCATCTCCGGGAAAGGGACATCGAGCAATCGTTGACCTACGTTCAATCTCTTCACCTCCGTATTTGGCTTAATTTGGCTTGAAAACCCATTATCATCCCCCTGCCAAGGCCCCAACAGGGTTACCACGGGCCGTGGCGGTTTGTTTAACCAGGATCAGCCCCTATTCTTCATCGCCATTTTCCATTTCTTCCATTTCCGCTTCCAGTTTCTTGCGTTCCACTTCAATCTCCATTTCTGCCCGTTTCAGCTGGATCGCCAGTTCCTGCTGCTGGATCTCCGCCCGCATATCCAGGATTTTCCCCATGAACGGGTTGGGCGGCAGCGGCGTAATCTTGGTCCGCAGCAGGCTCGAACCTTCCACGCTATACGAATACTTGGAGGAATAGGAGGCGTTCACAGAAGCAGAAAAGGGCCCCCAGCCCCCTTTGGCGCTGACGGAGGCTGATCTCTCTGTGGTCTTGTTCATGGAAATGGCCATCTTCACTTCAATAATAGTATCGGTAAACTGGTAAAAAGTGGGCTGAAAACCCGCCCCGATCAGGGAGGTTTCGATCACCGTCTCCCCGGTACGATCCGTCAAGTCAGGAAGGTAGATGGGAGCCACTCTTTTATCGCCCATGAACTTGGCAATTTCACAGCTGACCTGGTCCAGCTTGTACTGGCCTTCCGCAATGGCCGAGGCAAGCTTGAGCACCATCTCGCCAAAAGGCACATTCAGCAGCTCCTGTCCAACGTTTGCCATCATTTTCACCTCCTGTCCCCTAGAAAATGGTGCCTTCCGTGCTGCGCGAGGCGACTTTTTTGGCCCTTACTCCTGGGAGGCCATATCTTTCGGCACCGCGCTGATGGAAAACTTGATCTTGCTCAGCCCCTCTTCGCTGCTGGTAGAAAGGCTGGGAGCAGTCAGCATCATTTCATTGTCTTCATCCCGGGCCACATAGGATTTCATCTCCACATCCATCCCGTTGATAATATAGTTCACTGCTGCATTACCCGTGTTCACCTGAATATTAAAGGCATTAATGGCATTGGTTAGATACTGGGAAATCTCGGTGGCTTTGAATGCCAGCTGGGTTTTCCGGTTCAGCTCATCCAGTTCCAGCTGCAGCCGGGTTTTCTCCAACTGCTCCTGCTGGTAAAGCTGTTCAATGTCCTCTTTTTCCCGGCTGAGCTGCTGGAGCTGCCGCTGGTGTTTTTGCAGATCGTTTTCCAGCTCAATAACCCGGTGGGTTTTCAGCTGAACATGCTTTTCCAGCTCATCTTTCTGCAGGTTGACTGTGGTCAGTTCCTGGACCAGGGATTCATCCACCCGGGCCTTCCGGGCCACTTCTTCCAGCTGATTTTTCAAGCGGTGAATCTCCCGATCTTTTTCTTCCAGGCGTAACTGGTCCGCCTCGGCTTTCTGCTGGTAGGAGGAAGCCTGTTTTTTCTGCTCCTCGCTTAACCGGGCGATCTGTTCGTCCTTCGACTTTACCGTTTGTTCCAGCTGCAGCTTTTCCTGCGATAAGGAGAGCACCCTGCGGTTCAAGTTTCTTGTATCCGGCACGCTTATCCCCCCTTATTCATCCGTCAGCCAAGTCGGCGGCGGAATCGGTACAATCTTGAATGTAAGTTCGCTCTCCGTGGAACGGCTCAACTGGAAGTAGTTCAGGTACTTGGCATTCACAGGGCCCACGAACATGCGCTTGGGAGCGCTTTTGCTTCCTTCCTCTTTTTCTTCCTGCACCACAGCGTAGTTGACTTTCATCTGCAGGGTGGTTTCAGGCATAACATACCAAGTGGCCGTCAGGCCGTAGCCTTTCAGCCCTTCGTGGGCATCGATGTGGTTTTGGATTTCAATGGAACTCTTATCCAGTTCATGCTGTGCCAGGGCCACCCCCCGGCCAATCTCCACCATCATTTCCGACATGTCGCAGAAAAAGGAGGCTTCCCTGGTTTTTGGCCTGGCCAGGCCGCTGAATTCCACCGGCCCCGCTGTATCCTGCCACTCCCCTGGCCCTGGGGATGGTTCCAAAAGAAGATCCAGGGGATGGTCATCCTCGTCGTTGACCAGTTCCTGGGCCAGGGCAGCGGCAGCCTTTTGCCAGCCTTCCAGGTCACTGGGGGAGATTTCCCGGTCAATATTGTGATTTCGCATGTACACATCCATGAGCTTCTTCAGTTTTTGTGCGTCGGCCCGGGCCAGATCCGCCATGTTCCGAATCCCGACCTTTACCATCACCTCGGCGATGACAGCGTCAATACCCTCGATGCGCATCAAATCAGTCTGTTTGGCCCATAGATAAACCTCTTTTTCCTTGACATTGATGGCTGCAGCCAGCGACTTGCGGCCCTCCGGCCTGGCGGTACTCTTCTGCAAGTCAGAAAGAGACTCTATTTTTTGCGCAGCCAACCGCTCCGCGGTAACCTTGCTGATACCCCGTAATGAAGTTAATTCTTTGCCTATGAAAACCACCCCCGAAAGATTGTCGTTTTAAGCCTCGCCGGACGCCCGGCAAATCCAGCGTTGCACTGAAGAGGAAGAAAAACTCCCCCCTGCAAGCGCAAGGCAGAAACACGGCACATGGCCTGGACCAGGGAAAAATACGCTTGCCATTCCTGGTGAAAATCAATTTTTCCATAGCTCGCAGGCAAATCTGTCAAACAGGCAAAAAGAGGG
>CAZOOA010000085.1:0-6349 GCA_964581355.1 uncultured Desulfovibrionaceae bacterium | reverse complement strand
AACTGGGAACTGGGAACTGGGAACTGGGAACTGGGAACTGGGAACTGGGAACTGGGAACTGGAACGGGTTTGCCTTTCCAGGGCCCTGGGGTTTTAAAAGTGGAGTAAATTATGCCGATAATATTCCAGTAAATTTTTCTTATACTACAATAATTTCTACATTTTATCATAAAATTCCTGCTGGATTTACCGAAAATTGAAAAAAAACTCCGGAATGGAAAGCAAAAAAAAGAAAAACGGCTACTTCAGAATATGCAGCGAACTCCGCAACGGCCCCTTCACTGTCAGCTTCTTTTTTCTTGTTTTCCCCGGTGACCGGGCAGCTTGATGGAGCACATTGCAGGGAGTTGAGGGGCTATGTTCCAGCTTTTCCCGATTGCACATCCGTTGTTTAGATTTTCTTGCTGTGCTATAATTTACATTAAAACGTGCTCAATTAAGGAAGCAGGTAATCCCTTTGAAAAGCAATCACTTCATCATCGGAACGCAGGGGATCTTCTTTGGCTGGCTGCTGTCTTTTCCCTTTCACGGCCCTGTTTTTTCCGCGATTTCGGCAGAGCGCCAGCTTGATGCGCCTTCCTTGATCCTCTTTTTTATCCTGGTGCATGCTTTTACTTTTTTGCTGGGAGGGCTTTTCTTAAAGCAAGAAGCCCTGTGGAAAGAACTCATGCTCTGGAGCCTGGTGGCCCTTACAGCCAGCACGGCTTTGCTTTGGTTCTCCTCTGCCACCAACACCTGGATGTTCGCGATGGGGGTCAAAGGCGCCGCCTCGGCCCTGTTTATCCTGGGATGGAGCTACCCCTACTCCAAGGGAATCCCCATCGTCGGGCGGATAAAAGTCATGGCCAGCACCATTATCCTGTCCAATGTTGTCTACATTCTTTTCCACCTGCTCTCGGAAGTTGCCTCTGCCTCCCTGCTTTTATTATGCACATTCATCCCTCTGGCGGTCAGCGTATTGTTGGTCCTGCGCTTTCCCCGGGAAATGAAGCAGGACTCCCCGCAGCCGGAACAAATGCACCCTTTCCCTGCGATTTTCATGCTTATCTTCTGCCTATTCATTTTCGGACTCTACCTGAACAGCGGGATCATGTACAGCGTTGTCTTCCCCTCTTTAACAGTGCCGGACTATTTCTTCATCTACTACCGCTACATCCCCTATATCCTGGTGCTGGTAGTGATGTTTTTCTTCGGTGAACGGCTGAAAAGATACTTTTCCGCCTACATGGGGGCATCGCTGCTGGGCCTGGCCTTTGTCTCCTTTATCGTGCTGGCGGAATCTCCCGGCACCAATTTTGTCATGACACAGACCCTGTTCGAAGCGGCCTTTGCCTTTCTCGATCTTTTCGCCTGGACTTTGCTGGGCGATATCGCCTTTATCTACGGCGCCCCTTTTCGCATCTTCGGCTATGCCCTGGCCGCCATGACCGGCAGCATTTACATGGGGGGGATTATCAGCAACCGGCTGGCCGCGGCGGATGAAAGCTATTATCTCATCGCCGCCATGTTCGCTGTAGCCTCCATTTTTCTCACCGCCCTGGTGATGCCCTGGCTCAACGAACGGATTAACAAGGACTTTTTCGAAAAACTAATCCAGGAAAAAGACGAAAAGAACACCTCGGAGAAAAGTGTGCTGGAAAGGATCATGGAAAGAATGCCGGAAGGCACCGTGCTTACTCCCCGGGAAATCGAAATTGTCTCCCTGGTGCTTAAAGGGTTGACCAACCGGGAAATCGCCGGCGAACTTTTTATCAGCGAAAATACCTTGAAGACGCACCTGAAAAACATCTACCAGAAAGTGCAGGTCACGCAAAAAAGGGAGCTGCTCTCCCTGGCTGTCCGGGAGACAAACAACCAGGATACCCATCCCCTTTGATTAGCTCCAAAGAACTTGTTTCAACAAACCGCCACGGCTCTCCAGTTACAGTCCTCCCGCTGCAGGGTTAATCTATAATTTTTTTCGAAAAAGAAGGATTGCGGCTTTAACGAATTGAAGTTTGTTCATGAATCGAAATGAAGAATAAAGACCGTTTCTCAGACGTTTTTCTATCTTACAGCATAGAAGGCGAGCAAGATGAAAAAAACCTTTCGGATCCCGGTGGAGCAGCTGATTACCGGCCTGGTCCTGGCAGAAGACCTGCGGCACCCCCGGACAGGGCTGGTGCTCATACCCGCCGGAACCTCCATGAAAAAAGAGCACCTTTCACACCTGAAACTCTTTGATTCCCTGGAAGAATGCTTAGTCTATGATCCATCAGAGCAGGAAATCAGCCCAACCGTTATGGAGATGAAAGTGGAAGCTGGCATGGCGGAGATTAAGCCTCTTCCTGAAACCGTTAACGAAAACGCCCGCAAAGTATACCTGAATACTTTCGAAACGGTGAAGCAGCTCTTCCAGAGAGGGAAAAATATCGACGAAGCAGAAGTGCAAAAGGCAGGCAAAATCGCAGCGGATATCTCAGAAGAAGTCCTGCGAGATCCCTATGTATTGCCCCAAATTGCCGTTTTAAAGGCCATTGACAACTACACTTTTTCCCATTCCATCCATGTGGCCATTTTTGCCACCACCCTGGCCAAGTTCCTGGACTATTCCCCCCAGCAGCTAAAAGAGATCAGCCTGGCCGGACTGCTCCATGACATCGGCAAGCTGGATATTCCCAGGGAAATCGTGGAAAAGCCCGGCCCCCTGACCGATGAAGAATTCAAAATCATGAAGCAGCATGCCTGGTACGGCTACCAGCGCCTGAAAAAAGTCAAAAATATCAGCGGCGACATTGTCGCCGCCGTGAGCCAGCACCATGAAAAACAAGACGGCACCGGGTACTATCAGCAGCTCAAAGGGGAGAAAATCCACCCCTGGGCCAGCATACTGGCCACGGCAGATATTTTCGATGCCCTGACCACAGACAGGGTCTACCGGAAGGCCATCCTGCCCCATGAAGGAGCAGAGATTATCATGGGCAGCAGCAGCATCAAGCACCTGGACCACCAGTATGCAACGGTTTTCGCCCGGAAAATCCCCATTTACCCTCTGGGAACCCGGGTGATGTTAAGCACAGGAGAAAAAGGGCGGGTGGTTGCCCTGCACAGCGGAGCGCCCCTGCGCCCGGTCGTTGAAGTAGAAGGCGGCAGTGAAAACAAAACCATCGACCTGTCCGCGAACAACACGATTTTGATCACTTCCTTTGTAAAATGATTTCAAGGTAAAATGTTCTCACGGGCTGATCACCCTCAACAGAAAAAGCCCTGTTCGCTTAGACGAGAAGCAACCCTCACTTGGTCAAAAAAAATGTTGCCAGGATCACAAATAAAATAATAAATGAGGTAAAAAACAACACCCTGCCTGTCTGCCTATCCACCACTAAAGCACCACCTCTAATTCAAATATCAGCCGGTTCCTTGAAGATAATGATTTGGAGCAATTATTTAAGCTCATTTTAATTGCCAACCCCAGGTTTCGTCTATCACCCTTATAGGTGATATTTCTCATTTTTGGATTTTTTTTTGTGTTTACCCAGATCAACCACCCTTTTGGCGGTATCACCCTTAAAGATGATAGGCAAAAAGGGCCTTCAGCTTGCCTTTTTTCTGTCAGATGCAAGAAACCCTGGGTAGCAACTTGGCTGCCCCAGGGTTTTATCTGTTGTTCAAAAATGCGCAAGACTACGCTGCGAAGGGCCTAAGAGGTCGTTCCCGCCCCATCGGGTTCAAAAAAGGTTTTTTCCTCTTCTGGCTCCTCTTCTTCCAGCCGGGGAGGCGGTGGAGTGTATTTGAGCTGGTACAGGTCCCGGCGCCGGTCCTTAAGCTGGGTGACCGTCCCGGTGGAACGGTTCCGGCGCAGGATTTCCAGGTCGATCTCCCCGACGACAATGGTCTCGATATTGGCGCTGCACTCGCCCACAATGCCGTCCCGGGGGAAGGGAAAGTCCGAGGGCGAAAAGATCCCCGACTGGGCGTACTGGGTGTCCGTCCTGGCCACGTGGGTCAGGTTGCCCACAGCCCCAGCTATCACCGTATATACCTGGTTCTCGATGGCCCGGGCCTGGGCACAATAGCGCACGCGCAGGTACCCCTGCCGGTCGTCGGTGCAGAAGGGCGTAAAAATGATGTTGGCGCCCCGGTCGGCCGCAATGCGGCAAAGTTCCGGGAACTGGACGTCATAGCAGATCAGGATGGCTATTTTCCCCCGGTCGGTATCGAAAACGTTGACTTCATTGCCGGGCTGAATGCCCCACCACTTCTTTTCCGCCGGGGTGATATGCAGCTTGTACTGCCGTTCAATGGTCCCGTCCCGCCGGAACAGGTAGGCCACGTTGTAGATCAACCCGTCTTCTTCCACGAAATGGGACCCGCCGATGACATTGACGTTGTACTTGACGGCCAGGTCGGTAAACAGCTTGATATAGTCCTCGGTAAACTCGGCCAGGCGCTGCACCTGCCGACCCGGGATGGTCTCATCCAGGAAGGAAAGCAGCTGGATGGTAAAGGTCTCAGGGAAAAGGACAAAGTCGGAATTGTAAACCGTACTGACATCGATGAAGTATTCGCACTGCTGGGCGAATTCATCGAAACTTTCAATCCTTTTCATCATGTACTGCACCGTGCAGATCCGCACCGGGAAAGCGCGGATGTACAGCCGCCTGGACTTGGGCAGGTAATCCACGTTGTTCCATTCCATCAGCACGGCATTCTGCATCGACGCCTGGTCATCGTCCAGGTAATCGGGGTTGACCCGCTTCAGCGTAAACCCGTTTAACAGCTGAAAGGTGAGCACCGGGTCATAAATCTTGTGCTGAATGACCTGCTCCACGTACTCCCGCGGGCTCATCTGGTCGGCATACTTGTAATAAAAGGGCATCCGCCCCCCGATGAGGATGCTTTTCAAGTTCAAGCGCTGGACCAGTTCCTTGCGGGCTTCGTAAAGCCGGGTCCCGATCATCAAGCGCCGGAAGTCGGGATGGACCATGATGGAAATCCCGTAAAGGTAGTTGCCCTCGGGGTCGTGGTTGGTAATATAGCCTTCATCGGTAATTTCGTCGTAGGTATGCTTGTCGTTGTATTCGTTAAAATCGATAATCAAACTGGAAGACGACCCGATAATCTGCCCGTCGTACTCCACGCAGAACTGCCCCTCGGGGAAAATATCGATGTGGCTTTCCAGCTGGTCGGGCTCCCAGGGGTCCATGTTGGGAAAACAGATCTTTGAAAGCTCCACCAGCTCCGGGATGTCCTCCTTGGTGCAGTTTCGAATGCTTATTTTCTTTTCAAGCTTGGATAAATCAATTTTATCCGTCAAATCTCCATCTCCCTTTCTTCAAAAAGTCCTGCTGAAAATAGTGCTATCCTCTAATTATACAAAAAAAAAGGGGCACCTCTCAAGCCCTTTTTTAAGGAATAAAATAATAATAATGATGATTGAATTTTGTAAAATATCCGGCCAGACAACCTCCATAGACCAGGTCCAACACAACCCGCCAAGGATTTTTCCCTGCCGCCCCGTCTCTCTCTTCCCGGGGCCGCTTCACCCCCCCTGTTTTTCTCTCCCGCTATAATAAAGCCGAAAAAGGCTGGTCAAACTCCAACCCGTAGGTATAGCCCAGGTTCAACCGGCTGTCTTTGGGAAGCCGGTGTTCCCGGACCAGTTTTCCCCGGACCACCGTGGGGATAACCCGGTCCCGGGATGTAACGCGCAGCGTGATGTTGAACAAAATCATGATCTCCTCTTCGAGCTCCAGGGGCTCATCCACCGTATAAAGGGCCCCCGACCTGGAAATATTGAGAATGTAGCCATCCTTGTAAGTAATCCCGGACATATTCTCATCCAAAGGTATATACTCGGAGACGATTTTAATCTCCAGTCTGGAAGAATCCCGGCGCTGATCCTGTGTCAACTTCCCTCACCCCTTTAGCTTTGTTTCAGGCGGCCCTGGACCACCAGGCGGTACGGCGGATCAGGGCTGTACAGGGGATGGCAGGTAATCAAAGTGATCCACTTTTCTCCGGCGCGCCCCTGCAGTACCTCCAGGTTGTCAGGTTGGACAACCTCCGTACCGACAACAATATATCGATAAGTATCCGACCTGGATTTCAGGACCAGCTCGTCGCCAACGGCCAGTTCATCCAGGCGGTTAAACTGCATTCCGTAATTATGGCTGCGATGGGCGGTGATCACTATATTTCCCTCGGCCCCGACAGGAGCGCCCTCTTCCACCAGGCCCGCCCCGATGCGCAGGTTGGCCCGGGTCGCCCCCCGGTAAACAGGAATCACCAGGTCGATCTTTTCGATTTCCAGGATGGCCAGGGGTTCCGGCCCCCGGGTGGCAGCTTCTGCCGGCTGCCTGTCTTCCGG
>CAZOOA010000084.1:0-11780 GCA_964581355.1 uncultured Desulfovibrionaceae bacterium | reverse complement strand
AAGCAATGAAAATTATCGTTGATGCCGATGCCTGCCCCAAAGGTGTTCTACAAATCTGCCTGGAAGCAGGGTCCAGGCACGGCATCCCGGTCTGGACCGTGGCCAGCTTTAACCACAATATTCGTTCTGATCATCATGTTATGGTGGGTAATGCGCCCCAGGAAGCTGATATGAAAGTTGTAAACCTGGCGGAAAAAAATGACCTGGTTATCACCCAGGACTGGGGCTTGGCGGCCATGGTGCTGGGCAAGCAGGCCCGTTGCCTCAGTCCGGTTGGCAGGGAATTTCGGGAAGAAAATATGGAGTTTTTGCTGGAGGAGCGGGAGATTAAGGCAAAACACCGCCGCAGCGGCGGCCGGACCAGGGGGCCCAAAAAACGCACCCCGGAGGATGACCAAAAATTCCGGGCAGCATTGGAGACAATCATTTCTCAGCTTTCAAGCAACCATTAGCTTTCCAGTCCCGGATGATCAAGAACTGTATTGCAAAAAGCATAAGACCCTGTTTTTTAAACAGGCTACTCCCAATACAGAGGTTGCAACGAAAAGCAGTTTTAATAATGGTATACAGGATAAGGAGATCTATTTCTGGAAAATTAATTCACGTGGTGGTATGTTTCGATATCATTTAATTCTTTTTCTTTAAGCAGCATTTCCTGTCTTAATTCATACTCTTTTTGCAGGCCAAGCCAGAACTCAGCCGATGTGCCAAAAAATTTACCCAGGCGAAGAGCCGTGTCTGCACTTATGCCACGTTTTTCTTTAATGATTTCTGAAACTCTTGTCGCAGGCATTTTGGTTGACTTTGCCAGCCGATATGGAGTAATTCCCATTGGCTTAATAAATTCTTCCCGGAGTATCTCTCCAGGATGGATTGTTGGGATATGGTTTTGGCTCACAAAAAACCCCTCTTTCCTCTTAGTTAATTATAATCAGTGATTTCAACATTAATAGCGTCCCCATTATTCCAGTAAAAACAAATACGGTATTGGTTATTAATACGTATGCTCCATTGGACTTTGCGATCTCCAGCAAGTTTTTCAAGTCGATTTCCTGGTGGAACTTTAAGATCTTGCAATGAAACGGCATTATGAAGCATAAAAAGCTTCCGAAGCCCAATTCTTTGAACCTCTGGGGGAAGTGATTTTACCCATTGTTGTTCCCAGATTTTTTTAGTTTCTAAATCTGCAAAGGACTTTATCATAACTTTATTTTAACGCTTCACGTTATTAACGTCAAGCGTTATGTTTTGTCTGGTTTTACTGGATCATTTTCTTTATTATCTCCATCAATTCTTCAATGGTGCTTTCGGCATCTTCCTGCTCGGCGATGGCCTGGCTGAAACAGCCTTTGGTGTGGTCTTCCAGGACAATCATGGCCAGCCGGGCCAGGGCCATCCGGGCGGCGGCGATCTGGGTCAGCACATCCACGCAGTAGCGCTCTTCTTCCACCATGCGATGTACACCCCGGACCTGTCCTTCCACCCGTTTCAAGCCGTCCAGCAGCTTTTTCTTATCTTCCTGGTAGCTGCCCTGCAGGTGCGGGTGGTGGCACTGGGGGCACTCCTGTTGCCCGGTGGGAGCAGGTATTTTTTCCTGGTCTTTTTTTTGTCCCAAGCTCAGCACTCCTTTCTGTCTGAAAACCTCTTGTCTTGGTGCTGCCCTCCGGGCGGCCGGGCAAGTTTTTCGGTTCTGTTCTCTACGCAAGAGGTTCGTGTCGGGTCGAATTGATCATTTTTATACATTAAAATTCTTTATTTATTAAATCTGGCTTTCCCTGGCCGGGGCCGGCTCCGGGTCCAGGTTGGCTTTTTTCAGGCGCAGGGAGTTCAGCACCACGTTCAGGGAGCTTAGGGCCATGGCCGCGGCCCCGATAATGGGGTGCAGAAGGCCAAAAAAGGCTACCGGGATGGCGACCGAGTTGTAGAACCAGGCCCAGAAGTAATTCTGGCGGATTTTGCGGAAGGTGGCGTGAGAAAGCTTGATGGCCGAGATTACAGCGCTTAAATCTCCCCGGATCAGGGTGATGTCGGCGGCCTCAATAGCCACATCGGTGCCCGTGCCGATGGCAATGCCCACGTTGGCCTGTTTCAGGGCCGGGGCGTCGTTGATGCCGTCGCCCACCATGGCGACCATTCCGTATTCATCCTGCAGTTTGCGCACCTCTTCCACCTTGCCTTCCGGCAGCACCTCGGCCAGCACTTGGCTGATCCCCACTTTCCGGGCGATGGCTTCTGCGGTCCTCTGGTTGTCGCCGGTGATCATGGCGGTACGGATACCCATCTGTTCGATCTCGGCGATGGCGCTGACGGAGTTTTCTTTTAACGTATCCGCTACAGCTACAATGCCTGCAACCTGCCCTTCAACAGCCACCAGGATGGCCGTTTTGCCTTCCTTCTCCAGCTGTTCCAGGGCCTTGTCGACGGAGGGGTTCATTTCCCCGGCCTCTGCGCCGGCCCGGGTTCCTTCTTTGTAATCCACTTCTTTAAGCTCCATCAGCTTGCGGCTGCCAACTAGAACGGTTTTTCCGTCCACCTGGCCCTGGACGCCTTTGCCGGCAATGGCGGAGAACTGCTCCACTTCACCGAGGGGAAGGTTTTTCTCCCGGGCTTTTTCCACCACGGCTGAAG
This sequence comes from uncultured Desulfovibrionaceae bacterium, assembly GCA_964581355.1. Classification (GTDB taxonomy): domain Bacteria; phylum Bacillota; class Dethiobacteria; order DTU022; family UBA8154; genus CAZOOA01. The sequence goes on along the minus strand of CAZOOA010000084.1, from coordinate 9,152 downwards.
CCAGGGGGTGCTCCGATGACCCTTCAATGCTGGAAGCGTAAAAAAGCAGTTCCTTTTCTTTAAACCCGCCCAGGGTGACCAGGTCGGTGACCTCAGGCTTGCCCCGGGTGATGGTCCCTGTTTTATCAAAAGCGATAAGCTTAATATCTTTCATTGTCTGGATGGCTTCCCCGCTGCGGATCAGTACGCCTTTTTCCGCGCCCAGCCCGCTGCCCACCATCAGGGCGGTGGGGGTGGCCAGGCCCAGGGCGCAGGGACAGGAGATGACCAGCACGGCGGTGGTGGCCAGGATGGCCAGGGTCAGCAGCGGCGCCGCAGGGTTGGTCCAGGGGAGGTTAAAAAATTGGACTATGCTTAAATGGAACTCGGGGAAGAGCATCCAGGAGGCAAAAGCTCCCAGGGCGACCAGCAGCACAAAAGGCACGAAGTAGCCCGTGACCCGGTCGGCGAATTCCTGGATGGGAACCTTGGACCCCTGACATTCTTCCACCATCTTGATCACCTGGGAGAGGAAAGTGTCTTTACCCACCTTTTGGGCCTCCACCCGCAGCACTCCCTGGCCGTTGACGGTGGCCCCGATAACTTCATCCCCTTCTGCTTTTTTCACCGGGATGGACTCCCCTGTAGCCATGGATTCATCCACGCTGCTTTCGCCGCCGACCACAACACCGTCGGTGGGGATTTTTTCCCCGGGGCGCACCAGCATAATCTGCCCCGGCTGGAGGTCTTCCACAGGGATTTCTTTTTCCTCACCGTTTTCCAGAACCCGGGCTTTTTTTGCCCCCATGGCCAGCAGTTTTTTAATTGCCTGGGAAGCCCTGCCTTTGGCCCGGGCTTCCAGGGAGCGGCCCACCAGGTGCAGGGCCATGATGGAGGCGGCCATTTCCACGAAGGTGGTGATGGGAAACCAGAAACGCAAAAAACTCAGCAGGTACGGGACCAGGGACCCCAGGGTTACCAGCGTGTCCATGTTGGCGCTTCCGTGGCGCAAAGCCCTCCAGGTGCCCTGGTGGGTTTCCCAGCCGGCGATGAAGATGGCTGGAAAGGCCAGTACCGCCGTAATAACGAAATAGCCCGGGATGGGCACAAGGAACATGTTAACCATCATCAGGATCATAATTACACCGGCAAACAGGGCGGCCAGCTTCATCCGTTTTCCGGCATGATGCATCTTTTGCTCGTCGGCGTCTTCTGCCGGCTCTTGTTCCCCTTCTGCCGGGCTTTCGATTTCGCCGCTTTCTACCTGGTAGCCTGCTTTTTCCACGGCCTGCACCAGTTCGTCCCGGCTGATTGCCCCGGGCTTAAACCGGATGGTGGCTTTTTCGGCAGGCAGGTTTACCGCGGCATTTTCCACCCCTTCCAGGGCATTTAAGGCTTTTTCCACGCGGTTGGAGCAGGCGGCACAGCTCATGCCCCTGACCTGCAGGGTAAGGGTTTCGCTTCGGGGTTGCTCTTTTACTTTTTCCCGCTGGACGGTAAAGCCGGCCTGCTCAATTTCCTGGTGCAGCCTTTCTTCACTGACCTGATCGGGGTCATATTCCACGTAGGCTTTCTCTGCGGGAAAGTTTACCGCGGCGGACTGAACGCCTGTTAGCTTTTGCAGCGACTTTTCCACCCGCTGGGCACAGCTGGAACAGCTCATGCCCGCTATCTTGATTCCTGTTTTTTCCATGGATGACACTCCTTTTCGTGTCTTGGCTGTTGAGAGGCTCCATCATATCTCAACAGCCTATGATGCACATACCCCTAATAGGTATATCCACATTATACATTCCAAGGGTATCCTGTCAAGGGATAAATGAACCTGTAATGCAGCATGAATTTCTGCACAATATCAGGGCAATCAATACAGAAAGGAGCAGGAAGGGGATGGTAAGGGGACAGTTAGGCTCTTACCATTTAGCGGTTTAGCGGCGGCGCTTCGTTTTTTGAGGTCTTTTTTTCCCTTTCGGGCTCTCTTTCCGTGATTCAACCTTAATCTTGGCCTGCTTCTCCTGGAGAGCATCCAAAAAACCGTCCCTGTCTTTCGGGGAGATGATTACCGGGAAGCGCCGTTCGGTGTGGATTTCCAGCCGTTCCATGGACAGGGCTGCTGAAGCCAGGGGGTTTCTTGATTCTTTGACCCGTTTGATCTGTTTTAGCGGCAGCCTTTTGCGGAAGGGGCCGCAGCGCACCAGCAATTCTTCATCGGTAATGGTATAGCCGGTAAAAAACCAGATCCAGCCCGCCAGCAAAAGCAGGGGGACGGTGATATACAGGCCTGCTATGTCCAGGTCCCGGAGGGCCAGGAAAAAGCCGACACCAACCATACCCCAGAGCAAAATGCCCAGCCAGGCGTCGCGTTTGGAGGGAAAATACATGGAGCAAAACCCTTTCCTTATGAATTCACCATGAATTCACTTTCTGTTCAATTCGCCTGCAATTTCACTTTACTATTTGCATTTCATTTCCAACTCAGTTTGATTTTTATCTGCCCTGAAAATAGAAACAGCCACATATAATTCTGTGCGTTTAAGATTAATATTTTCATCCTTCAAAATGGTGCCCCGCTTTGCGGGGGCATGGGGGTCTTGTCAATGAATGACGACTTGAATGAACTTGAATGATGGTAGTATTTTTCCATTTCTCAACCCATGCTCACCACACTATTTTATCACAAGCGGGCCCCAACAGCCCAAAAAAATTTTGCAGGAACGTTTCCTTCTGGAGAATACTTTATTATAATGGGAGATGGTAGTATTACAGCAGGATGTGTCAGCAACTACCTTTTTGCGACAGGATAACAGGTTGCAAATTCGTTTTAACAGAGGAGCCGGTAGATGTTGTTACAACAAGCAGGTTATGTGATTAGAAAGTACCGCCAGGAAGATTTTAAGGGCTTGCTTAAACTTTACCGGGAGACAGAGATAAGTGAACGTTCCGGCCTTTACCCTTCTTCTGCCCAGCTGCAGGAACGTTTTCGCGATCCCCGGTTCAGCCCGGAAGAAGATATGCTGGTGGTGGAAAACAAGAAAAACCCGGGTGAGATTGCTGCGCTTTTGGAAATGGCCCCGGAAAAAGCCATCAAGCGGGTTGTGCTTTCCGGGCTGGTTCATCCCCTGCACCGGCGGAAAAAGCTGGCTTCCAGGTTTGTGGAGCAGGCCTGCAGGCAGGCTGCCGGCCAGGGGGCCCATGTGGCCCATGTCAACGTGGCCCGGTTCAACCGGGCGGGGCAGGAAGTGCTGTCCCGGTTGGGTTTTTCGCCTGTGCGCTCGTTTTGGGAGCTGCGGGCCAGGACAGGCTGGGTCTGTCCCGAAGGGGCTGGCCCGGAAATCCAGGATGCTGCCGGCAGCAGCTTGTCCCTGCGCTCCCTGCAGCCCGGGGAAGAGGCCCTTTTGGCCAGGCTGCAAAACCGCTGTTTTACAGGAACCTGGGGCTATAACCCCAACACGGTGGAAGATATCTGCTATCAGACCTCCCTGGAAGGCAATTCCATGGGCGATGTGGTCGTGTTATTCCAGGGAGAAGACCCCATCGCTTACTGCTGGAACCGGACTGACCCCCGGGGGCAGAAGGGCAGGATCCATATGCTGGGCGTAGTCCCTGAACAGCGGGGCAACGGTCTGGCCGGCGCAGTCCTTCAGGCGGGGGTATTTTCTTTATGCCAGCAGGGCAAAAACGTGGTAGAATTAACTACCGACTGCAGCAATACCCCTGCCTGTCGACTATACTTTTCCTCGGGATTCAGGGTTTGGTCGGAGACATTGTGGTTTGAGCGCTCTCTGGCTTAAGCAAGCACCAAAGAGCAAGGAGGCAGGACCGAACAGAATAACGCAATTTCCGGGCAGGATGGATCGGTGCAGATGGCTTTGGGCTGAAATGAAGCGTGTCCGTTAACAATAAACAAAGCCGCAAAATTACCCGCCAAAGGAGGTAGCAGTGAAACTGTGTCAAAGATAAAAATTGCAATTGTCGGTGTTGGGAATTGTGCCAGCGCACTACTGCAAGGCATAGAAATGTACAGGAATCTGCCGGAAGATGAAGAGGCCATAGGGTTGTTAAACGATGACCTGGGGGGTTACAGGCCGGGCGACATTGAAGTAGTTGCCGCCTTTGATATAGACCGGCGCAAAGTGGGGAAAAGCCTGAGAGAGGCTGTTTTTGCTCCGCCGAACTGTACGGAGATTTTCTACGGTGATCTGCCTGATTACCCGGTACAAGTACAGATGGGGCAGGTCCTGGATGGAGTCGGTGAGACAGTGGACCACTGTACCGGGGAAACAGAAGGCCCCCTGGTGGCCGACCGGGAACCCTGCCAGGTGGTGCAAACGTTGCAGGAAAGCGGCGCAGAAATCATGATCAATTACCTGCCTGTGGGTTCTGAGAAGGCTGCCCGGTATTATGCCGAAGCCAGCCTGGAAGCGGGAGTGGGCTTGATTAACGCCATGCCTGTTTTTATCGCCTCTGACCCGGCGTGGGCTAAGGCCTTTGAGCAGAAAAAATTACCCCTGATCGGTGATGATGTAAAAGGGCAGCTGGGGGCCACGGTTATCCACCGCACCCTGGCCCGGCTGTTTGAAAACCGCGGTGTGCGCCTGGACCGCTGTTACCAGCTCAACTTTGGGGGCAACACAGATTTTTTGAACATGCTGAACCAGCAGCGCCTGACAACGAAAAAGAAGTCCAAAACCCAATCGGTCCAGGCAGAGCTCTCCAGGCCGCTGCCGCCGGAAAACATCCATGTAGGTCCCAGCGATTACATACCCTGGCTGAAAGACAACAAAATTTGTCACATCCGCATGGAAGGGCGGGGGTTTGGCGGTACTCCTGTCACTCTGGAGGTAAAACTTTCCGTTGAAGACTCCCCTAATAGCGGCGGTGTAATGGTCGATGCCCTCCGCTGCATGAAGCTGGCCCTGGACCGGGGGAGCAGCGGTGTCTTGACCTCCATTTCCGCTTATTCCATGAAATCGCCCCCGGAACAGTTTAGCGACAGTGAAGCCACGGCCATGGTCCGGGAGTATATCCAAGGTTCTCGGGAACGATGACAAAATTTGGATCGCAATTATGTTATTTTAATTACTTCATTTTAAGGAAGGGTTGCTGTTGTATTCTGCAGGATTGCATCTGAAAATCAAGGAAGAAACCTTTGACAGCTTAAAGAATCTCTGGCGGGACCATGGTCCTGAGCTGCGCTGGCAGGCCCTGTTTGTCCTGCCGGCCTGGCTGGAAACATGGTGGGAAACGCTGCATCCCGGCGGGGACCTGTATTTGCGTTCCCTGTGGGAACATGACCGTCTCTGCGGGATTGCTCCCTTGTATATCAAAGATGAGACGGCGTGGCTGCTGGGCAGCGAAGATGTCTGCGATTACCTGGACCTGCCGGCTGTGGCCGGCAGGGAAGCTTTAACCTGGTCTGCCCTGCTGGAGGATCTGTCCCGGCAGGGCGTTCAAAAGCTGGAACTGGGGCTGTTGCGGAAGGATTCTGCTGCGTACAGCGGACTTTCTTCCCTGCTTCAAGAGAGCCAGAACCTGGAAGCTTCCTGGGAAGAAAAAGACGTTACGTTCGAGATGGACCTTTACCCCGACTGGGAAGCCTACTTAAAAGCCCTGAGTAAAAAACAGCGACACGAAATCCGGCGCAAGCTAAGGAAGATCCATGCCGCCGCCGATGCCCACTTCAGGGAGCTGCAGGGTGCAGAGATCACTCCCGCATGGCTGCAAACTTTTTTTGACCTGTTTGTTCGGAGCAGGGAAGACAAAGCGGCATTTTTGACCCCGGCACGGGAACAGTTTTTTGACCTGATGATCGAAAGGATGTCCCGGGAGGGGGTGCTCCGCCTGGGTCTGCTGGAGTTAGATGCCAAACCGGCCGGGATGACGCTGCATTTTGTGCACAACGGGCGGGTTTACCTGTATAACAGCGGTCATGACCCGGACTATCGCTCCATTAGCGCCGGCTTGATGACCAAAATTTTTTTGGTTCAACGAAGCATTGAGCAGCAGCGGCAGGTTTTTGATTTTTTAAAGGGCCGGGAAATCTTTAAACACCGCCTGGGAGGGAAAGAGGTGCCGCTGTATAAATGTACAGTAACTTTAATCTCCTCCCCTGGTTGTGCGCAGGGTAAAATCTATCCGGGAGGATAACAGGTCCCCCGCCTCAGTTTAAAGGGCAGGGGCTGCGCGGGCACGAAGTGAAATTTCTCCAGGGGGGTAACCGACTTTGGAAAACAACGCTTTGAGGGCAGCCATGCTCAGCGTCCACAGTTCCCCGGCGGGGGACCTGGGCGAGAAAGATACCGGTGGCATGAGTACATATCTAAGGGAGCTTTCCAGCCAGCTGGGGAAAATGGGCTGGCAGGTGGATCTTTTTACCCGCAGCACCGTTGCCCGGGCAGAGGGGAATCCCGAGGAGCTGGCCTCAGGGGTGCGCCTGGTGCAGGTGAAAGCGGGTCCGCTGCAGCCCCTGGGCAAGGAAGAGATCACCGGGTTCCTGCCGGAGTTTGTCCGGGGGGTGGAAGACTTCCAACAGGCCCAGGGGGCTTGCTACCACCTGGTTTTCAGCCACTACTGGATTTCCGGGTTGGCCGGCGAGATCCTGGCGGAAAACTGGCAGGTCCCCCACCTGGTGATGTTCCATACCCTGGCTGCAGTCAAGGATGCGGCGGGCATCGGCAGCCCTGAGCCTGCCGGCAGGTTAGAGGCTGAAAACCGGCTGGCCCGCAGCGCTGCCCGGGTCCTGGTGCCGACGGAAAAAGAAAAAAATCAACTTCTTTTTCATTATGACGCCTGCCCTGAAACAGTCCGTGTCATCCCCTGCGGTGTCAACCTGGAACGGTTTCAGCCCGGCGAAAAACAGGCGGCGCGGGAACAGCTGGGCTTGAGCCGAAAGGAGCAGCTGGCCCTTTACGTGGGCCGCCTGGACCCGATCAAAGGACTTAAGGGGCTGCTACAAGCCCTGGGCCGAACCAAGTCCCCTGTCTCCTTCCGGCTGCTGGTGGTAGGCGGAGGCAAAGAAGAAGTGGCAGAGATGGAGCAGTTTTGCCGCCAGCTGCAGCTTTCCTGCCCCGTCACATTTTTGGGTGCCGTGAAGCACGAACAGCTGCCTTGCTACTACAGTGCGGCCGACCTCTTAGTGGTTCCTTCCTATTATGAGAGTTTCGGCCTGGCAGCCCTGGAGGCCATGGCCTGCGGCACACCTGTTGTGGCCACCGATGTTGGCGAACTGGCAGCCGTTATCGACCCGGGTGAAACAGGCTATCTTGTCCCTGTTGATGCAGCAGATGAGCTGGTATCCTGTATGGAGCAGGTTTTTACCTGCCCGGAGCGATTCGACCCACTCGCAGTCCGGGAAAGGGTAACCCGCTACGGCTGGCCAACAATCGCCCGCCAGGTAAGGAAAACGTGCCGGGAAGTCATGGCAGAACCGTGCAGAGAAATAATAATAAGGGATGAAAAAAATAAGATCAAAAAAATAGATGGAGGGGAAAAACGTGACGGAACATGAGTCAGCCCGGGAGCAGGTCATGGTGGTAATACCGCACCCTGATGATGCGGAAATTAATGCCGCCGGGACCGTGGCCCGGTGGACCCGGGAAGGGAAAAAGGTCGTCTTTGTCTTGACGACCAACGGCGATAAAGGCAGTAGTGACACCCGGACGGACCTCCGGGAGTTGGCCCAGAGAAGAAAACAGGAGCAGTTGGAAGCGGCAGACCTTTTGGGAGTGGAAGAGACCGTCTTTATGGGCTACCCGGACCAGGGCCTGGAAGATACCCCTGAATTTCGCAAGGAGCTGGTCCGGCTGATCAGGCGGTTCCGGCCCCAGGCGGTGGTGACGGTCGATCCCTTTCGCCGGTATCCCTGGCACCGTGATCACCGCATTACCGGCCAGGTGGTCCTGGACGCCATTTATCCTTTTGCCCGCGATAACCTGTCCTATCCAGAACTCCTGGATGAAGGCCTGGAGCCCCACCGGACGGAACAAGTTTATCTCTGGGGCACTGAGGACCCCAACTGCTGCTTCGATATTTCCTCCACCTTTGAACGGAAAATCGAAGCCCTGAAGTGCCACCGGAGCCAGATCCAGGGCCACAAGTTGGAAAAAATCGAAGCGTGGCTGTATAAAAGAGCCCAACTGGCGGCCGAAAAAGAGCCGTTCCAGCTGGGCGAAAATTACCACTGTATCGATATATGGTGGTAGCGTCGGCTGTTACTATTTCCTTTTCCTGTTTGCACCTTTTTCTGCAGTTATTTAAGCCCTCTGGGCCGGGGCCGGGAAGCAAAAACCTAACTGCTCTGAAAATAGTGACCGTTGCATCGTTGCATATAATTCTTGCTCATGAAAACGCTGGCCGCGCATTATCTTCCTTCAGATGGTGTCCCAGCTTTGTTGGGCCGTGGATGTCTTAATTGATCAGGACAGCCATTCCACGTCCCCGTAGAGGCCCTCCGGCCGGGTTTTGGCAGCAAACACCTGGTAGTCTTCCCGGGCTTTTTCCACTTTGGTGGGATCCCCGTGGCCGGGCATAACCAGGGTTTCCCCGGGAAGGGTAAAGATTTTTTGGGTAATGGAGTCGAGGATCTGCTGAAACCCTTCCGGGGAGAAGGTCTTCCCCGGCCCGCCGGGAAACAGGGTGTCCCCGGCCAGCAGCACGTCTCCCACCCGGAAACAAATGCTGCCCGGCGTGTGCCCCGGGGTGTGGAGCACGCTCAGCTGCAGGTTGCCCACGATGATGGTTTCTCCTTCGTCCAGGGTAAAATCCGGGGTTACAGGCAGGTTTGCCCCTTCTTCCCGGTGAGCTCCCAGGGGAACATCCAGCTTCTCTTTCATTTCCGTCAGGGCGCCGACATGGTCGGGGTGGCTGTGTGTAAGCAGGATATAGCGCGGGGAGGTGTCTTGGAGCTCCTGCTGCAGGGTTTTTGCTTCTGCAGGGGCATCCACCAGGGCGCTCTGGTTTGTTTGTCGGCAGACAACCACGTATGCATTGGTGCCCAGGGGTCCCAGGGTTAATCTTTTAACAAGCATCTTTTCGGTATCGATAATTTTTTCTCCGCTGCTCATGTTCCAGATCCCTCCTGAAATCAGTTTCAAGAAAATTCCTTCTTAATAGAAATTCTACAGGCAGACCTGTTCTTCCTTCCTTCCTTCCTTCCTTCCTTCCTTCCTTCCTTC
>CAZOOA010000083.1:5919-12066 GCA_964581355.1 uncultured Desulfovibrionaceae bacterium | reverse complement strand
GTAATTACTGTATATAAGACTTCAAAAATTGATAAATACTGGCGGGGTGAGCAAATTGAAAGTTAGGTACGACCAGGATGTTGATGTACTGTATATTCGCCTGAAAGACGGCGATATTGTGGAGTCTGATGAAGTCGGTGCAGGCATTATTATTGATTATGCCGAAGATGGCATGCCCGTTGGTGTCGAAATCCTGGATGCCCGCAAAAGAAAAGGAATTATACCCTTCAAGGTTGAGCTTGAGCTGCTTCAAGAAGCCTCGGAAAAATGATAAGGCCAAATTCATGCTTGATAAAAGGCCATTGGGCTTGCATGCAAACGACCCCGGGGTAAGGGCAAATCACCACCCCGGGGTTTTGTGTCTATTCATTATCCGGCCTTTTTGGTGCATAACGAAAAAAAACAGGCTTTAAAAAAGCCTGCGAGAAAGGGTTTTGAGGGTTCCAGGAACCGGGAGGTCCCTGTCCCCTCAGAATTTTTATCGGAAAAAAAGGGCAGGAATAAAGAGGAGCCGGCCAGATTATTTTTATTTTCCCGCAGAAACAAAACAGGCAGGAATGATTTTCCGCAATGTCGAAATATTAGCAAAAGACCGTTACAGGGAGGTGAGCCCCGTTGAAGCAGGTCCAGGTGAACGAGCTTATGCCCGGGGATATTTTGGGCCAGCCCCTTTTCTCCCCCGCCTCCGCTGCCCTGCTGTTAAAAGAAGGCACGGTGCTTACCCGCGAACGGATCAACTACCTGCTCGCCCAGGGGCTCGACTATCAACCGGCCTTTATCCTGGAAGAGGCAACCAATGCCCTGACTACAGAAGAAGAAAAAGTGCTGCAGGACCATTTCCGGCTGGACGTGATCAAAGCCGTGGACAACCTGGACGTCCAGCGCACCATGGTCCATTCTTATCAGGCCTTAAGTGACATCCAGAACCAGGTCAAAGAAGACAAAAACGTTACCCTGTCCATGGTGGAAGAATCATCCCGGCAGCTGGTCAAGGAAGTGCTGGTCAACAACGATATCATGCTGCAGCTGGCCGCCCTGAAATCCATCAATGAGTATACCTTTGGCCATTCCATTAACGTGGCCATCTATGCCGCCCATTTCGCCAAAATGTTGGGCGCACCCAAGCAGGTTATGGAAAAACTGGCCCTGGCGGGACTGCTCCACGATATCGGCAAAATGGCCGTCCCCACTGAAATCCTGGACAAACCGGACAAGCTGACCCGGAAAGAATTTGAAGCCGTGAAATGGCATGCCTATGAAAGCTACCAGCGTCTGGCCACCAATAAAAACATCGAGGACGATGTCATCAAGGCCGTCTTCCAGCACCATGAACGCCTGGACGGCACCGGCTACCTCCAGGGGCTGAAAGGAAAGGAAATCCACCCCTGGGCCAAAGTTCTGGCCATTACCGATGTGTACGACGCCCTGACCTCCAGGCGCTGTTACCGGGATGCGGTCCTGCCCCACGATACAGCAGAGCACCTGATGGCCCTCTGCAGCCAGGGCTCCCTGGACCGGAACCTGTTGATCTCCTTTTTACAGAATACACCCCTTTTCCCCCTGGGAGCCAAGGTTTCCCTCAGCACCGGCGAAACGGGGACCGTTGTGGGACACCCGCAAAAACTGCCCCTGCGTCCCGCGGTGGAGGTGGAAGAAAAACAGCTGTCCGCTACCGGGAATACGGGTTCTGCACTGGAATCAGCCCCCAGGGCCAAGAAGCGGATTGACCTGGACGAGTGCCCCACCATCCTGATCACCGGGATCGAGCCCCCGTCCGTGTAAGATGGAATCGGCAAAGCAGGCAGAAATAATGAAGACCGTTCCTTAGAAAACAAGAACGGTCTTTTCAATTCCAGTATATTTTTGCCAGGACCCTAAACAGCCCTTGAATACTCGGGCTCAAAACGCATATTCTCCACCCGCTTGTAGGCTTCCACACCCCGGAGATAATAGTAGTCATAGATTTCCTGTGTTCTCTCCTGGACCCGGCCCTGCCGGCCGTCCCGCTGGGACAGAGCCTCCACGTCGCGGTCGTCGGGGGTTTCCAGCTTCTTGGCCTGCTCTCTTAGCTCCCGGGCCCGCTGGTAGGCTTGCTCCCGGGATTCCTGCAGCTGCTGCTGTTCCCGCAGCCAGCCCAGGATTTCCTGGTAGTCCCGGGTGGGGTCGAGATCGGGCTGTTTGCCTGAGGCTCTCTGGCGGTCCCGGCCCATTTCGATGTTGGTGGGGTGGTAGGTGTTGGTCCGGTTGGGAGCATTGGTTTCCATCCGGCTGGTGGGATTGAAATATTCGATAACATGGCGGGTGTCGGTCTGGGCTTCCACCCGGTTGCGCATATCGGGCTGCATTTTTTTGTCCGGCGCTGGAGGAGGGGCATCCTCAAGCTGGAACATATTGGGATAGGTAGCCAGTTGGCCCGGCTGGCTGATATTGTGTAACGGGAAAACGCGCATCACAGCTCACCTGCCCTTTGTTTACGCTGGTTTAGCGGTCGTCCTTTTTCTTCTGGTCCGGCGCTTTTTTCTCACCCGAAGAGGGAGGTTTGACCTTGCCCAGCTTCTTGGCCATCTCTGCCGCAGCCCGGGCGGCCCGGATGTTTTCCTCCTGGATGGCCTGGTAGATCTCCCGGCGGTATATGCTGACATCTTTAGGCGCTTTGATCCCGATGCGGACCGCATCACCGTCAACTTCCACCACGGAGATCTCCACATCGTCGCCTACCATGATACTCTGTCCTTTTTTCCGTGTCAGGACCAGCATCCTGAAACCACCTTTCGCCGGTAAAAACAAAAATCTTCGACTACATTATATCATACCTGGCCGCTGGTTAAAAGTTCCGGCCAACAAAAAGAGCCCTGCTCAGGCTCTTTCCAGACAAAATCATTCCTCGTTAACGGGAAGGGGTACGCGCATTTCTTCCACCCGCTCCGGCAGGATCAGCTGCTTGGCCAGCCGGCTGCGGGTATTGACCACCACAGGGGCAGCCAGGTTGGTGGTCATCTTGCTCTCTCCCAGCAGGGTCACTGTGGTAAAGACCAGCACATCCTCCACCTGGTCCAGCTGCAGTTCTTTTTTATCCTGGTCGCTGATCTCCAGGGAGTAGTCGGGGAAGCAGGGAAAGGGATCCACCAGGATCAATCCTACATCCTGCTCTTCGATGGACTGGAGATAGTAAAAGAGCGGGTTGTCTTCGATAACATGGAGAGTAAACCGGCGGCTCTCCCCCAGGCCGGGCAGCCCGCGATTGAAGGTAATGGGTTCCTCCAACCGGCTGGCCTGCCGGGTCTCCTCTGATCCTGTCCCTGCCTTCATATCTTTTTCTGGCTCCTTGTTGTCGTGGGCGACCAGAGCCATCACCTCCGCTGTTTGAGGAAAAATCATTAATTCACGGCTATTGTATCACGTTTTTACGGCCACGGCTACCATTTTCAGAGCTTCTAGCGCAGAAAATCGATCAGGCTGGGATAGACCATCCGCGCCCCGGTGGCCAGGGCGGCCTGGTAGGCGTTTTCCTGCATCATAAACTCGGTTATGGCATCGGCCATATCCACATCTTCCACTTTGGACAGGTGTTCCCGCAGGTAAATACGCTCGGAGTGCAGGCGCTCTTCGGTGACTTCCATCCGCTCCATGCGGGCGCCCACATCGGAACGGGAGCGCAGCAGCCCGTCCAGGTGGTTGTCCAGCTGGTCGATGACTTCATTGCTCAGGGTGAACTGTTCATCGTGGACCAGGGCCTGGTGCATATCCCGCACGGTCTGGAACAGCTCCGTCTCTCCGAAGGCCTCGATACCGGTGATGTTGGCCGGCACTTTCTGGTCGGGGCTGATCTCGATCAGCCGCTCGCCGTCATCGCCCATGTAGTAGGGGTCACCGGGGGCAACGAAGGAAAAGATGGCCGCAGGATGCTCGTCAAATTCATCATCGGGCACACCATGTTTTTCCAGGTCTTGGGGGTCGTAGTACCTGGCAGCATCCGCTGTTTGAAACTCCTCTTCGAAGGTAGGCGAGATGCTGCTGGTGATGAACTGCCCCGTGGCCTGGTCGATGTCGTGGAACTTCAGGGTGCGGGTTTTTTCGTCAAAAAAGTCTTCATCAGCATTGAAATGCCAGTTCAGGGCATCTCCCATGGTGGGGCGGCCCTGCTCGTCGGGGCGGCCGTAGTCCTGGTGCAGGGTGAAGCGGTCGAAGTCTGGGTCATTTTCATTGAGTTCGGGCTTGAGCTGAAAAACGGCCTTGTCGCCCACCTTGACTTCTTCCCGCTCATAGGTAATGTTGGCGTTGGGAGGCACCTTCATGGTGACCCAGTCGTCTTCTCTTGCCTTGAAGGTGATAGACTGGTCATCTTCCTTTAACTTGGTCATATTAATATAGATATCTTCGCCAGACTGGTTGCCGTAAGTGCCGCTGTAATTTTTACCGTCCAGGTCGTAGAGCTGATACCCGGCCGAGAGACGAACGATCAGATCCTGTTCGTCCACGTCCTCGATGCTGTCTTCATCTATATTGGGGTGGTTGATAATCTTGTCCTGTATATCTGAAGAAAACTGACCGAACTTTTTGGCTTCCTGGACTTCCAGGGCCACGGTGCCGTTCCAGGGGGAATCATCCTCTAAATTGCCACCTTCATCGGAACTGTAGACCTCACCAATACCGCCGGCGCCGCCTGATAGTGAGATTGGAATTGTTTCGTCCGGGTCATCAGGATCTTCAAATATATCCGGGTCGACATCACCTGAGCCTCCGCCATTCCCTTCAAGGTTTACCGAGGCCTGGACCAGTGCAGAAGCTTCTTCGTGTCCGTTGACCGCATCGGCGACTTGTTTGGCGGTAAAATCTTCATTTTCATCCATCGTTACCGTAATCCTGTAAGCGCCATTTTCCCTATCAACATCAATCGCTATATCACCATTGTCATTCGTTTCATAAACAACCTCTATATTATTCCCGTACGCCCCTTCTTCCCGGGCGGTGAAGCGCACAGCGTTATCTTCATTGACATCGCCGACTGTGAGGGAAGCAGCATTGTAGCCGCCGAAAAAGCCGTCCCTGGCCCCCTGGATATATTCGTCCATCAGGTAAGCCCGGGCTGCTTCATCGAGCACACCAGGATCCTTTTCTGCTTCGGTACTTACGGCGTAGTCGCCGGTAAGCAGGTTGTCCAATTCAATGTTGTCAGCGGTTAGCCCGGATTCTTGATTGTACCAGTCGTTTAACAGCTCCCCATTGGCTCCAGCCACACGGTACGGGGGGTCCTGGGTTTTGTGCCCGCCGAAGATATACAATCCGGCCACATCGGTATTGCCCAAGCTGATCAGGTGGTCCAAAAGCTGCTCCACCTCGGGGGCGACTGCTTTGCGGTCTTCGGTTGAAAAGGTGTCGTTGGAAGCATACACGGCCAGCTCCCGGAGTCGCTGAACGGCATCGATGCTGTCGGCCAGGGCGCTTTCGGTGCTGTTTAGCCAGGTTTTGCCTTCACCGATATTGCGGCTAAACTGTTCGTTGCGGGCCAAACCAGTGCTGGTAATCCGCATGGACCGGTAGGTCCCGACCGGGTCCTGGGAAGGGCGGTCGAACATCTTGCCCATGGAAAGCTGGTTGGAACGCCGTTCCAGGGCCCGTAAGTTGCGTTGAATGTTCTGGGATACTGAGTTGGCCAGCATATTATGGGTTACACGCATGGTAATACTCCTCCTATCGCCCGACTTCAGATATTAGCGTTGCCAACATCTGATCAAAGGTGCTTAAAAACTTGGCCGCTGCGTTGTAGGCATGTTGGAACTGGAGCAGGTCGAGCATTTCGTCATCCAGGGAAACGCTGGATATAGCCTGTTCCTGCTCCCTCATGCTGCCTGCCACGTTTTCCATGTTATGGGACATCCGCTCGCTTTCCCGGCCTTCCACGCCCAGGTCGGCGATAAAGCCGCGCAGGTACTCCTGGAAAGTGGCGGTACCGTCACTCATGGCCATCTTTTCCCGCAGGCCGGCGATATCCAGGGCCTTGTGCCCGTTACCCGGTTCTTCGGCGTCCAGATCGGCCCACTTGCTGGAGGCGGCAATGCTTTTGGTGTCTTCGATGTCGTCGCTGATCTGGAAGTTTTGGGCCGCGCCGCCTATGTAGTCCATGATTTCCTCGGGTTCATAAGGGCC
>CAZOOA010000083.1:0-5819 GCA_964581355.1 uncultured Desulfovibrionaceae bacterium | reverse complement strand
CCCCCAGCTCCAGGGTTTCGGGGTCGATGACGATGTCGCCGGGCATGGGGGTTTCCCAGGGCTCGAAGAAGTTGAGCCCGGTGGATCCGTCCAGGCCGTAGCCTTCCCGGTGGAGGTGGTTGACTTCTGTGACCAGGTTGTAGACCAGCTGGTCCAGGTTCCCTTTGTACTTGGGGATGATCTCGTTATAGGATTCCAGGAGGCCTTTCATTTCCCCGCCCTGGGGTTGGACATGGTTGCCGGAGCTGTTGTAGATTTCCAGCTCGCCGGTGGCTTCGTCCTGCTCCAGCTGCAGGGGGAAGTGGAGGTCGTCGTGCAGGAGGATTCGTCCGCCGGCCATGACCTCGACGGCTCCATTGTCTTTTTCCATAACGCGGACATCGATGAGTTCGCTGAGCTCCTCCAGGCGGAGGTCCCGTTCGTCCAGCAGCTCGTTGAAAGTTCGATTGATGGCCTTGCCGAAGACGATTTTATCGTTCAGCTCGGCCAGCTCGCTGGCAATGGAGTTGATCTGCTCGATGTTGGCTTCCAGTTCCTTGTTGACGTCATTGTTGTAATCTTTGAGCCGGTCGTCGATATCGCGGACAATGCCGGTGAGGGTGCTGGCCTGTTCGCGCAGGCTGATCCGGGCCGCTTCGCTTTCCGGGTTGACGCTGACGTCCTGCCAGGCATCAAAAAACTCGCTCAGATAGGAGTTGATGCTCTGGTCCCCGGGTTCCTGGAAGGTCACCTCGATGGCCGACAGGGTGTCTTTGCGAGCTTCCCAGTATTGCTGGGAAGTCAGGGCCTTGCGGAGCTGGTCGTCGTAGAACTCGCTTTTTACACGGGTAACATCGGCAACCTTCACTCCATAGCCCGGGGGTTGAGACGCACCCGGAACGGCCGGGGGAACCAGGGCACTCATATCCACCCGCTGGCGAGAGTACCCTTCGGTGTTGGCATTGGCAATATTTTGACCGGCCACGTGAGCCCCTCTTTGCTGGGCGTGGATGGCCCGGCGTCCGATTTCGAAACTTCCAAACGTGCTGCCGCCGCTCATAATGTTCCTCCTTGAAATTTTTTGGTTAAAGGTCCATCCTTAACCTTACCGTTTGATTACCTATAATCAGGCGTATTGTCAGGCATTGGAATCCAGCAGCTTGGAAGAAGGCAGGCCCTTCTTCTCCATTTCACCGCTGGGCGCATAGAGGTGCTCTTGCTGCTGCTGGGGAAAAAGCACCTGCATGGCATACTGGATAAACTTGAGATTGTGCTGCAGCAGGTGCTTGTTGATCTCCTGCAGCCGCTGCAGGGAGTTGTTCAACTGCAGCAGCTGGACCCGGAGTTCTTCCAGCTCCGCTGCGTCGCCGGGGGCTTCCCTGCTGATGTATTCTTTCAAGGTCAGCTCATCCGGCACGGTATCGCTGCGCTGTACTTCCAGTTGGCCCATTTGTTCCAGGAGCTTTTCTTTGAGCTGGTTCAGTTCGTCCAGCTTTTTGGCGTCTCCCTGGATCAGCACGCCCTGGGTTTCCTCTTCCAGGCGGACGATTTCTGCTAGCAGTTTGGTTTCTTCAAACAGGATGTCTTTAATGCCGGCACAAGTTCTCATAAAAATCCTGGTCTTACAAGCCGGGACTTGCCAAACCAGGAGCACCTCCTTTCAAACGCTGGAAAAACTAAAGCTGTAAGTGGGATCCCTAAATAAGCCCCGGTGGGCTGATGGATCCTTTTGCTTTTCAATGGCGCAGGGCATGCTGGTGCGTTTGATTATTCTTGTTCGATGTTCTTCAGGATTATATCAGCCAGTTCACGGGAATCCACCTTGTATTCGCCGGATTCGACCTGGCGGGCCAGTTCAGCCACGCGCTCGGCACGGGACAGATCGGTCTCTTCCATTTTGGCCAGTTCCTTTTTCAAGGTCTCACTGCTGGAGGAGATCTCCACGCTGTCCTTCTGCGAAGAACCGGTCGAGGCAGAAGTGGTGCGGTCGCGATCCTGCTCCTGCTTGTGGATCTTGTTGATCAGGCTGATAATTTCCGGTCGATTGATTTTCATACTCGTTCACCCTTTTAAATCCTGAAATTCTTGCCGTTCACTTATTTTATCGTCCATGGTGGCCAGATAGTAAAGGTACTCGTGGAAAAAAAATTTAAAATCCCCCTGCCCTGAAAGAGGAGGATTTTGGTTTACTGCAAGCTGTGAATAAAAGCTGCGATTATGTCAACTGTACCAGCCCGTCGGCCATTTCTTTCAGGTTGCCGGCGATGGAAGTCATCCCTTCCAGGGCTGCCAGGACCTGCTGGGTGGCGGCAGCCTGGTTCTGGGCTGTTTCCCCGGTGCTGGAAACCCCGCTGCTGATGTTATCCATGTACTGCACGATGTTTTCGGTGATCTCGGAGATCTGCTGGGCTGATGTGCTGCTGTTTTCCGCCAGCTTGCGGATTTCTTCGGCGACCACGGTAAAGCCGCGGCCGGCCTCACCGACCCGGGCTGCTTCGATGGCCGCGTTCAGGCCGATGATATTGGTCTTGTTGGCGATATCCTGGATAAACTTCAACATATCGTTGGTTTTCAACACGGCACTGGAAGCCTCTTTGGCCGTGCTGCTGAGCTCCTGCCCCGAGCGGGCCAACTGGTCGGCCTCACCTGCCAGCTGTTCCATGCTTTCGCGGATCTGCTTGGTGTTTTCGTTGAGGTTGTCCGCGTTTTCGGCCAGCACCTGGGCCTGCTGGTGCAGGTTTTCGATCATCTCCTGCCGCTGCTGGACGATCTCCACCAGGAACCGGGCCTCCAGGGCCTCGCTGACCGATAGTTCCGGGTGCTTGTTTTCCCGGATGATTTCCCGGACCTTTTCCACTCCCGTAACTTCGATCACCAGGTTTAACGAGCTGTCCTGAAGCAGGGGAGCAAAATCTGTCGTTGTCTTGATCCCTTTTTGCCGGGCTTGTTTGATCGCCGGCGCGTCTTCACTGAGGTCTGCAACCCACTGAATACTGACATTGTTCATCCCGTCCACCATCTCCAAAATGGAGAGTCCTCCCTGTCCACCACCAATGATTCCCACTGAAAACAATTCTCCACACCCCTCACCTTGATTAAAAAGTATCATCTACTTCTATATATCCCCTTCTTATTCAACATGGTCCCGGTCTTTCCCTGCTCCAACGGCTTCTTTTTCCTCCCTTTCTCTATTTTTCATGAAAATCGCCAGGTCGGCCACCCGGCAGGAGTAGCTCCACTCGTTGTCGTACCAGGCCACGACGCGGGCCAGGTTCCCGTCGACGACCATGGTGCTGATGGCGTCGATGACACTGGAATAGGGGGAACGCTTGTAGTCCACGGAGACCAGGGGCTCCCGGCTGACGTGAAGAATGCCCGGCATCTGTCGGGCTGCCTGGATAAATGCTTCATTGAGCCCTGCGGTGGTGGTGTCCTCTTCCAGCAGGGCCACCAGGTCCAGGAGGGAAACGGTGGGGGTGGGCACCCGCACGGCAAACCCGTCGATGCGCCCTTCCAGCTCGGGGAGCACTTCCCCTACAGCCCGGGCGGCCCCAGTGGTGGTGGGGATCAAAGAGAGGAAAGCGGCCCGGGCCCGGCGCAGGTCGTCGTGGGGAAAATCCAGCAGTCGCTGGTCGTTGGTATAGGCGTGGGTGGTATTCATCAGCCCCTTGAGCAGGCCGAACTCCCGGTGCAGGACCATGGCCACGGGAGCCAGGGCATTGGTGGTGCAGGAGGCATTGGAGATAACCCGGTGTTTTTTAGGGTGAAACTGGTCCTGGTTCACACCCATGACCACGGTCAGGTCGGGGTCTTTCATCGGGGCGGTGACAATGACGGACCCGGCCCCGCCCTGCAGGTGCCGGCCGGCCTCTTCCCGGGTGCGGAAAACCCCCGTGGATTCGATGACCAGGTCCACCCCCAGCTGGCCCCAGGGGATTTTTTCCGGGTTTTTCTCCTGGAAGGCATGTACCGGGTCTCCGTCAACCTGGAGACCATGGCGATCCACGGTGATCTCCCCGGGCATGGGTCCGTACAGGGAATCGTAGCGCAGCAGGTGGGCCAGGGTGTCACTGTCGGCCAGATCGTTGATCGCC
Organism: uncultured Desulfovibrionaceae bacterium; assembly: GCA_964581355.1. Classification (GTDB taxonomy): domain Bacteria; phylum Bacillota; class Dethiobacteria; order DTU022; family UBA8154; genus CAZOOA01. The sequence continues at coordinate 1,746 of CAZOOA010000083.1, read as the reverse complement.
ACTACCCGGGCTTCGTCTTTTTCCAGCAGGGCGCGGAAGGTCACCCGGCCGATGCGGCCAAATCCGTTGATACCAATCTGAACAACCATTATAACTGGATTCCTCCCATCATCAATCCTTTGATAAATGTGTGCTTGTGTGCTTGTGTGCTGTTTTGACTTGCACTAATATAACTTGCCCTGTTGGGGCGGAATGAATTCTTGACATCTTTTGGCTTCTATAGGAGAATAGATTCAGTTCACGAACGAAAAAGGCAAAGTCAAGACGGCAGGAATAGAAAAATGGCCGAGACAGGAGGTTGAAGCAGGTTGAATGGTTTGGAAACAATCCGAGTTGCTGTCAGCGGAGCAAACGGCCGGATGGGGCGCGAAGTGTGCCGCACCGTTTTGGAAGAACCGGGCCTGGAGCTGGTCGGCGCCTTTGACCTTTCCGGGCAGGGCCGGGATGCCGGCATCCTGGTGGGAAAAGATGAGGCAAAAGTAGGCCTGGCCCCGTTGAACAAGGATAACCTGGAGCAGAGCAAAGCCCAGGTGCTGGTGGACTTTTCCACCCCCATGGCCGTCATGGAGAATATCCACCTGGCCCTGGACTGTGGTGTGCGTCCCGTGGTGGGGACGACGGGGATCACCCAGGTGGACCTGGAATCCATCCGGAAAAAGTTGGATCAACAAGGGCTGGGGGCGGTGATTGCACCCAACTTTGCCCTGGGGGCGGTTTTAATGATGAAATTTGCCGCGATTGCCTCCCGCTACCTGCCCCAGGCCGAAGTCATCGAGATGCACCACGACAAAAAGGTGGACGCCCCTTCGGGGACGGCACTGAAAACGGCGGAAATGATCGCCGCCGAGCGGACAGAAAAACCCGGGGCCCGGGAGGATTTGTTTAAGCTTGCCGGGGTGCGGGGCGGTGTCCAGGATGATGTCCATATCCACAGTGTCCGGCTAAACGGCCTTATCGCCCATCAAATGGTGATCTTCGGGGGACTGGGCCAGACCCTGACCATACGCCACGATTCCTACGACCGCACCTCTTTTATGCCCGGGGTGGTCCTGGCGGTCAAGCATGTGGTGGAAAACCCGGGGCTGGTCTACGGGCTGGAGAACCTGATTGAATTTTAAAGCGGGCGGGGCCCTGCGCCCCCGGGGACCCGGCCAAAGGCGGCAGACGGCCCCTCCCGCGGGCTGAAAGCTAGCACCTCCCGGTCTATTGTCGCATATAGTAGAGTGACAACCGGGAGGTGTGTTTTATGGAGGCAAACGGGTCCTTGTTCGGGAAACGAATCGGGATTGCCCTCTGCCTGTCTCACCTGCAAAGCCCGGAGATCAGCGGGGAAATCAAACACCTGCTATTGACCGGGGCAGAAGTATGCCTGGTGCTGCTGGACCCCTGGAAAGAAGACGGGTCCTGCCGGCGGGGGGACAACGGCCGCAAACAAAACCCTGAAAAGTCCGCTGCAGTCCGAACCCTGGCACGGGTCCTGGGCGGGCAGGCAGCGGGAAAACCGGGGATGGATAATGAAGCGGGTGGAGCGGACCAGGGGCAGGCAGAAAAAAAGGAAATGAAGGGAACGAAGGGAGCAAAGGGAACAAAGGAAGAGCAAAACAAGCAAGCGATAGATGAACCCGGGCCGGGACAGCAGGTGCCGGGGGCGGGGGCGGGGGCGCAGCCGGGGACGAGGACCGGGCAGGAACTCAGGCAGGAAAAAGAGCCCTGGTTAGAGCCGGAGCCGGAGCCGGAGCCAAGGCA
>CAZOOA010000082.1:0-12118 GCA_964581355.1 uncultured Desulfovibrionaceae bacterium | reverse complement strand
GCAAAATGTCCTGGTCAAGATCGGAGAAACTGGAAGCCCGAAGATATTTTTGAGCACCCCTGTCCTCATTGTGGAAGTTGGCTGGAGTTCTGGAAGACGGATGCCAAAAGAACCTGTCCTCAGTGCCAGGAGCCTGTGCTAAACCCCAAATTCAATTTGGGCTGCGCCCTGTGGTGCGCTTATGCTGACCAATGCGTAGGGGATATATCCAGCATTTTCACTGAGCGGCCTGATGCGCTAAAGGACAAACTGGAGATCGAAGTACGCAGGTATTTTAAGGGAGAACTGCATCGTTTCAAGTTGACGGAAGAAGCAGCCCGGGTTGCCTCGGCACTGCTGGAGACGGAAAAAGAAGCTGATCCGCCCGTTGTCATCGCTGCGGCGCTCCTGCACGATGTGGGTTACAGCCGGTGTAAAGAGATGCTGGACAGTGAAGAGGAGAGTGAAGAGGCGATAGAACGGTGTATCCGGCAGGAAAGTGGAAAAATCGCCGGGGAAATCATGAAAGACCTTACCCTGCCTCAGCCCGTCCGGGAGAAAACCCTGGAAATTATCTCGGGAGAAGCTTCCGCCAGGGTTGAAAAGGGCCAAGACAGAGATGAAGAGATAAATGTCCGGTTGTGGCAGGACATCCTGGAGATCGCCCGCTTTAAGCAGCAGGGGGCCGGGGACGTAGAAGAAAAAGCTCTTTTTAAGCAAAGATTAAACACGGAAAATGCCCGCCAGCGTCTGGAACAGCTGCTGGAGCAGCAGTAAATTATCAAGAACAGCGTTAATTCGGATCTACTCCAGAGATAAAAGCCGGTGCAGGTTGCACCGGCTTTTAACTGTTTAGACAAAAAATGATTAACCGCTGAGAAGGTTTTCTGGTTACGCCTGTTTCGCAGTGTGTAGTGTAATAAGTGGGTTGAGCAGCTACGTATTATGTTTTCTGATGGATGTGTACTGGGGTTTGGCATCAAAGGATTGGGCCAGGTCCAGGACACTGGTTTGCTCCAGCTCCTGCAGCATTTTCCCCTGAGCCCGCTTCCAGATTTGATGCAGGGGACAATAACCGGATTTATTGCAGTATTCGTCACTTTTCAAACAGCGGCTGATCCCGATGTTGCCGTCAAATAATTCCACAACCTGTTTTAAGGAAATCCTTTCCGGGGCCTGCGCCAGGCGAATTCCTCCCTTGGCCCCCCGGCTGCTTTCAATCAAGCCGTTTTTTTGCAGCTGGGAAACCAGTTGAGCGACCAGGGTAACCGGTATTTCGTGGGTCCCGGCAATATTTCGGGAGGATAACAGCTCCTCGCTTTCCCTGCGGGCCAGCTCAGCCAGGATATTTATAGCATATTCCGCTTTTTTGGAGATCATAGTTCCACGCCTCCTACCATAAACTTTACTTACCAGGTAAACATTATTACCTTTACTGTAACATATCGGGCAATTAAATTCAACTCCAACAACCGCCACAAAAGCTTGTAACTGAGCTTTTAGCGCTTTGCCGCGAAGATAACCGGAGCCGATACCGGGAAACGGAAACTCCATTTTCATGCTAAAATGGATCCTTCATACGACTCCTTCCCAACTAATAAATTTTATATTCTTTTCAATCAATCTGCCTCCAAGGGTGTTTTTTTTAAGAATTTTTTTGTATAATAGTAAATGCTGGCACATTGAAGCGATTTTTTTGTATGGAAAGGAAGATGTTCATTGAATATGACCCTGGATGAACTTCGCAAGAAGTTAGACGACGTGGGATATATATGTGACGATGATGTTTCACTGACGGTTTACCTGGCCCTTCAGCTGAACAAGCCTATCTTGATCGAGGGGCCGCCGGGTGTAGGGAAGACGGAAATGGGCAAGGTGCTGGCCGAAGTGTTCCGGACGGAGTTAATCCGGCTGCAGTGCTATGAAGGGCTGGACGAGAACAAGGCGCTTTATGAGTGGAATTACCAGAAACAGCTGCTGAAAATTCAGCTCAGCCGCCAGAGTGAGCCTGCCTCTCAATTGGAGGCCGACCTGTTTTCGCCGGAATACCTGCTGGAGCGGCCGCTGTTGAAAGCGATCCAAAGCCGTCGCAAAGTGGTTCTGTTGATCGACGAGGTGGATAAATCCGACGATGAGTTTGAAGCTTTTCTTTTTGAAGTACTGTCCGACTTCCAGGTTTCCATTCCCGAACTGGGCACGGTCAAGGCGCGGCAGATTCCCATGGTCGTTTTGACCAGCAACAGCGAGAGGGAGCTTTCCGACGGCTTGAAACGGCGCTGCGTGTTTCTATACCTGGACTTTCCCGGGGTGGAACGGGAAATCCAGATTATCAAGGCGAAGGTTCCTGAAGCCGGCGAGCGCCTGACAGCGGAAATCGCCCGGGCCGTCAACTATATTCGCCAGAACCCTGAGATCCGCAAAAAACCTTCAATCGCTGAAACCCTGGACTGGACGCGGGCCCTGGTCAGCTTGAACCGGGACCGCCTCCAGAGCAGCACCATTGAGCATACTTTGAATATGCTCTTGAAGTCCCGGGCGGATCAAAAGACCTTCCAGGAAAAGATCGGTGCCGATAACCTGGAAAAAAAGAGCCGCTCCGGCACATTAGGCTAGGCTGCGAACAAAGCAGCAAAAAATGATTTATTGAAGCCCTGTCTTGCTGGCTGGAAAGGATAGCAGGCTGCAGGCCGGGCAATAAAGAAGCAAGGTGAAATGATGAACCGTTGGAACTTTTCTCCCAAAAAAATACTGCATTTCCTGAAAGGTGAGGCAGAAGATCCTGCAGAGCCCCGGCAAAACCACGAGATGAAAATGGCCCGGGAACCCCTGAAGCCAGATCAGCCCGGGGAACAGCCCGGGGAACAACCCGGACGCTCCGACTCTCGGCCCTACTCCCCAGGCAAAAAGCCCGGTTTGCCTTCAGCTGGCAGTAGCTCCGGGAAAGAGCACAGGCAGGGAAGTGGGCCTGCAAATTCGGGGGACAGGCGGGCAGCAAAAGAGCAGGGGGGCAGCTGCCAGGGGCACCCGCAGCAGGCCGGCACATCCAGTCCGGGCCACTCTTGCAGCGCTTCATCCCGGAAAGAAACGGGGCAGTCCGGAAAATCCGGTGAAGCAGGCGGCGCTGCCGGGCAGTTTTCCTCTGCCCGTCCCGGGTCCTGCCCATCCGGGGGTAGCCTGCCCAATTACCTGGAGAACAACCTGATCCGCTTTGTTTATCTGCTGCGGGCTGAAGGCATTCGCATCGGCAGTTCCGAGGTTATCGATGCCCTGCAGGCCCTGGAGCATATCCCCATCGAAAGACGGCAGGAGGTCCGGGGGGCGTTGAAGGCCACGCTAATAAAAAAATCCGAAGACCAGCCGCTTTTTGATCATTCCTTTGACCACTTTTTTACTGCCCTGGAAGCCCGGGAGGAGTACCGGCAGCACCGGCAGCAAAAGCTTGAGCAGCACGAACAGCAGATGCAGGAGGCCGAGGAAATTTTCAATTTCCGCGGGGAACAGATGGAACTGACCGAGATGGAAAAGACGGTCTACGCCTATATGCCCGAACGGGAAAAACAGCGTCTCCAGGAATTTATGGAGATGAATAAAAGCCGGGATACCTTGAAGCGGGAGTACCGTCCCTTCCTGGAATCCCTGGTCAAGGGCCGCCTGAACTTCTGGCACCGGCAGCTGAACCGGGAAATCAAGGAAAACGTGGCCCGGGAGGATATCGGCGATGAAGAGCTCAATTCCATCCGCGATGCCATGGGGTCCGGGAGCCAGCAGGGTGGAAACAGCATCCTGACCGAAGACATGCAGTATATCGCCCGCAAGGACCTGCCCCAGGCTACCATGCTGATCCGGAAAATGGCCCGTCTGCTGGTCACCCGCATCTCCCGCCGTTACCGGGTTACCCGGAAACAAAACCGGCTGGATCTGCGTGCGACCATCCGCAGCAGTATCCAGTACGGGGGTGCGCCGTTCAAACTGCGCTACAAAAGCCATCGGATCCGCAAGCCCCGGCTGCTGCTGCTCTGCGATGTTTCCGGCTCCATGGTCCGCTATACCAGTTTTGTTTTACAGTTTATCTACGGGCTCAATACTGCCGTCCAGCGGATCGAGAGCTTCATCTTTTCCGACAACGTAGAGCGGGTGACTCCTTACTTTCAGCAGGGACAGGACTTTAATCAAACCATGGCCTCCCTGGTCCGGGAAAGCAGCGAGTGGGGCGGGGGCACAAGCCTGCACAAGGCCCTGCGCACGCTGCTCCTCGATTACAGCGAGGAACTGACCCGCAACACCATCGTGATTATCGTCAGCGATACCCGGACAATCCGTCACCGGGATGCCCTGGAAGAGTTGAAGAAAATGCGTGAACAGGTTAAGGAGATCCTCTGGCTCAACACCCTGCCGGAAGAGGAATGGGAAAAATATTCTACCGTGGCTGCCTTTCAAAAGACCGCCACCATGTTCCCCTGCAACACCCTCTCAGACCTGGAGCAGGTCATGTCGAAAAAACTGCTGGCCTGACCCCGGTCTGAAAACAAGTTTATTAAAGCAAGCCCAAAGTCGTAAGCGCTTCGGTGCATTTTGCTTGTAACAATCATATTAATCAATTTGCCACAGGAAAGGAGGTGACATCCGGCGCATTGGAAATAGAACCCGATTATAGAGGAAAATAGGGGGTTCAGGGTAAGGCCCTGGAACCAGGGTCCCGCAAGGGCCCATGCGCCGGATGGAATTAAATGGGAAAAGAAGTTGTTATTGCTGTAGCCGGTAAGGGAGGGACAGGTAAAACAACATTTACCGCGCTGATGCTGCGTTACCTGACCAATAACTACCAGGATAAAGCGATCCTGGCTGTCGATGCCGATGCCAACGCCAACCTGAATGAAGCCCTGGGGTTGGAAGTGGAGGAAACCATCTCTATGGCCCTGGAACAGACCAAGGACCCCCGGGCCGTCCCTTCCGGGATGACCAAAGACATGTTTATCCAGATGCGGATCAACCAGGCACTGGTGGAGTCCGACCAGATCGACCTGTTGGTCATGGGCAACCCCACCGGCCCCGGGTGTTACTGTTTCCCCAATGATTTGCTGAAAAATTACCTGGAAAAATTGCGGACCAACTATGACTATGTCACAGTGGACAATGAAGCGGGGATGGAGCATTTGAGCCGGCGCACCATCGACGACGTGGACTACCTGATTATCACCAGCGATTCCACTACCCGGGGTGTCCGCTCCGCCGGCCGGGTGTACGAAATCGTCAAATCGGTCAAGATCAACGTGGACAAAGTGTACCTGGTTGTCTCCAAGGCCCAGGATGACAATATTAATGCCCTCATGCCGGAAATTGAGAAAACAGGGTTGGAACTTCTCGGCACCGTCCCCCTGGATGACCAGGTGGTGGACTTTGACTTAAATGGAAAGCCCCTGTTTGACCTGCCCGACACATCCAAGGCGGTCCAGGCTGTTTCCGAAATCGCTTCCAAGCTACCGCTGTAGCAGGTGCTGCAGGGCGGTAGACCAGGTTTTATCCTGTCTGGGCTTTTGCAGTTAAGGTTCAGGGCGGCTCAAACCACCAGGGAATGTAAAGGCCGCGAATATAAGGGCCGGGCCACGTGCCGCCACGGCTCGAAGGTTCCGCAGCAGGGAATGTTAAGAGGTTTTAAACACGCTTTTCGCCTTAACAGCTTTCCATTTCTTTCAGGGCGGAGACAACCTCTGGATCCAGTGACCCTTCCTGGCACATTTCCTCCAGGATCGAAAAGGCCTGCTTTTTCTCCATGGCCCGGCGGTAAGGCCTGTCCTCGCTCAAGGCCTGGTAAACATCGCAGGCGCCCATGATCCTGGATTCCAGGCTCAGGTCGCTGGCGCTAAGCCGGAAGGGATATCCAGTGCCCTGGAGTGTCTCGTGGTGGTAAGAGGCCCAATCCTTGATTTGGTCAAAGGCTTCGATGTTATCCAGCAGGTGGTATGTATAGAACGTATGCTGTTTCATCAACATTCGTTCCTGGGGGGTCAGGGGTGCCGGTTTTTCCAGGATGCTGTCGGGAATGGAGAGCTTGCCCAGGTCGTGCAAAAGGCCGGCAATCTCCATTTCCTCCTGCCCGTCCGGGGAAAAGCCCAGGTGAGCGGCCATCCGGGCGGCCAACTGGGCCACACCCTGGGAATGCTGCAGGGTAAAGTGGCTTTTACGGTCGACAATTTGCGCGAAGATGGAAGCCAGCTCTTTGATCTCCGGCCTGCTCAGTTTCACGGGGACTTGTTTGGCCCGGGATGCGGCAATATCGGCCCCGTAGCCCGATTCGATGTTCAGCCAGAAGGCCTCTTCCCGGGCGACACCCTGGAAGGCTTCGACCAGGCGGGGGGAAAACAGGGTCCCCGAATAGTTGGCGATGCGCTCGACGAGCCGGTCCTTTTGGGGCAGGATGGGTTTTTCCCGGTTGATGCTGATCTCCACCCGGTCGGCCAGGTGGATCAGGTTTCCCAGGAACTCTTCCCGGGTGGCATCTTCCGGTTTGCCGCCAAGAGATTCCCAGTGGAGATGGTGATGCAGGATTAAGGGTGCGGTAAAGGAAAGCACCGGCGAATCCTTCATCAGGTGGTAGCCTTCGATACAGTGGTTTTTGGCCTGGCTACCCAAATCGAAAGCCAGGGCGTTCAGCTTCATCTCCGAGGAAGAAATGCCTGAGTCGTGGATCAGGGAAGCGAAAAGAACCTGGTTGGTCTCTTCTTCATCCAGGCCTAGTTGCGAGCAAACCCTGGAAGCAATATAGGCGACCCGGGCGGAATGCTTAAAAATTTTGGGGCTGGCTAAATCCATGGCCCAGGAAACAGAGAGGACGAAGTCCCCCAGGTTGATCTCCAGGGGTTGGTTTGGTCTATCTTCCAGATGTTTCATCAAAGCATCACCCCGTTGAGCAGATTTGAACATGCCAAGATTTGAATATGCCATCGGTTACGATTGTTTTTGATTATATCATATATTTATTTCATTTTCAGGAGGTTTATTATAATGCAGACTCCCTTATCGGCAAAAGATATCCAGCAGATTTTACCCCACCGCTATCCTTTTCTCCTGGTCGACCGCATTGAGGAAGTGGTTCCCGGGGAAAAAGCGACAGGGATAAAAAATGTAACCGTGAATGAGCCCTTTTTCCAGGGGCATTTTCCCGGCGAACCCATTATGCCCGGGGTGTTAATTGTTGAGGCCATGGCCCAGGTAGGCGCTGTTGCCTTGCTCCAGCAGGAGCAATACCGGGGCAAACTGGTCCTGTTTACCGGGATTAACAAAGTGCGCTTTAAAGAGATGGTGCGCCCCGGGGACGCCCTGGTTATGGATGTCACTTTAACGGGCACCAGGGGGAATTTTGGCCGGGGCGAGGGAGAAGCCCGGGTCGGGGACAAGGTGGTCGCCACCGGGGAACTGCTCTTTGCCCTGGTGGAAGATGAGCGGGAAAAAGGCCCGCAACAGCACGAATCGCAAGAAGAATCACAACAGGAAGGTTAGCCATGGGAATCCAAAAACCTAAATAGGTAGTTGACAAGAACTACCGCTTGTAATATGATATTAGCTAAGTGTTAAAAGCATATTTGCTTTTTACTCTTATCCAGAGTGGGGGAGAGATGGGCTCTATGAACCCCGGCAACCGGACATGCGCCAGGCAAACGCCTTTCCCGGAATATTTCCCGGGAAATGGAAGCAGATTCAGCTGCACGCCTGGCAGAGTCGAATGGTGCCAATTCCCACAGGTCGGTACTTTTATGGCCGGTCCTGGGAGATAAGAGAGGTTGCCCTTACCTCTACTTCCAGGTGGAGGTATTTTTGATTTATGGGCCCAAAATATTGGAGGAGGTTATTGTTAGATGAATCGAGATGGAGTAGTGCTTTTTACCTCAGAATCAGTGACAGAAGGACATCCCGACAAGGTTTCAGATCAGATTTCCGATGCAATCCTTGATGCCATCATGGCCGAGGACCCACAGGGAAGGGTAGCGGCAGAAACCATGGTCTCCACCGGCCTGGTTTTGGTAGCCGGGGAGATTACCACTACCTGCTATGTGGACATCCCGCAAATTGTCCGGGAGACGGTGAAGCAGATCGGCTATACCCGGGCCAAATTTGGATTTGACGGCGACACCTGCGCCGTGCTGACATCCATTGATGAGCAATCACCAGATATAGCCATGGGAGTTAACGAGGCTTGGGAAATTAAAGAAGGTGAAAACGTAGAAGATGTCTATAACCGAGTGGGAGCGGGAGACCAGGGGATTATTTTCGGTTTTGCCTGCAATGAAACCGAAGAATTGATGCCCCTGCCCATCGCCCTGTCCCACAAGCTGGCCCGCCACTTGGCCAAAGTGCGCAAAAGCAAGGTGCTGCCGTACCTGCGCCCCGACGGCAAATCCCAGGTGACGATAGAATATCACGATGGTAAACCTGCGCGGGTAGCAGCTGTGGTTCTTGCGGCCCAACACCGCGACGATATCTCCCTGTCCCGCCTGCGGGACGACCTGGTGGAAGTGGTTGTCAAGGAGATCATCCCGCCTGAACTGTTAGACCGCAAGACCAAGTTTTACATCAATCCCACAGGCCGTTTCGTGGTCGGGGGTCCCCTGGGAGACTGCGGGCTGACCGGGCGGAAGATTATCGTCGACACATACGGCGGTTACTCCCGTCACGGCGGCGGCTGCTTCTCCGGCAAGGACCCCACAAAAGTGGACCGCTCGGCCAGCTACGCCGGCCGCTACGTGGCCAAAAACGTGGTTGCTGCCGGGTTGGCCGATTCCTGTGAACTGGAATTGGCCTATGCCATCGGTGTGGCCCGTCCCATTTCCGTTTTCGTGGAAACCTTTGGCACGGAGAAAATCCCGGTGGAGCAGATAGAAAAGCTTATTGCCAAGCACTTCGACCTGCGTCCCGCCGCGATCATCGAAAATCTCCAGCTGCGCCAACCTATTTATACGCCGGTAGCGTCATACGGGCACTTTGGCCGCGTGGACCTGGACCTGCCCTGGGAAAAGACCGACAAAGCCGAAGTCCTGAAAAAGGACGCCGGACTCTAAAGCAGGTCGAAGCAGCGAAGCCGGACAAAACCATATAACGGTTTCTATACCCCCTGGCAGGGATGTCTCTGCCCAGGGGGTTTTTGTTCCGGGTGCCTGAAGCCTGTTTCTGCCGGCCGCCTGAGGGGAAAATAATATTGTCTTTTAATGGCCGGGCTGGTATACTTTCCATAGAATTAAATCCGGTGATGCTTGGCGGAATCATCGGTTTTTCTACGACTTACTTGGGGGGATGTCAGGGCGTGGAAGCATACGAGGGGACCCTGGAGCGGATTACCTTTTACAGTGCGGAGACTACTTTTATGGTCGGGCGCCTTTCTGTTGCCGAGCAGGAAGACCTGGTCTTCGTGGGCCATTTTCCGCCTATGCAGGAGGGGGACAGCCTGCGTTTGAAAGGCGAGTGGAAAGTCCATCCCCGCTACGGACCCCAGCTGCAGGTCAAGGAGTGGGAGTCGGTGATCCCCACTTCAGCGGAAGGTCTGCAACGGTTTTTGGCTTCTGGCCTGATCAAGGGGGTTGGCGAGCATACTGCCCGGCAGCTGGTGAAACAATTCGATACGCAGGTTCTGGAGGTGATTGAAAACAGCCCCCAGGAATTAACCCGGATAAGCGGCATTGGCCCCAAGAAAGCCTCCATGATCCACCGCAGTTACCTGCAGCACAAAAATATCAAGGAAGTCATGCTCTTTTTACAGCATTACGGTATCAGCCCGGCCCTGGCTGTCCGGCTGTTCAAACACTACGGGGAGCAGACGATCACCCTGTTGAAGGAAAACCCCTACCGTTTGGCAGAAGAAATGTTCGGCGTGGGCTTTTTAACTGCAGACCGGATTGCCCGGCAGCTGGGGCTGCCCTTTAATTCTCCCCAGCGGATCCGGGCGGCGATCCAGTTTATGCTCAACCAGGCGGCCGCTGAGGGGCATGTGTTCCTGCCCGCTGCGGAAGTGCGGGAGAAAGTCCTGGAAATGCTCTATCACCAGGAAAACAAAGAAGGGGCTGCCAGGCAGGAAGCCCCGGAACAGGGAGCGCCCGCTTCCGGGCAGCAGGGTTCAGCCGATGCAGGAACAGAAAAAACCGGTCATTCACTCCCTTCCCCGCCGGATCATACGGCGGGAGAAAGCTTAAAGCAGGGTGTTTTACACCAGGCGCGAACCGGGCAGGAAATAACAGCGGACCTGGTGGAAAGCCAGCTGGAGATACTGGAAAAAGAAGGGCGGGTAATCCGCCGGACCGATGCGGAAGGCCGGCAGCTGGTCTATGCCGCCCCCTTTTTCCTGGCGGAAAAAGGGGCTGCTGAAAGGCTGGTAACCCTGCTGGAAAAACAGCTGTCCCTGTTCTCGCCGGAAGATGAAGGTGTGGTGGAGGACCTTTTGCAGGACGAGCAGATTGAACTGGCCCCGGAACAGGTCCAGGCAGTCTACAAGGCCTGTTCAAACGGTGTTATGGTCGTGACCGGCGGCCCCGGGACCGGGAAAACGACCACCATTAAGACTTTGCTCAAGCTGTTCCAGCGGCACCAGCTCAAGGTGCTGTTGGCGGCGCCCACAGGGCGGGCAGCCAAACGCATGACAGAAACGACCGGGTTGGAAGCCAAAACCATCCACCGCCTGCTGGAATATTCCTATGTGGAAGGAAAGGGTTTTCGTTTCCAGCGCAACGAGGAAAACCCCATTCCGGCCCGGGCTATTATCGTGGATGAAGCCTCCATGCTGGATCTCCACCTGTTTTACAACCTGCTCAAGGCAGTTCCGCCCGGATGCCGGCTTATCCTGGTCGGCGACGTGGACCAGCTTCCCTCGGTGGGGGCCGGCAACGTGCTGCGCGACATAATCCAGTCGGGAGTCATCCCCTGCGTCCGCCTCAACACCATTTTCCGCCAGGCCCGGGAGAGCATGATCGTGGTCAATGCCCACCGGATCAACCAGGGGGAGAAGCCGGTTCTGAACAAAAAAGAGCGGGACTTTTTCTTTATTAAAGAAGAAGATCCCGAGCAGGTGGCTTCCACCATCGTCGATCTCTGCCGCCACAGGTTGCCCCGCTACGGTCCCTATGACCCTCTGGAAGACATCCAGGTCCTGACCCCCATGCGCAAAACCCCTGTCGGGGTGGAGCGGCTCAACCTGCTGCTGCAGGGCGAACTCAATCCCCCGTCCCGGAGCAAGGCAGAAATCCAAAGCGGCAGCACCGTCTTCCGCCTGGGGGACAAGGTGATGCAGATCCGCAACAACTATGAAAAAGAGGTGTTCAACGGTGACGTCGGCCGTATTGCCGCCATCGACCGGGAGGAAGGGGAACTGTGGGTCTGTTTTAACGAAGTATCCGGGATTCGGGAAGTGCCCTACGATCTCCTGGACCTGGACGAGCTGGTCCTTTCCTATGCCGTTTCGGTCCACAAGAGCCAGGGCAGCGAGTATCCCGTGGTGGTTATGCCCGTGGTCACCCAGCACTTTATTCTTTTGCAGCGCAACCTGCTTTATACCGGAATTACCCGGGCCAAAAACCTGGTCGTTCTCATCGGCACCTTTAAAGCGGTCGCTATCGCGGTGAACAACAACAAGGTGGAAAAGCGCTACAGTTACCTGGATACCCTGCTTCAGGAACTATCCGGGTAAGAAGGGATAGCGGCGGTTTGACAGGGAGGAAAGCAAAAAACCCTCCTTTTTCGGGAAATGCTGTTTCCCAGCAAAAAAGTAGGGTTTTGAAGGCAAACAAATTCTCTTTGTTGCCTCTTGTCGATTTGCCTTTTCAAGGCAATAAAATGATCCGGGGTGCTGCCTCCGCATTTCAGGCCCACCCCTGGGCAGGAGGCTCATGGTCCAGCTGATACTGGCTCCATTCGATAAAGGGGAAAAAGGAAAAAACTAATTTTGTTTTACACTTTCGCCGCCACGTTCACAGGCATTTTGCAAGCGCAGGTATTCGTTGATCTTTTCATCCAACAAGCCAGAAAGCAGCAAAACATCTGGAGTAACCTGGTTGCTGCGAAGGTAAAGCTGGTGCAGATCTTCCCTGAGCTTGTCTATTTCTGCGGCAACTTGTTCCAATGTCTTTCCCATAGTGCTTGTACCCCTTTCAGGCACCCTTCT
>CAZOOA010000081.1:0-12251 GCA_964581355.1 uncultured Desulfovibrionaceae bacterium | reverse complement strand
GGCTAGATAGCCACAAACTTATAATAAAGGAGGTGCGAACCTGAGTTGCTGAAATCTTTTGCGATAGGTTCACCAGTAGAAGGAAAGGCTTATCGCAAACCGCCGTCCCTAACAGGGAACCGCCGGTCTGTCTTCTGCTTTAGGCAGATGACCCCATACTGGCGGAACAGGGTGAGAGTCCCTGCGGTATGTCACCTTATCTTGGTTCGGTGGCGATTATTAGCACATTGTTTAGAAATGTGCAGATTTTAGTAACCAGGGGTATCATTGAGTAGAGCACTCTTGGTTGTTGACATGTTGCGGGATTTTATTGAAGAAGAAGGAGCACTGTGTATCGGCGATTCCAGCAGTATCAGGGAAAAGGTGGCCCAACGAGTGGAGCAGTGTCGTTCCCAGGGCGAACCCATCATCTATATCGTGGACAGGCACCTGCCCCATGATGCCGAATTTAACATGTTCCCCCCGCACTGCCTGGAGGGGCAGTGGGGCGGAGAAATTATTCCAGAGATTACACCCCAGGAAAAGGACTATGTTATACCCAAGCGTCGTTTCAGTGCTTTTTTTGGTACAGACCTGGATTTAACGCTCCGGGAACTGGGAATCCAGGAGGTAGAGTTAGCCGGTGTGTGCACCCAGATTTGTGTCTTATATACCGCTGCTGATGCCCGGATGCTGAATTACGATGTTGTAGTCCGGAAAGAATGTGTTGACTCCTTTGACCCGGAGGCCCATGCATTTGCTTTAAAAGAAATGGAAACTACATTAGGGGTAAAAGTGCTGTAAGTATTCCAGCCGGAAAAGTTTTTGAGAAAAGGGTGTCGAAAGCATGGAGGAACTGAAAAGCGTAAAAGATGTCGAGGGATTTACCGCTGGAGAAAAACGCATATTTCATAGTGCCACCCATGAAGAGATTGTACAAGGTGCCACTTCCGACCTCTATTTTGTCCGGTCAAGGGAGCTTCTGGCCCATGCCAGCAAAGAACATACCGTTGTAGGAGCGGAAATTTTTTGCAGCCGCTCGGGCGTTTTGGCCGGGATTGAGGAGGCGGTTAACCTTTTGAAGCAGAAAAATGTCTCCTGTTGGGCCGTTCCAGAAGGAGAACCCATGGAGAAAAAAGAAGTGGTGATGCGTGTTGAAGGGCCTTACAGCGAATTTGGAATGTATGAAACGGCCCTTTTAGGTATGCTGGCCAGCGCCAGTGGATGGGCTACTGCTGCGAGGAGTTGCAAGGAATCTGCCGGGGAGAAGCCTGTCTACTCCTTCGGGGCCAGGCATGTCCACCCGTCAGTAGCTCCGGTTATGGAGCGGGCTGCTATTGTCGGTGGGGCAGAAAACTGCAGCTGTATCCTGGGAGCCAAGTTAATGGGAAAAGAACCCATTGGGACAGTGCCCCATGCAGCCGTTTTGGTCATCGGTGATACAGTGGAAACCGCTTTGCTTTATGACCGGGTTATGCCTCCCGACTCGCCCCGCATCATCCTGGTGGATACGTTTAAAGACGAAGTGGAAGAAAGCCTGCGGGTGGCCCGGGCTTTAAAGGATCGGTTGCGTGGTATTCGGCTCGATACCCCCGGTGAGCGGGGGGGAGTGACTCCCGGGCTGGTACGGGAAGTAAGGGCCCGGCTGGACCAGGCTGGTTTTCCCACTGTACATATCTTCGTTTCCGGGGGGATTACCGTGGAAAGGATTCCACTTCTTTCAGAAGCAGGGGCCGATGCTTTTGGTGTGGGAAGCTTTATCTCTGGCTCCAGGGCCATTGATATGACCATGGATCTAAAAGTTGTAGCTGGAAATCCCATCGCTAAAAGAGGGCGTATCCCGGGATTTCTGGATAGCCCCCGGCTGGTCCGGTACCTATAGTGTGGAAAACCGTGTCTTGGCGCTGTCGTCCGGGCGACTGGGTAACTCTGTGGAAGGCGCTACGGTTCCCTCATGCCCAGCAAGGGGTTTTCTTGACCCAGACTTGAATGAAGGAGCTGCACTCATTGAAACATGGAAACAAATTGGTTCTTTTGTCCCGGGCGAAGATAAACCTGACCCTGGAAATTCTTTTTCGTCGACCTGACGGATACCACGAACTCTGTTCTGTCATGCAGGAACTCAAGCTGGGAGATGAAATTACTCTTGCGGACCTGCCTGGTTCCAGTCACATCGAACTGGATTGCTCAGACCTGGAGTTGCCCCGGGATGAAAATAACCTGGCGTTTATGGCAGCAAGGCTGATGCAGCAGGAGTACGGTCCAGGCAGAGGTGTTTCCATCAAGCTGGTGAAGAAAATCCCTGTAGCTGCAGGGCTGGGTGGTGGCAGCAGCAATGCGGCTACTGTGCTTTTGGGGTTAAATAAAATGTGGCAGCTAAACTTAAACCATGAACAGCTTATCGACCTGGCTGCCCGGATTGGTTCTGATGTGCCTTTTTTCATCTCCGGCGGCACCGCCTTGGCCCTGGGCCGTGGAGAAAAACTGCAGGAGGTATCCCTTTTTCCACCTTGCGGGGTTTTACTGGCAGCTCCTTCGGGGGCCAAACTTTCTGCTGCCGAGGTTTACAGCAACGTAAACCTGGAAAGAATACCAGCAAACCCTTTCACAGGGACAGCAACAGAAAGACTTCTCGCTGCCTTGTCCAGGGCCGGTCAATCTCCGGGACAAATCGGACAACTGCAGCAGTTTCTGGTAAACCACCTGGAGGAGTCCGTTTTATTTCTCCAGCCAGAAGTGAATCATTTAAAAGCAAAGCTGAGAGAAGCTGGCCTGCCCACACTAATTTCCGGGAGTGGGCCGACAGTTTTTGCCTTAGCTGAAGACTGGAAGATTTTGCGGCAGTTGGGCCAGGTGCTGCGCAACCAGGGTTACCGGGCGATGGTAACAGAAACAATCCCGGGAAAAGAATTAGAGAAAAGAAGTGATACCTGATGAACGATTGTATCATACTGGCTGGAGGCGGCAACGGGGAGCTGGTCCAGCAGGAACAAGTTGCCAACAAGGCTTTGATTCCTCTCGGCGATCAAACCATGATCAGCCATGTCATCAATGCCTTTCGCCAAGTTGGGCAGGTAAATCGCATTATTGTGGCCGGACCGGTGAAAGAACTTGCTTTTTTAAAGGAAGCATTCGATGTTCAATTAATTCCTGAAGAAGGCACTATCTTACAGAACCTGCTCAAAGCCAGCAGGCAGCTGGGCAGCCATTCCCATGTCCTGGTCAGTTCGGCGGATATTCCCCTGGTCAGTGCTGAAGCTGTGCGGGATTTTCTGGAAAAATGCGCGCCATACGACCATGACTTTTACTATCCCATTGTTGTCCGGGAAAGCAGCGAGGCTTTGTTCCCGGGAGTCAAAAGGACGTACGTCACTCTTGCCGAAGGGACCTATACAGGCGGGAACATCTTCCTGGTTAACCCGGCCAAAATTGAGCCCACGGTGCCGAAAATGGAGAAATTCATGAAAGACCGTAAGAACCCCATCAAGCTGATTTACCTGCTGGGTCCGGAAACCGTGTATAAATTTTTACGCAAAAAAGCGACAATTCCTTACCTGGAGGAGCGTTTCTCTTCCCTGGTTGATCTAAAATCCCGTGCTGTCATCAGTGATTACCCGGCCATCAGTTTTGATGTGGATAAACCCAGTGATTTAGAGCAGGCAAAACAATTCATTGGGTTGAACCGCTAAGTGTTAAAGGATTAAAAAGCAAAGCAATCATTTGTATCGGATTTGTGAAGGAGGAAGAAACATGCAGCAACCCAGGACGGTTATACTGGCAGCAGGAGAAGGAACTCGCATGAAATCATCCCTGCCCAAAGTTATGCACTCCCTGTGCGGACGCCCCATTCTCTGGCATGTCTTGCAAGCTGCCGAAGCCGTGGCATCGGACCCAGTTTTGGTTGTGGGTCGCGGCAGTGACCAGATAAAGGACTACTTTGGGGCAGGTTTAACTTATGTAACCCAGGAGCAGAGGTTGGGTACAGGTCATGCGCTGCAGCAGGCGCTGCCTCACCTGCCAGAAACTGGAGAGCTTCTTGTCCTCTGCGGGGATACACCCCTGTTTGAAGCAGAAACCATGGAAAAGATTGTATCTTTTCACCGGTCCAGCAATGCGGCGGCAACGGTGGTAACAGCCCGCCTGGAAGATCCTGCGGGTTACGGCCGCATTGTGCGCTGTGAGGCAGGAAAAGTGGAGGGGATCGTAGAAGAAAGCCACGCTTCAGAGCAGCAAAAAGCCATCAAGGAAATCAATACGGGCAGTTACTGTTTTGACCTGGCAGCGCTCCACGCCTTACTCCCTTCGCTTCCTAAAAACCAGGTCAAAGGAGAGTACTACCTGACAGATATATTGCCCATGCTGCTGGAAGAGGGACGTGCGGTCGAGGCATTTTTGCTGGATGATTCCCAGCAAGCCATGGGGGTTAACGACCGGGTTCAGCTGGCCCAGGCCGCTGCACTGTTGCGGCAGCGGATCAATGAACAACTCATGCGGGCAGGGGTCACTATGATGGACCCGGTCACCACGTATATTGATGTGGAAGTAGAAGCGGGCCCGGATACGGTGATTTACCCCCAAACTATCCTGGAAGGCCAAACCCGGGTGGGCAGCAACTGTATAGTTGGCCCGGGAGTCCATTTAATCGACAGCGAGCTGGGCAACGAGGTTGTCTGCCGGCAATCTGTGGTTTTGGAAAGCACGATCGGGGATCAGGCCCTGGTAGGCCCTTATTCCTATCTGCGTCCGGGGACGGTGATCGAAACAGGAGCTAAAATCGGTGATTTTGTGGAAATCAAGAACAGCACGGTTGGCCGGGGCAGTAAAGTTCCTCACCTGAGCTATGTTGGCGATGCCACCCTGGAGTCCGATGTCAATATGGGGGCCGGAAGCATTGTAGTCAATTATGATGGCAAGAAAAAACACCGCACCCATATTGGCCAGGGAGCTTTTATCGGCTGTAACGCAAACCTGGTAGCTCCGGTCAATATTGGCCGGGATGCTTTTATTGCTGCAGGTTCAACCATTACCCGGGATGTACCCCCTGGCGCACTGGCCCTGTCCCGCCCGGAGCAGGAGCAAAAGGAAGGTGTGGGTCGGAGGTTTCTGGGTAAAAAAGAGAAATCATAGAAGGAAAAAAGTGTTTTGTACAGAAGTGTTTATGTAGATAAATGTAGATTTCCAGCAGATTTTTGCCGGAATAAAATGGGTTCGGGGAGGTCAAAGATATTGGGAGGACAGCGGAAAATCAAAATCTTTTCCGGGACAGCAAACTACGACCTGGCGCAGAAAGTTGCCGAGCATGCGGAAATTCCCCTGGGAAACGCGGAAATCGAACGGTTCAGTGATGGCGAGATATCTGTTTATATTGGGGAAAGCATCCGGGGGGCCGATATTTTTATTATCCAGCCTCTCAGCTATCCTGCTAATGAAAACTTGATGGAACTACTTATTTTCCTGGATGCGGTCAAACGGGCCTCTGCCAGGCGCATTAACGCCGTTATTCCATACTATGCCTACGCCCGGCAGGACCGGAAAATGCGCGCTCGTGACCCGATTACCGCCAAACTGGTTGCTGATTTGTTAACCAGGGCAGGCGCAGACCGTGTCATTACCATGGATCTCCATGCCGGCCAAATCCAGGGCTTTTTTGATATCCCTGTGGATCATCTGTTGGGTATGCCCATCCTGGCCCGGTATTTTTTACAAAAAAATATTAAAGACGGGGTCGTCGTTACCCCCGACTTGGGCGGAGTCACCCGGGCCCGGGAAATGTCGGAGCGCTTAAAGATGCCCCTGGCCATTATAGATAAACGTCGTCCCAAGCCCAACGTATCCGAAGTAATGAATGTCATTGGCGATATCCAGGGCAAAGAAGCGATTATCATTGACGACCTGATTGATACAGCAGGGACCATTCAACAGGGGGCTGAAGAACTGGTTTCCCGGGGCGCGGCGGCTGTCTATGCCTGCTGTACCCATGCAGTTTTATCGGGGCCCGCGCGGGAACGCATTGCCAATTCATCCATAGATGAGATGGTGGTCACTAACACCATCCCGCTGAACAGCAAGCAGCAGCATGATAAAATTACCGTATTGAGTGTGGCCCCGCTGATTGGGGATGCCATTATGCGGATCCACGATGACTGGTCTGTCAGCGAGCTGTTTGAATAAAATTTCCCGGGAAATAGAAAAATGGGTTTGACAACGGGTCGGTTTCGTATTAATCTTATACAGGGAAAATACGTGAACAACTTATTTTTCACTTGTTTGAAGGAGGTGCTTTTGGCCGGAAGGCCAAAGGAAATAACATGGACAGGGTAAAACTTGAGGCAAAACCCCGTGAACGGGGTACTAAGGGAGAATTACGAAACATGCGCATGAAGGGGTTCATTCCTGTGGTGGTCTACGGTTTGGGCACAGACCCTTCACTGGTCAGTGTGGACAGCATTGACCTGCATCGGGCATTAAACACACCAGCTGGCGCAAATGTGCTGTTGGACCTGGATATCAAGGGGAGTGACGGGCCTGCGACGGAAACGGTCATGATCCGGGAACTGCAGCGTCATCCCATCAAAAAGGATCATGTGCTGCATGCCGATATGATCCGCATCTCGATGAAGGACAAACTGGAAGTCAGTGTCCCCTTAAACTTCTACGGTGAGCCCGAGGGGGCAAAAGACGGTGGGGTCCTGCAGATACAATTGCGCGAAGTTACCGTTCTATGCCTGCCGGCGGATATACCGGAATATATCGATGTTCCCGTGGAGAACATGAGTGTAAACGATGTCATCATGGTTGGGGACCTTTCGCTGCCTGAAGGCATTGAATTGGCGGATGATCCCGAGGAAGCCATTGCCTCCTTGCTGATTCCTGCTGAGGAACCTGAAGTCGAAGAGGTTGAAGAGGAACTCGAAGAAGGTGAAGAAGCCGAAGGCGCTGCAGAAGTTGAAGAGGAAGGAACCGGCGAGGAAGGCTCTGAGTAGTAACCAGAGTTGTTTAAACAGGAAGATGAAGTTGAAAAGCATGCGGCAGGGGATCTCCCTGTCGCAAGTTTAATTGAGGTGGTTTTTTGTTCTTAATTGTCGGATTGGGCAATCCTGGCATAAAATATGCCATGACCAGGCACAATGTCGGTTTTTGGGTGGTTGATGAACTGGCTTCACGTCGCGGGTTAAGCCTGGAAGAAATCAAGTTCCAATCATTTATTTCCAAGAGCACTCTGGAGAACACCCCGTTTGTGCTGGCTAAACCTTTAACCTATATGAATCGGAGCGGAATTGCTGTGGCTGAACTGGCCCGCTTTTATAAAATCCCGGCGGAAAATATCCTGGTTGTCTATGATGATATGGACCTGCCCGTGGGCCGGTTGCGCCTGAGACCCTCAGGTGGCAGCGGTGGGCATAAAGGGATGGGGTCGATTATTACCCGGTTGGGGATCCAGGAAATACCCCGCCTGCGCCTGGGTATCGGTCGACAGGAAGATGCCGCTGAAAGCCAGGCTGTTCAGCATGTGCTTTCCCGGTTTAGCAGGGAAGAAGAGGAGACGATCCACCGGGCTGTTCTGCTGGCGGCCGATGCGGTGGAAGCATTCGTCGTCCAGGGCTTGGAAGAAGCCATGAATAAATATAACGCAGCAATTATTTCAGAAGAATCCTGACAAAAGTGTTGATCCTTTCTTTGGCTTATGCTATAATCATTCCATAAAACCGAGCGAGGCCTGACCAGGGCCGCTCAATAGCGTTGAAAGAGGAAAGTAGTCCGGTTTGCTTACCCCAGAGAGACAGGGTCACTGGCTGAAAGCCCTGTTGGATCAAGCACCCGGTCGAAGTTCCCTCTGGAGCTGCAGGTTGAAACCCCGCTGGCTATCTTAGCCCGGGGCAAGTAGGCTGAGCCGGGCTTTTCACCCGTTACCCGCGAAACGGAATCGGACGAACGATTCAAGAAGTTTTGTCCCGTTCCTGCTAATGAGTGGATCTGTTTTCAAAACAGGTCAACTGGGGTGGTACCGCGGAAGCAACTTCCTGTCCCTGGGCAGGAAGTTTATTATTTCTCGAGGCTTACACTTTCGTCCCCTGGCGAAGTGTAAGCTTCTTTGTCTTTTGGGGAAACGGAAACTCCATACTCATTTTAAGGAGGAGAAAAACATGATCGTTGTCATGAAGTTGGATGCCACCAAGGAGCAAATCGAGATAGTAGAAAAAAGGCTGGATGATATGGGTTACAGCTCTCACCTGATCCAGGGTGTAGAGCGGATTGTTATCGGCGCGGTAGGGGATAAAAAGCACGAAGGTGCTTCCTCGCTGACCCTGCTGCCCGGCGTGGAAAAGATTGTTCCCGTTATGGCACCGTTTAAACTGGTCAGCCGGGAAGTCAAAGCGGAAAAAAGCCGGATTGATTTAGGGGATGGAGTGATCATCGGCGGGGAAGAAATTGTGACCATGGCCGGACCCTGTGCCGTGGAGGATGAAGAGGGTCTTTTCGAGGTTGCAGAAAAGATCGCTGCTGCCGGGGGCAAGGTTCTGCGCGGTGGAGCTTTCAAGCCCCGCACTTCCCCCTACAGCTTCCAGGGGCTGGAGGAAGAAGGTTTAAAGCTTCTTGCGGAAGCGCGTGAGAAAACCGGGTTAAAGATTGTAACCGAAGTGGTCAATCCCCAGGATGTGGATCTGCTGGCTTCTTATGCCGATCTAATCCAGGTGGGCGCCCGCAACATGCAGAATTTTGCCTTGTTGCGCGACCTGGGCCGCCAGTCCTGTCCCATACTGCTAAAACGTGGGCTTTCGGCAACCATCGAAGAATGGCTCATGGCTGCTGAATATATCATGGCTGAGGGGAACTACAATGTGGTTCTCTGTGAACGGGGCATTCGAACTTTTGAAAGCTATACACGCAATACCCTGGATATTAGCGCTGTGCCCCTGGTAAACCGCTTAAGCCACCTTCCTGTAGTGGTTGATCCCAGCCACAGCAGCGGTGATCGCGGCCTGGTGCCGGCGCTTTCCAAGGCAGCCATTGCTGCCGGGACAGACGGGCTGTTGATTGAAGTACACCCCAGACCGGAATTGGCTATGTGTGACGGCTCTCAATCACTAACCCCCGCCGATTTCCAGCAGCTAATGCAGGAGCTGCAGGTTATTGCCCATGCCTGCGGGCGCAGCGTCAGTGCGCCGGTGTTACCAAAATAAAATGAGGGTGAAGATGAAAGTGAACGAAAGCCAAAATGTTGTAGGATATTTAGGACCCAGGGGTACTTTTTCCGAGGAAGTGGCCATGGAATACGGGCGGGGAAACAACATCCTGCTCAGGCCCTGTGCTTCCATAGAACAGGTAGTCCGAGCAGTGGAAGCGCAGGAAGTTCGTTACGGGATTGTCCCGGTGGAAAACTCCCTGGAAGGCTCTGTCAATCTGACTCTGGACCTGTTAAACGGGGAAAAGGGGGTACGGGTTTGCGGTGAGATGCTGCACCGGGTTAAGCATTTTCTGCTGGCTTTGCCCGGTCAAACTACGTCCGGCATTGAAGAGATTTACTCCCATCCCCAGGCTTTGGCCCAGTGCCGGGAGTTTATCGAGGAACGCCTGCCCGGGGTTTCCTGCCGGGAGATGGCCAGCACGGCGGAGGCCGCCGGGAAAATTTCCGGTCAAAAAAGCAAGGCAGTGATTGCCTCCAGGAAAGCCGCTGGCCTGTACGGCCTGGAGGTAATTGCCCGGGATATCCAGGATGAGGAAAACAACATTACACGGTTCCTGCTGTTATCCGGGGAAGACGCTTTTCCCACCGGTGATGATAAAACCTCTCTGCTGCTGGGGTTAAGGGACCGTCCCGGCAGCCTTTATGCTCTTTTGGGTATCTTTGCCCGGTATCAGTTGAATTTAACCAAGATCGAGTCACGTCCCATCAGGGGGGACCTGGGCAAGTACAAGTTTTTCCTGGATGTGGAAGGGCATCGATCTGATAAACGGGTCGCAGGGGCCCTCCAGGAAATTGAGCAGGAAGCTCTATTTTTAAAGATCCTGGGAAGTTACCCCAGGGCAGTTCTTTGAGACAGGCGTTTCTTCGCCCCGATCCTTGCTTTCTCCCGCGGGAGGTTCGAGACCCAGCAGTTGGTAAATGAGAGGCTCAAATTCCTCATATCCTGGTTCCAGGGAGAGGTCTTTGACGGCCATGATGGTATCCTTAATCAGGCTGTTAACCAGGCTGGATGTTAGTTTTTCCACCTGGCGTCGCTCTTTCTCCGAAAGGGAAAAGACCCCAAACTGTTCCAGCTTTTCCTGGCGCAGGGATTCGGCTTTTTCCCTCAGGGATAAAATGAAGGGGATGGCCCGCTGTCTGCGGTACCAGCGGTTAAAATCTTTGACCTGGTGTTTGATGATTATCCGGGCTTTTTGGGCCTCTTCCTGGCGGTGCTTCAGGTTTTCCTCAATGATGAGCCGTAGGTCGTCCAGGTTATAAAGGTAAACGGAGTCCATATTTACCACTTCCGGGGCTACATTACGCGGAACCCCCAGGTCGATGATCAAAAGAGGGGATCCTTTACGCCTGGAGTGTAGGGCCTGGATTCGCTCCGGGGTGATTACGTAGTGTGGTGCGTTGGTGGCGCAGATAATCACATCGGCTTGTTCAAAGCCTTCGCTGAGCCGGTTGAAGTTGATCGAACTCCCATTAAAACGGCCTGCCAGTTCTGCACCTCTTTGCTCATCCCTGCTGGCGACAATTACTTCTTTAATACCCAGGTCAAACAGGTTTTTCAATGTAAGTTCTGCCATTTCCCCGGTACCAACCACCAGCATGCTCTGCTGCTTGAGAGAAGGGAAAATATCCCGGGCGATTTCTGCTGCTGCATAACCGAAAGAGACTGCATGTTGTCCCAGGCCAGTTTGGGTATGTACTTTTTTCCCTGTGGAAAGAGCCATCTGACAAAGTTCATGCAGGTAGGAGCCGGTGGAACCAAGTTCGTGACACTGGTAATAGGCTTCCTTGACCTGTCCCAGGATTTGGGTTTCTCCCAGGATCATGCTGTCGAGCCCGGCTGCTACCTGAAACAGGTGCTGTGCGGCCTCTTCTTCTTCCAGGGTGTAGAGGGCCTGGTAGACAGACTGTTCCAGCTTTAGTTTTTTCACCTCCCGGAAAAAACCTAAAAACAGTTCCTGCAAATTGTGTTTCTCTGAACACATAGCGTATAATTCTGTTCGATTGCAGGTGAACAGGAGAAAGCACTCCTCGACTTCTTCAAACCCCAGAAGGTAGTCCAGGGCACTTTTTAAGTCCTCGGTTTCCAGGGAAAGCTTTTCCCGGGTTTCGAGGTCAGCCTTTTTATGGTTTACTCCAACTAGAACAATTGGCATGAAAAATCTCCTTATGATTAAAATGGAGTTTCCGCTTGCCGGTCTTGACTCCGGTTTCTGCGCGGTAAAGTTAAAACGCTGCGGTGTGCAGCTAGGACAGCTGCTCGTTGACACGCTCCCATAAAATGGGAACCAGGCGCGGGTCACATCCCAAAAGCTGGCATTGTTTAAACTCTATTTCGGGGTACTTTTCCTGTGCCCCGCTAACAATTTCCGGGATGTCTTCATTGATATGGACTCCGGGGGTCAGGAAAAGGGGGACAATGAGCACTTCCTGGCAGCCGTTTTCCACCGCTGCATCAATGGTTTCCTCCAGGGAGGGTTTTCCAAACTGGAGAAAGGCGCTGCTAGTGGAAATATCTTCTTTCGGCTTGCTCTGCTTTAGTTGTTGGGCCAGCTTCAGGACCTCGTCGTTCGCTTCCTGCAGGCGGCTCCCATGGGCTAACAAGATTACTTCGGTTTTTGGCATGGTTTTCTTTGTCCGGCACGATAATGGCCAGCTCTCCTCCTTCAAGATAAGATAATCGCAACTGCTCAGCTCATTATTGTAACACAATGATACCCGGGCTGCAACAACCAGGGAGCCATTTTTAAAAAGCTATTTGCGGAATTCCGGTCGGTTCTGAATAATAATTAGACAAGACTTGTTTCATTGTGTTATAATAACAAACAAATTTTATTAATATAAATTTGAATATAAATCTGGTGTAGCGGATACTTAAAAGGGAAACCGGTGCAAGTCCGGTGCGGTCCCGCCACTGTAAGCGAGGAAATTGTCCCCGAGAAACCACTGGCATGATGCTGGGAAGGTGGGGGCAACGGATGACTCGAGAGCCAGGAGACCTGCCAGGTTTGTGTTTGCGACCCCCTTCGGGTATAAGGGCAAGTCCAGTGGCCAGCCACGTGGTTTAACCCGTGGCATTTTTAATTAA
>CAZOOA010000080.1:0-12557 GCA_964581355.1 uncultured Desulfovibrionaceae bacterium | reverse complement strand
AAGATAGCCGTCTCCTGATCAAAACCTTCTTGAACAAGGCCGGTTTTGACGATGTGATTCCCCTGGAGTCCCCTTTTCAAGCCTTTGATCTTCTTGGCCTGGAGAATTCGGGCGAAGCCCTGAATGTGGATTTAATTTTGATGGATGTGCTGATGCCGGATTTGAATGGGATCGAGGCATGCAGGCGGATTAAAGCGGCAGATCATTTAAAAGACATCCCTTTGATTATGATTACTGCCAAGACAGAGGATTCAACCCTGGACGAAGCCTTCAATGTAGGAGCCATGGATTATATCACCAAGCCCATCAGCAAGGTGGTTCTCCTGGCCAGGATACGTTCCGCCCTGGTTCTGAAAGGGGAAATGGACCGGCGCAAAGACCGGGAAACAAAACTTTTGGAGACGACCCGGCAGCTGGAAGCGGCCAATGCAAAGCTTAAGGAACAGAGCAACCTGGACGGGTTAACCGGCATCGCCAACCGCCGCCGGTTCGACGAATACATTGACCTGGAATGGAAGCGGGCCTGCCGCCGTGGCGAACCTTTATCCCTGGTGATGATCGATATTGATCATTTTAAAGCCTATAACGATAACTACGGGCACCTGGCTGGTGATGACTGCTTGAAGCAGGTAGCCCAGGCCCTGCGCCGGGTGGTGAAAAGGCCTGCAGACCTGGTCGTGCGCTATGGAGGTGAAGAATTTGCCGTTGTCCTGCCGGAGACTCACCTGGAAGGAGCGGCAGCCCTGGCGGAAGAGCTTCGGTCTGCCATTGAGGATTTGGGTATACCCCATGCTTATTCTCCTATCCTTGACAAGGTAACTGTCAGCCTTGGCGTGGATACCCGGTATCCCCAACCATCTGGTCAGCTGCAAGAGTTGGTTTCCAGGGCGGACCAGGCTCTGTACCGGGCCAAGGAGGCCGGAAGAAACCGGGTTGCAATTGCCCCGGTTCAGTAATCAGTGGATGAGCATAAGTCGTGACTAACTTTGATCGACTGACTTTTGGTCACGTAACTATCGTTTACCAGTAGGGGGTGAAGGCATGGACAGCCCGCAAGACAAAAAAACGGTCTATATTGACCCGGATCTGGAAGATTTAATCCCGGGTTTTCTGGAAAATAGGCAGAGCGATATTGAGGAAATCAACCAGGCGCTCCAGCAAGGGAATTATGAATCTGTTCAGGTCCTCGGGCATGGAATGAAGGGGGCAGGCAGCGGCTACGGGTTTGATGAAATCAGCGAGATCGGCGCGAAGCTGGAGGATGCGGCCAAAAACCAGGATGGCAGCACCATCCGTATTCTTGCAGAGGAGCTAAAATCGTACCTGGAACAAGTGGAAATTAAGTACGAAGAATAATATTGATCCAGGAATATGCGCGATCTCGAATATATGCGTTCTCCAGGTTTTTATGCCAGTGCGGGATCCTGCTTCTGCAGGTTGGAAGGCCAGGAAAGGCAGAAGTTACGCAAGGAAAGGGTTGCAGGAAAGAGGTGTTACGCTTGCGTTTTGACCAGGACAGCTCCGGTCAAAAGGATGGGGCTGAGGAAAGAAAGCTCACAGCCACGGAGAAAACATATCAAACCATTTTGCAGACAGCTTTGGACGGTTTCTGGTTGACCGACCTGCAAGGGCGTTTTTTGGAAGTGAACCAGGCTTACTGCGAATTAACAGGCTATTCTTCCCAAGAACTGCTCACCATGTCCATAAGCGATGTTGAGGCCAGCGAACAACCGGAAGAAGTGGCGTCCCACATTGAAACTGTCATGCGGGAAGGTTCAGACCGCTTTGAAACCCGGCACCGCTGTATAGACGGCCGGATTGTTGATGTGGAGGTGAGCGTCACCTTTTTGGATCTGGAAGGCGGCCGGCTGATTGTCTTTATCCGGGACATCACGGAGAAAATTCGCGCAGATAAAGCCCTCCGGGACAGTGAAAAACGTTTTAAAGATTTAACCTTGAGCAGCGCCGACTGGTGGTGGGAGACAGATCCCCAGGGGCGTTTTACTTTTTGCTCCGAACGGGTCCGGGATGTCCTGGGTTACTCCCCCAAGGAGATGGAGGGCAAAACACCCTTTGACCTGATGCCCGAGGATGAAAAAGAAAGGATGTATAGCCTCTTTTTGCAGGCGGTGGCCCGGCAGCAGCCTCTTTCCGACGTGGAAAATCGTAATATCAGCAAAAGCGGCGCAGAAATTGTGCTCTTGACCAACGGCGTCCCCATCCTGGACGATAAGGGGAACCTGCAGGGCTACCGCGGGGTGGATAAGGATATTACTGCCAGAAAAAGGACCGAGGAAGAAGTCAAGCGGCTTTCGGAGCGGCTGCGCCTGGCTACAGAAGCGGCAGGCATCGGCATCTGGGAGTATGACCTGGCCGATGACCAACTCTTCTGGAGCGATGTCATGTACAGGCTTTATGGCATTTCATCGGAGCGTTTTTCGGGCGCATACCAGGCCTGGGCAAACGGAGTACACCCTGAGGATCTGCCTGCTGCCCAGGAGGAGCTTGAAACGGCCATTCGGGATAAACAGCCATTTGACACCGAGTTCCGGGTGGTCTGGCCCGATGGCACTATCCGTCACCTCAAGGCTCACGCTGCTGTCTTTAAGGATCCAGAAAAGGACAAGTATCAGCGCATGATCGGCGTGAATTGGGATATTACCGAACGCAAACAGGCCGAGGAAACCTTGCGGGAAAACGAAGAACGGTTCCGCCGCATTTTTGATGAAGGGCCTTTGGGCATGGCCATCGTAAACCTGGATTGCTACTTTGTCCGTGTCAATGCCGAGCTATGCCATATTCTGGACTATACGCCGGAAGAACTGCAGGAGCTGACATTTCAAGAGGTTACCCACCCCGAGGATCTCCCGGCCAGCCTGGAGCAGTTAGAAAAGGTTTTAAGGGGCGAGGTCAGCGGTTTCCAGATGGAAAAACGCTATATCCGGAAAAATGGAGCAGTGATCTGGGCCAACCTGAGCGCTTCTTTGATCTGGCGGGATGAAGAAACCCCCCTCTACTACCTGATAATGGTGGAAGATGTCACGGAGCGCAAGCAGATTGAAGAGCAGTTGTCCGCCTATACCAGAGAAATGGAACTGAAAAATATTGAACTGGAAAATGCCCGGGACCTGGCCCTGGAAGCGTCAAGAGCCAAGTCCGATTTTTTAGCCACCATGAGTCACGAGATCCGGACCCCGCTGAACTCCATTATCGGGATGGGGGAGCTCCTGGTGGAGACCCCGCTGGCTGGGGACCAGGAAGAGTACGTCAAGATTTTTAAAGGAGCCGGCGAGAATCTGCTGACCCTCATCAACGATATCCTGGATATCTCCAAGATTGAAGCCGGACACCTGGAATTGGAAACAACAGAATTTGACCTGGTGGAACTGGTGGAGAAAACAGCTGAGTTAATGGCCTTCCGGGCTCATGAAAAAGGCCTGGAACTGGCAGCGCGCATTCGGCCGGATACCCCGGTATTCTTGAAAGGGGACCCGGGCCGCCTGCGTCAGATCCTGGTCAACCTGCTGGGCAATGCCGTTAAATTTACCGAAAAAGGCGAAGTGGTGCTGGTCGTGGAGCCTGCCCGGGAGGTGGAAGGTATTACTGCCGGAGAAGCGGCTGAAGATGATTCCATCGAGGTGCTCTTTTCCATCACCGATACGGGTATCGGTATCCCGGAAGAAAAACAGGCCGCCATTTTTGAGGGCTTCACCCAGGCAGATTCCTCAACGACCCGCAAGCACGGCGGCACGGGGTTGGGCTTAACCATATCCAGCCGCCTGGTGGAAATGATGGGCGGACAATTGAAAGTAAAAAGTATGCTGGGCCTGGGAAGCACTTTTTATTTTACAGTTAGCCTGAAACTCGGCAGTGATCGTGACAGGCTTCCTCAAAAAGCAACACCCCGGCTTGAACTGGAAGGGGTGAAGATCCTGGTGGTGGATGATCATGGCACCAACCGCCTGATTCTCAGGGAAACCCTGGAACCACAGAAAGCCTGGGTCAAAGAAATGGAGGATGGAGCCTCTGCCCTTTTCGAACTGCGCAAGGCTGCTGCCTCAGGAAGCCCGTACCGCCTGCTGCTGCTGGACTGCATGATGCCGGAAATGGACGGCTTTGAAGTTGCGGAAACGGCGATCCGGGAACTGCCGGACCTGGCCGTGATTATGTTGTCTTCGGATATGATGTGCCGGGAGAGAATTCAAAGCAAAGCACTGGAACCGGATGCTTTTTTGGTCAAGCCGGTGAAAAGGCAGGAGCTTTTCGATGCCATTGCCCGTTCTCTCGGAGACAGAAAAGAACAAGAGGCAGGCAAGAGCGCTGAAGCGCCCGAGACAGTTGATCGAGCTGAGGCAGATCATCAGCATCAGGCACCTGCTGAAGGGGAGCAGGCAGCGCCTGCCTACCACGGAAAGCAGGAAAAGCTGGCTGAAGCAGCCCGGGGCCAGGTGGCCCCCGAACAAGGCAAAGAAGACCCTGGCGCAGCAGCCGCTTCGAGGCCAGCCGCTTCAAAATCATCCACCGGGGAAACACCAACACCCGGACCGGCTTCAGAAGCTGCGATGGATCTGTTGCTGGTGGAAGATAACGCCGACAACCGCCTTTTGATTAATGCCTACTTGAAAAAAACCCCGCACCGGGTGGAAATGGCAGAAAACGGGGCAGAAGCGGTGGAAAAGGTGAAAAGCAACCGTTACGACCTGGTGCTGATGGATATCCAGATGCCGGTCATGGACGGTTATCAGGCTACCCGGGAAATCCGCCGCTGGGAGCAGGAAAGCGGGAAAAAACCGGTTCCCATTATTGCCCTGACCGCGTACGCCTTAAAGGAAGAAGTCCAAAAAGCCCTGGACGCGGGCTGCAACCAGCATCTCTCCAAGCCGGTCAAGAAAAAAGTTCTCCTGGAGGCAATCTCACAATATGCGTAACGTGGAAAGGTATTTGACCGACAATAAGAACCGCGGCGGCAGCGGAACCACATACAAAGATAGACCAGACCATCCTGGCTGCCACCTAGGATGGTTTCTGGGTTACAAAAGACGACCATCAAGGAGTCAAAAAGTTTTATCGTGGGTGATAACAAAAAATAAGTTCAGAGGAGAAGCATTAGATGGTTCAAAGTGAGTTGCCCGTGCAGCAGGGAAAATACCTGCAACACTTTATATTGGTGCCAGCGATAATACTTCTGGTCGGTTCTTTGTATTTACTCAGCTTGTATAATTACCTGCTCTACCATTCCCTGGTGGAGCTGCTGGCCGTAATGGTTGCATTGACCATCTTTGTTATAGGATGGCATACCCGCAAATTTTCCCAGAACAACATGCTGATTGTGCTGGCTGTGGGCTACCTGGTCGTCGGCATCATGGACACCTTGCACACCCTTTCTTACCAGGGGATGGGGGTCTTCCCGCAGCATGAATCCAACATCTCCATACAGTTTTGGATTGCCGCCCGCTACGCGGAAGGGTTCACTGTGCTGTGCGGAGCTTTGTATCTCGGCACAAAAAAAATCATTCGCGCCGAGCCGCTGCTCGGCGCATGCCTGGTAGCCGCTGCCGTGCTGACAGCCGCTATCTTTACAGGGAACTTTCCCGACTGTTTTATCGCCGGAGAAGGGCTTACCCCTTTCAAGATTGCCAGTGAGTATGCCATATCAATACTCATTTTGGCCGCCATGATCATGTTTTATAGAAAAAGGGCTCACCTGGAAAGCCATATCTTAAAGCTCTTGCTGCTGGCGGGGGGATTTACGATCCTTTCGGCCATGAGCTTTACACTCTACGTGGATATGTACGGGTTTTTCAATTTCCTGGGGCACGTCTTTAAATTTTTTTCTATCGCCTTGCTTTTCCGTGCTATTATTCAAGAATCCTTAACCAATCCTTTCCAGTTCCTGTTCCGAGAAGTGGCCCTGGCGAACGAAGTATTGCAAAAAGGTTTTAGTGTTCGGAAAGAGGTTGAAGAGAAACTGCTCAAAAGCAATCAGCAACTGGAAGGGGAACGGGCCAACCTGCAGGCCATCTTCGACTCCGCACCGGTAGGGCTGCTGCTCATCGATGAAAACACAACCGTGGCGCGCGCCAACCGCTTTGCAGAGCAGATGCTGCAAACTGAAGCATCCCGGTTGCTTCACCTTCAACCGGGGGATGCCATTTCCTGCAGTCAGGCCCTGAGCACCCCCAAAGGATGCGGCCACGCTGCGGCCTGTTCCCAGTGTTCCATCAGGAATACCTTTGAACACGTCATTCACACCGATGAGCCCGTGCGTGACGTGGAAGTCGAAAAACGACTGATGCTTGATGGAATGGAAAAACGCCGCTGGTTTTCCATCAGTTCAGCAAAGTTTTTAAGCGAGGAAAAACGGTATGCCTTGCTGGCCATAAGTGACATCACCGCGCGCAAACAGGCGGAAGAAGAGATGAAACTCAATGAAGCACGCCTTAAGAGTCTGCTTGACATCTTTCAGTTTAAAGGTGAATCGATCCAAAACCTGCTGGAGTTTGCTCTGGATGAGGCTATCAAACTTACGGGCAGTAAAATAGGCTATATCTATTTCTATGATGAGCAAAGAAAGGAGTTTACCCTGAACAACTGGTCTAAGGGGGCAATGCAAGAATGCACCATCGTGGAGCCTGAGACAGCCTACCACCTGCACAATACGGGAATCTGGGGTGAAGCTGTGCGCCAGGCAAAACCGATTATTATAAATGACTACCAGGCGCCCCATCCGTTAAAGAAAGGCACTCCCGAAGGACATGCCAAGCTGTACA
Source organism: uncultured Desulfovibrionaceae bacterium (assembly GCA_964581355.1). GTDB lineage: Bacteria > Bacillota > Dethiobacteria > DTU022 > UBA8154 > CAZOOA01. The sequence continues at coordinate 5,787 of CAZOOA010000080.1, read as the reverse complement.
AATACATGACCGTTCCCGTAATCATTGAAGAAAACATTGTTGCCGTAGTTGGGGTAGCCAATAGAGAAACTGACTACACCAACCGGGATGTTTTGCAGCTCACCCTGCTCATGGACGCCGTGTGGAAAATGATAGAGCGCAAGCAGGCGGAAGAAAGCCTTTTACAAACCAACCAGCTCCTTGCTGAAGCCAAAACCAAGGCCGAGGCGGCCAACCGGGCCAAGAGCGAGTTTTTAGCCAACATGAGCCACGAGATCCGCACCCCCATGAATGTGATCATGGGCATGACCGAGATCGTCTACAACTCAGAGCTGGACAAGGAACAAAAAGAATACCTGGGCATGGTTAAAGATTCGACCGCCTCCCTGCTGACCATCATTAATGATATTCTCGATTTTTCCAAGATCGAAGCGGGACGCCTGGAACTGGAGGCAGAAGACTTCAATCTCTACGAAAAGGTAGAGCAAACGACAGCCTCCTTTGCCCTGCAGGCCCAGCAAAAAGGCCTGGAGCTGCTCCTGTTTATCCAGCCTGATGTACCCCAAGCCGTGCGCGGCGACCCGGTACGGCTCAGACAGATCCTGGTCAATCTGCTGGGAAATGCCCTCAAGTTTACAAATGAAGGGGAAATAATCCTTTCCATCAGCAAAGAGCAGGCAGACTCCGGGGAAATTGGGGACACCGCAGCCCCCGCGCAAACAGGCAGCGACGGCCCGCAGCGAAAGGAGAAGCCTTACACTGAAGTGCTGGTTTTTTCCATCAAAGACACGGGGATAGGTATCCCCTGGGACAAGCAGGATCTGCTCTTCCAAAGCTTCAGCCAGGTGGACGGCTCCAGCACCCGCAGGCATGAGGGCACGGGCCTGGGCCTGGCCATCTCCCGGAAGCTCGTGGAACTCATGGGCGGCAGTATATGGATGGAAAGTGAGCCGGGCCGGGGCAGCACCTTCAGCTTCAGGATACCTTTGTGCCTGCCGCTGGATTCTGCAGTAGAGGAGCTACCCGCCATACCGGAACACTTCCCCGATGTGCACGTCCTGGCCATTGACGACAACAAGGCCAACCGGCTCATCATCAAAGAGATGCTGGAAGGCCGGGGCCTGACCGTACAGACTGCCCCCGGCGGCCGGGAAGGCCTGGAAATAATGCGCCACCATGCAGCACAGGGTGAGCCCTTTGATCTGGTGCTCCTGGACCAGCAGATGCCAGATATGGACGGCTTCCAGGTGGCTGAACAGATCAACCGGGAAAAACTGCTGCAGGGGACAACCCTGATCATGCTCTCATCGGTGGATATGAACATTAACGCCGCCAGGCGCGACGCACTGGGCCTCTTTACCTACCTGATAAAACCGGTCAAGCCTTCCGAGCTGTTCAGCTGCATCCACGCAGCCCTTTACAAAGCCAAACAGCAAATGCCCTTACGGGAAGGGGAAGCCCCTGTAAAAGCCCCAGAGGCAGATCAGGCGGAGCAGCCCGAAGCGGAACAAGGGACAAAACTGCAGATCCTGCTGGTGGAAGACAAGCCCATGAACCGCAAGCTGGCCACCACTTTGCTGGAAAAGAAAGGCTGGAGCGTTATTGAAGCCTTCCACGGCCGGCAGGCCCTGGATATATTGGCAAAACAGCATTTTGACCTGGTACTCATGGATATCCAGATGCCCGAAATGGACGGTATCGAGGCGACCAAGCATATCCGCAACCAGGAAAAAACAACGGGCACACGGATCCCCATCATCGCCATGACCGCCCACGCCATGCAGGGCGATCGTGATGAGTTTATGGCAGCAGGGATGGACGGCTACGTGAGCAAACCGATCAATGCGGAAGAGCTCTACCGGGTCGTGGAGGAAACGGCCGCGGCACCGTAGCGGGCAAAAGACACTGCTTCGGGGGAAACAGCTGCTTCAGCTTCTTCGCCTCACACAGGAGACTTGGATGGGATCACCGGGGAAGATGAGAGCTCATCATGATACCGTGGACGGTAAAACAAGTATACTCAGTGGATGAGTATAAAATGGTTCATCATGGGTTGCCCGTGCAGCAGGGCAGATACCGGCAGTTCTATCAACAAAAAAAACAGATCAAGCATTGGGATGTGAGAGTGTGAGCAAAAAAGAAGGTGTTCTGCTGGATAGCGGAACCAATGAGCTGGAAATATTGGAATTTAAGGTTGGAAATGAATTTTACGGCATAAATGTGATGAAAGTGAGGGAGATTCTGACCCTACAGCCATTAACTGCACTGCCCGGCAGCCATCCTGCCGTGGAGGGTGTTATCTCGATTAGAGATGATATGATTAAGCAAATAAATCTGATTCAGTACATGGGAGATCAGGAGAATGAGCGGGATTTAATTATCGTAACCGAATTCAACCTGCAGAAGTTGGCTTTTCGGGTCTCAGACGTATCCAACATAGAACGTGTCACCTGGAAAGACATTGAAACCGTTGAAGGCTTCCAGGAGAGCATGTCCATTATTGGTGCAATAAAATTTGCAGATAGGCTGGTTTTTGTGCTGGATTTTGAAAGCATTGTGGATTCCATCATTCCAACTTCCACAGAAATTGATTACGATCATGCCGGGAAACTGGCAAAGGGAAGGCTTGCCATTGCTGATGATTCCAATTTTATTCTGGAGATGGTCAAAAGGTTCCTTACAAAGAGCGGTTACGAAAACATTACCAGTTTTCATAACGGCCAGGAAGCTTTGGATTATTTGCAAAAAAATCCCAATAGTGTAGACGCTCTTATTACTGACATTGAAATGCCCCAGATGGACGGCCTCACCCTTTGCAAAAAAATAAAAGAAAACAAGGCTACGGAGCATATCATCGTGATGCTTTACAGTTCTTTGATTACAGATGATACCAGGCACAAGGGGATTTCAGTAGGTGCTGATTTTCAGGTAAACAAACCTCAATTTAAGAGCATCTTGCAGAAACTGAGCGAAATGCTCTAACAGACAGTGACCTGCAGAGAACATTTGCTTAAAAATACTCACTACTGTTAATCGGTCCTGGCCACCATCTATGATGGTTTCTGGATTACAGATATGCAGGTCCGCAGAACAAAGCCCTCTCCTGCTGCCCGAGGGGACTTTTGGTTTTGGCGCTCATACGGGCTGATAACAAGTTTTTTATAATCTGTTCATGAGGTTGTTGTAATCTTCGTGAGTTCCAATCCAAAACCAAACAATATTGTTATCCAGTTTATAGCCTATTGCCCTATGGTGATAGCCTATATTGACTGTCCAGACTTGACCTTTTTTGGCGAAACCCAATGAAGGATGTTGTGGGTTGTTTTTAAATAGAGCAAACTTTCTGTCTGCAAGTTTCTGAATATCTTTTTGAAGCCTTTTGTAACACTCCCAAAAGTCTGGATGTGTAAGAATTTAATTCCACTTCTTGCATTTCCCTTGTTCAAAGTCATCTTTAATCTTATCAAGAAGGATATGTCCCCTGCCTCCATCTTGGAAATCTTCTTCAATTTGTTTGTCCCATATTTCACCATCTATTAAAGAAAACCACTTGGCTAGTGCAACTTTATCTTTATAAGGTAAAGAAATGATGTCTTCCTTGATTTTATCCAATGCCATCGCTTTATCCCTCCTCGCCACATATAGAAATATGCTTATCTAACGGTCAGATATCACCTTAGATAGTACAAAAATGTTATCAGGAAACTTAGAACTTGTCAAACCATTATACCTATGGCAGTAGACCTGGCTTCCCTGATAGAAAAGCTGAATAAGCTTATTGTCGGCAAAAATTGTGGGCAAACTCCAGAATTAGGTTAAACTGACAGTATACATACACGCAGAAAAAAGCTCCCTCCTGCTGCCCGGAGGCGCTTTTGGCTTTGGCGCTCACGCCGGCAGAAAAATCCCATGATATTTTTACCACAAAGCAGGAAATTGAATAAATATTATTGAAATAAAACAAATATCATTGCCATTGCCGGGTGTGTGATGCCCGGTGTAAAAAAACCCCTGGAGGTCATAGTACCCTATGCGGAACAAACTTTTGTACCGAATAAAAAGGATCTTTTTTCCATTGATTCTTCTATACATAGGGATGGAAACAGGCAAATTAGTCCTAAAGAGTACCAGTGGGAAAGATTGCGGATTTTTCTCCCAGATTCTTCAATTTACTTCGAAGAGGCTCAAACATTTTCAGAAGACCGGACAGACCTTTCCACTGTTCTATCTGCTGATTATGCTCGGTATCATATCACTGTGTTCTGCGCAGCCAGTATCTGCTGCCGAAGAGACAGATATAACTATAATCCTGCTGGGCGAGCAAGTAGAGCCAGATCCGGCCCCGTTAATCAAAGAAGGGCGCTTGCTGGTACCCCTGCGTTTTATCGCCGAAGAAACCGGGGCCCATGTCCACTGGGAAGCAGAAGCAGGAAAAGCAACGGTAGAAAACCATGTCTCCAGCGTGGAGTTCTGGCCGGGTGAGCCCCGGGCGTGGGTGAACGGGATCTGGCACGAGATGGATGTGCCGCCCCTGCTCAAAAGCGGCAGAATTTATCTTCCCTTGCGGGCCTGGCTGGAAAATGCCGGTTTCCAGGTTGCGTATGATGCGCAGGAGCGGATCGCAAAGATTGAACATGACGAAAACACAACGCGCAAGAGTGTGAAAATAAGCTCCTTTATTCCCCCGACAGGCGATTATTACCCGGGAGATGAAGTGGTATCCTCCCTTGTCTTTGAAAACACCGGGAATCAGCCGGAAAAATTATGGGTGGGATACAGTGTACAGGACATGGAAGGCCAGTGGTATGATATTGAAGCACACCCGGTTCATCTCCACCCTGGAGAGCAGGCCAGCGAACGGAAAAGCTGGCTGGTTCCCCAGGACACCCCTCTGGTTAGCGGTCCCTTTGATCTGGTCATGGCCGTTTGGGATGCACCTCCCGGGACCGAGGGCGCCAAAAGACTGGCCCAGGCCGAGCGTGCTGCTGCCTTCCAGGTTTTCAATTTTAAAGACATCTTCGATACGTTCGATTCGGACCGCTGGGAAAAAAGCGCACATCCGCTGGGTCGCAGCCGGCTCAGGCCGGAAAACGTGGATGTGCAAGAGGGCCTTTTACGGATCCGCCATCCTGCCGGCACCCTGGATGGAGGCAGTATTGAAACCAGGGAATACCACCTGCACGGGACCTACAGGGCCAGGCTCCAGGTTGCAGACGCCCCCTCTTCGATCACAGGGTTTTTTCTCTATACGGCCCCCGATTTTTACCACGAAATTGACATAGAAATATATAATGACCCCCGGGGCAAAGTGATGTTTACCACCTATGCAGGAGGGGAAAGAACAAACACGGAAACCATGGAACTGGGTTTTGACCCCACAGCAGGCTTCCACGAGTACCGTTTTGACTTCTATTCCAGTGGTGTAGAATTTTACGTGGACGGTGAGCTGTTCAAAAGCTGGTCGGAAGGTTTAACGGAGCAGCCCATGCAGTTGATGCTGAACAGCTGGTTCCCCCGCTGGCTGGAAGGCAAAAAGCCTTCCACAGACCGTTTTACTCTGGTAGACTGGATCAAACATTAACCTGATCTATGGCGTGGTTGCTTCAGCTTTCGCTTGTAATCTGCCCTGAAAATAGAAACTGCCTTATAACCCTGCTCCCTGGAGATGTTTTTTTCCCCCTGCTTCCCGGCGAGTGGTATAATAAACGGGCTGAGCAGTTCAACTGTTAAAAACTGCAGTGCATTTCAAAATCTCAGGTAGAAGTGAGTGGAGAACCTTGTTATTGAGGTCAATACATTTTTTTAATT
>CAZOOA010000079.1:6174-12566 GCA_964581355.1 uncultured Desulfovibrionaceae bacterium | reverse complement strand
TTTTCAGTAAGAGGACGCAGAGGAACCATAAGGTTTTCTTCACTGAAGAAAAGAGATGAAATATAATCATCATGTGGCAGCCCTGCTTCGCGAAAAAAAGTTAAATAAGAGATATCCTGCATCTCTACAGGATAATCCTGAAAAGCTTCATCTATCTCCCCTGTTTGCCTGCGCTGTTCCCATAATCTCAATCCTTCTTTCGCAACATAAAGCCCCAAATATTTATTCCTCTGCCATTCTTCCGGGATTACAGACAGGGGCGGATTGGTAGGTCCCACAGAATAGCTTAATTCCGGGGTATATGCAGGCCTGTTAAAAGTATCCACGAACCAGTCTGTATAACCAGCAGCTGGATCCTGCAGGGGAACAAGCCTGTAACCTGTCAAGTCGGCGATCCCTTCAGCAATCTGCTGTTCCGGACTGTCCTCGGGAAAGTATATCACCCTGCCGGAAGAGTGATAGGATAAAACAATTTCTGGTTTGATGGCATATGTAAAGTCTCTTAATGCCTTGTTTTCCAACTCCGACAAAGGGCTTTCACCCCGGAAATTAGCGTAACTGGGCCTGCCCGGACAATCCACAGTATGCTCCCACCGTGCAGGGTACTGCCGGTTATTATCCACTCCCCGGGCATTGGCTTTCCAGCGGTTAAAATCTGTACTGCCATCATTGATGGAGATGAGCCGGGGATGGACTTCCACGGGAAAACGTCTTAGCCCTTCTTGTTGCAGTGCAACACCATCTGGTGAAACCATGGGCACAAACCAAATGGAAACTTGGTCCAGCACCCCCCTGACGTCATACTCCCCCATTCGTTCATTTAGATAGTACGCCCGGGCATAGCGATCCAGCATTTTCATAGTAATACAGGTGCTGATCCACTCCCGGGCATGATGAGAACCATTCAGAAAAACAGTGACATCACTCGTTCCCAGGCGTACGGCCCAAATAGCCCGACCAAACTCCGTTTTTCCGATTAAGTCTGTTTCAATAATGCCGGGGTATGCTTTTTGAAGCCTTTCCAGATCAGCAAGCATAGTTTCATAGGTATACACCTGGTAGGGGTTAACGATGGGAGGAGGTGCCTCAATACGATCCATCGAAGGAGACCCTGCAGCACTATCGGGATCTTCCGCAGCAACATCCCGGGCAGGGATTGCCAGCAACAGAAGTACTGTAAAAACCAAAATCATTCTCGAAAAAGCCCTGTTCAATTGACCTCACACCTGCCTGTTCCGGAAAAAAAAGACGAAGACCGAAAAGCTATTCGGCTTCGTCTTCTTCCTGGTCGTTTTCAGTTTCAAACTCTTCTTCGATCCCGTTAAGCCCTCTTTCCAGCTGGTCGTCGGCTTCGTCTTCAACTTCCAAAAATTCTGCTGCCGTCCATCCAGACGAACCGGACTCCGTGTCTTCGACTTCCCACCAGGTATAGCCGTCCTCCACCCGGTTGTCCCCGTGTTTGTCGATGACCCTGAGTATTCTTCCCCTGGGGACACGATCGACAACATCATCTTCCGGTTGGTCTTCTGTCCCGGGACTTCTCCGGATGGCCAAAGTGCTGCCCGAACTCACAGATACCCTGGCCTCCACATCCTGGATTTCCTCGAACTGGATGGGTTCTAATTCTTCGGATTCTGCAGGGACATCTTCCGGTTCAGGCTCAGCATCATTAGAAGAACCTCCGCATCCTGCAAGAAGAAACACCGCTAAAATAACCGCGACCCAGGCGCCTCTCCACCTCCCAGAAAAAATCCTGCAAATCATTTCTTTTGTTTTTTCTAACATTTTGGCCCTTCACCTCATTCTTTGGATATGTATTTGTTGAATGCTTTTGAAGGCCAATCTTCCAAGCAGAGTTTCAAGATAAGCTTTGCAAATATTTGTGTCAATTTTATTTATATTTTCTCATAGAATCCCTTTTCTGGCAACGCCCAAAACATGATTTATTTCGTCTTTACACCCATAAAAAGGGGCAAAAAATAAGCTACAGCCGTTTTAATCCCCATCCTTAGGATTTACCCGGCGCCACTGCTCTGCTAATCAATCACCCTGCACAAAACAAAACGGATACAAGCGGTAAAAACAAAAACCAGCACCACATAAAGTGCCATTACATTGTGCAGGGGTAATATCTGAAATAAAACATTATAAGCGGTTACACCTGTAACCCCGGCCACGGCAGCACCGCCCAGCAGGGCATAGTCTCTTAGAAAGTGAAACCCCCATATACGCCTGTAAATACCAAAAACGGAAAAAGCAACCAGATTAAACCCAATCACCGGCCAAACCCTGGGTTCAAAATGCGCTAGATATACCTGCGAAACTGATCCATCTATTAGCAAAAATAACGCCAAAAAAAAAGCCAACCCAGCTAAAACACTGTCAATCAAAATTTGCAGTATTTTGGCATTGATTTGATACATGTTACAACCGCCTAAAATAGAAAATTCGGACTTCCGTTTGGTGCCGCCATTTGTGCCTTGCTTGTACCTTTTTGAAAGACGCAGAGCAGAGCCATAATAATCACAGGGCAAAAAATGCCTCAAAAAATGCTTCATCGTTCAGGTTTTACTCTTTACATAATTCTTGAAACAATTACGAAATCCTTTCTCTCCCGCAAACTATTAAGCAAAAATAATAAAAAACGTAACTGCTCAGCTCTTATGTGATTGCGCAACACGCCGCAAAGCAGGGAGACGGTTCTGGCGCTTTCCCTGCCGGTCCTCCGCTACGCTCCGGAAGCGCCAGAACCGTCCCCACAGCTTTGCTTACAAATAGCGCTGAGCGGTTGGAGAAGAATAATGACTTTCCTGCATTGACCCGCTATAAAAATTTTTTGCCGTAAAAAAAGCCGATAGTGGAAAGACTTCCCGACAGTACTGCTCCCCAGGCCAGGTCCACCAGGGTAACTTTCAAGGGCCAATCTTTTAATGTGGCCAGGTTGGTTAAATCATACGTGGCGTACGTAATCAGTCCAAAAAAAGCACCGCTAAGAAGTGCAGTAGTCCAGCTGTCCCGGGATAAGGAAGGGTTTATGACAAAATATACCAGACCCGCCACAAAAATCAGGTAAAAGATAATCGCTGCAGGCCAGTTGATATTTGTTTTCATTAAAAAACCAAGGTGCTCGCGGTAAAAGTTCCTGGCCACCAGGCCAAGCCAGATCATATCGATGACAAAAAATGCCCCCAAAGTAACCAGGTACAACTTTACAAACTGCTGCATTTTGTCCGCCCCTTTCGTCGGCATTCCCTGCCGGTCCAATCCCATGGCTGTTTGGTATTATTTAAAATCAACTCATATTCTCGAAGACAGCTCTCCAACCCCTTAACGGCCTTCCTTCCTGGGAATCCAGGGGAAAAATTTGCTGGTAACCCGGGCATAGGCTTGAAACTCCGGGTTATCCTTATATTTTTTTTCCAGCATTGGCACGCCTGAAACAAAGAGCAGCAATCCAGTGATAACCAGAGGACTGATCAGGGCACTCCACCCAAAAGGCGAAGACAGCGCCAGCAGAAAGATCCCCCACCACATCGTCGCCTCGCCAAAATAATTGGGGTGCCGGGAGTACTTCCAAAGCCCTGTCTTGATAATATGTCCCTTGTTGGAAGGGTCCTGCTTAAACCGGGCCAGCTGCTTATCCCCTACCGCTTCAAAATAAAAACCGACCAGCCACACTGCCAACCCCAAAAAATCCAAGTACGTCAAGCCCGGTTCCGGGTAGGCATTGATCAAAATGATCGGATAGGCAATTACCAGCATCAAGGCCCCCTGGAGCATAAAGACCTGCAAAAAAGCTCGGGGCACCAGCCAGCGCCCCCATTCTTTCCTCCAGTTGGCATAGCGAAAATCCTCGGGCTTGCCCCAGTTGCGGCGAACTATGTGATAAGACAAACGTCCACCCCAAACCAAAACCAACACAGCTACCAGCAAACTCCTTTCCGTGTAAGTTCCCTGCAGAAGCAGCGTCGTCATGGTTAGAACAATAAACCCGGCCCCCCAACCCATATCTACGATAGAGTTATTCCGAATCAGTTGGGCCACCAGGAAAAAACCCATAAAATAAAGAAAAACCACTACAGCCGCCTGGACAAACAGCTCAGACATGCTCACACTCCCTCCTTGAATGATATCCCTGAAAAGAAAAAGGTTCAACTTGGGCCAGGGTTATACCGCTTCCCGTGACTCCATCAAACAAACTGCGACGGCACCAAGGCCGGCGCTTAAGGCCACAATCGGTGAAATTTCCACCACATATTCCGGCTCCTGCCCGATGATTTGCGTAAAAAGTGTCTTGTATGACTCCGCTTTTTCCGGTGCCCCGGCATGGACAATACAGTACTTGCTTACAGGATGCCGCTCCTGGATCCGCTGAACAATTTGCAAGATTTTTTTCGTGTTGGAACGGCGGGTTAATGCATTGGCGAAAGCAATCCCCTTTCCTTGTTCGTCCAGGGAAACAATGGGCTTAAGGTTCAAGAGACTTGCCAGGAACCCTTTCATCGGGCTAACCCTTCCCCCACGGACCATATATTTAAAGGTCGCTACGCTAACAAATATTTTTGTCCCCGGAATTACCTCTTCAAGGATGTGCACAATATCATCATGCTCTTTCCCAGCAGCGATCAGTTCCGCTGCTTTTAAAACCAGTAAACCCTGGGCCCCCGAGTTGAGCTTGGAATCGACTACAGAAATCTTGGCCCCTGTTTCTTGCAGCGCTTCGGCCGCCCGGTTAAAGACATTACAAGTACCGCTTAACTCCCCGGATACAGAGATCATGATCACGGATTTGTAATGCTTGGTTAAAAAAGACAGCAACTGCTGAACCATGGTGAAAGAAGGCTGAGAAGAAGTCGGGTATTCTTTCACTTGATCCAGGATTGAAAAAATCTGCCCGGGACGGATGGAGACTTTGTCCAGGAAATTGGACCCCTCAATCACCAGGTTGATCGGTACCACGTGAACCTGATGATGGTCGATGATTTCCTGGGGCAGATCAGCGATAGAATCGGTCACCAGGGCAATATCATGTTGGCGCTGGTGGACAACCTGGTACTGCTTTGCCATATCATCCACTTTTTGGCTGACAATCCGTCCATGCTCCACCAGGGTAAAAAAGAATTCTTCCGGTCGGTTGGTATGAAGATGAATCTTGGTTTTTTCCGGCGTCCCCGCTATGATCAATGAATCCCCCAGATGCTCCACAGCCTGTTTAACCTGCTGGTGATCGATACCCGACCCCACCAACAGCGCTTCAGAACAATAGCGGCAATTTATCTCTGTATCCACCCCAACAATCTCTTCCTGCAGCTCCACATCTTCAGGCTGGTCCTGAAGTAGAGCGCCAAGATTCCCGGACTTCAAAAAGCTGGTAAGCCCCTCCAGAAAAAGCACCAACCCCTGGGCACCGGCATCAACTACCGCCGCATCTTTAAGAACTTTTAATTTGCCGGGGGTTTCCTTCAGGGAAAGCCTGGCTCGTTCCAGGGACTGCAGCATCATTTCCACAAAATCATTGGTCTCCTGACTCAGCTTGTTTACTGTCTCAGCCCATTCTTTCAGCACCGTCAGCATGGTCCCTTCCACCGGTGTGGCAACTGCGCCATATGCATAGGGCACCGCACCGACCACAGAACTTCCAAAAGTCCGGGTAGACAGGTTTTCTTCTTCCCCTACTTCCCGGGAAAGCCCATTAATAAACTGGGCCAGGATAATGCCCGAATTCCCCCGGGCTCCGCTCAAGGAAGCATCAGCCAAAGAACGAATCGTTTCACCCACGCATGGACTGGGACTAACCGTGTCGACAATATAATTCAGTGTCGCCGTTAAATTATTCCCTGTATCGCTATCGAAAACAGGAAAAACATTAATGCGGTTTAAAACTGTTTTATTCCTGGCAACCTCCCTGGCCCCGGCTAAAAAAGCATAATACATTCTTTCACCGTTAAGATAATGAACAGCCATCTCGGCCCACCTTCTCGTTGTTTTTATGGGAAAACCTGTATCACCTAAAAAAGATACTTCTTCAAAAGTCTCAAAAATCCTGCATTAGTGGAAAAAAAATTTCTACTTCTTGGCTTTTTTTGTCAGAATTAAAAAACCATAAAATCTCCTGCATTTCCTTCTTGACCGACTCAAAAAAGTGATCTATTGTTAACTAATGGATTATCCACAGAAAGGCAGGGAGAAACATGAGCAAGAACCCAAAACGGCCTTCCCTACAAGCTGTATTCAGCAACTGGAAGAGCTCAAAAGCCCCGTTCTTGCAAAAAGTGAAGATGGCCGCTAAAAACAACCTGACCAAAATACGTACGGGCAAGAGCTGCTGCGGTCATTATGGTGAAGTAGGTTGTTGAAAGATCAAAACAGAGGACAGTTCCGTCCCGACCAGT
>CAZOOA010000079.1:0-6074 GCA_964581355.1 uncultured Desulfovibrionaceae bacterium | reverse complement strand
CATATTTGAAGCTCTCCCCCTGGAGGGGACCGGAAACACCTGGGGTGAAGAAATATATTTCAGCATCCCCCTGGCAATAACTTTAGAGGAAGAGGCCAGGGACGTGTTAGAAGCAGGTGAACTGGGCTACTGGCCTAACATGCAGGCTTTTTGCATCTTTTATGGCCCCACACCAGCCAGCACAGGAAATGAAATCAGGGCGGCCGGGCCTGTCAACGTGTTTGGAAAAATTACAGGCACCCTTGCTCCGTTGAAACAAATCAAAGGAGGGGAAAAGGTGGTCGCAGAAAAAAGCTAACAGGCTAACAGAGCATTCACTAACCCTGCTAGCTTTATGTTCGGGCAAACCTGCCGGAAACAGGGGCGGGCATTTTATACTTTCAATGTTAACGAAATTCTTTTTCTTTCAAGATCGACTCCCAGCACTTTCACTTCGACAATATCGCCCACTTTCAAAACATCCGCCGGGTGTTTAACGTATTGATCCGCCAGCTCGGATATATGGGCCAGACCATCCTGGTGCACACCGATGTCAATAAAGGCACCGAAGTCTACCACATTGCGGACTACACCGCTTAGGTGCATACCTTCTTTCAAATCTTCAATTTCCAGGACCCCTTCCCTGAACACCGGGGCGGGGAGGTCTTCCCTGGGGTCCCGCCCTGGCCGTTTAAATTCTTCCAGGATATCTGCTACCGTTGGCTTTCCAACACCCACTTTTTGAGCCAGTTCCGCCACATCCACTTCGGAAATATGTTCCGGATCACCCAGGCTTTCAGGGGAAACAGCAAGCTCCTGCATGAGCTTTTCTGCTGTTTCATAGGACTCCGGATGCACCGCGCTGCGGTCAAGATAGTTGTCTGATTCAGGCACCCTTAAAAATCCGGCGCACTGTTTAAAGGCCTGGGGGCCCAGCTTGGGCACTTTTTTCAGTTCCCGGCGACTGCGGAAATAACCGTTGTTTTCCCGGTAATGCATAATATTTTGAGCCACGATTTTATTCACTCCAGAGACATAGCTCAACAAGGCCGGGGAAGCGGTGTTCAGGTTCACCCCCACCAGGTTGACACAAGATTCGACAACACCCGATAGGGTATCTTTTAACCGGACCTGGTTCACATCATGCTGGTATTGGCCCACCCCGATGGATTTGGGTTCGATTTTTACCAGCTCAGCCAGGGGATCCTGGACCCTGCGGGCAATGGACACCGCACTTCTCTCCGCCACATCCAGTCCGGGGAACTCCTCCTGGCCTAACTTGGAAGCAGAATAAACGCTGGCCCCGGCTTCATTGACAATGATGTAGGGGAGCTTCATGTTCTCGGACTTAAGCATCTCAGCAACAAACTGCTCCACCTCCCGGCCGCCGGTCCCGTTTCCAATGGCAATGGCATTAACCTCGTGCTCTTTGATCATTTTCTTTAACACAAAGGCCGATTTTTCTTTCTCATTTTTGGGAGGCGCTGGATAGATTACGGTGGTCTGCAGCAGTTTGCCGTTTTCATCTACGGCAGCGACCTTGGAGCCAGTACGCAACCCCGGGTCGATAGCCAAAAACCGTTTTCCCTTAACCGGCTGAGCCATTAATAGATTTCGAAGGTTGTCTTTGAACACAACCAGGGCTTTTTCTTCCGCTGTTTCCGTTAGCTCATTCCGGAACTCCCGCTCCAGGGATGGGAATATAAGCCTTTTCCAGCTGTCTTGAACCGCCTCCTGGAGCAGTTGGCCAGCCTGCGAACTGATTTCCCCGGGCACGTAGGCAGCACTAATAACCGCAATCGCCCTTTCTTCGGGAATACTGATCCTGACGTTCAAAAAACCTTCCTTCTCCCCCCTGTTGATAGCCAGGACCCGGTGTGATTTGATGGCCTTTAAAGGTTCCCGGTAGTTGTAATACATCTCGTAGCTGCTTTGCACTTGTTCCTTCTTTTTGGAGGTGACAACAACTTCCCCTTCGTTTTCAATTAAACGCTTTAGCAACCGCCTAACTTTGGGATTATCGGAGATCAGCTCAGCGATAATATCTTTTGCTCCGCTGATGACACTTTTTTGATCAAGCAGCCCGTGCTCTTCGCTGATGAACTGTTCTGCCAGCAGGTCAATGTTCTCTTCTCCCCTAACTATCTGTAAAGCCAAGGGTTTTAACCCTTTTTCCTCAGCTATGGTGGCCCGGGTTCTTTTCTTCGGACGGAATGGCCTGTAGAGGTCATCCAGTTCAGAAACTGTTTTCGCTTTGATAATTGCCTGCTCCAGCTCGGGCGTCAATGCCTCCTGTTCTTGAATCAGTCGCAGCACATCTTCCCGGCGTTTTTCCAGGTTCCGGTACTGGGACAACCTTTCTTCCAACAGCCTTAAATGTTCATCAGACATGCTGCCAGTTACCTCTTTACGATACCGGGCAATAAAAGGTATGGTATCACCGGCATCCAAAAGCTCTATAGCCTGGGATACATTTTTCACACTTACATTCAGATCACTTGCAATTTTTTGCGCAATAACTTCTTCTGAACCTGCTTGAATTGTTTTACTGCCGGGAACAATCTGCAACAAAATTCCCTCCCAAGGTCAAACCATAATCCTGCAATGGTATTTTAGCAGGAAGAAGCCTGGCCCGCAACTGAAAAGTCGCCGCTATTACCATTTACCTAACATAAACACGCAACTGAAACCAGGGGAATGGCTGGTTGATTTCAGTGGAACACGCAATCAATGACATAGACAGTATATCGCTGCATTTTATTGACTTTTGCATATATTCTGCAATAATGTTATGCTACTAATAAGAGCAATTTTGCTTGGCAAGATAACAGGAGGAGACGCTGATGTCCTTTATGAGCAAACTCCCCGGTTTCCGCACAGGCAAGCCATGGAAGAAAGTACTGGCTTCACTGTTTTATTCAGGAACAGGTTTACTGTGTATCATTGCCCTTTTAACAGGTGAGTTTGATATCTTCTTCTTTTTTCTCGGGCTGGCCGGACTTGTTGCCGGAGGTATCGGCTTGCTTACCACCACCCCTAAAAAAAAGCCATTGAAAGTATATGCAGTAGCCCTCGTTTTCTCCCTGACCCTCCTGATCCTTGGAAGCACTCTGATGCCCCCTCTGGAAGATGAATTGGACGACAATGGAGAACCCGTCCCTGCCGCTGAAGAACATACATCTGCAGAACGAGAAAAAGAAGCCTCACACCCGGAAGACGAATACAGTGAAGATAAAGGCCCTGCAAAGCAGGACAGGCATGAACCACCTGAGCCTGAAGATGTCGAAACACCGGAAGACACCGACAAGGCCAATGCCAAAAATGACACAGAAGCAAAAGAACGCGCTCCGCCGGCAGATGCACCCCTGGAGGTCCACTTTATCGATGTTGGCCATGGCGATAGCATCCTCATCCTGTCAGGATGTGAAAAAGCCGCCCTGATAGACGGCGGCGATCAGGGGGCAGGCTCCCGGGTTGTAAACTACCTGCACGACCAGGGCGTTGATCGTCTTGATCTGCTTATAGCCACCCACCCCCATTCTGACCATATCGCCGGGCTGATTGACGTCATGAAGTCCTTTCCGGTAAAGGAAGTCCTGGACCCCGGGGTAATGCACACGACAGAGACGTTCGAGGAGTACCTGGACACCATTGAAAAGCTGGATATCCCCTTTACCGAAGCCCGCCCCGGGATGGAGCGCTCATTGGGAACAAAAGTTGAGTTGGAAATCCTACACCCCTCATTCCCCTCCAGCAAAGATCTGAACAATGCCTCCATTGTCAGTAAGCTCACCTACGGCGATATCAGCTTTCTTTTTACCGGAGACGCAGAGAGTGAAGCCGAAAGAGAAATGCTGCAGCGAAGCAAGGACCTGGATAGCACAATCTTGAAGGTGGCGCACCACGGAAGCGACTCCAGTTCTACAGAGTCATTCCTGCGGGAGGTGTTTCCTGAAGTGGCCGTGATCATGTGCGGGCCAGACAATCCCTACGGTCACCCACACGATGAAGTTTTGTCACGACTGAAAGCAAGAGAAGTTGAGGTTTTCAGAACAGACCTGCACGGAGACATTGTGATCACCACAGACGGGGAAGAGTACAATATTGAGCACTGAACAGGGGGCAAAAACAAAGCCCCATTGTAGAAGCAAACCCAGCAAAGGACTGGCACAGAAAAATAATAACCCTGGGGGCTGAAAAAAGATCACTCAAGAAATGGAGGACATTATGAAAGCGGTTATTGATCGATTCGAAGGGGATTATGCTGTTCTTTTGGTCGGTAAAGATGAAACCATGGTTAACCTGCCTAAAAACCTGCTGCCCGAAGGCGCAAGAGAAGGGAGCTGGCTCAGCATCACCCTGCTCCTGGATCCCGAAGAAACAAGTAGCAGGGAAAAGCGCATTGCCGAAAAACTGCAGCGCTTGAAAGATAAAGGCAAATCATAGTCCAAGCCCTGCTGAATACCACGAACAGCAAAGTGTTATCAAAGATGAGAGAAAAAGAGGGTTAGATATTCTACAACATAAATCAAATATTTACTTAAAATACCCGCTGCTGGGTTTGTGTTTTTAGCTTAATAATAGAATCTTTGCTGATATGCTGTATCACCTCCCTTCATCGCAGCTTTTATCAACTTCAAGTTGAAAATGTTTTACGGCCCTCATGAATAGCTCATACTCTTTTTTAACCAACTCCGGTGCCCCGTCTTTAAGGTGCCAGCTGAAGGGTTCATCGACGAAATACGGCGAATCTATAAAGGCGGGTTTGATAAAGCTCATCACTGGAGTTTCCTGCACTTTCGTTGCCTTCTGCACCTTCATCATTTCTTTTTCTTCTTTTTCTTTTTTTTCTCTGATTTGGTTTTCTCCTGGGAATTTTCAAATGTTTCCAAGGCCTCCATCATTTCCCGGGTTATCTGTTCCGTGCTCTTTCCTTCCGAGGATATCAAGGTGATCAGCTTTTTTTTCTTTTCCAGGTCTTCCTCTGCCTTCACCGGTTCCTGTTCTTCCACTTTTCTTATCCTGTAATGTGGTGCACTGCTGTCATGCAGGGCATCTTTTAGTTCCAGGTAACTGTAGTACGCATCCTGGTGCTCGGGATCCTGATCGCCTGTGTTCTCATTTGCGGGGCCAAACAACTTTAGTGCCTGTTCATAACTCTCTGCAGCTTCGCGAAACGCCCCGGCGTTTTTCAAGATGTCTCCTTTGAGCTTGTGGTTGTAGGCCCGTTCAGGATTTTTGCGGATGGCCGCGTTGACATATTTGACAGCTGTATTGAAGTCTCCCATATTTCTTAAAAGCTGCGCCAGGTTGAAGGAAAGAAATTCATCCCCGGGGCATTCTGCCAGGCCGTCCAGGTAGGTTTTTACCGCCAGGGTGTGCATCGCGCGGCTATCATAAAAGCCCGCCAGGTTCAGGTAAGCATCGGCACAGCCCGGCTGCAGTTCGGCTTGGATGAGCAGGCACTGCCGGGCTTTTTTGATATCACCGAGCAGGTGATAAGCCCAGCCCAGCTTTTCCCAAAGGAACACGTTTTCCCCCATAAAAAAACCCGGCATTCTCTGGTAAACGAAAAGTAAAAGATCATAGGCCTGTTTTGTGTCCACTGGTGACGGTATCCCGCCGCCAAAAACAAAGCCCTCCACCGGTTCCAAGAGCTTTTCCGCCTTTTCCAGTTTGCGCAGGAAATAATTCTTGATCATGAGGATTTCATTACTCTTTTCATTCCGTACATCCTTTTCTTCTGTCATCTTTATTTCCTCCCTGTTTGAAATAAAAAAAGAGCGGACACTATTTATCCCCTCTTTCCGGCACAAAGCCGTTGATACAGGCTCTTTTTTGGGTAATGTTTTCCTTTCACCTCCTCTCCTTATATTATATACCCGAAAGTATACAAACGGTTATGGTTGCTACACCAGCTCCCACAGCAGGCCAGACGATCCCGATCGGTATTAAACCACCTAGTACAGGTCCAATGCAAAATTTACATGCTCCCGCCGACCTTCCTTTAAAATAAAAAAGCATCCGCTTTTCTGGATGCTTTTAATCGGTGGTGGGGTTATCGGGATTTGAACCCGAGACCTCTTGAATGTGAG
>CAZOOA010000078.1:0-12880 GCA_964581355.1 uncultured Desulfovibrionaceae bacterium | reverse complement strand
GAATGCTTCTAAAAAAGCAAACTGATTATTTGATCCACAGGGGGTGGTGAAAAGCACCGGCAATCCACTTACGAAAGAAGAATTGCGTCAGATTGTTCATGCGGGTTGACCAGGTTTTAGGGGTATAGCAGGGTGTTTCAATACTATTTAAATATCAAAGGAGGAATTTTGAATGAGTGTTATGGAATTCTTTATGCCGACAATAAACTTGATGGGTGCAGGTTGTGTGAAAGAGGTAGGAAACAGGGCAAAAGAACTGGGAGCAAAAAAAGCGCTGATCGTAACCGACCCCGATCTCCCCAAGGTTGGCATTCCCGGTGAGGTAGAAGGATACTTGAAAGAAGCAGGAGTAGAATCAGTAACTTTCGCCGGCGCACTGCCCAACCCCACAGACAAAAATGTCCATGAAGGCTTTGACATTTATAAAAATGAAGGATGTAACATGATTATATCCGTCGGAGGCGGAAGCTCTCACGACTGCGCCAAGGGCATTGGTCTGGTTGCCGGTAATGGTGGAAATGTCCGTGATTTTGAAGGCATCAACCAGTCTCAAAAACCCATGCCTCCCATGATTGCCGTGAATACCACATCCGGTACCGCCAGTGAAATTACCCGCTTCTGTATTATTACCAACACTGATACCAAGGTAAAGATGGCTATTGTTGACTGGAGGACAACCCCCAACATCTCTGTCAACGACCCCATGGTCATGATGAAAATGCCTCCGGGCCTGACTGCTGCCACAGGAATGGATGCCCTGACCCACGCTGTAGAAGCCTACGTTTCCATCATTGCAACCCCGGTTACCGATGCCTGCGCTTTAAAAGCGATTGAGCTGATCTTCAAGTATTTGCGCACTGCTGTAGCCAACGGTGACAACTTTGAAGCCCGCGACGGCATGACCTATGCCCAGCTTCTCGCCGGAATGGCGTTCAATAATGCCAGCCTGGGCTATGTTCATGCTATGGCACACCAGCTGGGCGGCTTTTATGACCTGCCTCATGGGGTCTGCAACGCCATCCTGCTGCCTCACGTCCAGCGTTTCAACCTTATCTCCAACCCGCAGCGCTTCGTCGATATGGCTGTTGCTATGGGAGAACCGGTGGAAGGTATGTCCGTCCGTGCTGCTGCAGAAAAAGCCCTGGATGCCATTGCATTGCTCTCGGCAGATATCCGCATCCCTGCCGGCTTGAAAGAGCTGGATGTCAAGGAGAAAGACTTTGATGTAATGGTAGAAAATGCCATGAAAGATGCCTGCAGCTTTACCAACCCGGTTGTTGCCAAGGCTGCAGACGTGAAGGGTATTTTCAAGAACGCCATGTAGCGCCTGGGCAGACTGCCTGAACGGGGCAGTTTGCGCCTTGGATTAAAGCTTGGAAGGAAAAAGGTGGCTCCCCCCACCCCAGGGAGCAGGAACTCTGCTCCCTGACCTTCTTCTTTTCCAGTCAGCTTTTTGTTGTTTTACCAAGCCATACTTTATAAAGTTGGTTGAAGGTGCTGCTTGATGTTGCTTGGGGGGATAGTAAACTTGAAAGATGGTAAAAAAGTATCTATTTTTGCTCAATTGGGCCAGTTTGGCAATTTTAAATTTGCTTGTTGTGTGTTGTATGTTATAATTTATTAAGGCAAGCTTTTACCGCCAAGCATGAATATATTAATTAAAGGAGGTAGAACATGAGCAAAGTTTACAGGGTAAACATGACGGAGAAAAAGGTAACAGTAGAAGATGCCCCCGAAAAGTATGCTCAGTTGGGTGGCAGGTCATTGACATCCAAGGTTGTTTGGGAAGAGGTGCCGGCTGCCTGTCATCCCTTGGGACCGTATAATAAAATAGTTATTGCACCAGGAGTCCTGGCGGGAACTGCAGCACCCAGTTCAGGTCGAATTTCTGTCGGGGGCAAATCACCGCTCACCGGCGGGATCAAGGAATCCAATGCCGGTACGCCCACGGCGCAAAAACTGGGGCGGCTGCAGGTAAAGGCCATTATTGTCGAGGGAATGGCTTCTGATGGTGCATACCTGTTAAAGTTGACTAAGGATGGCGCGGAGCTGGTCCCTGCAGATGATTTACAGGACAAGCTGACCAGTGAAATTAACAAAGCGCTGTTTGCCAAGTATGGTGAAAAAGTAGGCATCATGAACATTGGTGTCGCCGGCGACTTTAAAATGGGCATGGCTGGAATCTGCTTCAATGACAATGAAGGAAGGGCCAGCCGATACTCTGGAAGAGGCGGCCTGGGTGCCGTTCTGGGCAGCAAGGGACTAAAGGCCATGGTCATTGACGATGACGGTGCTCCCGGAGTGGAGATCAAGGATAAGGATCTCTTCAAGCAGGGGCAGAAAAAGATGGTGGAGGCCCTGCGCAGCCACGATGTAACCAAGCCTGGCGGGGCGCTGAACAGTTTCGGTACTGCTGTGCTGGTCAACATTCTAAATGAAGCGGGCGGCTATCCGACCAACAACTTTAGCTCTGGGAAATTTGCCGGTGCTCAACCAACCAGCGGTGAAGCCATTGCTGAAGCGGTGCAAAAACGCGGTGGCGGCATGATGGGACACGGCTGCCATCCGGGATGTGTCATCCGATGTTCCAATGTATATCCCAATGAAGACGGAACCGAGATGACCTCCGCAATTGAATATGAATCCACTTGGGCGCTGGGTGCCAACTGCGGTATCGATAACCTGGATGATATTGCCATGCTGGTTCACCTCTGTAACGAGATTGGCCTGGACACCATTGAAGCCGGTTGCACTATCGGTGTAGCAATGGATGTCGGGGTAATCCCCTTTGGTGACGGAAAAGCGGCAATTAAGTTGATGGATGAAATCCGCAAAGGCACTCCCCTGGGACGGATCCTGGGCAATGGCACCTGGTTTACCGGTAAAGCTTATGGCACCACCCGCGTGCCCGTAGTAAAGCGGCAGGGAATGCCCGCCTACGAACCCCGTGCCGTCAAGGGAATCGGTGTCACTTATATTACCACCCCCATGGGAGCGGACCATACAGCCGGTTATACTATTGCGCCGGAGATCCTTTCTGTTGGTGGCCAGGTTGATCCCCTATCCCCGGAAGGAAAAGTGGAGCTCTCCAAGGCCTTCCAGGCGACTACAGCATTTATCGATGCCAGCGGCTACTGCCTCTTTATTGCTTTTGCCATCCTGGACATTCCTGCAGGAATGGAAGGAATGGTGGAAACAGTCAATGCCGTTTTGGGCACGAACTGGAAGCCTGAAGATGTCGCTCCTTTAGGCATGGAAGTCCTGAAAGATGAGCTGCTCTTCAACAAGAATGCCGGCTTTTCCAAGGAAGACGATCGTCCCCCCGAATTTATGCGCTATGAAAAGCTCCCGCCGCACAATGTGGTGTTTGATATTCCTGATGAAGAATTGGATAAAATCTGGGAGGATGTGCTCAAGTAGCAAAGTGTTAGCAGAAAAGCTGCTACCATGCAACGAAAAAAGCACGACAATGACAGGTCAAGTAAAAGTCCCGGGTGAAAGATGCCCGGGGCTTTTTAGTGCTTAGGCGAATTTATTTATAAGAAAATTAGCACTTTGGTTGCTGTAAAGGCAGGAATCAACAGCTCGTTGTCGAATAAACCTTTTATTATCTTGTTTTACTGTTTCAACGGCCTCATCACAGACTGTTGGACTGAGAGACCAGTTCTTACTTGGTGAGAGTCTATTTCAAATTGAAAGGAGGGATGTTCTGCCAGGTTTCAAGCAACTATAGTGTATTCTTTTTTGTGTTGAACTTAGAGTAAAAAAAAGAGGAGGTCTTCATGATGAGAAAAAGCCTGGTTTTAATGTTGTGCCTGATGTTGGTTTTTACGTTAGCCTTTGGCATGGCCGGATGCGGCCCCGACGATCCCCCGGCAGATGCCCCTGATGATGCCCCTGATGAGGCAGCTCCCGATGCTGACGGACCGGATTTTATTGTTGTAAGTGCCGGTAGTCCCGGTGGTGTTTACTTCCCCCTCGGTGCGGGTATTGCGAAGGTTATCTCTGATAAAGTGGATAATGTTTTTGCCCAGTCCGAATCTACCGCAGCATCTGTTGAGAACTGCCGTTTGGTAGGAAACATGGAATCAGAGATGGGGATGGCTATGGCTAACGTAGCCTATGACGCTTATGTGGGAGAAGGGCCTTTTGAAGGTGATGCCCAGCCTTTATTGACACTCTTTTCCATGTATCCCGCTGCCCAGCACCTGATTGTCCCGGAAGACTCTGATATCCAGTCGGTCGAAGATCTGGCCGGAAAAACTGTTTCCGTGGATGCCCCGGGAAGCGGTTGCGAAGTCACTTCGGAAATTATTCTGGGTGTAGCCGGAATCCTGGATGAGGTTGACACGGTTAATTACTCCCAGCCGGAAGCTGCCGATGCCTTAAAAGACGGTTTGGTTGATGCTGTTTTCTATAACTTTGCCGCGCCGGGAGCGATTATCGAAGAAATCATGGCCACCAAGAGCATTCGCTTTATTCCCATTGACGATGATTTAATGGATGCCATCCTGGATGATTACCCCTACTTTACAGCAGGGTTTATCCCCGGTGGAGTCTACCGTGATGCACCGGAAGATGTCAGCGCCCTCTCTGTTGGAAACCTCATGGTCGTGCATGAAGACATGAGCGAGGATATGGCCTACGATTTATTGGCGGCCATCTTTGAAGAAGCTTCTATTGAAGAACTGATCGGAATTCACCCCATTGCAGATAACTTCCAGCCGGATCTTGCGGTAGAGACACCGGTACCCCTTCATCCTGGAGCTGAGCAGTTCTTTGACGAATTGAATTAAGCAGGGGGTATTAAGGCTTGTTTTTTCGGGGACGGAAAATCTTGCCCCTTAGGCAGAGACATAAGCGACTGTTGAAATCCATATTGTTTATTACAGTGATTGTGGTGGGTGCTTTCCTGGCATATTATCTGCCGGGAAAGCACCCCAATCCGTCTTTCCGGCTTGCAATTTATGACATAAAAGACGTTTCTTTGCATCATTTTGTTGTAACACCCGGTGATGAAGTTACCTTGAGTTATCGCCACTCCTCTGATGGAACACCCGTAGTGCAGATCTTTCAGGTGGGGGATGATGGTTATCTGTACCTGCTGGAAGAGCAGTATTCCTGGCATGGTGCAGGACTGGAACATGGGTCGGGCTATGATTTTTCGTTTGAAGGGGACACCGTCCGTATTACCGGTTATAAAGATGAGAGACGGTTGGAGAGATTATTTTTACGAGTTGCAAGGACGGTTCCCCAGGAACTGGAGGTGAACGGAGAAGTTGTGCAGCTATCCGACCTGGCGCCGGGAGGTACACGCTTATTCCTTCAAGTTGAAGAAGATTAAGTACAAATTACCTACAATTTGTCTCAGGGCTTGAGATAGTGAATAATAAAAGCTTTCGGAGTCACCTCCAGGGGTTCTGAAGGCCTGGAAGGAGCTGAAGTGTATGCCAATTAAGGGTTTTCTGGAGAAAAAGATCGATCAAACCAAGGAAGCAAAGCTCGAAGAAGCACTTAAAGGAAAACAGCGCCAGCTAAAGGGTGTGGCATTTTACCTGGTAGCAGCACTGGCAGCAGGTACAGCCATCTACCACCTTTACACAGCCATTGCAGGCCCCCCCTTTGCCATTCTTTTCCGAAATATTCACTGGATGCTCCTGGCCACCCTTATTTTTATTTACTACCCGGCGACCAAGAAATCCCCCTCGGACCGGATACAAATCGTTGACGCTCTTTGCATCGCCATAACCCTGGTGCTGGGTTTTTACGTCTGGATGAATTGGGATGCCATAGCTGCCCGTGCAGGGGCGCCTACCCAGGCAGATATTATCCTGGGCGCCTTGCTGGTGATTATGGTTATTGAAGCCGGACGCCGCACTGTAGGCTGGGTGATCGTCATCGTGGCCATCGCTTTTATAATTTATGCCTATTTTGGCCAGCAGATGCCGGGGATCCTGGCTCATCGCGGTTATACCTTTACCCGGATATTTCCTTACCTCTACCTTACAGATGCCGGTGTTTTTGGTATACCGCTGGGTGTATCCTCAAGGTTTATCTTACTGTTTATTATTTTTGGGGCCTTCCTGGACCGCTGCGGCGCAGGGATTTTTTTCCGGGACCTTTCCCTGGCTTTGACCGGCCGCTATGTTGGAGGTCCCGCCAAGTCTTCCATTTTGTTTAGCGCCTTTATCGGCTCTATTACGGGCAGCTCCACGGCCAACGTGGTAACAACAGGGACGTTTACCATCCCGTTGATGAAGAGATTGGGTTACAAGCCTGCTTTTGCAGGTGCTGTTGAGGCTGATGCCTCCACAGGAGGGCAAATCCTGCCGCCGGTGATGGGGGCGGCAGCCTTTGTCATGGCGGAATGGCTGGGCCGTCCTTATATCGACATTATGATCGCTGCGGCTTTTCCTGCTTTTCTTTATTTTTTCACCAGCTTTTTCATGGTCCATTTCCGGGCCCTGAAGGAAGGGCTGGTGGGTTTGCCCAAGGAGGAGTTGCCCGTCCTGAAAGATGTTTTGAAGCAGGGAGCTTATTACTTTGCTCCCCTGGTAATGCTTGTCTATATGCTCTTCAGGGGCTTTTCTCCTTCCCGTGCCGTTTTTTTTGCTATTGTTATTACCATTGTGTTAAGCTGGGTGAAAAAAGAAACCCGGATGTATCCCAAGGATATTATCCAGGCTTTGATCGACGGCGTCCAGAAATCCCTGGAAGTGGTGGCAGCTTGTGCCGTAGCGGGGATCATTATTGGCATGGTGACCATGACCGGCTTGGGCTTGAAATTCTCCACCCTGATTGAAATGCTCTCCGGTGGAAAACTACTCTGGGCCCTGCCGCTAACATTAATTGCCTCGTTAATCCTGGGTATGGGGGTTCCTACCACAGCCAAGTATATCATTCTGGCCACCCTGGTCGCACCAGCCTTGGTTAACCTGGGCGCTCCGGTGCTGGCGGCCCACCTGTTTATCCTGTACTTTGGCACCGATGCGGACATTACACCTCCTGTTGGGTTGGCGGCCTACGCCGCTGCGGGGCTGGCCGGGGCTCACCCGCTAACAACCGGCTGGGAAGCGTTGAAAATGGGTATCACGGCGTATATCGCTCCGCTGGTTTTTATCACGGGACCGGCTCTGCTCTTAATTGGCACCCCAAGTGAAATAGCCCTGGCACTCCCAACTGCGGCTTTTGCCTGTGTTGGTCTGGGTGCGGCGATGCAGGGCTATTTTGTCCGCGTTATGCCCTGGTGGCACCGTCCCATTTTGTTTGCCGGGTCGGTTATGCTCATGGAAACCAGGTTGATGTGGGATTTGATTGGTCTGGCTCTGGTAGGAGGGATCTTTATGATCGAAATAATTGCCAAAAAATCCGAGGAGAGCATGGCGGCATAAATTTGACGAAAAGCCTGATGAATTAATCCCAACAGCAATTAATAACTGGTTTAATTGAGGTTTTTCACAAATCTTGATAACTATGAAATGCATGGATAAGGCTGTACTACTTTAAAGTTGGTGCAGCCTTTATTCTTTAGTGTGAAAATGGAGTTTTAAGTTTCCCGGTATCGACTCCGGTTATCTTCGCGGCAAAGCGCTACTTACAGCAATACTGTCCGTTTGCGCTATTGCAATTATGGCTACAACCTGCTATGGTATTATAACCAGGAGCAAAACACCAGTAACAGGAGAAGAGGTGTCAGGGCATGCTTTTTGAGCCTTTGAACATAAATGATGATGTACAAGTAAAAAACAGGCTTGTCTTTCCACCAATCACCACCGGTTTTGCTGCAGAAACAGGAATTGTTTCGGAAAAAATGTGTACCTTTTATGAAGAAAAAGCAAAAAGCGGGCTTGGAATGGTTATTGTGGAAGCTGCAGCTACTTCACCCGGTGGTAAGCTGACCCTCCGTTCTCCGGGCATTTGGGATGAGAGCTTTGTGGCTGGGTTGTCCAGGGTTTCAATGCTAATCAAAAACCAGGGTGCAGTTCCAGTTCTACAGCTGGCCCATGCCGGGTTTCGTTCAGCGGATGGAGAAATCAGGCCTGTCGGGCCATCCCCTATTTCCTTAAAGAAAAATGCTGCCCGTCCATATGAATTAAGCAAAGAAGAAATCAAAGAAATCATTGCAGGTTTCGTCCGGGGCGCGGAAAGGGCATACAAGGCTGGTTTTGCAGGGATAGAGCTTCACTGTGCCCATTTTTACCTCCTGAGCAGTTTTTTATCTTCTGTAACCAATAGAAGAAATGATGAATATGGTGGCAATGTAGAGGGTAAAAGCCGGATTGTCAGGGAAATCATTCAAGAGGTAAAAGGAAAGGTTGATCATAGTTTTATCCTGGGTTGCCGGATTAATGGTTCCGAACTGGCAGAAGAGGGAATTAACCTCCATGAGGCGGTTGACATTTCCAGGGAGCTGGAACGCTCCGGGGCCGACATGGTTCATGTTTCAGCTTATGATATATATGTTGAAGCCTTGAAACGGTTTGTCAGGGTTCCGGCCCTGGCTGTTCCCCGGAAAGATGATCAGCCCGGGACTTTTGTCCCTTATGCAGAAAAAGTGCGGCAGAACGTGAATATACCAGTTATTTCGGTAGGAAAAATCAACAGGGGCGACCTGGCTGAAGAGATTGTTTCCCAGGGAAAAAGTGACCTGGTAGCCATAGGCCGCCCGCTTATTGCAGACCCTCAGTTTATTAACAAGATGATCAATCACGAACCAGTCCAGGAGTGTAAATACTGTCTTTTCTGCCTGAAAGCGATACGAAAGGGAGAAATCAAGTGCAAGGTAAACCCCGCAGTTGTATAAAATAGTCCCATTTTTAGCGCCTTATGGAAGTTCCCCGTCGCTGGCAACTTTGACCCAGATGCACTGCTGAGCATGTCCAGCCAGCTCATCCTTGATCATTTTATGTATCCCTGAGATTTCCTCTTTGGTTTGGTTAAATATTTTATTGCATCCATCATCCAAATCCAAATCTATGCCTTCCTGGGCCAGTTGAAAGACTTCGTCCAACTTGGCCAAAATTTGGGCATACTTTTCCTTCGTCTTCATAGCATCCCGCATCATTTCTGTTTCTTCTTCGTCCAGGAGTTCAAATTTTTCTTTGGGTGCACCACATTTGGGACATATTTCGGGGGGCTCGTCTCCCTCATGTAGATATCCACAAACTTCACATCTCCACATTTTCATTTTTCATCCACCTTTCCGTTAGTATTTCACTACTACATTTCAGTTTCTGCTGAGAATTCCAGCAAGGTAAATTCCTTTAACCGAAACAATTATACTTGTATTTTATCTATTTTCTAATTATTACGCAATACTTAAATATAAACAGGCTTTCGTCTCATATAAATTAAACGACGAAAATTTTCTGGAAATAGGGAAGACAAAAAGACACAAATATGTTATAATGTTAAAAAAGGTATTATATAATATGCTTTCTCCCTGTGGACATCTCAAATCTTGAGAAAGCGGGTGAGGAAATGAGATACTTGATTACAAGAAAGGTAAAAAAACTATCCAAAGATTTTAAAAGCAATAAACTCGAAATTACTATCCCGGAGAACCAAATGATTGAAGTCGCCTATAAGGCGCCAACAGGTGAAGACAGGAAAGAGCAGATTATCGGAGCGTATATTTATCTGAAAATGGGGGAGGATGTTTATCCTTCCATTGTAGAATTTTCTATGGATGAAGTGGAACTGATTGGGGATACCATCAGCAAAGCAGAGTTGGTTCAGGAAGCAGTGTTAAAGGGTAGGCTGTTTTTTATTAATAAAGAGGTTTGTACTTGCTGGGAATTTGTACGAATGTTAAATTATCTTCCGTTTGATGACTTTAAAACAGTAAACGATAATGATAGCATTCTGCGAGTTGTTCAAAAAAACAAGGCTTCTTATCCAGGAAAACAGGAATATGTAGTTGTGTTTTAAAAGTGTTTGGCGGTTAGAAAATTAAGCCGGGGCAAAGCCCCGGTTTTTTCTTGTTATTTTAACATTCCTACCGTTGCTGGAATATACTACAGGTGAACAGGAAAATGGGGGTGAATTTTTTGAGGAGACATAGGCGGCTGGCAGCACTAAAAAAGGCATTGGGGGTTGGAATGGCTGTTGCAGGAATTACCTTGATCGTTAAAACGCTACCTGTTTTTCTGTGGCCGCTTCTGCTCGGCCTTTTATTGGTCTGGTTGGGTTGGACTCTATATGCAGTGAATAATCCTTAAAGCCCGGGTTGCTACAAATTAGAGAATACTTGGAGAAAAAGGGGGTAGGAAAAATGAAGTTTGTGGTAATTAAAATGCCCAGATTTTTAAGTTCAATTATTTTAAGTATTTTAGGGAAGAAATAAATGTGCGCAAAATAAAATAAAAGCGCAAGAAATTTGCGCTTCTTTTTTAATACTATCTGTTAGATCATAAAGGGAAGCTGGGCAGTACTGCATTTAAATGGCACGCTTAACTTTGTTGGCCTTCAAGCAGCGGGAGCATACCCTAATTCGCTGGGGCACTCCATTAATTACTGCTTTTACTTTTTGTATGTTTGGTTTCCAATTTCGCTTGGTTCTAATATGAGAGTGGCTGAGCATGAATCCGCTTTTCTTTTCTTTTCCACAAATATCGCATTTTTTGGCCATCAAGTATCACCTCCATTTGTTGCGCGAAACAAATTAAATTTTAACATACAGCTTGAATAAAAACAAGGAAAAAAGACTACTGCAGGCAGGAATTTTTATAATTAAAGTGAATTAATTATATAACTACTTAACAGGTGAGTGAATCGCTTATGCCACCGATATATAAAGAAATGACCATATTCGAGATCCTGCAGAACTATCCAGGAACGAGTGAAGTATTGGAACAATTTGGTATGCCTTGCTGTGAATGTTTGGCCCAGATGGAAGAGAGTTTAGAAAAAGGGGCAAAAAGGCACCGGGTCGATTTAGATCTACTGATTGAAGAGTTAATTCTCTTTATCCAAAACAATCAAGCGTAAAAAAATCTTAATAAAATGGTTTTTGGAAAAAATTCCTTGCAAGAATCCGTCTTTCAAGGAATTTTTTTTGTGAAATTGTAAAGAATAATATACTTTTAGGAAATAATTCTAAGTATATTTAGCAGACTACATGAGATACTATGACTAAGTTAGAAGCAAGGAGGTGAAATCTATGGTAACGAACCAAAGGCGGACCGGGCGGAACAGGGTGCTGGTCCCGGGCTCAGAGCAGGCCCTGGAAAACTACAAATATGAAATCGCCAATGAACTGGGCATTAACTATACTGGTGATTTGGGAGAATTAACATCTCGCCAGAACGGTTATGTTGGTGGCTACATGGTACGGAAAATGATTCAACAAGTGGAAAACCAGATGGCCCAGGGGCAGGTCCAGACAGCACAACTGGCCCAGCAACCTCAACCCCAGCAGCAAGCTAGTCAGCAAAACCAATATTAGGGACCGAATACACAGTAAGACGATACACAGTAAGACGATAGTCGCCAGTGTTTGAAAAGCTTTTGTTGATAAGGCGGGCTTCGGCCCGCTTTAATTATTATTCCCCAGGTGCAAAAAAAAACCCTCTATGGTCAATTATTGCCCATAGAGGGTGGGAGAGGAGAAACCGGAGGAAGAGCTTATGGGGAATATTGTTGATGCATTCTTATTATGTTCCACAAACTCAATTTTATGCACGGGCTAAAGGATGGTAATAAATGGCATACTTGTAGGTAAATAACGCTAATTTGCGTTTTGCAGGGTGAAATGTTACAATGTTACCGAAAAAATAATATTTTGAAGGTGGTGAAAGATGAGGGTAATTGCCGGAACGGCAAAAGGAATTCCTTTAAAATCGCTTCCAGGCTTAAAAACACGGCCAACCAGTGGCAAAGTAAAAGAAGCTTTTTTTAATATAATTGGAAACCAGGTTTTTGACTCATTTTTCTTGGACTTGTTTTCCGGAACGGGTGGAATGGGCATAGAGGCCCTTAGCCGGGGCGGCTTTTTTTCTGTTTTTGTGGACAAAGAACGCAGATGTAAACAGGTTATTAAAGATAACTTACGGCGCAGTGCTCTGCTGGAGCGTGCTGAAATTATTGTCTGTGATGCTCATGGTGCATTAAAAAAACTGTCCCCAAGAGGCTTTCAGTTTGATATTATTTACATAGATCCTCCTTACTTATATTCAGATTTTTCCAGGTTGTTGCTGGAATTGGACAAGTTAAGCCTGGTTGCAACAGGTGGCATTTTGGGAGTTGAACGCGACAGTCGTGACCTGGCAAAGTGGATCGATAGCTCCCCTTTCCAACTCTGGCAAAGAAAAAAATACGGAAATACTCAACTGTTTTTATTCGCCAATGTGTAATTTGCGCAGTCCAAACGAAGCAGTACCTTTATAAGCAACCTAATATGCGCTTTTTTGTCAGTTTATCTTTGAAAGGAGGCTTTCCTGTAGTGGTAAAAGCGGTTTATCCAGGAAGTTTCGACCCGGTAACAAATGGACACGTAGATATTATTGACCGTGCCAGCAAAGTATTCGACCATTTGATTGTTGCTGTACTGGAAAATCCCCGGAAAACGCCTTTGTTTTCCATCGAAGAGCGAGTTGAGATGCTGAACAATATTATCGAACATTACCCCAATGTAGAAGTAGATTACTATAAAGGTTTGTTGATTGAGTATTCCAGGAAACAGGGGGCAAAGATTATCATCAAGGGGCTCAGAGCTATTTCTGATTTTGAGTTTGAATTCCAGATGGCACTGATAAATCGTAAATTGGACTGTGATGTTGAAACGCTGTTTATGATGACAAACAATAAATATTCATATATCAGCTCAAGCATTGTTAAAGAAGTTGCAAGTTATGGAGGAGAGGTCAAAGACCTGGTTCCA
>CAZOOA010000077.1:0-12976 GCA_964581355.1 uncultured Desulfovibrionaceae bacterium | reverse complement strand
TCCGTTATGGTTTCCCTGGCACCCATGATAACCCGCATTCTGGACAGCGAATCCTTTTCATCATCAATAAGCCGGCCTTCAACTATCCCTGTGGCAGGAGCTTCATCCTCCGGCAAAGGCGCCGGTTCTTCAACTGGTTCCGGCTCATCCTCCGGCAAAGGCGCCGGTTCCTCAACGGGTTCCGGCTCATCCTCTTCCCTGGATATTATGTCCCGGACAGCTTCCTGAACCTGTTCCGTATATGTTCTAATAGTCTCTATTAATTCGGCTATGGCTTCCATCAAGTCATCAATGATCGGGATGTCTGTAGAAACTGTGGCTTGTGGCTTGTTTGGGAGGCTGGACGAGGTCTCATTTTCGGCGGATGCTAATACAAGCCCACCCGTTAAGCATGTTGCCAGGACAACCAACATGGCCATTACAATCATTTTTTGTTTCATTCAGAAAGCTCCTCTCGACATTAACTAACCATGAAACTTAAGATAAACAAAGCCGCAGGTTGCGGCTCCCAACAATATTCTACACGTATTTCTCGAAAAAGGCTTCCCATTTTATAAAAGCATCCCGAGTTGGTTCGTTAATTGAATCAGCAGAGAAACTGATAAAGACTATATCTCCCCTTCGCCGTTAATAAACTAAAACTAAGTCTAAGCAAATAATACAAAATAAAGTGCTAAGATTTCTATTAGCAATATTCTCATTATTATATATTAAGTGGCACTTCACAGTATTTTCTTTTTTTCAAGACCTTTATACAGGAGATCTTATATCTCAAGACCTTACCTCCTTCTTCACTTCTTTCTGCTTCCTCCACAACAAGCAACTCCCTTTTTCAAGGGAGTTGCTTGTTTCATGGGTGTAAAGTTTATAGTTTATACCGGACTAGAGCCGGCCTTAGGAATCTAAGTACAATCATGCATTTATGGTATGTGAGGCTGTGTCGGCGGTGTATAGGGCTGCGTGGGCGGCGTATAGGGCTCTGTCGGTGGTATATAAGGCTCTGGTTTCGGCGGCACATAGGGATCATCCATCGGTGTATGCGGCATATGGGGTTGATAAGGATCCTGCAGATGACGCTCAAGTTCGCTTTACCGTCCTTTTTCAGCTCAACTTTACGGGCCTCTGCATACCAGGTAATGTCGCCATCAGGTATTCCCAGCGCATTTCCCAAAAACCTGACCTGTAACATGGTGCGGTTGTTTTCGTCAACATAAGGAGCGACATCCATCTTAATTTATTCGCCGTTTATAATAAAACTATCCCTGCCTACCTGGAAACTTACTCACTGGGCTCCAGCAAGCTTCTCAGGTGAAAAAGAAAAATATTTTATGTTTATTCCAGCTTCATTGCTTTCAGGAACTACCTGAGCCGATACGCTGGTGCTGAATAGAATAGCAAGACTTATGCCGGCCACCTCCAAGTTTTAATCGGGTTGGAATTCTACTTTTAAAATTAAATCCGATGTCTCGTCGGGTATTCCCCGACCGTCCCGATCATTGGTTGCCACATATAAGTTTCCCTCGTGGTATCGCACTGTCCGCAGCCTTCCCCAGTTGGTCAAAATGGGTTCCCGATCCAGGATATTGCCTTTATCGTCCAGGGCAATGCGCTTGACCATGTTTCCCCTTAAACCGGCGATAAAAAGCTGGTCAGGGTATTCTCCCTGCCCGGGGAAAAAGTCCATCCCCGAGGGAGCGAGGGCAAACTCGGTGTAGCAAGTGATGGGATCTTCAAAATCGGCTTCTCCCTCACCGCACTCCACTATGGGCCAGCCGTAATTTTTGCCAGGAAGAATAACATTGACCTCGTCCTGCCGAGTCGGGCCGCGCTCGCTGGAGTAAAGGATGTCTTTGTCAGGATCCCACGCGATTCCCTGTGGGTTCCTGTGGGTTCCTGTGGCCGTAAGAATAAACAGGGCTGTCGGGAAAAGGATTGTTTTCGGGAATACTGCCGTCAGGGTTTATTCGAAGAATTATTCCTGCCAGCGAAGAATGTAGCACCACAAAGGGGGGGAGTGCTTTGAGGTGCTTTAATGAAGATTAATGCAGAGTGTATTTTGTGTGGGCTGTGTGAAGTTATTTGCCCTGAAGTCAGCTTACGATGCTGCACAAAATCCGCAAGGCCAGGGGACGGGCAAGTGATAATAAACAGGAAGCTGAGTGGTTCCCCGCTCCCTGGGTTTTATTTGCCTTTTTATCTATTTTGGTCTCTACGCCACAAATCTCATCAACTAATCCGTATGTTCTCTTCTTCCCGTAATCCTTTCAGTGAGATGGCAGATGTCATTTTCATCGACACCGCACCGGGCACTCGCGTCCCCGATCTTCTCCAGAAATGTTTTAATCCTGGATTTCTGCGCTTCCGGGGCCTGGTTCTTTTCTAGACGTTCGACACATTCGGAAGAGCAGATATTATACAACCTGCAGTCTGAAAGTTCGTAGTTTTTTCCTGTCAAAGGAGTCTTCTCTTTGCCGCACAAAACTCTCTTCTCTGCCCGTTCGTCGGGGGAAAGGCTTTTTCCGCATATTGGACAAGCAGCTTCTGGGAATGGCCTCTCAGGCATTCGTAATCTCTCCTTTCATTATATCAAAAAGCATAGGTCCACCCATGTGGTATTCGATACCCTCTATATCCTCATTATTCTTCTCGGCCTCAGAAAATTTTATTTTTCATCTTTCAGAGCCTCCCGGATTTCCTCTTCCTTGTAACCCTGGATAACTGTTTCACCGATCTCGAGCAGGGGGAAAGAGCGCTTCGAAGTCAGCCTGTCCACCTGTTCCAGTGCTTCCTTTTGTGCTTCACCCTGCAGAAGGTCTAAATCGACTGCTTCATAATTTACCCCTTTTTCATCCAAAAGTTTTTTTGTCTTTTTACACCACGGGCATGTGCTCAAAGCATAAAGTTTTACCATTTTTCACAACACTCTTTCTATAAAAACTTCTCAAGTTTCCAGGATCATACTATGCTGTTTCTTAAAAGGAATAATATCGCGTCAACATCCAAAGCCTGTCCTAAAAAGTAGACTATAGGCTCTATATCCATGGCCAATGCTGTTTGGGCCAGGATAAGAGAGGAATAAAACCTTCGCACACTTGCCCCCTTAAAAGAATACTCCCTCTTTTCCGGCAATTATACTGCAAAACTTACTAACTGTCAAATTAGATTTCTCTATGCCCGCAATAGTTGACACTCACATCATTCACCGGATTGACCGTTAGAATGCAGTTTAAGAAGCTAATAGGGCTTTAAAGCATGGTATTGGCTATAAAGCTATAAAGGGGTCAGGTCTTATCCACGGGGTCATGAACACGGACAACATGGCGCTAAGCGGTGAAACCATCGACTACGGTCCCTGTGCGTTTATGGACACATACAGCCTGGATACCGTCTTCAGCTCCATCGATCAGCAGGGACGCTATGCCTACGGCAACCAGCCCTACATGGGCGCGTGGAATTTAGCCTGCTTAGCGGTCATGTCTGCCAGAATCTTTACCTGGCCTGCCAGCTTAGCGCTGTCGCAGTGATATTTCGTAGTATTTCTTGCACTTTCCAAGGCTTTATACAAGAACTTACAAGAGCTTGCAAAAGCTTATATTCCAAGACCTGACCCCACTTCAGGACCCCACTTCAAAATGATAGGACTTAGTCCTGATTGCTGCTGAAGTATTTATTAATAACATTTTCCAGAAACGGGCCGAAGTCATCGAGCCGGCAGTTAATGATATCTAATACTTCTTCTGGATTAACATCATCATAGAGATGAACAACCCGGTTGCGGAAACGGGCCATCTTTTTATAGGTATCTCTCATTTCAAAAGGTATAATTCCTTCTCCGGCGGCTATTTCTACTACTTCCGCATAATTCTTTGGCAACCCCCACCCCTCACGGGCAATGGCATGGGCGCA
Organism: uncultured Desulfovibrionaceae bacterium; assembly: GCA_964581355.1. Lineage (GTDB taxonomy): Bacteria > Bacillota > Dethiobacteria > DTU022 > UBA8154 > CAZOOA01. Next base: position 9,070 of record CAZOOA010000077.1, on the reverse strand, counting down.
GATATCCAAAGTCGCTTCAATTGTTATCTGCAACATACGAATTGCGGCATGCTCATTCAGCTTATTGGACATAAACTCCCCGATACTCATGCCCTGAAACTGTTGAAGATTTTTTAAGTTTTCTCTCATGAAGTGTATCTTCTGGCGGATTTTCTCTTTATCAACATTCATCGGTAAATTCCTCTCGCAGAGCTGCATCATAGTCGCTGTAAAACGCCTTTAGATCGGGTTCAAAATCACAGTACATGCGTATTACATATTCTTTAAAATCTGCCAGTGCAATTTCATCCCGGCAAAACAAAAGGCGACCTTCATCAAGAACTCTTATGCTTAGAGTTACCGGGACCTTGAAAAGGTTTATCAAGTTTATATCTTCACACTGACCCAGGGTTTGCAGTTCGGACAAAAGTTCAATCTCTCTGTAAGCATCCATACTTTCAATGGAAGATGGCAGTATGGCAAAATCAACATCGGATAGATAACTTTGGTATTTTGTTCCATAAGAACCAAACAAAAATAAAGCTGCCACATCATCCTGTTTTTCTATAAAATGGACTATTTGATTTAGCTGTTCATCACTTAGTTTAATAAAATTTGCTTTGCGGCTGATGCGAACCATATTGTCACCTTCATTCAAATAATTTCATCTTCATATTAACATTTATTAACAATAATAACAAGCGTTTAAAGAAACAACAGAGGTTCAACCATATTGCAGCCAAGGCTAAAGCTCCCAGGAGGTTAACCGCTTTCATCCCTCCTATATCTACAGAATGAGTACACCCGCATAATTCCCTTTGATTTTTCGCCCCGGTGTTGCTGCATGCTTCCTGCAGGGGATGCAACTCGCTTAGCAGGTCCCCATCTATGCACTTGCTAACCGGGGCGCCAGGAATATTACAGGCGAAAAGAACACCCGGTTTTGTCAGTTTCTTCAGGGTGTTGTATATCTGTATTTGCTCGTTTCGGGAGAATTGGAGAAGCTGATAACCATGGCGAAAAAGCCTGTTGATTAGTTATTCATATGGAGAGCAAAAACTGGTAGAGAAAGTGTTAACCCCACAGCTTTGAGTTGTAGAGATTATATCTTTTACATCTTCAAAATTATCTATGATGGTGTCGTTTTTCTTCAAACGTATCAAGAGGTCGGGGCGAATCCTGATACGATCGGGTGAACCAACGGAATCGATCAGATCGGGCAGGACTGAAAGGGCTTTTTTATACCCAGGGACATTGGGTTCAATTTCAGTGCCACCCAGTCCTGTTATCGTTAAATGCACATAGAGCTGATCAAAATCGCCAATACTTCCCTGTAAGGTTTTTTCAATATTGCTCCTGGAAACTTTGTCCAAATGACAATACTGTGGACAATTCCCGGGGTGCACTTTTCCTTCAATATACGGCAAAACTTCTCCGGATACCAGGCCATCTCGGGATGGTAAGAAGTTGCGCATTTTACTGCTTTAAACCCCCTGCTTTCCAGAAGGTCAATAATCTCCCGGTGTTCCGGCAGGTCAAGAAAAGGAAAGTTCTTGGGCAGCAGCTGTTCCCGGGCGATCTCTCCTTTCAACAATACCACCATGCCTTCCCCGGGTACATGTTTCAGTTCCTCCAGGCTGGATACTGTAACCAGGGGGGCGCTCACTTTACCCCCGGGAGAATAGGGGCTGATCCGGACAGAAACTGTTTCTTCATCCACCCACAAAGCAGCCGATTCTCCTCTCCAGTCCAAGCAGTCAGCGGTTTTCCAACTCCTTTGGTATTTCCCCGGCATCTTCCCGGCCGGTTAACTCCCGGCACAGGGAAGGGGAAAGATAAGAAAGGATAGATGTTTTATACAGAAATTCTTGCAGGTAAGGCGGTTGCCGGTCTATTATTTCTTCCGCAAGGTACTCCCCCAGGTAACGGTTGCCCCCGGTAAAGTTTCTGATAAACTCTTCTTTCTCTCCCGGCTCTTTCCCGGCCAAAGTCATGGCGGCTATCTGCAGTCCACTAACCCACCCTTCGGTGCGCTCTACCAGGGATACTGCCTCTTCCTGGGAAAGTTCCAGGTGGTGGCTTCTTTCAAAATATGCTTTCCCTTCGCCCGGGGTGAATCGCAGGTCGTTTTGGCGAAACTGCTTCATCCAGCCCTTAATTTTCCAGCGGGCCAGGACCACAGGGGGATCGGAACGGGTGATTATTACCAGGTGGAAAGCCTTTGGCATGTTCTCCACCAGGAAAGTAATGCCCCGTCCCTTCATCCAGGGAAAGCCAGGCAACCCGCTGCCTGTTCGCCAGCCTGGTTTCAAAACTAAAACCACCTTAAAAGTCGAGGGATGGTCAAAGGGATGGGGTCAAAGGGCGGCTTCAGGTCTATGGAATAGATTGGCGAAAGAGGGATGAAGGGCTAATTAACCCCATTTTTTCTTCAATCAACCCATTCAAATACAACCGGAAGATCTGGAATGTTGTGTTTTTCCGCCTTGTCCCGGAACCTGGCGTATATCTTATCCAGCACTTCTTCATCTACTTCCCAGTCCCGGCAAAACCTAAAATGCAGGTATCCTTCCCTACTGGCACCCGCACCACGTACAGGCCCTTCCGGAGCTTGCAAACCATCCAGTTCATCCCATAAGTCATCCCAAACTTCCTTTTCGCCAAACACACTGATCAGCTTGTCATACCATTCCATTTGCTGGTAACGGCTGGCACGGCTAAGAAAAGCACCTCTGGCATCAATTATTTCCTTATCCCCTTCCTCTCTATCTTGGGGATAATCCGCTTCACGTTCCATCTCCAGGGGATAATACCGGAAATATGAACCGATTTTCTCCGGCAGGAGTTCAATGTTGCTAAATCGTAGTTCGTTATCCGAATCTTCGCGTGAGACTTCCAGCATGACTACCTGTCCATCTTCAAACTCCAAAAGAGCTGGCTGATAAAGTCTCAAAAACCGCTGCCCATGGAAAGGGTCCTGGTAGGGATTTAGGTCTTGGAAATCTTCCGGAGCAAACTCTTTTCGGTAGTCTTCCATAAGCAGGTCCTGTATCTCTTCATAACTGTTGACATCTCCAAGCTCGGAACAGTAGAGCTGGTATGCAGTGGAAGGCTCGGCACCTTCGTACGCTCTTACCCCGAGCACGGCAACCAGGACCAGCAGCAGAACCCCTTTTTCCCATACTTTTAAATCCAGGAACTCCCAGAGGGTGAAAATCGATAGCGCCACAAAAATAATAACCAACATGCTGTAATCAAGCGAAAAACCCGTTAGTTCCTCCACAACCACAGCAAATACAGAGAGTTTCACAAAAGAAATGCAGATCGAAATAATGCGCTGTTTAAGAGAGCTTTTATCTGTCAGGTAGTAATGCCTGACAATAAGGGCTGACAACAGCACAATCGCTGACAAACCGGCAAAAATCGCAAACTCCCTTACCCCGGCGCCGGTGCCGGAAAATATGCCCACCAGGAGCAAGTATATAATCACCAGAAGCAAAATATTGTCTTTTCTTTTCAACAATCATCACTCCGCCATTTGCATCTTTGAGAGAATGCGAATTAAAGACTAATTTGACCGTTCACTATTTATTAACTGCTTGTAACTTCTCAGCGCTATTTGTAAGCGAAGCTGCGGGGACGGTTACCGCGCTTCCGGAGCGCAGCGAAGGACCGACAGGGAAAGCGCGAGAACCGTCCCCCTGCATCGCGGCGTGTTGCGCAATTACATAAGGGCTTAGTAGTTACAACTGCTTTTAAAAATGGTATCTGACTATTTCTGCATTTGATTATTTTTAATAGTATCAACTAATATCCATGTACATATTACCACTATTGCACAAAGCATTGATACAGCAGCAACTACAACACCAATTTCTCCAGGCCCTGCCCCAATCATATATGCAATACTTGTAGACAAAAACATAACAAGCCAAAATACTACAAACCCTATTAATAGATATCCAGCATATTTCATATTTATTTACCTCCTATCCCTTGCTGTACGATGATTTCTCCCCCATGGCGCACCAAGACCGCGCGCCCCGGTCTGTAACTTCGCCGGAAACCTGGGAAACCAACTCCTGCCAGCTTGCAGTTTGCTTATGTTTCTCTGTTTCTCCAACAGCTTCCTCGCAGCCGACACAACAAAACAATAGCACCGAGACAAAAGAAAGAAGGATCAGCTTTTTCATGGTTTTTCTCCCGTAATAGATGATATGTTACTCCCAATAATTTGACGGAGTTAATCATAAAAAGGTTCCCGCAAACTCCCTGGTGAGTACCGACGCTACCGAGATTTGCAATCCACAATAATAGACAGCATCCCTCTACCAGTGATACTTGAAAAAGTTGGCGTCTTCTTCGTAGGGAGCAACCAGCTCCTCCAGCTTCGCTTTCTTTTCCCGGGAAATAGGCTTAAAGTTTTCCGCCAGGGCCACGTTTTCCTGCAGTTCTTCCAGCGTGGAAATGCCAACAATGGCCGTGCTGATGGGCAGGGAAAAGACATACCCCAGGGCCTGCTCCATGGAATCCAGCCCGCCTTTTTGGAAAATACGCCCCACAGCCGTTACCTTCATGGCGATAACGCCCATTTCCTTTTCCACAGCCGTCTCCAGCAGAGCATCCTGAAAGGGCAGGTAATGGGGATCCCCGGCATTCAAAGCCATCAGCAGGCAGTCAAAATCATACTCCCGGATACCCCGCAGCAAAACCCCTGGGTCCTTGTGACCGGTGATACCCAGGTGCCGGACAACGCCTTCCTCTTTCAACTGCTCCAGGGCCTTAATCGCGCCATCCTGCCCCAGGGCCCGGTCCAGGTCACCATCCACCCGCACGTTGTGCAACTGGTACAGGTCCAGGTAATCGGTCTGCAGCCGCTCCAGGCTCTGCTCGATCAGACGCATGGTCCCGTCGTATGTCCGGTCCCCCGTCTTGCTGGCCAGGAAAACTTCCTCGCGCCGGCTGCGCATCACCTCACCGATATTCTCCTCACTGCCGCCGCCCCCGTATGTGGGGGCCGTATCGATATAGTTTACACCCTGGTCTAAAGCCCGGTGAATAATCTCCACAGCTTCATCCCGCCGCTTTCGGATCTGCACTGTCGCTTCACCGCCCAGGCTGAAAAGCCCCACCTGGAAACCGGTTTTGCCCAAAGAGCGCCTGGGCATCTCTTTTTGTTCTTTTCCTGGTGTCGGCTGCCCTTTCCCGGCCTCTTCTGTGGGCCCGGGCTGTCCGTTTCCGTTTGCATTCACACGATCTGCTTCCTCTGTGCTGTTTTTTTCCGGGTCGCCCGTGGTTTCATCTCCAACCCCGGTTCCCTGCAGGAGCCTCCATATCCCTGCACCGCCCAGGCCTGCCGCGGCTGCCAGACTTATTCCGATAAACTTTCTGCGATCCAGACCCGATGCCATCATCAACACTCCCCGCAACAAAAAATGGTTTAATCTTTATAAAATTCTAACATACCCGGGCCGAATCGTCGATACTGTCGAAACAAATATACTGTGTTAACCTGTGTTCTCTGTGAATAAAAAACTTGAATGATTATTGGCAATCAATGTAAGTTCGCAGTCAGCATTAGGGCCATGTTGACCCTTAAATCTATTCTTGACAAGTTTAAAAATATATTTGTATAATACAACTAATGCTATTACCAACTATTTGTGCAGGTTACATCTTTTTGAAAGGAGCCTTTGTGTTGGAAATTAATGAGATCCGTCTTTTTCGTGATGCCCTACGCAAAATGCAACGGAGTTTAAGCTGGCAGTGGAAAAGCGATGCCGCCTGCTGTGGGATTACCGTGGCCCAATGCCATGCGCTGATGGAAGTCGGCAAAAGCGGGGAAATAGCTCTTGTTGAATTGGCCTCGGTCCTGGGGCTAGATACCAGCACCTTAAGCCGCACTATCGACAGCATGGTCAAGTCGGGGCTTCTTGAACGCAAGGCCAACTTGGAAGATCGCCGCTATTTAAATATTACACTGACACCAGAAGGCAAAAAAACCTATGATGATATAAACCATGTTTTCGACCGCTTTTACTCTGATTTATTCGCTGGCATACCGCCACAAAAACATCGGCAGGTAATTGAAAGCATTAACCTGTTTGCCGATGCAATTAACAATATAAATACTGAGGAATGCTGCAGGGAGGAACTTACAAAATGAATAAAGAGCTGATAAAACTGCCTATGGCTGCTGAGAAACAAACAACTTCATGCTGTGCAGATGAACAATCACAAGAATGTTTAGAAGATACAGCCCAAGATGCAGCCGGGGCGCATTGGGTTGCCGGACAGCTTGAAACAGCCGTTGGCCCTGTCTACCAGGTCAGCACAACACTTAGCCGCGCAGACCTGCTTGGTTCTTTCAAAGCCCGGTGGGGTGTGGGCAGGATGACCTATACCGTCCCTCCCGGGCTTTACGCAGTGGGCCAACCTGACAAAACCTCACCCGTGCTGGTTTCAGCAAACTACAAGTTGAGTTTCGACTATTTGCGCAAGGAACTTTCCGGCCTTAACGTATGGGTATTGGTGCTCGACACCAAAGGAATTAATGTCTGGTGCGCTGCCGGGAAAGGTTCCTTCGGCACTGATGAAGTGGTAAAAATGGTCTCTGCTGCAGGTTTATCAAGGCTGGTTTCACACCGCACCCTGATCCTGCCGCAGCTGGCAGCACCCGGGGTATCTGCTCACGAAGTCCGGCGCCGGTGCGGTTTTAAAGTTATTTACGGGCCGGTCAGGGCAGCTGATATCCCTGCCTTTCTTAAGGCCGGCAATAAAGCAGAAGCGGCCATGCGCCGCACCCGCTTTACCCTGCGCGACCGGCTGGTCCTTACCCCGGTTGAGCTGACCGCCTTGATTAAGCCAGCAATTGGTCTGGTTTTTTATCTTTTTATTCTTAACCTGGCCTCTGTGTTAATAAATAACAGCCCGGTTGGATTGCTTCCCCTGCTAAACCAAACTTTTTCTGATTTCACCCCATTCTTTCTAGCCTTGCTTGTAGGGGCTGTCCTGGTCCCTGCCCTGCTGCCATATATCCCGGGCCGCGCATTTGCCTGGAAGGGCCTGGTAATGGGTGTTTTATTGGCGTTCGGCTACACGCTGCTCGCTGCCTCACCGGGAGGCTGGCTGCAAACCACCGCCTACTTTTTGGCCATTCCGGCAATTACGGCATTTTTGGGTATGAATTTTACCGGTTCGACAACCTATACATCTCTTTCCGGTGTATTCAAAGAGATGAACGTGGCATTGCCCCTGATTATCATCTCGGCATGTTTGGGGCTGATTGCTCTAACTGCCGCATATTTTGTATAAAACTACTCACCGCAACCGGTGCCTGAGTTGGAGGTATAATAAATGAAATATAGATATTTAAAGAATGTAGTAACCCTGAAAATGGACCAGGATAAATGTAATGGCTGCGGCATGTGTATAGAAGTATGCCCGCAGCAGGTCTTTTCCCTTGACGAAAAAGTTAGCTCCATCACCGACCGGGACGCCTGCATGGAGTGCAGCGCCTGCGCCAGGAATTGTCCCCGTCAGGCGATCAGCGTTCGCCAGGGAGTCGGCTGCGCTTATGCCGTACTGATGGATAAATTTAACCTTAGCAGTAAATGCTGCGGAGACTCCTGCGGCTGCAGCCTGGACAATATCCAAAGTATCGATAGAAAATAAACGAGCAAAACTATCTGTCTGCTCGTTTATATAGTGCATTTTCTTTAAGTTAGTCAACTTCTAACTTCCTGCTTTCTGGCGCGGCAATTTGCAACAATCCCTTTTCTGGTTTGCTCATCAACTGAGGCCATCTCCATTTCCTACAGGAGTAGTGTGTACATTTTGAGAAAAAACAAGGTAAAATGGTCGATACCATCGCCTAAATGTTAAATCTTACTGCCTCTGTGAACAAAAACTTGAATTGCAAGCAGGCGAGAGCAGCCAGGCGCCGGAAAAAGAAGCCAAGACGCCTAACAATTTACCAATTTTTATCTTCCTCAACAGCAGCTGGAATATTTAACACCCCACATAACAGCAACAACCACAACAAAGAGTTTGGCACAGCATGGGCGATGAAAGAGGCCCATGTTGATTGAGTATATTGGGCAACCAGGGGCGCAATTAGCATGCCTGGAAGCATGCCGACAAAATGCCATTTTAATACAGCATGCACAAGCCAAGCCCAGAGCAAACCGTTAAAAACCCAGGCCCAACTTCCCAAAACCAGTTCCTGCTGGGGTAACAGGTAACCGCGCCACATCACTTCTTCGCTAAACATGGCAAACAAGTGCAACGGTATAAACACAAAAAGCAGTTTCCAATTACCTTTTAACGAAACTCCAAAAAACTCGCGAGGTGGGAAGGAATATTTCTTAAGGGGATTAAAAGGCCCAGGCAGGTAATCGGGTGGCGCAAAGGCCTTCTTCCTGGCAAAGTATTTTCCCACCGGCTCTAAAATCTGGTCCGAAAATGTAGTTACCAGGACTGCCCCACCAACCAAGAGCCAGTCTTTCCCTTTAAGAGGGGTAAAACGGAAGCGCTCAAGTATGGACTCAGTTGATAAAGTCCCTCCCTCTAATGCTACAAACAAAAAAAGTGACAGGGGAAGCAGCAAAAAAACGGGAGCCCAGAGGAAGCCCCAAAATGCATATATTAGCGGCATTCCTTTATTCATCATCCTGGGAGCACCATAAAATATTCCAAAATAAATCAGCAAGCCTGTCATCCCAAAAACAACGATATGTAACCAGATGGACAAGATCTATCGCTCCCCGCAGCTGAAAAACGTGCAGCTAACTCATATTTTTTAGTTATTTTAAGGCTCGCAAATCATCTTCCGGGTCATTCCACCGTCAATGACGAAATTTGCACCATTGATAATACCGCTTTCCTAGCCGGCCAATGTTACGTTCGCGTCGTTCAAGGCCTGCCCCCTCCCTCCTTCCAGCTGTTTCTGTAGCAGTACTTCTTTTTAATCTTTCAACCCGCCCTTATTATTCGCTGCCCTGTCTCATTAAGGGAGTTCCCTTACAGGAGAATCAAGTTAGCGGTACTGCCGGACAAAATTTTCTAGCGCCTGAACCCCCTCAAGCATGCG
>CAZOOA010000076.1:0-13210 GCA_964581355.1 uncultured Desulfovibrionaceae bacterium | reverse complement strand
GGCAAACCCGGGAGGGAACAATGTTTACGGGCAAAAAGGCCAGCACCTGATGATCGAGAAAATGTTTACTGTTGATCATAGCCTGCTGTATTACGGGGAAGATGAAGAGGAAGCACTCAATCAGGCAACGTATCCCAGTGCCTGAAAGACATGGTGAAAACCCGAAATAATCGTATTGACAAGTGTATGCTCTGCTTATATAATAAATATTAATTTTTCTGACAAAAGTGCTGATTAACTGAATAAGTACCGCTGGAAAAGCCATGATGGGGAGTTGGGGAAAGCGGGTTTCTCCACAGAGAGCCGGCGTCCGCTGAAAGCCGGTGAGGAATTGTTTTCTTTGTCACCCCGGAGCGACCTCCTGAACGAGCAGTTAATGTGTTTGAACGTGCCGGTTGCTTCGCTTCCTGGGACAGATCCTCTGGAAGTACCGGAACTCTAGTAGGGAAGTACGGTGACCCCGTTATCGTTGTTGTTTGATCAAGTTATCCAGGCCTGAAGTGGCCCCTGCCAGGGGCAAAAAGGGTGGTACCGCGGAGACAACTCCTTCGTCCCTTTAACGGATGAGGGAGTTTTCTTTAAGATTAAAACAACCATTTCAAGGAGGTGAATGTCTGCTTCTGCCAGGTTTGCGGGGGACAGACTGCTATGAGTTTAAAAATCTATCTTGACGGTCAATATGTATCCAAAGAGGAAGCCAGGGTATCGGTTTTTGACCACGGCTTCCTTTACGGTGATGGAGTTTTCGAGGGAATTAGGGCTTACAACGGCCGGGTTTTTAAGCTATGGGAACACCTGGAGCGGCTTTATGAGTCGGCTCACCATATCATGCTTAAGATTCCCATCACCATCGAGGAGATGGAAGAAGCCACCCTGGAAACCATGCGTCGCAATAATTTGGAAGATGCTTATATCCGCATCGTGGTTTCCCGTGGTGTAGGAGACCTGGGTTTGGATCCCAAAAAGTGCCCCCGCGCTTCTGTGATTATCATTGCAGATACGATCTCCCTGTTTCCCCAGGAATTTTATGAGGAAGGCTTAAGCGTGATCACTGTAGCCACCCGCCAACGCCGGGCGGATACCTTTGAACCACGCATCAAGTCGCTCAATTACCTGAACAATATCCTGGTAAAATTGGAAGCGGCCCAGGCAGGTGTGATGGAAGCGCTTATGTTAAGCCCCGAGGGATATATCGTGGAAGGCTCCGGCTCCAATATTTTTATTATTGACAAGCAGGGGCAGATGATCACCACGCCAACGTACCTGGGCATCCTGGAAGGAATAACCCGCAATGTGGTCATGGAGTTGGCCCGCCAGGAAGGGATTACGGTAATTGAACGCCCCTTTACCAGGCACGAACTTTATATCGCGCGGGAATGTTTCCTGACCGGGACAGCGGCGGAATTGATCCCGGCCGTGAGTGCTGACAGCCGGGTAATCGGAGATGGCACCCCGGGGCCAATGACGAAAAAGTTGATGAAAATATTCCATGCCTACGCGGAGCAGAACGGCACACCGGTTTATCCAGATGCCGGAAAAAAGGAGGCACAATAAAAACATGCGTAGTGACCGGGTAAAAAAAGGGCTGGAACGGGCTCCCCACCGCTCTCTTTTCTATGCCATGGGCTATACCCCTTCTGACCTGGACCGCCCCCTGATCGGCATTGTAAACTCGGCCAACGAGATTGTACCGGGCCATATTCACCTGGACCGTATTGCCGAAGGGGTTAAGGCCGGGGTTTACTCAGCTGGCGGGCTTCCCGTTGAGTTTTCCACTATTGGTGTCTGTGACGGGATTGCCATGGGCCACCAGGGGATGAAATATTCCCTGGCCAGCAGAGAGCTCATCGCCGACAGCGTGGAAGCCATGGTCCAGGCTCATGGGTTCGATGCCCTGGTGTTTATTCCCAATTGCGATAAAATAACTCCCGGAATGCTCATGGCCGCAGCACGCCTGGACCTTCCCGCCGTCTTTATCAGCGGTGGGCCGATGCTGGCCGGGGAACATCGGGGAAAACAAGTGGATTTAAGCAACATGTTCGAAGCCATTGGTGCGGTAAAATCAGGCCGCATGACGGAAGAGGAGTTGGACCAGATGGAACGTGCCGCCTGCCCGGGTTGCGGTTCCTGTGCGGGTATGTTTACCGCCAATTCCATGAATTGTATGACCGAAGCCCTGGGGATGGCCCTCCCTGGAAACGGCACCATTCCTGCAGTGATGGCTGCCCGAACCCGGCTGGCCCGGGAAGCGGGAATGAAAATCATCCACCTGTGGAAAAATGAGGTCAAGCCGTCCAGCATTATGAACGCCGCTGCTTTTGAAAATGCCCTGGCCGTGGATATGGCCCTGGGCTGCTCAACCAATACCGTGCTGCACCTGCTGGCGGTAGCGGCGGAACTGGGTATTCCCCAGGAACTGGACGCTATTAATGAAATCAGCGCCCGCACCCCCCAGCTTTGCGCCTTAAGCCCGGCAGGGCCGGACCCGATCCAGGCCCTGGACCGGGTTGGCGGAGTACCGTCGGTGATGAAAGAACTGGCCGGTGGAGAGCTGATCCAAACGGGGCTGCTGACCGTAACTGGGAAAACCGTGCAGGAAAACATTGCTGCAGCTTCTGACCCCGACGGGGCAGTGATCCGTACCCTCAAAGATCCGTACCGGCCCCAGGGCGGTTTGGCCATCCTGTTTGGCAACCTGGCGCCCCAGGGGGCCGTGGTTAAGCAGGGTGCTGTCGACCCCTCTATGCAGACAAGACGCCTGAAAGCGCGGGTTTTCGACGGCGAAGAGGCTGCTGTCGAGGCGGTGCTAGGGGGGGAAATCCAGCCCGGGGATGTGATTGTCATCCGCTACGAAGGCCCCAAAGGAGGCCCGGGAATGCGGGAGATGCTGGCCCCTACTTCTGCAGTGGCCGGAATGGGGCTGGATAAAGAAGTGGCCCTGATTACCGATGGCCGGTTTTCGGGAGCCACCCGGGGTGCAGCCATTGGGCATATTTCCCCGGAAGCGATGGAAGGAGGTCCACTGGCCCTGGTAGAGGAAGGAGACTGGATTCAAATCGACATTCCAGCCCGGCGCCTGGACCTGGAACTGCCGGAAGAAACCCTGGCGGAGCGCCGCTCGGCCCTGGTCCTGCCACAACCAAAGGCCAGCCGGGGCTATCTGCGTCGCTATGCCGCCCAGGTTACTTCTGCCGGAAAAGGAGCCGTGCTGAAGGGTTTTGAGGAAGACGAGGTGAAATCATGAGGTTAAATGGAGCACAAATGGTCCTGGCCTGCCTGGAAGCAGAGAACGTAGATGTAGTTTTTGGTTTTCCGGGCGGAGCTGTGCTGACCCTTTATGATGAGATTTATAAAAAAGGATTAAACCATATTTTGACCCGGCACGAACAAGGTGCCGTCCACGCCGCCGACGGTTACGCCCGTGTTAGCGGTAAACCTGGCGTGGTCATCGCTACTTCCGGTCCCGGTGCGACCAATTTGGTTACCGGGATCGCTACAGCCTACATGGACTCGGTTCCCCTGATCGCCATTACCGGTCAGGTTGCCCGGCCTTTTATCGGGACCGATGCCTTCCAGGAGGCGGATATAACAGGGATTACCCTGCCCATTACCAAGCACAATTTCCTGGTGAAAAGTGCAGAGGAGATCCCCTGGACATTTAAGAAAGCCTTTCATGTGGCCAATACGGGACGGAAAGGGCCGGTGTTGATCGACTTGCCCAAGGACATCCAGATGGAAGAAGGCCCCTTTAACTATCCCAACAAGGTGGACATTGCAGGGTATAAGCCCACCTATGAGGGGCATATGGGCCAGATCTCCAAAGCCGTATCGGCGGTGAAAAAAGCCAGCCGCCCGGTTATTTATTCCGGCGGCGGGGTGATCAGTTCGGGAGCTCACCAGGAACTGCTGGAGTTTTCCCGCAAGGTCTGCGCCCCTGTGACAACAACATTGACGGGTCTGGGTGCCGTGCCCAGCGATTACGAGCTGTTTTTGGGCATGCCCGGGATGCACGGGACGTACGCGGCCAACCATGCCCTGGACGAATGTGACCTGCTGATTGCCATCGGGGTCCGCTTTGATGACCGGGTGACGGGAAAGTTGGACACCTTTGCCAGTCAGGCACGGGTGATCCATATCGACATTGACCCTGCCGAGATTGGCAAAAACGTGGTGCCGGAGATCCCCATCGTTGGGGATGTTAAGCTGGTCCTGCAGGAGATGATCAAGCGGGTCAAGCCCGGCGAAACCACAGCCTGGTGCGAGAAAGTCCAGAACTGGAAGGCAGCCCACCCTCTGTGCTACGAACAAAAAGCAGAATGTTCGCTGAAACCGCAGTTTGTGCTCGAGGAGTTTAACCGCCTTACCGGTGGGGAAGCTATCTTTACCACGGACGTTGGCCAGCACCAAATGTGGGCGGCCCATTACTGCCAGCTAAAAACACCCCGGCGCTTTGTTTCCTCGGGGGGACTCGGCACCATGGGCTTCGGCTTTCCTGCAGCCCTGGGGGCCCAGGTAGCCCGTCCAGAAGAAACGGTGGTCTGCATCGCCGGGGACGGGAGTTTCCAGATGAATTCCCAGGAGCTGGCCACGGCAGTCCAGTACAATCTACCCGTGAAGATCGCCATCATTAACAACCAGTACCTGGGTATGGTACGCCAGTGGCAGAAATACTTTTACGGGGGACGATATTCACACAGCAGCATGGCTGGCAGTCCGGACTTTGTAAAGCTGGCCGAGGCCTACGGTGCTAAAGGTTTGCGGGCAACCTCCCCCGGTGAAGCCACCCCGGCTATCCAGGAAGCTCTTTCCACCCCCGGTCCTGTGCTGCTGGACTTCCAGGTAGATCCCGAGGAAAACGTGCTGCCCATGGTGGCACCCAATACATCTATTATTGAAATGATCGGGGGTGAGGGGTCATGAAAAGTATCCTGGCCATCCTGGTGGAAGACCGTCCCGGTGTGCTCACCCGGGTCTCCGGCCTGTTCAGCCGCCGGGGATACAATATCCAGAATATCGCCGTGGGGCGGACTACAGAAGCGGGTATTTCCCGGATGACTGTTACGGTGGAAGCGGATCCCCTTACCGTAGAGCAGATTGTCAAGCAGCTTAACAAACTGGTCAACGTAATCAAAGTCAGCGACCTGACGGAAGAAACCTCCGTGGAAAGAGAACTGATGATGGTCAAGGTGAAAGCCGAACCCAACAAGCGCAGCGATCTCCAGCAGATGGTGACTACCTTCCGGGGCAAAATCATCGATGTTTCGCCGGATTCGATGATTATTGAAGTCACAGGCGATGACGACAAGTTAAACGCGTTTTTACTAATGATGCAGGAATTTGGTATCAAGGAAGTGGTCAGTACCGGCAAGGTGTCGCTGCTGCGGGGAGGAAAAATTACCCGGGACAGCAAAGTTTAGCCCCAGATTCCGTATATACAAGGAAATATTTTTATAGTAGTATAGTAACTGGAGTCTTTTGCTCTACTAGAAAAAACCATCGGGATAGCAATAAAACAAAGGAGGAATATAGCGTGGGGCATACCATGGCAGAAAAAATCCTGGCCAGGGCTTCCGGAAAAGAACACCTTGCCCCCGGGGAACTGGTCAATGCCCGCATCGATATGGCCCTGGGGAACGATATCACTGCCCCGGTAGCCATCCAGGAGTTTAATAAAATTGGTGTAGATGCTGTTTTTGACCGGGAACGAATTGCTTTGATTCCGGACCACTTTACGCCCAACAAGGATATTCAGACGGCTCAGCAGGTGAAAGGGATGAGAGAATTTGCCCGGCGTTATGAACTAACGCACTACTATGAAGTGGGACGGATGGGCATTGAGCATGCCCTTCTCCCGGAATTGGGCTTGGTGCTCCCCGGTGATGTTGTCATCGGCGCTGATTCCCACACCTGCACGTACGGAGCCCTGGGTGCCTTCGCCACCGGGGTGGGGAGCACAGACCTGGCTGCTGTGATGGCCACTGGCGAACTCTGGTTTAAAGTCCCCCCTACCATCCGCATTGTCTTCGAAGGGACACTGCCCCCGGGAATAACGGGTAAAGACCTGGTCTTATATACCATCGGGCAGCTAGGTGTTGACGGGGCCCGCTATTGTGCCCTGGAGTTTACCGGTCCCGTTATCCGGGAACTGGACATGGACGGCCGCTTTACCATCTCCAACATGGCCATTGAGGCCGGGGCCAAAGTCGGCCTGATTGCCCCCGACGAGATCACCCTTGATTATGTGAAAGGCCGCAACCAAAGACCGTTTGAACCCATAGAAAGCGATGAAGATGCTCCTGTACTCCAGGAGTACCGCTGGGATGTCAGCCAGCTGGAACCCCAGGTGGCTGTCCCCTTCAGCCCGGCCAATGTCAAACCTGTGTCGGAACTGTCCGATGTTTTTCTGGACCAGGTCGTGATCGGGTCCTGTACCAACGGCCGCATGGAAGACCTGCGCCAGGCAGCACAGGTCCTGAAAGGGAAAAAAGTCCACCCTAAAGTGCGCTTAATTGTGATCCCGGCCACCCAGGCTATTTATCTCCAGGCTATGCGGGAAGGGTTGCTGGAAATATTTATTGAAGCAGAAGCGGCCGTGAGCACGCCTACCTGCGGCCCCTGCCTGGGCGGACATATGGGGATCCTGGCCGAGGGAGAGACCTCCCTGGCCACCACGAACCGAAACTTTGTAGGGCGAATGGGACACCCCAAAAGTGGCGTATACTTGAGCAGTCCTGCGGTGGCGGCCGCCTCGGCTGTCGCCGGGCAGATTATTCATCCTGATCAAATCGGGGAGGTGAAATAACGTGAGCACTATCCGGGGCAAAGTTTGGACCTTTGGAGACGATATTGATACAGATGCCATTATCCCGGCACGCTATCTCACCACTACCGATATGGACCAGCTGGCAGCCCACTGCATGGAAGATGCCGACCCCGAGTTTCCCCGGAAGGCATCGTCTGGTGACATAATTGTTGCCGGCAAAAATTTTGGCTGCGGCAGTTCCAGGGAACATGCGCCCCTGGCCATCAAAGGGGCGGGTCTTTCTTGTGTCATCGCGGAAAGCTTTGCCCGCATCTTTTATCGTAATGCCATCAATATTGGCCTTCCAATCCTGGAGTCACCTGAGGCGGCCCGGGCCCTGCAAGAAGGGGAAGAAATAGAAATTGATCTGCAAAAAGGGGAGATTCACGACTCCAAGGGCAAGGTTTACACCGCCACCTCTTTTCCTCCTTTTATGCAGGAAATTATCTCTCGGGGAGGCCTCATAAACTACGTCAAGGAGAGGGTGAAACAAGGTGAATGAAAACAAAGTGATCGTCCTGCCAGGCGATGGAATCGGCCCCGAAGTGGTCGCCGAGGCGGTTAAAGTCATGGAGGCTACGGCCCGCCTGTTCAACCTGAACCTGGAGGCGGATGAAATGCCTGCCGGGGGAGAAGCACTGGATAAAAGCGGAGCTCCCTTGCCGGACGATACGCTGAAAGCATGCCGCAATGCCGCAGCGGTGCTGCATGGCACCTTTGGTGGGCCGCAATGGGATGATTATCCCCTGAACAAAAGGCCTTTGGCTGCGCTTTTAAACTTGCGCAAAGATTTGGATGTCTATGCCAACCTTCGCTATGCCAGACCCCTGCCCAGCCTGTTTGAAAAAGCGCCCTTAAAACCGGAATATTTAACCGATGTGGACATATTAATTATCCGGGAAGTGACCAGCGGGATCTACTTCGGTCCCAAGGAACGACGGTCTTTTGGTCGCAGCGTTCGGGCCTCTGATACCATGCTATACTCAGACTTTGAAATAGAACGGGTAGCCCGCAGAGCTTTTGAAATAGCAAGGGGTCGCAAAGGAAAAGTGACCTGCGTGGATAAGGCCAATGTCCTGGAAAGCTCCCGACTGTGGCGCAAGATTACCCGGGATGTGCACCGGGATTACAGCGATGTGGAGCTGGAATTCATGTACGTGGACATCTGTGCCATGGAACTGGTTTTAAACCCGGGCAGATTTGATGTTGTTTTGACATCGAACATTTTCGGTGACATCTTAAGCGATGAGGCCTCGGCTGTTTTGGTAGGTTCTGTAGGTGTCCTTCCTTCAGCCACCCTGGGAGAAGAGGGAAAGACTTCTCTTTTTGGACCCATCCACGGGCCGGTCAACGAAATTGCCGGAAAGAACAAGGCGAACCCCCTGGGAACGATACTCTCCGTAGCCCTGCTCCTGCGTTTTGCCTGGAAACATGAGGAAGCGGCCAGGGCCATTGAAAATGCAGTAGAAGAAGTCCTGGAAGAAGGCTACCGCAGTGCGGAGCTTATGTCCCCTGGCAAGCAAGAAACAGGAACCCGGGAGCTGGGCGACCTGATAGTTGAACGGATCAAAGGGTAAAGGTTGACCATACAAATAATTAAATGTAACTGGTATGCTACTCAGCCCTTATGTGATTGCGCAACACGCCGCGAAGCAGGGGGACGGTTCTCGCGCTTACGGAGCGCAGCGGAGGACCGACAGGGAAAGCGCGAGAACCGTCACCGCAGCTTCGCTAACAAATAGCGCTGAGTAATTACAATTAAATAATAAAAAAACTGAATCAGAACACTGAACCCGGAAAGGAGGTGTGGACCTGGTTCCCACCGATTTTTTTTCAGGGAACCAGGAAAATATGAAAAAATATACCACGGAGCAAATTCGCAATGTTGCACTAATTAGTCACGGGGGGGCAGGTAAAACCTCTTTGGCCGAAGCTATGCTTTATACGTCCGGAGCCGTTAATCGGCTGGGAAGTGTGGACGCAGGGAACACCACGACAGACTACGATCCCGAGGAAGTCAAACGGCAGGTGACGATCAACACTTCATTGGCTCCCGTTGAATGGGAAGGGGTAAAATTGAATCTGCTGGACACGCCCGGCTTTTTTGACTTTACCGTTGACGTCAAGTCGGCCCTACGTGTGGCCGACAGCGCTGTGGTTGTGGTTTGTGCCGTTTCCGGCGTGGAAGTGGGCACAGAAAAGGTCTGGAGCTATGCCGAGGAGCTGGAGCTGCCGCGCATTGTCTTTATCAATAAAGTCAACCGGGAAAATGCCAACTTTGACTCTGCCCTGGAACAGTTGAACAAGTTTTTTGGGGTCAAAGTGTTTCCTTTGCAGTTCCCCGTAGGTGAAGAAGAGCAGTTTCGGGGTGTGGTCGACCTGGTCAAGATGAAAGCGCTGATTTACGAAGATGAAGCGGGCCTCTCCTACAAGGAAGAAGAGATCCCGGATGAATTGTCCGATAAAGCGGAAGAATTAAGAGAAAAACTGGTCGAAGCCGCAGCGGAGACAGACGATGAACTGATGGAAAAGTACCTGGAAGAATTTACCCTGAGTGACGAGGAAATTAAAAAAGCCCTGCGCACAGGCACCTTGGACGGCCAGATTGTGCCGGTGCTGTGCGGTTCCGCCACCAAAAACCTGGGCATTCAGCCCCTGTTGGACCTGATGGCAGGTGCCTTGCCTGCACCCAGCGACCGCCCCCCTATGGAAGGAGAAGTTCCGGAGCAGGAAGGTGAAAAAACCGTCCGCAAGGCAGATCCTGCTGAACCTTTTTCGGCCCTGGTCTTTAAGACGCTGGCTGACCCGTATGTTGGCCGGGTGAACTTTTTCAAAGTTTGTTCCGGGAGCTTCAAGGCGGACTCCCAGGTGTATAATGCCAACAGGGATAAGCCGGAACGGGTCGGTTCCCTGTTTTTCATGCGGGGCAAAAACCAGATCCAGGCCGATGAAATACCTGCCGGGGATATTGGTTCCGTAACCAAGCTTTCGGTCACCATTACCGGAGACACCCTCTGCGACAAAAACAATCCGGTGATCTTTCCCTTTATCGATTTCCCTGAACCGGTTATTTCTTTTGCCGTTTGGCCCAAATCAAAAGGTGATGAAGAAAAAGTGGGCACTGGACTGTCCCGTTTCGTGGAAGAAGACCCCACTTTTAAGGTGGAACGCAATAAAGAAACCAAAGAGATGATTATTTCCGGTATGGGGGATACCCACCTGGATGTCATTGTGGACCGCCTTTCCAAAAAATTCGGAGTAGAAGTAGACCTGACAACTCCCAAGGTGCCCTACCGGGAAACCATCAAGGGGAGCCAGAGCAAAGAAGGCAAGTATAAAAAGCAAAGCGGTGGGCGCGGCCAATATGGCCATGTTTACCTGAGCCTGGAGCCAATGCCCCGGGGGGAAGGGTTCCAGTTCGAAGATAAAATCGTTGGTGGAGTGGTTCCCAAACAGTATATTCCTGCTGTAGAAAAGGGAATCATTGAAGCCATGGAAGAAGGGCCCGTGGCAGGTTACCCCGTGGTGGATATAAAAGCCACCCTTTACGACGGCTCGTACCACACTGTGGACTCTTCGGAGATGGCCTTCAAAATTGCAGCGGCCATGTCCTTCAGGTCAGCTATGGGGGCCGCTGAGCCGGTGCTGTTAGAACCTATAATGGAAGTTGAAGTCACTGTCCCGGAAAATTTCATGGGAGACATAATGGGTGACCTGAACAGCCGCCGGGGTCGTATTCAGGGGATGGTCCCGGGCGAAGGCTTGCAGACCATCAAGGCCCAGGTTCCCCTGGCGGAAATGTTTAACTATGCCATTGACCTGCGCTCCATGACACAGGGGCGGGGCATCTTTTCCATGAAGCATTCCCACTACGAAGAAGTGCCGTACCAGGAGGCGGAAAAGGTGATTAATGCCGCCAAAGAGGAGAAAGAAAAGGAGTAATCCTGTTTTTTAAAGCTCCCCTGCGAAGGGGAGCTTGCTGTTAACTAGACCACCCTTTACGGCTCTTAAGAGCCTTGGGCAGGGGATGAAATGGGTTTTTTCCCTTTCAAGCCCCAATTTGGCATTATTCTGGTCATTGGTATTATTCTGTTCAAAGGAGCTGGTGAATTTGCCGAACAAACTAACGGTGGGTGTATTGTTCGGGGGTCGATCGGGGGAGCATGCTGTTTCCCTGCGCTCGGCAGCTTCAGTCATGGAAGCTATGGACCGGGACAGGTACCGGGTCTTCCCGGTGGGCATTACAGAACAGGGGCGGTGGCTGGCCGGTGGTGACCCTATGGCAGCCCTGCAAAACAACGAGATTCCCGGGGACTGCTTTCATGCAGTGCTGGATGTGGACCCCCAAAAACCTCGTCTTTTGCTCCTGGACCCCGGGGAACCGGAACGCATTCATGAATTTGTAGACCTTGACCTGGTCTTCCCCGTCCTGCACGGTCCGTACGGGGAGGATGGCACACTGCAGGGACTTTTGGAACTGGCTGGACTGCCTTATGCAGGAAGCGGCGTTCTGGCATCGGCGGCAGGGATGGATAAGGTGGTCATGAAAATCCTTTTTCGGCATATGGGGCTGCCTGTAGGAGATTTTATTTACTTTAACTCCATCCGCTGGTCCCAAGAAAAAGACCAGCTTATGGAGCAGGTGAAGCAAAAGCTGGGTTACCCCTGTTTTGTCAAACCAGCGAACCTGGGTTCCAGCGTGGGTGTCAGTAAGGCATCGGATCCTTCTTCCCTGGTAACAGGCGTTGAAGAAGCCATGCGCTACGACTCCAAGGTGGTTGTGGAGGCTTTTATCAAAGGGCGCGAGATCGAATGCAGCATCCTGGGTGATGAAGCCCCACTGGCTTCTGTTCCCGGCGAGATTATTCCCTGCAATGAATTCTACGACTACTGGGCCAAGTATATCGATAATCGCTCCGACCTGATCATCCCCGCCCCCATGGATGAGTCCATGGAGCAAAAAGTGAAGGAATATGCTATTGCGGCTTTCCAGGCCGTTGAATTAAGCGGATTGGCCCGGGTTGATTTTTTCCTGGACGAGGAAGCAAACCAGCTCTACGTAAACGAAGTGAACACTATGCCCGGCTTTACCAGTATCAGCATGTATCCCAAGCTATGGGAGGCCTCAGGCGTCCCTTACCCTGAATTGATTGACCGGCTCATCCAGATCGCCTTGCAGCGTCACCGGCGGAAAAAAATGCTGTTAACTTCTTTTGAACCCGGTGGTGCCAGCGCATGTTAATTGCTTGTTAAATGCCCGGATCTATAGTAGAATAGGGAATAGTTAAACCCAACTACTTCAGTGGAAGTGAGGAGACAGGAGGCTGTTTGCAAGTGGTTGAAACAGGAACATTTCGGGTGAAAAAAGGTATGGCTGAGATGCAAAAAGGCGGCGTGATCATGGATGTTACCGACCCACAGCAGGCCAAAATTGCAGAATCTGCCGGTGCCGTGGCGGTCATGGCCCTGGAAAAAGTGCCGGCGGATATCCGGGCGGAAGGTGGAGTGGCCCGGATGGCTGATCCCGAGGTTATCTCGGCGATAATGGAAGCGGTTACAATTCCTGTCATGGCCAAGTGCCGTATCGGGCATATTGTCGAGGCCCAGATATTACAAGCCCTTGGCGTGGATTATATAGATGAAAGCGAAGTCTTAACGCCGGCTGACGAACGTTTCCACATCAATAAGCACAGTTTTACCGTCCCCTTCGTCTGTGGGGCCAGGGATCTGGGTGAGGCACTGCGTCGTATCGGTGAAGGGGCGGCCATGCTCCGCACCAAAGGCGAACCGGGCACGGGAAATGTGGTGGAAGCCGTACGGCATATGCGCGTGATCATGGAACAGATCCGCAGGGTGCAAAACACCCCGGAAGAAGAAATTATGTCCCTGGCCAAAGAAATGGGTGCTTCATATGGCCTGTTACTGGAAGTGAAAAAACAGGGCCGTCTGCCCGTGGTTAACTTTGCTGCCGGTGGAATCGCGACTCCGGCCGATGCAGCCCTGATGATGATTTTAGGTGCTGACGGGGTCTTTGTAGGGTCGGGAATCTTTAAGTCCAAAGATCCCCAAAAACGGGCTCAAGCTATCGTGGAAGCTGCTTTGAACTACGATAACCCGGAAGTCCTGGCCCTGGTATCCCGGGGACTGGGCGAAGCCATGCCGGGCCTGGACGTAAGTCAATTGTCCGAAGCAGACCGCATGCAGGTCAGGGGAATTTAGCCCAAAATGACAAATTAAAGAAGCTGCCGGTAAGAGAGAAAGAGGGGCTAAAAGGCCCGGGAAAGGCTCCCGGGCCATCTTGTTAGTATGAAAATGGAGTTTTAAGTTTCCCGGTATCTGCTCCGGTTATCTTCGCGGCAAAGCGCTAGGGCTCAGTTCAAGCTTCCGCCGTCCAACCTGCAAACTTAG
>CAZOOA010000075.1:0-13224 GCA_964581355.1 uncultured Desulfovibrionaceae bacterium | reverse complement strand
AAGCATTGTTAAAGAAGTTGCAAGTTATGGAGGAGAGGTCAAAGACCTGGTTCCAACTGAAGTGTATGAATCAATTATGAAAAAATTGGCTGCTTTACAAGGTTAACCCTGACGCAAGGCTTTGTTTACTTTATTTTTGATTAGTTCGATCCCTGCCGCTGTAATGAGCAAAACGAACAGGATCACTATTATTCTCCAGCTTACAAAAGCAGTTCTTTCGTAAAGATACAAGATATTCCCCCGGGGGACTGTTTGCAAAAACACTGGAAGGGCTTCCTGTTCCAAGTAAACCAAAGGGTGTAGCGGTCCGAATAGTATAAGGCTGTAAATGCAGGCCAGCACAGCGTGCAAAAAGCGGGCCATAATGTATGGAATGATACTTAAATCGGTAGAACTGATAATACTGGCTACTTGGGCATGCACAGAAAGTCCACTCCAGGCAATAATAGCACTTAAAGCAGCTAGCCTTTGCTCCAGGGGCACTGGCAGTTCTACGCTGACCGCCTGACATCCCAGGTCAACTTCCAGCAGTCCGCTGAACAAAGCTGGAGCTAATTCCTTGGCCATTCCGGCTTTACCGAGGGAAAAAGCAAAAAATGACGATATAATCCCAGCCAGGCCGACAACTTCAGTAACAGCTATAATAACGGAAAACAGCATAATAAATCCACCGATCAGGATCAGGGTGTTCATGGAATCCCGGACAGCATCGCCGAGCAGTTGTCCCAGCGGGCGTGCATCCTGTTTCCTGGCTTGGACGAGAGCATTTAGAGCCCGGCTTAGCCTGCTGCCGGGCTCTTTTTCCAGCCTGTCTAACCTGCCAGCCTGTTTGCTTTTCTGATCCCTTGACTTGTAAAACCGCATCATCAGCCCCACGGTTATGGTTGAAAGATAGTGGGCAGCTGCAATAATCAATCCTGCCTCTGGAGTATGGAGCATGCCTACAGCCACAGCTCCAAACATAAATAGCGGGTCTGCGGTATTGACAAAACCAATCAGTCGTTCCCCTTCAATTTTACTGCATAATCCCTGCTGGCGCAATTTTGTGGTTAATACTGCACCAATGGGAAAGCCTGAAGCCAATCCCATCGCCATGACAAAAGAACCGGATCCAGGTACGTTAAAGAGTGGGCGCATCACGGGTTCAAGCAGGATCCCCAGAAAATGAACCACGCCGAGCCCGATCAAAACTTGAGAGAAAATAAAAAAAGGCAAAAGAGCTGGGAAGACAATATCCCACCAGATCCGAAGGCCGCTTAACGAGGACTCAAAGGCAACCTGGGGATAACGTATAAGAGATATAGTGAGCAATAAAGAGAGAAAAGCAAGGAAGTAAGCCTTTCTTTTACCTTCCTGCCGATGTGAAAAGGGCAAGTAAATGCCTCCTTAAGAAGTGGAGCAGATTACCGCTTGGTAAGGTAGCCTATCTTATATAATATATATAAAAATAGCCAGGAAAAAAGAACTGGATACCGTCCCATCCCGGCAGGACCCTGTAATCTGGCTACAAGTCAAAATATAGTAATTATTTAGCGCCAGGTAAACGACGAAAGTGCGAAAGCACTTTTCTTGTGTAGTTAGTTGGGATAAAATAAGGTGAAAGCAATTTTGCCTCTTGATTATTTTTGTTGAGATTTATATAGAAAGTAGTGGTTTGTTTGCGCAAGTTAATTAAAGCAGTTGTTATTCTAACGCTTATTATTGCCCTGGGCATGGTGATCCAACCCGAATACTTGCTGGTTATGCCCGGCTCAACAGAAGGGTTGGGTCAACTGATTGAACTTGAAGGAGAACCGCGAAGTGAGGATGGAGAATTTTACATGGTTACAGTATCACAGCGCCAGGCCAATATTTGGGGTTTAATGTATGGTGCTTTTCACCCTGTCATTGATATCCGTTCTTTCTCAGAGAGTATACCTCCTGGTCTATCCCAGGAAGAATACAGTGAGCTGCTGCGTAGTTGGATGCAGGACAGTCAAAACCTGGCCCAGGTTATCGCTCTTAGAAAAACAGGCTATGATGTGCCTATTGTCAGTGATGGAGTGGAAGTAGTTGAGCTGATCGAAGAAAGCCCGGCAGAGGGAATCCTGGAACCGGGTGATATTATTAAAGAAGTGGATGGGGAGGAGGTTTGCCTAGCCGAGGATGTGGTTCATGCCATCCAGCAAAAAGAAATTGGAGAGCCGGTTACGCTTTTGATCTCACGGGATGAATCCCTGGAGGAAAAAGCTTTAACTACAGCATATAACCCGGAACAGCCTGACCAGGCTGCGCTGAGAATCTACGTAAGAACACTGAACTGGCAGCCGCTATTGCCCTTCAGTATCAGCATTGAGACCGGGCCTGTTGTTGGCCCTTCGGCCGGTATGATGTTCGTGCTGGAAATCATAGACCGCATGGTGCCGGAGAACTTGACCCGAGGCTACAAGATAGCAGGGACAGGGACTATTACCCTGGACGAAAAGGTTGGCAGCATTGGTGGGGTCAAACAGAAGGTTGTAGCTGCAGAAAATGCCGGTGCCGAGTATTTCCTGGTCCCGGAAGAAAACTACCAGGAGGCGCTACAGGCTTCCAGGGAAATCCAGGTTGTCAAAGTAGGTAATTTGGATGAAGTAATAGAATTTTTGGAAACCCTGGATCTCCAGGCGGAGGCAGAATGTTTTCGGGGGGAATTTCCCCTGAATGGAGCAGCAAGTTCAGCTATTGGCTCTTTATTACCGGTTGCCTGAAGTCTTCTGCACCGGCCCGCTGCTCCCAGGAGGGGTAGCCCATAACATAAAGGTCTGTAGCCAAAAGATCGTATCCGATCATTTTTTTTGCTCCAGGTGGCGTCAGGGGAGTTTTCAAGAAGGGGGCTGGCCTGGTAACAATAGGTAACAGGCCATTTGTTTTTATTGCATGTAAAAGGTTCATTCCCCGCTTAGAGAAACCCAGGACCCGTAAATAATGGGGTCCGGCGTGATTAAAATAGGTAAGGTTGTCTTTATCAATGGAAAGAAGAAGGTAAAGTAGAATCCTTTGCAGCCGGGTTCTGGTATAGCGCCGGGTTTTAAGTTTGTTTACCAGGCTGGAGATGGTTGTTGAAGCTGCCGCTTTTTTCAGGCGAAACTCCATACCTTCGATTACCTCAGGAAGCCTGGCAATGCTTTCTGCGGGGCTGCGTCGAAGTAGGGAAAGGATCATTCCGGCAAAATGTTCTGCAAAAACTGGTCCCCTGCCAGCTTCCATTTCCTGGACAAGAAGATTAAAGGATGGTTCAGGTACAGTTTTTCTAACCAGGTCAAACTCATTTTCAGAGATGGCGTGCCTGATACCTGTTGCACTGGCAATTTTTCCGGTGGCTCGTAAATCATGAAAGCCGGCGCCTTTTCTCCTTACGGTAAAAGGAATGATATCTGAGGATATTTTCTTTAATGCTTTCAAGTATTCTACGGCCAGGATATTGTTGGGGTTGGAGATCATCTCTAATGCCTGGGAAGAAAAAGACACCGATGGGTCCACCTTGGAGACAACACTTAAAGAATACTGCAGAGCTGCAGGATAGGAGAGTCCTTTTTTTAGGGCCTGCTGCAGCTCTTCTTTAAACCGGGCAGGTTCTTCTTCCAGGTATTCGGCCATCTGTTGTAGTGGCTCCATTTCTCCGGCTTCGCTGCCGAAGCAGAGATAATTGACTATACCCGTTGCTTCCAGGGTTTTTATTGCCCCCCGGGCAAAGCCTTCTGCACTTTGGATTGCAAACACAACAGGAAGTTCCAGGATCACATCTGCCCCGGATTTTAATGCGGCTTTGGCTCGGGCCCACTTGTTAACCAGGGCGGGTTCCCCTCGTTGAGTCCAGTTACCACTCATGACACCCAGGATATATGCTCCTGGAATTTCTTCCCTGGCCTTTTCCAGGTGGTGCAGGTGTCCATTATGGAAGGGGTTATATTCTACAACTACACCGATTACATCAACCAAGTTCTCACCCCTTGAATATACTTTTATTGAAATTATTCATCCAGGTTTGGCGGGTAGCGGTTGCTGCTCAGTATTTGCAAAGGAAGCGGAAGAGACAAGTTTTAGCTCTTTCTTGGTGCAGCAAAAACCGAAAGGTAAGGATTGTTTCGACCCCGCTTCGCACCCTGCTTCACAGAAATAATCACTTGGGCCTGGCTGAGCAGTTACTGAAAGCAGCTATAAGCTTCTATTTGTTGTTTCTATTTTATCCCTAATCATTCCTTTGTATTTTTAAAGAAATCAGAATTATTTTTTCGCTTTTCGGTTGATATGAAAAAGAACCAGAATCCATGGTAAGATGTCAATACAGACCCCTGGCAGAACTACTTAGAACTGGAGCGAAGGGAGTGGGCTTAGGATGGAAAAAGCTGTGGACCGCCAGGAACACCCTGTGGCCTGGTGCGCTTCCATTGTGCCAGTGGAGTTTTTGCGAACCATGGATGTGATGCCTTTATTACTGCTGAAGCATTATGGCTAACATTGTCTGCTCAACGTAAACCAGCGCCTGGTTCCTGGAATTTGACCAGGACAACTTGCTGGAAAGCATGGCAAAAGCGTACACAAATTTTTTGATTAACCAGCGATTTGAACAAAAGGTTAATGATGTGCTAAACTTGATCAAAGAATACTCCATTGACGGCATTCTGCAGCATTCTAACAGGAGTTGTAAGCCCTAATGCTTTGGCATTTATGACCTTAGTAAAATTGTCCAGGAAAGCTCCCTTGGTGTTTCCAGCCTGGTATTTGACGGGGACCAGACTGATGCGCACAACTTTTCCTGGGGCCAATTTAAAAACCGGTTCCAGTCTTTTATGGAAACGCTGCGCGAATAGAGGTTGTAACGGTTTTGACAGTATCAAAAGGTTATGTTAAAATATTATTAAACGATAACCGCATGAGTAAACTGGGCAGCCGCGAGGGTGTTATCACCTTCGAGGAAAGTCCGAGCTCCGCAGGGCAGGGTGCTGGGTAATACCCAGTGGGGGCGACCCCAAGGAAAGTGCCACAGAAATAAACCGCCTTTTGCATCAGCAAAAGGTAAGGGTGCAACGGTGCGGTAAGAGCGCACCAGCGGCCGGGCGACCGGTCGGCTAGGCAAACCCCACCCGGAGCAAGACTGAATAGGAGGGAGATGAAGTTGCCCGCTGAGTCCCTCGGGTATGAGTCGCTGGAGATGCCAGGCAACTGGTGTCCTAGATAGATGGCTGCCGCTCCTTCGGGAGCACAGAACTCGGCTTACAGGTTTGCTCATGTAAACACCTTAAATGCACCGCTTTTTACTGGCAGTGCTTTTTGTCGTCCTTTTACCTTTCATGACAGCGAACAAAAAGACCAAAAAGATAAAAAAGTAAGAAAATATTGACATAACCCGCAGCTTGGTCTAAAATAAAATAGGTTAAATAGTTTGATAATTTAAAATGAAAAGGCAAACTTGCTGAAAAGCGGGGACGCAAAGCTAAAGGGGCTAAAGTGCAAAAGCACAAAGTCAGCCAGCTGTCATTTAAGTGAACGCAAGATCTCACTTGCCAGGCAGCAGTGAGATTTTTTTTCGGCCTGTAGAAGCAGTTGTGCCAGGAAAACTTTATAATGTCACTAAAAAAGGAGGTTTGTGTCAAATGTTTATTACAGAAGAGTATGTCCAGAAGTACCTTTCCTGGAAGAGTCCCAACAGCAGGTTGAGGAAAGATGTTAGAAGTGACATTCTCGCTGAGCACCTGTCCAGCCAGGAGGAAGCATGCCCTGATCATAAAGAGGAGGCTTTCTATAAACAGGGGGAAAAAAGGGTTGAAAGCATCCATCAGTAACCTATGGAGTTTTGTTAAAGCTTCATAACATTTGACTGGTATTATTAATTGTTTTCCTGTGGTTTTAACAAGTCCTGCGAGGTGCATGTAGGAAAGGGTTTGTGGGTAAACTTTTTCTGACTATAAACCCTTACAGTCTTTCTATATACTATTTTCTGGAAACACCGTTATTTAGCGGTGTTTATTTATTTTTTTCTTGGCTTTTTCAGGTTGTTATAGTATAATTTTAATTCAGGCAGAGACTTCATGGCAATTTGGGTCTTTTTTTTGTCCCCAAAGCATAAGGTAAAGTATGTCCAAATTGTTAAGAAAACACCCCCAAATTGTTAAGAGGTAGCCAGGAAAGGAGAACGTGAAATGGGTAAAAAATTCATTTTTGCCATAACACTGGTTTTGATCTTGGTCTTTTCTAGTGTGGTATTAGCTGGCGAAGTGGACATTACGATTAATGATGAAAAGGTATGGTTGGGCGTTCCACCTTTGGTCCAGGATCAGAGAACCATTGTTCCTGTCCGTCCACTTTTGGAAGCCCTCAATGCAAAAGTTTTTTGGAATGATGAACAACAAAGGGTCCATGGCGTAAAAGGGGATAAAGAAGTCTATTTCATTACGAAAGACAAACTTCCTGCAGGAGAGGAGGCAGCAGAGATAAAAACGGCTTCACCTGCCGAAGTGCCTTCCATCCGGATTCAGAGTCGGACTTTTGCTCCCTTGCGGCCAACAGTGGAAGCGCTGGGGTGTTATGTGGAATGGAATGAACTGACACAAACCATCGCTATTTCCAGCATGCGGCCCGAACTTCCTGCGGATTTATATTATGATGTCGAGTTTCTAAGCTTCAATGAAGAAGAAAAAATTGACTTTAATTCCGCCTCTTTTT
The DNA here is from genome assembly GCA_964581355.1 of uncultured Desulfovibrionaceae bacterium. Classification (GTDB taxonomy): domain Bacteria; phylum Bacillota; class Dethiobacteria; order DTU022; family UBA8154; genus CAZOOA01. Next base: position 6,540 of record CAZOOA010000075.1, on the reverse strand, counting down.
GGGAACTATTATTGGCCCCGGGAGTAGATGAGACTGTAGCCAAGGAAATAATCCAGTACCGTGAAGAAAATGGAAAATTTACCAGCTTTGAGGAATTAAAAGCAGTGCCTGGTGTTGATAACGACATTCAGGAAGCCATAAAAGAGAATTCGAAATTGGTATATTACAAAAGAGGAGATGCCACCTCCTATGGAGGAATTTTTCATGGTCGAAAAACGGCAAGCGGAGAAACTTATGACAAAAATGCCAGTACGGCCGCACATCCCACGCTTCCCTTCGGGACTATGGTGGAAGTTACTTTCCTTCAGACAGGAAAAAGCACCTGGGTCCGGATTAACGACCGCGGTCCCTGCCAGGTTCGCCACCCCGACCGGATTATTGACCTGTCCCGTGGGTCGGCATATGAGATTGGGTTAACCCGTTCCATCGGCGTAGGTGAAGTCGAACTGAAGATTGTTAAAGAATAATAGTTTTATTAAGATCTATTTACAAGCGCTGCATTGGGGACGGTTTTGGGGCTTCCAGGGCACAGCAGTTGACTGACAGGGACGGCTCCAGAACTGCCCTCCTGCTCCGCGGCGTATGAAGCAAGAAATGGACTGAGCATTTACGGACAATTTAGTAATCGATGAATACGCAACGAAACCTGGCTTCCCGCCAGGTTTCGTTGTATAAATATTTTTTTCCGCCCTGTTTTATCTTTCTGCTTTACCATTAAAGCCCCAACCCTTTTCGGCGTTCATCTATGGCTTCCAGCAGTTTGTTCGCTGCCGACTCCGGGTCCAGGTCGACAATGAAATAGCCTCCGGTCAGGCCTTTTACTGTCTCAGTGAGTATTTCCACTGCCTGGGCACCGCCCAAGACCGGCAGCATGACACCTACGTGGGTGGGTAAACCTGCTGCTACTGCGTAGGAACCGATGGAAACAGCTTTTTCTGAAACGGCTTCTGCTGCGGAAGCCACCACGGGAAGTTTGTCGGTGTCGACTCCCAGTTTATCGGCAACGGCAACAGCTACAGCTACAGCGCGGGAATTGTCCACGCAGGATCCCATGTGGATTACAGGGGGAAGGGGGCCACCTAAATTGTTGGCTTCTCCAATGGCGGTAAGTACAGCATTTAATCCTTCTCCGCACAGATTATCTGTGTTGGCCGGGTCCATGAAGCCATGGCGGGCCAGTGCGCCTGCCCCGCACCCTGTCGCCAGAACCAAAACATTGTTTTTCAGCATGATTTTGGCCATTTGAATAAAATTATGATCCTGGGAGACCTTGACATTGTTGCAGCCGGCGAAGAGGCAGACTCCCCGGATATTGCCTTCGGCGATATTGTCAACCAGGGGTTTCAAGGGATCCTCGGCATTTATTTTGGCTAAAGCGCCAACAATCGCTTCGGTGGAAAAGCCGGCAATCACGGTGCTCTTGTTTTCTGGTATATCCACAGGCTGTCCCTTGCGGCGGGAGAAACTGTTTATAGCAATATCGATGACTTCCCGGGCATTTTCTGCAGCGGTTTCTTCGGAGAAGGGTAGATGCCTGGCCCCGGGAATTTTGGCCAGGTCCATGGTTGTAATCAGCGGGGTGCCCATGCATTCAGCTACTGAAGCCACCGAAGGCATGATGCACTGGTAATCTACCACCATGGCATCCAGGGCGCCGGTGACCAGTGCCATTTCCTGGCTGACGGAGTGAGTGCAGGAAGGAATACCGTGTCGCATCATTATTTCATTGCCGGTACAGCAGATTCCTACCAGGTTGATTCCCCTGGCTCCAGCTTGTTTTGCCTTTTCTTCCATGGTCCGGGCTACGGAGACGATTACATCGGAAAGGACCGGGTTGTGGCCGTGCAGTGCGATATTAACTGCTCCTTGCTGCAAGGTCCCCAGGTTCGCTTCACTGGTGACGGGTTTGGGAGTGCCAAATAGAATGTCTGACAGATCGGTCCCCATGTAACATCCAGCCAGGTCGGCAACCCCGCAGCGGAGTCCGCTCAAAAGCAGGTTCGCCGGGTCAGCATCAACCCCGTACAGGGTGCGGTGCATAATTTCCGAGATTTCGTGGTCAATGCCTAGCGGGACCAGTCCCAGGTTGGACAAAACATCTACCCGCCCTTTGGTGACAGTTGTAGCGGCCCACATTACCGGTGTGTCCTTTTCGTGAAAGTCAGCCAGGGCAGCCTGGGCAAGTTCCAGGGCGATTTCCATGTCGTCTTTACCGTCTGTGGGAATACCCATCCGGCCCGCTACAGCATGCAGTTTATCCGGGTCGGTAATGCGGTAGTCCTTTGTTTCTCCTTTGGCCAATTTTTTCATTGTATGGGCCAGATGCTTGGCGTGGCCGGAGTGAGCCGCTGTTCCGGCAGCGATAGCCCGGTCCAAACCACGGGCGACCATGGTATCGGCACTGGCTCCGCAAATACCTTTTTGCGGATCTTCTCCAAAAGGATTTATCCGGCAGGGTCCCTGCAGGCAGTGCCGGCAGCAGACGCCCAATTCACCGAAACCGCACTGGGGGGCCTGCTGCTCCAGGCGGTCCCAGATGGTTTCAACTTGCTCTCTTTGCGCTTTGACAATCATTGACTGGACAGCCGGGTCGGTGCTCTTTTTGGATAATGCTTCTTTATCCATACTCTCTTCCCTCCTGTTAATTAATTATTTCTCAAAGCCCCGAACTTTTGGTTGAGGAAGTTTTTCCAGCCGTTGGACGGCTATTTTTCTTCGGCATTTTGAGCATAATGAGCTCGTTTCTTCCGCCTTCACTTCACTGTCCTGTAACTGCTTATTCAATTTTTCCTCCACGTGCCGGGCAGCCTTTACAGTGCTATCACTGCTGCCGCAGTTTGAGCATTCCAGCAGGGGGACTTCTGTGGACCAGGGAGACAGGTAAATCGTTTTCTGCTCCTTTTTAACGGTTACTGCACCTGTGGGGCAGACATATTCACAGGCAGTACAGCCAATGCAGTTCTCAGATTGAATGCCAAAAGGTGAGGACGGCATCCGTTTTTCCCCCCGGAAAGCAAAGCTGATGGCCTGCTTTCCGATGGCTTCACGGCAGACCCGTACGCACCGTCCGCAGAGGATGCATTTTTCGTCTTTCATGTTTTCACCTGGCAAAGACAGGATTTTCAGCCCCATTTTATCTGCCAACTCTTTTAACACAAACACCTCCGGGCACCGGGCAATTAAAAAAGATAGAATCATTTTTCGAACATGCCTTACCCGGGTTGATGCAGTTGTCACGGACATACCTTCTTCAGCCGGGTGAGTGCAGGCTGTATCCAGCTTGAGTTTTTTAGCCTGAACTATTTCCACTGTACAGAGACGGCAGGAACCGAAGGGCTCCAGGGCCGGGTGATGGCACAGGGTGGGGATAAAGATGCCATTTTCCCGGGCAAGATTTAAGATGGTCTCTTCGCTGCGGGCGGTCACCCGAATTCCGTCAATTGTCAGTTCCATAAAATCACTCCTACTGCACTAAAATGGCTTCAAAGCGGCAATCATCCCGGCAGGCTCCACACCGGGTGCATTTTTCCGGATCAATCACGTGGAGCTCCTCAGGTTGCCCGGAGATGGCTGCTGCCGGGCAGGATTTAAGACAGCGTCCACAGCCAGTGCATAATTCCGGGTTTATGGAATAGGTAATTAAAGACCGGCAGATGCCGGCAGGGCAAGTTTTGTCGTCTATATGGGCCAGGTATTCTTGTTGAAAATAACGCATGGTTGTTACAACGGGGTTGGGGGCCAACTGTCCCAGGGCGCAGAGGGAACCGTCCTGCATACTGGAAGCGATTTCTTCAATCAGGCTCAGGTGCTCCCTGCCGCTTGTCCCCTCGGCGATCTGCTCCAGGAGCAAAAGCATCTGCTTGCTGCCTTCCCGGCAGGGTGTGCATTTACCGCAGGATTCGTCCTGGGTGAAGGAGAGAAAGTAGCGGGCCACATCCACCATGCAGGTACTTTCATCCATGACGATCATCCCACCCGAACCCATCATGGAACCGGCCTTTGATAATTGTTCGTAGTCCAGAGGAATATCCAGCTTTTTTTCCGGGACGCACCCTCCTGATGGTCCTCCGGTCTGTACCGCTTTGATTTGTTTATTACCAGGGATGCCGCCGCCAATTTTCATCACCAAATCTTTCAAAGAAAGACCCATAGGCACTTCGACCAGTCCTGTGTTTCGGATTTTTCCGGTCAGGGAGAAGATCATGGTTCCTTTGCTTTGCTCCGTGCCTATAGCGTTATGCCACGGGGCACCATGTTCCATAATTAAAGGGACAGTAGCCCAGGTTTTCACATTGTTAATTACTGTCGGTTTGCCCCAGAGTCCCCGAGTGGCAGGGTAAGGAGGGCGGGGTCTGGGGTTGGGCTCTCCAGTGATGCTTTCAATGGAGCTTAACAGGGCGGTTTCTTCCCCGCAAACAAAAGCTCCCCCACCGCGGCAGATGTTGACCTCAAAATGGAAGCCCGTGCCCAGTATATTTGTGCCCAGCAGGCCATATTGCCGTGCCTGTTCCAGGGCCTGTTCCAGGTGGCTAAGTGCCAGGGGATATTCGTTACGAACGTAAATATAACCTTCTGAAGCCCCGACCGCCATGGCTCCAATGGTCATACCTTCCAGGACGCTGAAAGGATTTCCTTCCAGGATGCTGCGGTCTTGGAAACAGCCCGGGTCGCCTTCATCGGCATTGCAGATGACATATTTAATTTCTTCTTCCTGCTGCCTGCAGATTTCCCATTTCTGCCCGGCAGGGAAACCGGCTCCCCCGCGTCCCCTAAGCCCGGATTGCTTAATTTCCTCAATAATTTCTGCGGGTTCCAAATTTTCCAGGACCTTGGCCAGGGCTATATACCCGTTATTTCCCAGGTAGTCTTCCAGGCTGGTGGGGTCCATTTGCCCGTTGCGGGCCAGGAGCAGTCTCATTTGTTCCCGGTAAAAAGGAATTTGGTCTTCCTGGGAGATGCGCATGCCGGAAGAGGGGTCCTGGTAAAGCAGGCGTTCAATGATCTTCCCCCGGGTTAGGGTTTCTGTGACAATTTCTTCTGCGTCCTCCACTTTTACCTGGCAGTAGAGTATTTTTTCAGGAAAGACTACCAGCAGGGGGCCCTGCTCGCAAAACCCATGGCAGCCGGTTAATTTCGTAGAAACCTCAGCATCAACACCCCGTTCTTCCATTATTCGTTCCAGTTCCTGCACAACGTCCAGTGCACCGGAAGCCCGGCAACCTGTTCCGCAGCAGATGGATACATGACGGGCTTCGGGCTTATGTTTCTTCAGCTTTGACTTCCGGAATTGCTCCATATCTAAGATGCTGGCAAAAGTTTTCATGGCTTCCTCCCTGTTAACTTTTCAGCTTTTCCCGGCGTTAACTGGCCATAATAACGACCGTCAAAGGTGACCAGCGGGCCCAGGGCGCAGGCGCCCACGCAGTTGACAGTTTCCAGGGTGTACTCACCATCTTCTGTCGTTTCGCCTGGACCAACACCCAATTTTTGTGACAATCGGTCCAGGATACGCGGGGCTCCCCGGACATGGCAGGCTGTTCCCATGCAGACATGGATTTCGTGTCGTCCCCGGGGTTCCAGGTTAAAACTGTTATAAAAGGTTGCCATGCTGTAAAGTTGGCTCAGGGGAATATCCAGTTGTTGAGAAACCTGTTCCAGCGCTTCCCGGGGCAGATAACGGTACTCTTTTTGAATGTCCTGTAACAGGGCTACGTGCCCCGTTGTCTGGCCACGGTATTTCTCGATGATCGGCTGAATTTCTTTTCGTTCGATGGACATTGTATGCTGGCTGTCTGACCTGGATTACTCCTTTCCCAGGTAATCAACCAGGAATTCCCTCCTTTTGTCACGGGTTACGGTTTGAATATCCGTAAATTCCAGCGCTCCAGTGGGGCAGCTGTTCACACAGGCCGGGACAAGACCGTAAGGAGTCCGATCCATGCAAAGGTCACATTTGGTGATGGTTTTTTCCGTGTCATGCTGGGAGACAACTCCGAAGGGGCAGGCCAAAATACACCATTTACAGCCAATACAAAGGTCTTGTTCAATCAATACAGCTTCATCAACATCCTGGCGGTGCATGGCGTTTGTCGGGCACACATGAATACAGGGAGCGTCTTCACAGTGGCGGCACTGCAGGGGAAGGCTGGTTTCACCTGTCTGCTCGACAAAAACGCGGGTCCGGGGACGCGGTGTTTCAAAGACGGCGGCATAGAGCTGCTTGGAGTGGGAATGCTCGACAGAGCACCCGATTTCACAACTGTGGCAGCTCACACACCGCTTGGGGTGGACAAAGATCATTTTGCTCATGGTCACACCTCTCTTTTCGATATAATTTCAAGCTCTTATGTTCTTGGGAAATGGCAGCAGGGATAAAAAGGTCTGTACATGATCTACCAGGTGAAACACCTGGTTTACTTCAAGGGGCATTGCTTCGAATGTTGTTTGTTGGCGAAGATTTTTAACCAAAACGAAATACCTTATGCTTAAATATTAGCATAAGTTTAAAATAAAAATCAAGAGGGAACTTTCAGAACAAAT
>CAZOOA010000074.1:0-13302 GCA_964581355.1 uncultured Desulfovibrionaceae bacterium | reverse complement strand
CATTAATAATTCCCTCCTTTAAAATTTTTCAACAAAAATATTCAAATATAGGAATCAATTCGCCATTTAAGTATAAAATTCCTCTTGTATTTCCAAAAAGCTACATGGGAATACGTGGAATTACATTGTTGTTAAAATTTAACACATTCTGTTTCCGACTGTTCCTGGCTGGAATGCCAACAACTACCGGTAGAATTCGGACAGGCTTTGCCATATGATCATAAAGAAAGAAATAATTTGAAACAAGAAGCATAAAAAGGAGTTTTAAAACCATGAAAGACTACAAAAATAATAAAGCGTTGAAAATGTTGGCCTCTACCGCAATTGTTTTACTGATCTTAATCTTTACCTTACCGGGGAACGCGAATCAAATACACCGGGCGGCGCCGGGCGAAAACCTGTCTCTTATCGCACAGAAACACGAAATCACCCTCCAGGAGCTGATGAAACGAAACGGTTATTTGCGCTATCCGGACCGCATTTTCCCCGGCCAGCCTATCATTGTCCCCGAGCCGGAACCTGAAATAGATGAAGAGCCTGAGCAACCTGAAATCCCTGAAACACCAGCAGGAGAACCTCCCGCAGCACAAGAACCAAAACCTTCCCCAGAGCCTCCACAGCTTAGCATCTCCGAGCTGAGACGAATATTTAGTGATCGCTTCTTTTTAACGGGTCCTTCTCAACAGGCCAAGGTTGCCTTGACTTTCGACGACGGGCCGGACAGCACCTACACTCCCCAGGTCCTGGATATATTAAAAGAATACCATGTTCCGGCCACGTTCTTTTTAATCGGGAGCGAAGTGGACAAGTATCCCCGGGTGACACGACAGATCGCTGCCGAAGGACATGTTATCGGCAGTCATACCTGGTCACACCCGGACCTGCGCCAGCTGGCCAGGCCAACCCTGGCCCTGCAGATGATCAGGACCCGTGAAGCCATCGAAGAAACCACGGGGCTTCGCCCCCGCCTGATGCGCCCACCCTATGGGGCGGTGGATATGGAAGCACTGGACAGGTTAATCGGTTTGGACTACTATATTATCAACTGGTCGGTGGATTCGGTAGACTGGAGAGACCGGGAAGTGGATTCCATCCTGGTCAATACTCTTGCCGATGTGCGACCTGGAGCAATCATCTTACTCCATTCCGCCGGGGGCGGCGAATGCCGGGGCGCAACAGTAAAAGCGCTGCCGGAATTGATCGAAGCCCTGCGCAGCCAGGGCTACACCTTTGTTACGGTGGACGAACTGCTGGAGATCCCCCCGTACCGCTGAAAGCGATAGTATGGTGGGGTACACCTTTCGGGTTGACCCTTCTGCTGCAAGCAAGCAGGGGCAACAGGGCTCTGCCTACCTGATCTATGCTTCATTTTGTCTGCGATAAGACCTTGGTTTCACAGGACACAAAAAACCTGGAGGTTTACCTCCAGGTTTTCCTTTTTCCTGCACTGGCCTGATCGTTATTTCATTGATTTTCAAGTTGATTTCATGAACAGCCAAAGAAATGCCCGAAGTTTCAACTTACTTTTGTCCCACCCGCTCTTGAAAGCTTCGCACATGCCGGGCGGCATCGGGTTTTTCTTCATTTTCCAAAGACTTTGCATACTGCTCCAGGCCAGCACTGGTTAAAAACTCTACGGCCGGCATGCCTGTTTCTTTTTCCAGCCGGGAGTTATCCACTTCCAGGACACCGTCTATTGTTTCAAGAAATGAAACCAGGGCAACGATGTAGCAGAAAAACGAGAGCCGGCCTTCATGACCACTTCCCAAGATTTCCCGGCAATGCCTGACCTGATCGCGTTCTTGCTGCGACATTTCCCGGCCTTCTTCGTGCAGCCATTGTTCCAGGTACTGCCGCATGGTAGCGATAAAGAGATCGTAATCCTCCACCCAGTTTTTGGTCACCATCTCCATCAGTTCATTTTCCTGGAGGGTTTGAATGAATGATTGAACCTTGTCGGCCAGCCTCTGGGTGAAAGTGCCCTCTTTGCCCGGCTCGCCCGCCTGAATATCCTGACCTGCCAACACCTCCCGTACTGCCAGCAGACCCCCCAGGACCGCATAGGGAGCAAGATGAAGCCTCAACCGGCCCCTGGCAATCAGGTCCTGGGCAGATTTCGCTGTTTCATTGATTTTCCTAATAATCTCTAAACGATAGGTGGGGTTTTGTTTCATCAACTCATCCATCTTCTCTTGAGCGGACTGATCTGCTTGCTCCGCTTTTTGCAAGCCCTGCTTCCACAAGCCGGCCTTATCCAGCTGCTCTATGACCTGGTATGTCTCCTGCAGGACCACTCTGACCAGGATATCCCAGAAATCGTTTTCTTCCGGCTTCTTCTGCAGGGCCAAATAAAGGGCTAAGAGCTGTGCAGACCTTTCGTCCAGGCTGTATGACGGCCTCTGCAAACCCTTCATCAAACTCAAGACAAACCAGTCGTTTGCTTGTTGATCTATTTGCTCGACCAGCCAGGTCCGAATGGCTTCCTGCAGCGCTGCTTGCATTTTTTCTTTTTCCTGCTCGTCCCCTTCGCCTGTTCCTGCGTCCAGCATGGCTTTATTGGCAGGCCTCAGGACCTCCATCCCCTGCTGTAAACTCAGGCGCATTTCCTGGTAGAAAGGGTTCTTGGTCAGCAGGTCGTTAAAGACTTTCATCAAGTGCGAAATATATTCATCGACTGCCTTGATCTCCGACTGTTTTTCGAAAAACTTTTCACCCAGTTCATCCAGCCCTTCTTTCAGCTGGTAATAAACATCTTCCTGATCGTTTCCTTCTTCCTTCTGCTGCTGAGCTAACCCGCAAACCATCGCCAGGGCCTGCCTGAATTCCGGGGTAAACCAAAAATAGCCTTCCTTTTGCCACCGTTTTTCCAGTTCTTCCACCTGCTGCAGGCAGCACTTTTTGTATTTTTTGCCGCTGCCGCAAGGGCAGGAGTCATTGCGCTGCACCTTCAACAAATCACTCATTGTTTCCACCTGCCTTTTTCAGTCTTTTCCAGAACGTGGTTTGAATACACTTGTTTGTCCAATGATCTTTCTTTTTCTACGAATGACTTGCGAAAACCTTTTTCCGCTTGCTGATTATCTTGCTTCTTTCGCAATTGCTGGTAGCTGCAAGCATACTAACCGCCACGGCTCTATCGAACCACAACAGGGGATGAAAAACCTTGCTTGCGTCCGAAGTTCTGGTATTCAACACCCCGCCCCTAACCGGGGAGATGGCGCATTCGACCGGGGGCTGTTTTAAACCCGCCTTGACCAGGCCCAGTCGATGGAACCTTCGATGTCCTCCACCAGGGCGGAAATGATATGTTCCTGGTAGCCTGCCTGGCCCTCGGCCAAAATTGCCTCTTTGACGGGCAGAAGGCTTGCCTCGGCTATACTGTTCAGTTTCTGCAATGCGGCGGGCTTTAATGGTTTACGCGGCAGGCTTTTCCGGTAATCGCCCGGAGTATACCGCCAGGGGAGCACAGAGCCGTCAAACCGTTGGAGCAACTGTTGGGCCATCTGCAAACCCTCGGGGTCGTAATCCCCGGAATAAAAAATCCGGCATCCCCCCTGGGCCAGCAGGTCCAGCAGCATCAGGGAGGCCAGGTTAAACCGGCCGTGGGTGCAGACCAAAGGCGGGTGGGGCCGGCCGACAAACCGGTCAAGAATCGCAGAAAAAACCCCGGCGTTTTCCACCACAAAAACAACTTTTCCCCCCGGGGGCATTGCTGCCTGCAGAAAAGGTTCCACCGCACTTAGCCGGGTTAGCTCCCTTAAGGGCACATTGAAAACCAAATGCTCCGCACAGGCATGTTCCCAGGTAAGCAAAGGAGTCTTGCTTTCTTTTTCATAAGCCAGCAGCCCCGTACAGGGAACAAAGTTTAAAATATCGTCCCTGATAATACCAAAATCGGCTAATAGTTCGCCTTTTTCCGCATAAGAAAGATCCCCGGCGTATGCCTTCTCCGCCTTCTCCGCACGACCCCAGGCCAGGAACTGCAGCGCTGCAAGCAAAAGTTTTCCCCTTTCTGTGTCCAGGTCAAACCCGTGGGGATCGCCGGTGATACGGGCGGCAAACACCGGCAGCCGCTCGTATGCACAGGGAACTTCCTGCAGTGCCTGTAAAACCTGGAGCAACTGCCGGCGCAAGTTATCCCTGTCTTTGTCATAAGCCTGGTGGATGCTTCGGCTGCCGGCGCCTTTTTGGCGGATATGTTCCAGCCATTTTCGCCCTGCAGTGAAATCGCAGCCCCGGGCCAGTTCCGTGAAAAAAAGCTCTTTTTCCGCCTCGTAGCGTGCTTTTTCTTCCCGGCTCGATAAAACCGAACCTCCGGCAAAAGCGAAAACCAAATCCTGCAATGAGATGGAAGCAAAGCGGGTTTGGTTTAAGGCCTTTTCCATTTCCTTTGCCGAGACGCTGACCTCATTTTCCTGACCAATTTCACGGCCCAGCAGACCGCCCAGGCTTTCCCTGTCTTCATCTTTTAAGCTTTCCAGCCGGACCCTGCCCCCAATCCTGCCCAGGGAATAATACTTCTCCCTGAACAGGTCCAGCAGCCGCTCCAGGGCCGGGCTTTGCCGGAAATAATCCAGGGCTTCATTGATCACCTGCTGCTTTTCTTCATCCACAAGGCCTCACTCTCCAGTTTAAACAACTATTCATCCGGCAGGTGGGGGCTGTGCCTGCCAGGGGAATCGCCCCTGCGGCAAGTTCCGTCCACCCGGCAGGTTAGCGTGCCAGGGCTTCCTGGAATTCCTCAACAGAGTGAATTACCCTACGGGTGCGCCCGTTCCAGAGATACCGGGCCACGGAGACAAAAGGCGCCTCCTGTGGACGGATGAGTTCGCAGATGGAAAGGGCCGGGACTGTATCGTAGTCCCCCCACAGGTACTGGGAATTGATCAGGTAGTTAAAGCCCAGTTTTTCCAGCAGGTCGAACATGTCGCGGATGTTCTGCTCGTCCACCCCGGCAAAGGCCTCGTCCAGCGAGATAATATACGGGGCATCCGTTCCCGCATCCAGGTAGCGGGAATAGGCGGCGGAAAAAAGCGGGATATACATGGCCATGGCTTTTTCCCCGCCGCTGAAGGTATTGAAAACATGATTGGTAAGCTCTTTTTTGGGACGTCCTTCCCGCCGGTAATAGAGGGTAAAGGAAAACCACTGCCGGTAATCAAGCATCTCCCTCACGAGCTGGTGGAAAGTGTCGCCGTGTCCCCGTTCAGCCAGCGCCTCGCGGGCCCGCTCGATCTTGGAGCGGAAATGACCGATGATGCGGTTAAAATCCTGCTCTTTGAGGATGCGGGGGTCCCTGCGCAAAAGTTCGACCAGTTCCCGGGTATCCAGTTCCTGCTCCCATTCCGCCGCCCGGGGGCGCCAGTTCAAGGAAAAGGTAAGGCCGCTGGATGTATTACGCTCCGACATCAGTTGATCGATCTGCTTGACCCATTGTTCCGCCCGGGAAATGCGCCCGCGGATAATGCGCCCCACGCTGTGCATGATGATTTCCTCGTAGAGTTCCCTGTCCTTGTCACTTAAAACCTGTCTTTGCAGCTCGATATCCTTGCGCAGGCGTTCCAGGACGGTATAGGGGCTGACCCCTTTGCCGTCGTATTCCAGCACAAGCATCATCCGCCGGGAGGTGTTCAGCAGGTCCTGCACTTTATAGGTTAAAGACTCGTCCTCGTGCCCATCGCCGGGCAACTCCCCGATCATAGCGGTCTCCGGCATCGCTTCCATCCGGGGGCGATATTCCACCAGCAGCCCCTGTTCCTGGAAATAGGTCTTGCGCAGGGAATCATTGATTTTTTCCCGGTCCGTCTGCTCCAGGAGGGCGGAAAAATGTTTTTTGATTTTCCGCGCCTGTCCGTCCAACGGCATGTCTGCCATCGCCTGGAATAGTTCTTCCTTGCCTGTAACCAGCTCCAGGCCCAGTTCCGCGGCAAAGACTTCCTGCCAGCCTTCCGCCAGCTCCCGGTGCGCCCGGGTGCTGTTTTCCACCCTGGCCCGTTCCCCTCGCAGGTGTTCCAGGTTTTGCTCGTTTTTGCCTTTTTGCTCTTTGAAATCTGAAATCTTTTCGGGAATTTCGCGCAGGCGGCCATCCACATAATCTATCCTGTGCCGGATTTCTTCGGCGCCCATCTCTTGCAGTTCCTGCTCCAGGCGTTTTAAGATCTCTGCGTAACCCTGCGCTTTCCTTTCCAGGTCCCGCAGTTCCTGGCTCAGCCCGTCGATATCGCTTTGGGTCCCCTGCAGCTCCTGCTGCTGCTGTTCCACCAGTTTGCCGGTATGGCAAAATCGGTTGTGCAAAATCTCCAGCTTCTGCAGTTTGTCCAGGTAGAACTGCATTTCTGCCAGCGCCTGGCGGCAGTTTTCCTTTTCATCATCCCCAAAGGGCAGATCTTCCGCCAGGGAGCGCAGACGGGAGCGAGACTGCTGCAGTTTTTCCAGCATCAGTTTCACCTGGTTGTCTTTTTGCTCCACGTTTTGCTGCAGCACGCCAATTTTATGCTGCACTTCCCGGTAATTATTAAAGGCCTCGTGTACATTTTCCCCGGAAGGAAAGGTGCCAAATTCTTCCTGCAGCCGGGCCAGGGTTTCCTTTAACACCTGGAGTTCCTCCTGGATGGACTGCCGCTCTTCATGAAGCGTATCCAACTCGCCCTGCAGCCGGGCCATCTCCCGCTCCCGGTACATGCGCCTGGCTTCCCGCCCGATAAAACGGGAGCGTTCACCGTCCGGGGCATGCCCGTGCAGCAAAGATATCCGGTAGACCCCGTCTTTGCTGATGGCCGGGTTGGCAGCAGTTTCCTTTTCGTCGGCTTCTCCGCCTTTGGCCCCGGTCATCCTGGCATTATTTCCCTGCTGTGCTGCCCCTTTTGTTTCACTTGCCCTTGCCTTTTTCCGCTCCCCTTGCCCTTCTTGCGCTTCTTGCCCTTCTTCGACCAGGATGCTGCGCAGCACCACATCGATATCCTCCGCTTCCACGGCAACACCTTCCACTGGCGTGGGATAGAGATAATCGGCCAGGGTGGAGACAAAATAGCAGGGGGCTGGATGGATGACCCGGTCATGGCGGTAAACGCGTTTCGGAGACCGCTGCGGGACGACCAACGCGTCCAGCAGGCCCATCTGCGCCAGGACACTTTCCAGACGTTCGCGCAGGTGGGCCGGCACCTCGCGGTTAAATTCCACGGCGGCAAAAAAGGGCAGGTAGGGGACCTTTTCTTGGTCGAGTGCGGCGCGGGCCGCCAATGTATTAAGATGGCGCTGGGGTTCGGGGTCTTTTACGCGGCGCCACGACTCCAGCTCCTTTGCTTTTTCCTCAAGCTCCATCTTTTTCTGTTCCAGACGGTGGGAAATGTCTGTCCGCTTTTCTCCGAGCCTTTCCTGGTGCCGCAGGTAAGCCTGCTGCAGCGGTTCACGCAGCTTTTCCAGGGACACTTCTTCGTAGAGCAGGCTGCAGTAGCGGGACAGGGCCTGGGTTTCGCCTGTTTCCAAATGCAGCACCCGGTTGTTTTCCCGCCAGCGGTGGACGGCTTCCAGAAGTTTGTCCCTTTCTTCCAAGAACAGGTTATACCACTCTTTTTCTTTCACCCGTTCTTCGTCCAGCTCCCGGCGGGCTTCTCCCAGTTCCCGGTCTGCGTCCTGGTAACGTTCCCGCAGGCGCGCTGTTTCCTCCATGGCTTTTAGCAGTTTCTCCAGCCTGTCCCGGTATGCCCCGGCTTCTTTTCTCCAGGGGTCAAAATGGTATTCTTCCCGGAAACGGCGCCAAAACTCCGCTGCCGCCTGCTCATGGGCGGCAAACCGGCCCTGTTCAGCAAAGCCGGCCAAATCCTCTGTATGGCTGCTTACCTCTTCTTCGCTGCGGGCCTGCTGCTCCTGCAGGGTTCGGATTTGCTCCCGCAGCTGTTGTTCTTTTGCGGATTTTTGGGAGAGCGACCGGTCTTTTTGGCCTGCCAGGTTTTTCGTCTCCTGGAGCAGGCGTTCTTTTTCTATTTTTTCTTTCTCGAACTCGAATACTTTGTGCCGGGAAAGGATGCTTTGCTCTTCCTGAAGGCTGCTTTCTTCAGACTTCAGCTCCAGGAGGGTCTGCTTTAACTTCTCTATCTCCCCGCAGAGCACTGTTTCCTCCTCTACCAGCTCCGCACCCTTTTTCTCCCATTTTTTCAGGTCCTGCAGGCTGTGCAGCAGCTTGGAAGCTTTCTCGGCCAGCACATAACAGTTGTACGTGCTGTACTGCCGGCAGATGCGTTCCACGGATTTTTTGTCCTGCTCCAGCTGTTCTATCTGCTGCCCGGTCTGGTCCATGCTCTCAATAATATCGGACAGGGGGCGAAGCTCCTCGCCGGAGATGGGGGGCAGCGACTCGTTGAGGATATCGTAGATCACCGTGGGCCGGAAATCCTTGGAAAGCTTGGGGCTGCGCAGTTGAATCAACAGCTTGATCAGCTCTTCATAGGCTTCCTGGGAGGAAAAACCAAAGATATGCCGGTTGACCAGATCCATGTAATCGGCCTGCGTGCGGACCACCCGGCCGCCTTCCCCGATACGGTTTTCCAGCTCGGGGCGGGTCAGAGGGATTTTTTCCTTCGCGCCTTCTGCATTGTATTCTGTCTTGTAGAGTTGCAGATCCGTGCCGATCCTGCGGTTGTCTTTCAGTACAAAACCCCAGAAATCCAGGCTGCCGTGGCGCCTGGCCCGCAGCCCCATTCCGGTGGTAAGGTACTGTTCTGTATGGCGCCGCTTGTATTCCAGGTAGAGGTATCCTGTGCGTTCCTCCCGGTCTACCAGCTCTGCCTCGCCCAGCAGGTAATCTTCCATCTTCCGGGAACGGGAGCCGAAAGGGTCGAGGCGGTCGGGGCTTTTGCGCCCGTCCAGCAAAACCGGGATCAGGCTCTGCATGGTCACGGATTTCCCGCTGGAGTTGGCTCCCCTGAGCAGCAGTTTCCCGTCGGCAAAGAAAAACTCTTCCTCATCGTAGTACCAGAAATTGAAAATACCGGCACGGTAAAGCTGCCAGGGGTTTTTTTCCTGGTCAGCGCCTGCTGCCTGGGCTTCTTGGACCTCTTGCGCCTCTTGGGTCTCTTGGGTCTCTTGGGATTCTTGGTCTTTTTGTGCTTTCCGGGTTCGCTGTGCCTGCTGCCCTGTCACAGCCGGTGCAGCATGTAACTGCTGCTGTTGGTTGTCAACCATCACTTCACCTCTATTTAATCTCTTTTTCGTTAAAATCTGCCGGGTAGCGGCAGACGGTGCGGGCCAGCAGGGGCAGCAGGGATATGACCCCCGTCTCCGGGTTCTGTGCAGCCATTTTCCATTCTTCCAGGTAGTCCAACAGGTCGGCTGCCACAGTGGTAACCAGTGCTTCCCGGTACTGCTTGCTCCACCCCGCCCCGTACCGCTCTTTCAGTTCCCCGACCCACTTTTCAAATACCACAGCCGTTAGCAAAAGAGAGCCGTCCCCCTGCAGGGGTATCTCTTCTTCATCACGCTTTTCCCGTGCCAGGCCGGATAACTGCATGGCGATATCCGACAGGGCCCGCTGCTCGGGGAAAAGTGTGAGCCGGGCGCGCCGTTCGGGGCTGGCGAGCAGTGCCGAAGTTGCATAGAGCTCAAAGAGCAAGCCTGTATGCTCTTCAATATCTTCGCCCAGGCGGTGGCGATAATTGCGCAGGTAGGTAAAGTCCGGATCATCGGGAGAGCGGGCGTACATGACAGGCGAGAGCAGCAGGCGGCGGTAAACCCGGTGGCGCCTTTTCAGGCTCTCATCCTGCTCCAGGCCGCTCATCTCCCGCCAGTCCCCGGCCAGTATCTCCTCCAGCGAGGCAAACTCCGGCAGCTCCTTGGGATAAGAGGGCATAAAATAGCGGGAAACAAGGGGGATCTCGTAGAGCACTTCGTGGTCTTCCTCCGTGCTGAAACCGCTTACATCCCCTTCCACGACCTTTACCAGGTCCCGCAGGGCAGCAAAATTCAGCACCCGCACCAGCGATTTGCGGTGCCCGTAATTGGTCCAGTCCAGGCCCTCTTCGCCGGGATAAATGCCCTGCAGCAGCTCACAAAGATCGGAAAGTAAAAACTGCTCGTCCACATTTTTGCCTTCCAGGTAAGCCATCAGGCAGCAGAAAAGCACATAGTCCCGGGGCTCGGAAAAGTCGGGCACCCCCATCCAGGATTCCGCTTCCACCGGTATCTTCTCCAGCTTGACAAAAAGGCGGTGGATGATCAGGTTAAAACCGGTTTTGTCCAGGAAATACGTGCGCAGGGCGTTCTGCCGCTCCAATACCATCCTATAGAGCTCAGGCTCCTGTTCCCGTAATATCCAAAACCTTTCCAGGAGATACTCCGCCGCCTCCCGGGCTTTCTCATCGAAAGGAGAGGATTTTTTCTTGTAGTTCGTACTCATACGCTATCACCGCTCATTTATCTTAACGTTTTTTCCCGCCGACACCGCCCGACACCGCCCGACACCACTAGCCACCACTTGCTGCCGCCACCCGGCTGCTTCCGCGGTTCCTTGTCGCCAACACCGTTTTCCACTACCTTTTGCTTGCCGCCGTCCGCTTACCTGCCGCCACCGCTCACACCGCTCATTCGAGAAACTGTATTTCATAATCGGGCATCTGCAGCACTCCATCGTCCCAGTGCAGCTCCACCGTTTGAGCGCTTTTTTCCAGGAGCCGAATTTTGCCCCCTGTTTCCGTCCTCGCCTCACGCTGCCGGTCACTCATGCACTTGCCGATCCAGCGCAGCAGGATCTTGCGGACATGGGGATCGCTGAGGGCAACCTGGCTGAGCACGATGCGGTCTTCCTGCATAACCTGTTCTAACAATCTTTGTTCCGCTTCCTTCTGGCGCAGGTACTCTTCCAGGGCTTTTTGCTTTTCCTTCTGCCGGCTGACCACAGCCTGGGGCCTGACCTTGGCCCGGTAATACCGGACGCGGGGCTGGACCAGGATATCTGTGGGCTTTTCCTCCCATATTTCCCGGTAGATATCCTCTGTTTCCTTCCTGGCAGCAAATATGTGGCGGGTATGGGCAACCCCGAAAACGCAGGCAAACAGGCGGCCGGCATCTTTTGTGTCGGCACAGTTGCTGAACCACTCGGCCAGGGACAGATAGTCCTTGCGGCGGCTCTGCAGGTTGTGGTATCTTTCGCCCAGGCGCTGGGCAAAACGGGTGATACGGCGTATCGCTTCCGTCGTGGCATTTTGCAGGTAGACCATGTCGCTTTCCCGGCCATCCCGCCCCAGAAACCAGGCCAGCATGCTGGCCCACTGCTCCCGGAAGCGCTCAATCACCGCTTCCCGGGAAGGCTGCTCCTCCAGCCGTGGGACAGAGAGGTGATAATCGGCCAACCGTTCCAAAACAGGCTCGATAAAACCAGGCTGCACATCCTGCAGCAGCCGTTCGATGCGAAAGGAAGACCGCTGCAGGCCGTGGATAAAATTGCGCAGGTACTCTGTTAAATGGTCCTTGTAGACCAGCATGGCCTCTGTCTGCATCAGTTCCTCCACTTTTTCACTGCCCAGGTAAGCGAGGTAATCGGCGGCATTTTCCGTAAGCCTGCGGAAGTTTTCATATACATCATCCCAGGCGGCGTAGAGCTCTTCCGGCGCCATTGCCGGCACCGCTTTGTAGTCGGTAAATTTCATCAACGCTGCCAGGAGGCGGTCAAACTGGGTTTTCTCCAGGGAACCGCCAAAAGAGTCGCCTTTTTCTTCCAGAGTCTGGACCATCCGCTCTATCTCCACCGTATAAGGTGTGCACTGGTAGCGAAAGCGCTTTTTGCGAAACTCCTCAATAGATTTGACCTTGCCCATATCCTGGCGGGGGATCAGGTTTTTCCATTCAACCAACTGGGCCAGGTCCTGCTGCAGCTGCTCCAGGGTATAATCGGAAAAATGGGGGTTCGATTGCAGGTAACTGTAAACTTCTTCGGGGAGCAGGTAATAGCGCAGTTTTTCGTGCTGCAAATAAAAAAAACGCAGAATGGCCCGGTAACGCCAGGCATTCTCCGTCGTAAGATAATTGACCTCGATGATCTGCCGAAACAGCTTTTCATCCATTAAAAAACAACCTCTCAGGAAGACTCTGCCACTTTTTTGGAACACTCGTTGATTATCCAGACAGACCCAGTGGACAAAACATAGAAAGGATTTACAGACTTGAGTTCGCTTACATTTATTGCCTTGTGAAATAAAATAGCCTCATTCAAAGGTTCTACAGACCCACTCATTTTCCTCTTGCAATTTTAAATTCTTCCTACAACAGGACGATCATCCCATATGATTATCCTGAAAAAAGGATCTGTCACCTATAACCTGTGCGTTTAAGATTAGTATCTTCATCCTTGTGATGGTGCCCCCGTTGATGTTGTCCCCGCTTTGTGGGGTATAGTGGTCTTCTAATTGAATAATTGCCTGCCGTGATCAGCGGTTGTTCAACAGGGTTTTGAAAATCTCTTCGTTTTCGGCATGGATATTTTTGATTTGCTGGTCTTCCAGTGCTTTTTCTTCCGGTGTACGGTTATCTTCAAAACCGAGTTCAGCCATGACTTCTTCATGAGGGATTAATTGAGCCCGGCCACTTTCGATTTCATCATAACGATCATTTAAAATCTGCATTTCTTCGGCCACTCGCTTTGCGGTCTCTTCTGCAGAGAAGCCATAAAATGTCATTTCAAACAGGGCATGAGCAGCAACTGCCACAGCCCCGTACAGTTCGATTGATTTATCCAAAACAGTTAGGTTGTTCCATTCTTCCCAGGGTGTCATTGTCAGGCAGTAGCGTTGGTCATCGTTTTCGTGCAGGCCAAACACATCGAAAATATAGTTGCCGGGCTCAAAAATACTTTGAATTTTCGCAACAACTAAAGTCGTCTGTTTTTCGCCGGGCTTTGCTTCAAGGGATTTCAGTTCTTCCATCACCCGCCTGTAGACGTCATAGGCGTCTTCCGTTAGCGAATATTCGCATTCGAGTATACTCCAGACATGCTCATAATTCACTTGCAGCAATAATTCTTTTAAACGCATGTTTTCACCGCCACATAGTATATTTAACTGGCATTTTAAAATGCCAACCCACAAACGTCCTTTGAATGTATGACGCTGGTAATTTCTGTGGTATAATATAGTTACAAAATTGAGATCCTTTAAGGGCGTGTTCTCCGCTACATTGGTCTTTATTACCTGCTAAAATACGGCATAACCCGTTTGGAACATATTATAACAGATTGCCCCAAGGTAAGCACCCTTTAAGGGCCTTCTTTATACTCCGTTTACTTGCCTAAGCTCATAAATATCGCCGTACTTTGAT
>CAZOOA010000073.1:0-13487 GCA_964581355.1 uncultured Desulfovibrionaceae bacterium | reverse complement strand
GTTTCCTTGGCCCACATTCATTACCGCTGCAATAATATCCATCTTCATTGATTTGTATCACCTCCTTCCCTGGAGTGTGTAGTTTTATTCGCTTATACCACCCCCTTCGCTGAAGTCAGGACCGTTGTTGTTGCGCATATGGCAGTAAAGAGCCAGCTCGTCATTGATTCGGTCTTCTTTCAGCCGTTCTTCTTCTATGTATTCCTGCCATGCCTTTTCCTTGAGTTTTTCCAGGACCCGGCACTGGCGCCAGTGCTCCACAACAACTTCCCTTTGCTTTTCCACTTTATTTTTGCTCTGGTGCAGCTTCTGCCTAACAGTATGGTAGTCCTGTTCCAGGCGGCTCTGGTACGTATCGATGGAAAACAGGGTAAAGGCATCCATCCCCTGCGCCTGCTGGTCCCGGTGAAAGTCCAGCAGGCGCTGCTGGGCCGTTTCAATCTTCTCCAGCTTGGACTGGACTTTCATCCTCTCCTGCTCCCTGCGGGCCAGTTCTTCCTGGGCCATCTTTTTCTGATCTTCCCGGTGCTCCAGGAGTTTTTGTAACCTGAAATTGAAGCTCATGGCTTACCCCCCGTAATCCATCAGTAAACCACAAAGGCTCCTATCTATATTTTCGCCATAAAATGGCTGAAGTTAAGGAGCCCTGCAGTATTAATCCAAATTATTCGATTAAATGTAATTCTTCCAGGGCCTGCATGCTCTCATCCCAGGAAACAGATTCAGTGATCCCCTGGCACAAAAAGCGGGTCAGCAGGTCCCTGTATTCGATAGCCCGGTCGACCCGGGGATTGCTTCCCCTGACATAGGCACCGATATTGATCAGGTCTTCCGATTCTTTGTAGGCCGACAGAAGATCGCGGATCTGCGAAGCCTGCTCCTGGTGACGCTGGTCGGTGATCACCGGCATGAGACGGCTGGCGCTGTTCAGCACATCGATGGCGGGGTAATGGTTCCGGGCTGCCAGGTCACGGCTTAAAACAATGTGCCCGTCCAGGATGCTGCGCACAGCGTCGGAGATGGGCTCATTCAGGTCATCACCGTCCACCAGGACGGTATAAAAGCCGGTGATAGAGCCTGTTCCGGAGGTGCCCGAGCGCTCCAGCACCCGGGGCAACGCAGCAAAAACAGAGGGAGTGTACCCCTTGGTAGCCGGCGGTTCCCCGATGGCCAGGCCGATTTCCCGCAGGGCCATGGCAAACCGGGTGACCG
Source organism: uncultured Desulfovibrionaceae bacterium (assembly GCA_964581355.1). Lineage (GTDB taxonomy): Bacteria > Bacillota > Dethiobacteria > DTU022 > UBA8154 > CAZOOA01. Next base: position 12,275 of record CAZOOA010000073.1, on the reverse strand, counting down.
AGTCCATCATCAGAATAACCTTCAACCCCTGGCTGCGGTAATACTCCGCGATGGATGTAGCCACCAGGGCGGCCTTGACCCGTTCCAGGGCCGGCCGGTCCGAGGTGGAAACCACGACGGCGGATCGTTTTAATCCTTCCTCTCCCAGGTCGTTATTGATAAAGTCCATCACTTCGCGGCCGCGCTCGCCCACCAGCCCGATTACGCTAACATCAGCTCCGCTGTAACGGGCAATCATGCCCAGCAGAGTGCTTTTTCCCACACCGCTGCCGGAAAAGATGCCGATACGCTGGCCCTGGCCGCAGGTAAGCACCGTATCAATGGCGCGAATCCCGGTCACCATCACTTCGTTGATGGGTTTGCGTTCCATGGGGTTGGGAGGTTCATTCTCCACGGGGATTTCGCTCACCTGGCCGCTCAACTCATCCCCCATGATCGGCCTGCCCAGCCCATCCAGCACTTTCCCCAGTACATCAGGGCCCACTTGAACAGAAAAAGGGCTTCCCGTGGCTTCCACGCGACACCCGGGGCCAATACCGCTCAAGGTGCCCAGGGGCATTAACAGGGCCCGCCCCTGCCGAAAACCCACCACTTCGGCCAATACGGGTTCTTTGCCGGAATTCACTTCTACCCGGCACACTTCCCCCACGTACGGTCTGATACCGCTTACCTCCATGACCAGGCCGATAACCTGGGTGACACGGCCCCGAACCCGGGTTGAAGGGTAGGTCCATACTTCTTGATAATACTTGGTAAAGTCAAACGGCTTGGTATCCAGTCAAAATCACCTCAAAAAAGGGTATCTTGGCAAGCAAGACACCCTGTCTGAACTTCAGTGGTTATCTTGTTTTTGGGTGGCAATTTCCATCAGCCTTCGCCCCAAGATGCCCAATTCCCTAAAAAGATAGAGCTCTACTTCGGCCTCTTCCGATTCCACCAGGCAGCTGCCGCCAGGGATGTCAGCATCTGCCTCCACCTCCAGGCTGGCTCCGGTCCGGACCAGGCCCCTTAAACGATCCAGGTGTTCCCGGCAGACCTGCTCATCTTCAGGATTTATTTTCAAAACGACCTCCTGCCCTGAAGGAAGGCTTTCCAGGCTCCTGGAGGCAACAGAAAGGATGATTTCCGGGTTTAACTCCACCTGGGAGTGAAGCAGCTTTTCTGCCAGGTTGATGCTGATCTGCATTATTTCCGGTTCCACCCCGGCCAGCAGTTCTTCACGCCGGGCCTTGGCTTCGCTGAGGACTTTTTCTGCCTCTTTTTTCAGCTTTTTGGCTTCAGCCTCGCCTTTTTTCTGCGCCTTTTCGAATCCTTCTTTCCTGGCCTTTTCCTTAATCTCTTCCGCTTCTTTCTCGGCCTGCTGTCGGGCTTCCTGGCGGATTTTTTCCGCCTCCCGCTGCGCTTTGTCCAGGACAGCTTTTCTCTCTTCCTCTATTTGCCGCTCCATTTCTTCCCGGGTTGGCTGAGGGAGAGAAGCTTCTTCCTCCTGGGAGTCCTGCTGGGCAACTTCCTGAAACATTTCTTCAGCCACGCGGGCTTCATAGGTTTTCCAGCCTTTGATATCCAGGCCGCGCAGGATTCGGTTATTAGACGATGATGGCATCTTCTCCACCTCTTGAGATTATGATCTCGCCGGCCTCATCAAGACGCCTGATAATCCCGACGATTCGCTGCTGGGCTTCTTCCACTTCACGCAGCCTTACCGGACCCATAAAGTCCAGGTCTTCCCGGAGCATTTCCGCCGCCCGCTTGGAAACGTTGCGGAAGAGCCTTTCCTTGACCTCTTCGCTGGAACCTTTAAGCGCCTTGGCCAGGTCCTTGCTGTCCACCTCGCGGACCACCCGCTGGATGGAAGCATCGTCCAGGGTGATAATATCTTCGAAGATAAACATGCGGGCACGGATCTCGTCAGCCAGCTCGGCATCCTCTTTTTCCAGCTCTTCCAGGATCAGCTTTTCCGATCCGCGGTCCACGCTGTTGAGAATATCAACGATCGTATCGATACCTCCAGCCTGGGTAAAGTCCTGCTGGAAGATGGAGGACAGCTTTTCCCGCAGCACCCCCTCCACTTCTTTCAGAATTTCAGGAGACGTGCGGTCCATCAGGGCGATGCGCCGGGATATGTCCGCCCGCATCTCCTCGGGCAGCTCAGAAAGGACCGTGGCCGACTGCTGGGAGTCCAGGTAGGATAGGATCAAAGCGATAGTCTGAGGATGTTCCCGGCTGATCAGGTTCACCAGCTGCTTGGGGTCCGTGTGGCGCACAAAGGTAAACGGCTTGACTTTTACCTGCTCCTTGAGGCGCTTGATGATCTCCGTGGCCTTGTGGTGTCCCAGGGTTTTTTCCAGGAGATCTTTGGCATAGTCGACACCGCCTTCAAGCATGAACTGCTGGGCCTGACCCAGGAGCAGGAATTCCTCCATAATTTCATCGCGCACTTCTTTGTCCACGCGGCTCATGTTGGCAATTTCCATGGTAACGCCTTCAATTTCTTCTTCAGAAAACTGTTTCAAAATATGGGAGGACATCTCCGCCCCCAGGGCCAAGAGCAGTATGGCAGCCTTTTTTTTTCCGGTTATTCTGTCCAGTTTAGCCATAATACCTCACCCTTGTTATTCCTCAACAATCCAGGATTTCAACACGGCAACGGCCACATCGGGGTTCTTCTCGATCAACTCCCTGGCCCGCTTGGAGGCAGGCTCTTCCTCTTGTTCAGGCATAAACTCCTCCTCTTCCATGGCCAGCAGCTCTTCCAAGGATGGCCCTTCGGCCGCAGGAACGATCTCCCTTTCTGCCAGGATGCGGCGGCGTCTCCAGAGGGCAATGAAAATCAGGAGTAAAACAGCCAGTGTGGCCGCACCGATAATCGCCCGTTGGAACATCTGCTCCCGCCGCTCCTCTTCTTCCATGGCAGCGATAGCCGCTTCCATTTCATCAATGTGTGTTGTATCGAAGTTCATCCCTTCAACGCTGATCTGGTCGCCGCGATCTTCGTTAAAACCGATGGCAGAAGCTACCAGGGCATTGACCTGCTCGATTTCCTCCTGGGTCACCTCATCCTCCATGGAATCCACCACGACGGAGGTATGCATACTCATGATTCGCCCGGGGGCGGCAATGCTGTGTTCCGTCATTTCACTGATTTCATAATTCACCGTTTCCTCGGAACGCTCGTATTCGCTTTCCCCGCCGGGCAGCACGCCCACATATCCCGGGTAGTTGGGCTCCCCGACCTCGTCCATGACCGGTCCCTCGCCTTCAAAGCTCTCCTCCATTACATGGGTGCTCCGGGGCACCCCTTCATCGTCATATGTAATCATGGTGGTTTCGCGGGCGTCAAAGTCCAGCTCGGCCGTTACCACGGCCAGGGCGTTGCCGGGCCCAAAGACACGTTCCAGCATCCTCTGCACCCGCTCTTCCAGCTCTTTTTCAAACTCCCGCTTGACTTCCAGCTGCTGCATGGTCGATTCCCCTACGGCCATAAGCGGGTCGTCACTTTTAACGGCATCATAAAGAATATTGCCGAAAGAGTCGATTACGGTGATATTCTCCGGTTGGAGCTCTTCCACACCGGAAGCCACCAGGAAGACAATTCCCCGGACCTGGTTTTCTTTTAGCTCCGCGTAAGGATTGAGCTGTAAATAGACTGAGGCAGAAGGGTCGGCCCGCTCACGCATAAACACCCGGTGTTCCGGCAGAGCCAGGTGGACCCGGGCCTGGTTTACCGCATCCAGGGAAGCAATGGTCCGGCGCAGTTCCTCCTGCAGCGCCCGCTGTAAGGTAACCTGCCGTTCGAAATCGGTCATGCCCAGGCGGTCTTCATCAAAGAGCTCAAAACCCAGATCCTGGGCAAAGGGTAGGCCCTCACCAGCCATCTCGATACGGAGTTCGTCGCTCATTTCGACAGGGACCTTGATGGTTGATCCATGATCTTCCAGGCGGTACGGGACACCCCGCTCCCTTAATTCCTGCAGCAGCGGAGAAGCCGATGCCGGGTCCATGTTGCGGTACAGCACGACATAGTCCGGCCGGGTAGTCGTCTGGAAGAGCATGATCAAAAAAGCAAAAAAAGCAACAATCAGGACAATCACGACAACTTGCCGCTGACGGCTCATTTCTCTCCAGCGGTTTACTATATTGTTAACACCCGATTTTGTGCCTTCTGTTTCGGCCAAAGGACCGCCACCTCACAAACCGTATCAGTTTAAATCTGCATGCGGGAGATTTCCTGGTATGCTTCCACAACCTTGTTGGTGACCTGGGTCGTCAACTGCAGCGACAGCCGGGCCTGCTCCGTAGCAATCATCACCTGATGCAGGTCTTCAACATCGCCGGTCATCAGTTTCATCGAAGCGTCTTCTGCATTTAGCTGTTTCTGGTTTACCTGGTTTAAGGCATCGCGCATCAGCTCGCCGAAGCCTGCCGATGCAGCTTCCTGTTTTTCTTCTTTTTTCCCCTGAATGGGGATGGCATATGGGTTCACACGCACAGCACTAGACCTCCTGAGGGATTAATAGATAGCTGAAACTGCTTTCACCTGAAGCTTTTCCTTACCCTCGACCGATCTCCAGGGCCTTCAGGTAGAGGTTTTTGGCCGTATTTACAGCCGTTGTGTTGGCTTCGTAAGAGCGGGAAGCCGTGATTAAGTCTGTCATCTCCTTGGCCAGGTCAATATTGGGATAGGCTACATAGCCATCTTCGTCGGCGTCAGGATGTTCGGGATCGTGCTCCATCCGGGGCGGGTTGGGATCCTCGATTATGGCCGCAACATTCACGCCATTGCGGCGGAATTTGGGCGGCAGCTCTTCACCCCTGGCCTGTGCCAGCCGCTCTGCAAAAACAACGGTTTTCCGGCGGTACGGGCCACCTTCCAGGGTTCGGGTTGTATCCATATTGGCCAGGTTGCTGGAAACAGTATCTACACGCACTTTTTCCGCAGTAAGAGCTGAACCGCTAATTTGAAACGAGCGAAAGAGTTCCATGTTTAACGTCTCCCTTCATTAATAATATAGCGCCACTGGGAGTAACGGTCGCTGATTTGCTGAACCAGCGTATTGTAGCGCAGCTGGTTCGTAACCATATCCATCATTTCTTCGTCGATATCGACATTGTTGCCATCGGTGCGCCGGGTGGTATGGCGCTCGGTTTTAACCTGGGGTTCCGGGAGACGGGCTTCCCCGGGCAGGTGCCGGGGACTGGTCTGGGCCATGGGCAGCCCTTCCCTGGCTTTTAACAGTTCTTCGCTGAAGGTCACATAAGAACGCTTATATCGCGGGTTATTCAAGTTGGCCAGGTTGTTGGCCGTCACTTTTTGGCGCAGGGCCGAAACATCAAGTTTTTTATTCAGGCTGTTTAACACCTGGTCGCTCCAGAGCAAGTTGTTCACCTCGATATCCGCCTGCCGGCGAGAAAATTAAAAAGCTTTTCATTTCGTAAGCCAGGCTGCCACCCTTAAGGAGGAAAGGCCCTATAGCTTTGCGTCCCTACCTTTCGATAGGTTTGCCATTTCGATAAAAAGCTGTAAGAAAAATTACCTTAAAGCAATAATTTGTTTTGCTGGTATAAAAGCCTGGTGCATTGCGTTCTGTACTTCCACTGGAAAAAATTCTCCAAGAATACCGGAATTCCTGCCTGTTTCTACTTTTTATTTATTTTGAACATAAATATTTCTAACATAGAAAGCCGGAAAGCTTACAAGCATCCGGCTTGAACCTGTTCATCCTTGAACATTCATCCCTGAAAAACCTGAATATTAGTGTTTCGGTGCTATTTATTATAACAGAATACAGCTTTTCATGTAACCCCTAAATACCGCGTAGAGCAAAAAAATATCGGCTCAGCCCTTTTTATCTACAAAAAGCGACCCTTTTTTCCTGCCCGGACGGTAACCGGAGAGTGCTTTTTTTTCCGCCCGGACGGCTTTAAGCTTTTGGGCCAGTTCATTGACCCGTTCCAGGCACCGGGCTCTTTGCTGCTGCCGCCTGGACAAAAGCTCCTGGAAAAGCGCCTTTTCTTCCTGCCTCATTGCTTCTGGATTCTCAGCAAGCTTGCGGGCCAGGTTTTGGACAGCCAGCTCCGTTTGCTCCAGGCAGCGTTCCAGCTCCTGCTCCAGGTCCCGCTCTTCTTCCGGCAGCTCTTCCGAAGGCAAAGACAGCTCCAGAAGTTCACGTTCCCGGCTCAAGCTTTTTTCCAGGTCGGCAAGGGCTCCTCTAACCACTGATATTCACCCGCTTGTGGGGTTTGGCCTCTCCGGTATCGGAGTAGGCACCCAGACCACTTTTTTTCTCCTGGGCCGGCTCATTTCCGGCCTTGTCATCTCCTTCGGCAGCTCCTTCCGCAGAAGTTAAGGCCTCTCTCCAGGTATCCCGCAGCTCTACCAGCATTTTTTCCACCTGGACCAGCGGTTCCGCTGTTTTTTTGATGTTTGCTTCCACCAGCAAGTAGTGCATATATTCATATATGCGAAACAGAGAAACGGCGACCTCACCGCTTTCCAAATCCAGGGAGGACATTAATTCCGCCATGATTTCCTGGACCCGAACCAGGTTGTTGTTGGCTTCTTCCAGGTTTTCCTCTTCAAGAGCTTTCCTGGAGCGCCCTAAAAACCGCAGGGCCCCTTCATAGAGCATCATCAAAAGTTTACCCTGGTCGGCTGTTTCAATCTGGTTTTTTTGGTACTGAGCGTAAGGGTTGGCTACCAAAAGGGGAACACTCCTTTCCATTCTTTCAACGTTAGACTGGATTAACGTTGACCATCATCTTGTCAATTGTTATGCTGCATTTTATTCCCGGTAAGGGATAGACACACTGCTGCTTTATTTCTTGACCGCCATTAGCCACCACCAAAGCCGGGCAGCTGGTCAACCATGCGAGTCATTTCTTCACTCTGGGAATTCATGGTGGCAATCGCCCGCTCCAGGGCGGTAAACTGCCTGATCAAGCGGTCCTCGTAGCGCATAAGCCGCTCTTCCCGGCGCTCAATACGCTGATAGAGACTGTCAATCCGGCGCTGGATAGACTGTTCTTCCTGGGCTGTGATGGCCCGCATGGTCCGGCCCTGGTCGTCCGGGGTATTTTGCAGCAGCCGCTGCATGTAATTTTCCAGCTCCACAGCGACCCCGCTGTACTCGTCGGTGCCCTGGCCGTCTTCATCTTTGATTTCATATTTAAACACGTCATAGACTGCCTCGGGATCCTCCTGGATGGCTTGGGTCAGCTGTTCGGGGTTAAACTGCAGGTAGCCATCCTCGTCCAGGGTGGTTACCCCCAGGGAAGAGAAGGATGTAAACTTTTTGTTCTCCACCCCTTCTTCTGTTTCAATGGTGGCATCCCGCACCGGCTGGCTGACCAGGGTGCGCAGCTTGCTCTGGGCCCGCATTAAGGTGGTGTCTCCCTGCAGCTGACCGTCCTTGTCCAGCTTTTCCCGGATATAATCGTTGGTGGAATTGTACTGTTCCACAAAGGCGTTGACCGCCTCCACGGCGGGTTCCGTGTTGGTGGAAATTTGGATGGTGACAGGCGGACTATCGCCCAGCTCTTCATTAGTTGTTGTGCCATCAAGATGAAACGTGACTCCGTCGATGACATCATCTATCTGATTGGTGGAACGCTCAACAGGAATACCGTTTATTGAAGCCACAGCATTTTGGGCTTCAGAAGTTTCGTTATAAAATTTCAGATCCCCGTTATCCTCGTCAGGCCCGAAGATCCTCAGGGCTTCCAGGATACCATCAGGATCTTCTACTTTGATCTCGCCCTCTTCTCCACTAACTGTGCTCTGTAAAATAAGGTGTCCGTTGATAACAGAAGCTTCAACCTCGGCCTCGGAAGCATTTATTTTGTTGCGAATTGAGTTCAGGGAGTCGCTCTCAGAAACCTCGATAACAATATCTTCAACTTCGTCTTCGCCCTCTTCATCGCCGTTTTCTACAGGAAACTTAAAGGACCCTTCCAGGCCCAGGGCGTCGTTCGCCGTTTCCGGTTCATTATCCAGGCCCAGTTCGCTGACATGTTTTTCCGAAGCCACCCGGTGGTAGGATGCCAGCTGCTCCACTTCAAGATCATAGCTGGCGTCTTCGGCGCTGTAGTCAACCGTGGCAGAGACAACCGTTTCGTCAGAAGAATAGGCCTGCTTGGTCAAAAAGGTGTCCGGGTCTTTCAACCCGTTAACCGTTTCCCGCAAGTGGCGCATGCGCATGTTGACATCGCGCCAGGTGTCCTGCTTCACCTGCAGCTCTTCAATTTGTTTTTCTTTTCTTTCGATGGGCTCGGCCTGCAGCTGTAAAAGCTGGTCGATTAAATGGTTGGTATCCAGCCCGGACGCCAGCCCGCCGAATGTTATCCTGGACATAATGTCCCCCCTAAGCAGTCAGCCCTGCTTTGCCAGGACCCTGCCTTGAATTCGCTTTGCTTCTGCCACTGTTTTGGGCTTACCGACGGGTGTCGATGAATAAGCCGATGAGATTCTGGATCTGGGCTACCATGTTGAGCACTCTTTCCGGGGGTATTTCCCGGACCACTTCATCGGTGGCACGGTCTACCACTTCCGCTTTAACACGGTCCGATTCTTCGTGAACCCTGAAGCGCACACTTAAATTTAAGGTATCCGCTATTTCGTTGGCCTGTTCAACGCTTTCTTCCAGCTCCTCCAGGTGGCTCTTATCCCACTCCACGACCTGCTGATCTTGGGCCAACACCTTCTCCCGCTGCTGTTGGCCGGGCTTCTGCTCCTCCTGGGTCACCGGCCTTTGTGTCTGGTCCTGCACCCTGTTGAACTGCACTGGATCAATGCCATCAACTTTCACGCCATTTCACCTGCCTTTGCAATAATAATATTCAAGTATATAGCTTTATCCTTTTCAGCCGGACGTAAAAAAAAAACAGTCTTCACTTCTAGTATCGGAAACAGCAGGACAAAATTAAGCCTGCCGCGCAAGTTTGTTTATCTTCACCAAACCGCCTTACATAGGGACGCTTCCAGCGCCAAACAAAAAACCCCTGCAACCTGTTCTTGCCAGGCAAGGGTTCTTGCGTTACAATAAAGGACATAAAACACCTGTAAAAAAGCCTGCCTGCAGGCTTTTGCACAGGGATAAAGGAGCGGTGATACTTCCATGGCTTACCTGATCGTCATTCTAGTCCTCGCTGCTATCGGGTATCTCTGGTGGAAACGCCAGCGGCAGGGAGGAATTGGCACATCCCGGGCCGCCAACCTGCGCCGGGAATACAAGCGCAAGGCCAACCTGCCTTCAGAAACGGCCGATGAACATATTGACCGCTATATCCAGCGCTTGCAGGAAAGAAACCCCGGGCACGAAGAGGAATGGTATCTGGAAAAAATGCTCTACGACCTGGACCGGGACCGGGGATAAAAAGCAATGCCGGAGCGAGCAAGAATGCTCCAGGGCTGCCGAAATTCGTTTTTTTCTGCCCGGGGCAGGTAGCCGTCTTAGTCCTTTGCTGCGCCTGCGCTGTTTTGCTCCAGCAGCGGAGCCGCCTTCCCGGACAGGAAGAGGCTGCCCATGCTGTTGCCGGGAAAGTCGTTGGAACGGGCCACACCTGATGCCTTGTCGTAATATGCCAGGCCAAACTCCCGGTTCTGTTGGCAGGTGTTTTCCTGCAGGCAGGGGGTGGCATTTTCTTTTACGGCAATGCCGGAGGCCGTGTTTTCCTGGCAGCGGTTGGACAGGGCGATCCCGCCGGAAGAATCAAAATAGGAAATTCCCGCCTCGCCGTTTAACCGGCACTCATTTTGTTCCAATACCGGACGGGCCTTTTCCTGGACGGAAATCCCCGACCAGCCGTTATTGTAACAGCGGTTTTCCTGGACCAGCACACCTCCCCGGCTGAGCAGGGCGATCCCCGTTTCCCTGTTTTCATAACATTGGTTTCTTTCCAGCACCGGGTTGGAATGTTCCAGGACCGTAATGCCGTCTGTCTGGTTTTGAAAGCAGTGGTTGTCCCGCACAATTCCCCGGGCTTCCTCGAAAAACACAATACCGGCTTCCTTGTTCCTGCTGCACCGGTTCTTCTCCAGTACCGGGCTGGAGTTGCTGATTACCGAAATCCCCGCCCGGCCATTTTCCTGGCACTGGTTTTCCTGGGCAATACCACCGGACTCCCCCACAAAAATAATGCCGGCGTGGTTGTTTCCGCGGCAGGTATTATTTTTTAACATCACAAATGCCTCATCCATGACGGTGATCCCGGATTTGTCATTACCCCATGTTTCACATGCTGCGGCAATTCCCCGGGAGCTGTTCTTATAGCACAGCCCGTCACCGCCGGCCATGCTCTCACGGTCCAGCTTTCCCCCGGTAAAGTAACAGCGTTCAAAAACGGCGTAACCATCTTCAACAGCGACTACATCACCCCCACCGCTGCCTTGAAAGATAAAGTGCACGTCCTTGAACAGCCATCTCTGCCCTTCCTGGAGCCTGAGCACCGCATCGCCCGAGGAGACCAGCAGGCGGGTTTCACCATCCTGGCTGCCCCAGACTGTAAGCGGCTGATCCAGCACCAGGGGCTCATCGAGCAGGTAATCGCCCGGCGCCAGCTTGACAATTTTCCGGGACGCGGGCTGATCGGCAGCAGCAATGAATTCTTCCCGGCTGGAAACCAGCTTCACCCGGTCTTCATCAGGCGGTTCCAAGCCCCAGGGGCCGGGCTCTATCCCCAGGGCTTTGACCCAGCAGTCCACAGCCCAGCGGGCCAATTCTTCATCCAGACCCCCATGTTCGACCAGTTCCCGGCTGATCAAATCCAGGAACTTTTCGTTCACTTTTTTGTTTTCACTTTCCTGCAGGCGGCCTATCTCTCCCAGGTGTGCCGCCAGGAGAAGAGCGCTGATCTCCACCTCGTATTCCCCGGGAAAAGCCTGTTTCATCAAGTCTTCCAGCCAGTCCCTGTCCCACAGCAGCCCGGGGCCCTGTTGGGCCACCAGTTCTGACAGCCTGGCCTGCACCTTTTCGATTGCCAATGATTACCCCACCTCCTTTTCTTTTCTCCCTTGCTTTTTCCCAATATTCCACACTTTTCCCCGAAACCCTTTATTCCTGCAAAAAGATTTCCAGGTTATCTCCGGGAAGGCCAAAGTAGTAACCCTGGGAATAGTCGATCCCCATCTCACGTCCTTTTTCAAAAACGTCGCGGCAGTGAACAAATTCAGCGATTGTCTGGATTCCCATTTTACGGCTGATGTTTACGATGGACTCGGCGATAATGGCCGCACGGCTGTCTTGATGGATATTCTTGATCAAGGATCCGTCTATTTTCAGATAATCGATATCCATCACCATGTCCATAATCCGGACAAAATTGGAGTAACCGGAGCCAAAATCATCGATGGCCACCCGGCAGCCGTAGCCCTTGACTTCTCGGATAAAAGCCCGGGCCATTTCGTAGTTTTCAATCCCTTCTGATTCCAAAATCTCAAAGGTCATGCGCCGGGCTGTTTTTTGGTTTTGCTCCAGCTGGTGCAGAATAAAGCTGCGGGTTTCGGGGTCTGTCAACTCAGCTGCCGAAATATTGACACTGAATTCACATTCTCGCCGGGAAAATGCTTCCAGGGACTTTAACAGCATATTCCGGGTGATATCACGGAAGAAAATGGTTTTTTGCGCCGGACCCAGGAACATGCCCGCCGGCACGATGGAACCATCGGTATCGATCAGCCGGGCCAGGGCCTCAAATTTTTCCACCCGCCCCGACCGGTTGTTAATAATGGGTTGAAAAAAAGGACAGATTCGCGAGTCCTGCACTGCCTCTTTTAGCTTTGGAATCCAAAAAAGATTGTGCTCATAATCCCGGGGAAAGCGCAGGTCCTCCCGGTAAAGCAAGTATTTCAGCCTTCGTTCCCTGGCCTGCTCCAGGGCCACGTCGGCATTAAACAGGCGCTTTCGCACGATTAAAGGCCGCCTGGCAATGGAAATCCCGATGGTCACCAAAACGTTGATGATATAATCGTCGATATAGAAAGGGTTATCATCAACCACATGGAGGATCTGGCAGGCGATGGATTCTATCACCGGTTCCGGCAAAGCCTCAGGGACCATCAGTGCGAATTCGCCGGCCGGAAAACGGTATAGCCGGCCGCCCCGGTACTGCTTGACGACTTCCAGGATCCGTTCGGCCATCTCCCGCAAAACCAGGTCCCCCGTATCATAGCCGTACAGCTTGTTTACTGCCTTGAAATCATCGATATTGATCAAAAAAAGTGAGGATTTTGGAATTTCTTCCAGGTCCCGGAGCAGTTTAACCCGGCTGGGCAGCCCGGT
>CAZOOA010000072.1:7758-14051 GCA_964581355.1 uncultured Desulfovibrionaceae bacterium | reverse complement strand
CTGAAATCCGACGCAAACTCCTCCCGTTGCTGGGCTACATCGTCGTGGCAGTTCTCGCTGCAGAGGCGCTGAACTTTTCTTTTTTTGCCGGCGAAATTGAGGCCATCCGGGTAAACTTTGGCAACCTGGTGATCATTCTCAGCTCCATCCTGCTGGGCCCGTGGTGGGGCGCCCTGGTCGGGGCGTCAACCGACGTGATCGGCTTTCTGCTGCAGCCTGATTCGCCGTACAAGGTCTACCTGCCTTCGATTACGGCGCTCAGCGCCTTAAGGGGCCTGATCCCGGGCTTGATTTACCGGTCCTGCAAAGGCCGGATCCCGGAGCTGGCCAATGTCCTGCTGGCTGTGGCTGTCCCCCAGGCTCTCTTTAGCATTGTGGCCATGTCATATATCCTTTTCTGGAACTTCGGTATAGACCTGCAGACCTCCCTGACCAACCGCTTCATAGTTCAGGCGGCAACCATCCCCACCTATGCCCTGTTGATATACCTGATTTTGCGTTATTTCCAGCAGGCACGAAAAAACGCCCAGCTGGTGGGCGAATTGCAGGAAAACGAAAAACGGCTCAACACGCTGATTTCCAACACCCCCGCCGTGATCTATTCCTACCTGATTGTCGATGGAAAGCCGGAAATCAACTATATCAACCAAAATGTCAAAAAACTGTTGGGCTACGAGCCCGAGGAACTGGTCAATAACCAGGGACTGTTCAAGGAAAACCTGCATCCCGATGATGCGGAAAAAGTGTTCAATGCCATCCCGGAGTTAATCACCCGGGGCAAGGCCAGTCTGGGTGAATACAGGTTCAAAGACAAGCAGGGCCGGTACCGCTGGCTTTATGACGAACAGCAGCTGATTACCCATGAGGACGGCACCCTGGAGGCCATCGGCATCTGGTGGGATATCAGCGACCGCAAGTCCGCCGAAGAAAAAATCCGGGATTACACCCGGGCCCTGGAAACGAAAGGGGAGGAGCTGGAAGACCTGTACCGCCAGCTAAATGAGGAACTGGACAAGGCCCGCGCCATGCATGAAATGACACTGCCGGTAACCATGCCCCGGGTGGAGGGCGTTTCCCTGGCCGCCTACTACCAGCCGGCCCGGCGCCTGGGCGGCGACTTCTATTATGCCCAGCAGGCCGGCGACAAGCTGGTCCTCTATGTTTCCGATGTGACCGGCCACGGGCTGGATGGGGCGCTGCTCAGCGCCTTTGTCAAGGAGTGCGTCGACAGCTACATCATGCTGCGGCCGGAAGCTATCGATCCCGGCTCCATCCTGCGCCACCTGGACCATCAGTACCGCCGGCAGAACTACCCCCAGGACTACTTTATCTGTATTTTTCTCATGGTGCTCGACCTGAACACCATGGAGCTGAGCTACACCGGGGCCGGTTTTCAGGAACTGCCCCTGGTGCAGACGGGCGACGGCAGCCAGCTGCGCCTCATGGCCGAAGGCCCGCCTCTTTCGACCACCATTGAAGAAGAGCTGATGGATTTCACCGTCAGGTCAATGGAGCTCACCCCGAGCACCACGCTGCTGGTCAGCACCGACGGCCTGACCGAGCAGCGGGCGGGGGATGAGGTCTACAACGGCAGGCTGGAGCAGGTCTTCTATGCCCACAGCCACCTGCCCCCGGAGCTGATCCTGCGTGCGGTCAAAGAGGACTTCATCCGCTTCAACGGCGGCACCCTCCAGGGAGACGACGATATCACCCTGGAGCTGATCCAGGCCGAGCCCGCAGAAAAACGGAAAAAACACCTGGAACTGGAAAGTGACGTTGAAGCCCTGGACCGCCTGCGCCGGGAAGCGATGGACTTCATGCCGGAAAACCAGTCTGCGGAACCCTTCCTGCTGGGCCTGCACGAGCTGGCGGCCAATGCCATGGAACACGGCAACGGCTTCGACCCCCAAAAGAAAGTGTTCGTCGAGCTGTCCGCCACCCGGGACTACCTCTTTGCCTCGGTCCAGGACCAGGGCCCGGGGTTTGCCTGGACGGAGAAAAAAGACAATCCCCTGAACCTGGCAGGGGACAGAGAGCGGGGCCGGGGCATCGCCATGACCCAGCTTTGTTGCGGAAAACTGTATTACAATGAAACAGGCAACCGGGCTTTTTTCGCTGTGGAAACCGGGAAACAGCCTGTTTTCTGAACCGAAAAAGATGGTCGCGGAGGGAAGTTGGCGAAAAACCAAGGGGAAGCGGTCAACTGCTGTGACGGGGACAGACCAGCGAACCCTGCCCGTCGGGGACCAGCTGGCGGGTGTGCCTGCCGCAACGGGGGCACAGCGGCGGTTCCAGCTCCCGGGACAAAAGATTGAAGAGCAGGGTCTGCTGCAGGGTTTCTTTTTTGTGCTGCATTTTGAGGCGGATAAAAACGCAGGGTATGTGGTAGGCGGCGATATGATCCAGGCGCACTTCCGCCTCGACCTGGTAACGGGTAAAGATGTCCTCGTCCCGGCGCTTCCAGTCGGCCCGGGTGGCTTCGATCTGTCCCTGCAGCCGCTGCCGCTTTTTGTCATCCGCCGCGCTGGACAGCTTGTTTTCCAGTTCCTGCAGGGTGGCTTCGTAGTAGCGGGCGGTCCGGTCCCGTTCCTTGTCCCGCAGGGCGCCCTGCTGGGCCTGGAACCGGGCGGCGGTTTTTTCCACCTGGGGCTCAACGGCCTGGCAGGCGGCCTGGTACAGGTCCTGCAGCGGGCGGATCTCTGCCTGACCCAGCTCGTATTCCGGGTAATCCAGGGAAACCATCTCCTGAAGCGGCTTTATCAGTTCCGGGCAGTGGCGCCCGCTGTGTCCGTTGATCACAGCGGAAAGGACCTCCTCGGTCTTGTCCGAGGCGAACAGGGTGCAGAGGAAATAGAAGCCGTAATAGATATTCTCCGCCGTCCAGCTTCCAGAAACCTGGGGAGGGCGGCAGTGCAGAAAATCCACGGTCTCGCTGATTTTCTGTTCCAGGTTGCGCGGGGTCTGTATTTCGGCTCCGGGCCGGTAATGCCGGGTGAACCGGCCGTAATCCCGGGCCAGGCGCACCGCGCTGTCCAGCAGGGCGCTCCCCGGGGTGACAAAGGCGCTTCCCGGGCTCTCCTGGGCCACCTCGTAGTCGAAGGCCAGCAGCAGTTCTTCCTGCTCAAATGCCGGCTCCAGCTCTTCGGGCAGCAGCACCTCTGCCAGCCCGTAACCCGGTTTTTCCACCACGGCCCCGGCCCGCTCCAGGGCATGGAGGACAAAGCGTTCCACTGAATCCGGTGTGATGGGTTCCAACGTTCTTCACTCCTTTGCAGTCACCTTCAGCTTTATGAGCTCTCTTCCTGGGGCAGAAGCTCGCCCAGCAGGCGCTCGTCCACGGCTTTGACTGCCTCGTAATGCTCCTTGGCCCGGGCCAGCTGTTCGCCCAGGTCCTGCATGTTTTTTTCCAGTTCCCCTTCGCTTTCCGCCCCGGACCAGATCTCCATGACCAGGGTTTCGAAGTCTTTTTTCTCCTTCAGGTTGCCCAGGATCATGTCCAGTTCACCCACCACCAGCTGGAACATGTTGATCTTGGCGTCCAGCAGGTCCAGGATGTAGGACTCCACTGTGCCCCGGGCGGAAAGGTTGTAGATAAAGACATCCTGGTTTTGGCCCAGGCGGTGAATCCGCCCGATGCGCTGTTCGATCCGCATGGGGTTCCAGGGCAGGTCGTAGTTGACCATCACCTGGCAGAACTGCAGGTTGCGCCCTTCGCTGCCCGTCTCCGTGGAGACCAGCACCCGGGCCTGCCGGGCGAAGGCCTGCACCTGCTCTTCTTTTTCCTGGCGCCGCATGCGCCCGTGCAGCTCGGCCACCTCCAGGCCCTGCTCCCGCAAAAAGCGGGCCAAAAAGCGCTGGGTCTCCCCGAAGACGGTATAAACGATGACTTTCTCCGGGATTTTCTCCAAAAGCTGCAGCAGCGCCTGGGCCTTGGCCCGCTGGGGCACGCTGCGGGCCTGCCCGGCCATCTCCTCCAGGGTGCGCCGCACCCGCTCCGGGTGGTCCTGGTTGGCGGCCATTTTTTCCAGGGTGGGGATGAGCGCCTCCATGCTGCTGCCCACCTCCCGCTGCAGGGTTTTCAGGGTGAAGGCGTTCAGGCCGGAGCTGCCACCTGCCGGCCCCTCCTGCCGGTACTGCTCGCGGATGAAGGTGGTCATCCGGTCGTAGAGCCGCCTTTCTTCCGGGGAGAGCTCCAGCTCCAGCACATCGGCGTGGCGCCGGCTGAGGATGGCGCCGGTTTCGCTGCGCCGGTTGCGCACCATCACTTCCCGCACCAGCTTTTTCAAGTCCTCGGTGTTTTTCGGTTTTAACGGGTCGCCCCGGGTGATGTACTTGCGCTTGAAGGAGGAGGCGGTTTCCAGCTGGCCCGGCGCCAGCAGGGTGATCAGGTTGAACAGCTCCTCCAGGTTGTTTTCCACCGGCGTGGCGGTCAACAGCAAAATATATTTTTTCTGCAGCTCCTTGACCAGCTGGTAGGCCTGGGTGCGGTGGTTTTTCAGGTGATGGGCCTCATCCACGATGACCAGGTCGTATTCCCCGGCCAGGACCTCTTCCCGGTGGTTTTCCCGCTTGGCCGTGTCCAAAGAGGCGATGATGCGGGGAAACTCCTGCCAGGGGCGGGGGTGTTTTTTGAATTCGGGGGCGTCGTAAGCCACGAAGTCCAGGTTGAACTTGTAGTACATCTCCCCCTGCCACTGCTCCACCAGGGAGGGCGGGGCCAGCACCAGCACGCGGCGCGCCAGGCCCCGCAGCATGTATTCCATCATCACCAGGCCGGCCTCGATGGTTTTGCCCAGGCCCACCTCGTCGCAGAGCAAAGCCCGGCCCCGCAGGTTTTTCAGCACGTGCCGCACCGTCTGGACCTGGTAGTCCAGGGTCTCCAGCTGGCGCACGGCCGACAGGGAGAGCAGGGTGTCGAAGCCCGGGCTTAAGGAAAAGAGCAGCGCCTGGCGGTGCAGCTGCAGATCCTCAGGCGGGCCGGAATTGCCGTTTTGCGCCTGCTCCAGCAGCAGCCGGTCTTCCTCGGGGGTGAAGCGGATGGTCAACGGCGCTGCACCTTTGACGGGCGCTGTCTTTTCCTCCCGGGGTTGAGCGGCGGCCTTATCCACCGCTGCGGTGCCGGCTCCCCTTTCGGGGGTGTTCCCGGCCCCGGCTCCCACCCCGGCCCCGGCCTTGGATCCGGTTCCGCCTTCGCCCCTGGCTGCGGCCTTGGTTTCGGCCCTGTCTTTTCTTTCAGCCCCCAAACCCGGAACAGCCCCGGGCCGGGCTTCAGCCCCGGACTCCTTTTTGGGCCGGGCTTGCGTGGGGGATGTTTTTGTTGTATCCGTCTTTTTGGCCTTTTGGTCCCCTTTGGCCTTTGATGTTCGGGGATCCGCTTGCTGTTTTTCTTTCTGTTTTGCCTTCGCCTGTTTTGCCTGCTGCTTTGTTTCTTGTTTTGTATGTTGTTCTGTCTTGGCCTGCTTTGCCTGGGCCTGCCGCCCGGCAGCTGCCTTCTCTGTGGCTGCTTTTGGCTTCTCTTTCTGCGCTTGCTTGGTTTCTGTCCGGGGTTTTGTTGTTTGACCGGACTTTCTTTGATTTTCGCCTGCCCCTTGGTTGGCGCTTTCCGGCCCCGGGGCTGCAGCTGTTTCCGAAGGTTTTTTCTGCGGCCTGCGGGGCTGCCTTGCAGCAGCGCCGGGGGCATCAGGGCTGTCTTTTTTCTTCCGTTCCTGTTCCTGACCGGGCCAGGCCTGGAACAGGCTTAACTGCTGCCCGTCGTTTCCTTGGGGGTTGCCGGGGTCGGCCCCGGATTTGTTTTGCCTGGGGTTGTCTGCCATCTCGATACACACCCATCTGTTAACATTTGGCGGGCCGGTGAATTGGCTTGCAGCCGCCCGGTCCAATCTCTTCACCCTTATATTTCAAGGCCGGGGGGCCAAAAACCTGCCCCGCGAAACCTCAAAAGGCACAAAAAAAAGCACCCTTTCCCTCCCCTGCCTGGAAGCGCTTACTGCGGCAGGCAGGGCAGGGCAGGGCAGGGCAGAGCAGGGCAGAGCAGGGCAAGGGAGAAAGCGCCAATCAAGCGGGTAGCGCTTTGCCTGATTTTTGTTGAACCAGGTTCAGTTATGGGCTTCAGTTAGGAGCGCTGGCCCGGCAGGGTCAAAACGATCCTTTTTCTGTCTCTTTCCAGTTGCCGGGTTTTGCTTGCAGCGTAAGCTGCAGGATGTTGTGCGCCGCGCAACCGGAAGAAAATCTCCACGGGTCCACGGCTGGCCTCTACGCGGCCAAACCTGCGTGCCAAACTGCTGCTGCGGTTC
>CAZOOA010000072.1:0-7658 GCA_964581355.1 uncultured Desulfovibrionaceae bacterium | reverse complement strand
CGGCTGGCCTCTACGCGGCCAAACCTGCGTGCCAAACTGCTGCTGCGGTTCGCCCCTGTCCCTGCCCCTACCCCAGGGAGAGGTCGATGAACAGGAAGAGATTCCCGGGCAGGGGGTAGCAGAAGGTGCAGATTTCCTGCCCCGACTCCAGGTCATTGTACGGTTCGGAGAGGATCCCCCGGCCCTGCTGCCGGGCCTGGGTGAACAGGGGGATGAAGTAGGGGCGCCAGCCCCAGTAGCGGTTGTAGTATTCCGGCAGTTCACGCCAGGGCTCGCCCGGGTGGCTGCGCAGGTAATTGGGCGTTACCTGGTAGCCGTTTTCCTGGCAGATGTAGAGGCGGAACCACGGGGGCAGCGCCTGCCGGCGCGCCTGCTCCAGCAGGGTCTCCACGCAGGGGGCAGCCCCGGCCCGGCCCAGGGGTTCCAGGGCCCGGTTGTTCTGCTGCGCCAGCTCCAGCTGCCTTTCCCGGGAAACCAGCTGCCGGGAGGCAAAGACCTCGAAGTCCTCCTGCAGGGTCAGCTGCAGGTAATCCCCGGTATCAAGTTCGGGCTGCGGCCGGGCAAACAGGTAGCCCTGGTAATAGCGGGCCCCCGCCTGCAGTCCGGAGACAAACTGCTCCCGTGTTTCAATCCCTTCAAAGATCACGTCGATGCCGGAACGCTGGGCAAACAGGGCCATGGACTCCAGCATATGGAAGGCCAGCCCGGTTTCGTTGATCTCCCGGACCAGGTTGGCGTCGATCTTGATAAAGTCGGGCTTCAAGCTGACAATGCGGTCCAGGTTGCTGAAACCGCACCCGACATCGTCGATGGCGATGCGGAAGCCGGCCTGGCGGTAGACCTTCATCACTTCCGCCAGCAGCCCGATGTCCCCGTGAAATTCCGATTCCGTGATTTCAATCACCACCCGCTCTCCCGGGAAGCGGGCTTTTTTGATCAGCTCCACCGTGGGAAAATCGCGCCCGGTTTCCAGGCAGGACCAGATCCAGTCAGGCTGGATGTTCAAAAAGATCTGCAGGTTGTCCGGGCCCCGCTGCATCCTTTCCAGGCCCCGTTCCCGCAGGTGGCGGTCCACGGTGATCTTTTCCTCCTGGGGTGTCTCCGGGGCATGGAAAAAAGGCCCCAGGCTTTTGTAAGTGCCTGCAACCCATTCCCGGCCCAGGACTTCATGTCCCAGCACGCTGCGGGTGTCCACACAGATGATGGGCTGGAAAAAGGGCACTTTGTTCTCCAGGTCTGTCCCCTTCAGGGGGCTAAGCTTGGTCATGGATGTTTTCTCCCCTTCCTGGCATAAAGCCGGCAAAGACAGAAAAAGCCCGAACTGGACTACAGTTCCCGGGCTTCTTTGCCGCAAGATGAAACGGTTTGGTCATTGCTCAGAGCTGTCTGCCAGGGAAACCATCCCCACGGCTTTGCGCCCTATGGCACAATAAATGGGCTGAGCAGCCACACAGTGTATTTGAATTTCTGTTGTTCCACAATCCTTTTCTGTTCCACAATCCTTTTCCACGCAAGTATTCTATCAGAAGATGGGCCGGTGGTCAACGGCGCTGAATAAAACGTCATTTCCCTCCATTGATTTCATCTCCGCCACCCCATCCATCGATTAAACGGTTCAAGGCCTCTTCACCTTTTTTTTGTCAGTGCTCGCATTGCAGAGGGAACATGAGGCTTTGTGCGAAGAAGCTGGTGCCGCTTGTGTCATCCATGCAAGGAATGCCAAATTTGTTGCAAAATTTTTGCAATCCATGGCAGGAGTTAATCTAAGATTGTAGAAATATTCAGTATAGGAATTTTTCATAGATATTTTCCCTCGCGCTTGGCACCGGTTTCGTTTCCATGCATGCACTTCTCACCACAGAAACTCACCTGCATTGCTTTCACTCGACTTAACAATCCATCCCACCGGGAGGAAACAGCAATGAGCGGCAATGTGTACCTCTTTCCGAAAAACCAAAAAAAGATTACACAGCTCTGGACCAGGTTTATGACGAACACGCTAAGTGATTACGATCTCACACCTTATGAGAAGGGCTTGGTCAATGAATGGGAAAGGTTTAAACAATTTAATGTAAACATTTACCAGAAAAGCGGGATCCTGCTGCCCGATGAAGAGTTTCAAAAAGCACTGGAGAGAAATCATGATCTGATCAACAAGTCAACACCTGTGCTGTGCAGTATCGCAAGCCTGCTGGACAATGTTCCCCTCATTATCGTGCTGGCAGACTCCAACGGGACCATCCTGAAAGTGTTCGGGGATGCAAAAATAAGGGAAAAAGCCCGGCAGGTAAACTTTTCCGAAGGGGGTAGCTGGTCGGAGCATCTCTCCGGCAACAATGGCATCGGCACGGCAATTCAGAAAAAAAACCCTGTCCATGTCTTTTCCAGCGAACATTTCTGCGAACAATGGCAGTCATTTAGCTGTGCTGGCTCTCCCATCTTAAATTCCTACACCGGGGAAATACTGGGAGTGGTGGATATCACTACCTGTGCCAGCGATTTCAAGGATGATGCCCTGGGGCTGGCGCACTCTCTGGCCAACCAGATTCAACTGGTCTATAAAGTGGAATGGGAGGCAGAGCAGTTCAACCTGATCAATACATTTTTGAAGTTTGAAGAGAAATATTCCTCGGAGGGCATTATCGTTGTCGATAGTGGGGGCAACTCGATCAGGAAAAATGAAAAAGCCCAGGAATTGGTGTCCGCTGAAAACATTAGCGAGGACATGCTCAGCAGCGAAAAAATTGCTTATGAAATGAAGCCCATTCATTCTGTGCATCAAAACACCATGGCAGGGAAGGTCTTCATTATTAAAAACCGAAAACCTGCCAAATTATTTTCATCCTCAATACCCGCATACAATTATTCCGGTTACCTGACCCGGAACAGGCAGGTCGTGGAATTGTTTGCAGAGATTGAAAAAGTGGCCCGGGTCCGGATCCCGGTCCTGTTGACGGGAGAAACGGGCACGGGGAAAGAGTTGGCCGCTTACTATATCCACGAACAAAGCCCTTACAGCCAGGGTCCTTTTGTCGCTGTCAACTGCGGGAACATCAGCAAGGAGTTGTTTGGCAGCAGCTTTTTCGGCTATGAGCGCGGCGCTTTCACCGGCGCCGATCCGGGCGGGCGCAGAGGCCTTTTTGAGCAGGCCGACGGCGGCACCCTTTTCCTGGATGAAATCGCAGAGATGCCCCTGGAATTTCAAGCAGCGCTGCTGCGGGTTATTGAACAGAAAAGGATTTCCCGCCTGGGCTCCGAGAAAGAAAAAGAGGTCGATTTTCGCCTGGTTTCCGCCAGCAACCGCAACTTGCTGAACAGTGTGGAGCAGGGAACCTTCCGTGTGGAACTGTTCTACCGGCTAAAGGGTGCCCAGTTTCAACTTCCCCCCCTGCGTGAACGGGCCGAAGACCTGGAATACCTGCTGCACTATTTTATAGCCCACTTCTGTGATCAGCACGGTTTCCAGCAAAAAACCGTCGACGAATCCGCCCTTTCCATTTTGCTGCGGCACAAATGGGAGGGGAATGTGCGGGAATTAAAAAACACCGTCGAAACCATGGTCGTCCTCGCGCAAAGCAGCATCACAGCCCGGGAGATCCCGCAAGAAATCCGCCGCCGGGTTGAAGCCGGGCAAGAACGGCAGCAGGAATCCCGGCAGAAACACCACGAGGAACCTGCGCAGCAGCACCCGTTAAACAAATGCAGCCCGGCAGACAGTTCCCCAGAAGCCGGCAGCAGTACTGCCGGAGAATACGACACCATGATTCGGCTGCTCAACAAGCATCACCACATCTACCAGGTGGCAAATGAACTAGGCATCTCCCGCAGCACCCTCTACCGCAGGCTGAAAAAGCTGGGCATCGATCCTGGTAAACACCGCCCTGCCCGCCCTGCTTGCGCTTCTTTGCACCAGGACACCACCACCCCGCCACCAGAAGGATCTTAAAACGCATAAATACTCTTAACCAATCCCCACAGCCCAACAATCTCCCCAACAATCTCCTCAACAATTTACTCAACAATCTCCTCAAAATACTCCCCAACAATCTCCCCCGAAACCCTTCTAAAAACCTCCAACAGTTCCTCCAACAGCTCCAACCAGCTTGTCCAGGTTGAAACGAAAAACAGCGCACTGAAACAAAACTTGTTTCAGCTGACACAAAAACTACACAGACGGTGACACAAAAGCTTTGCTTTCTCTTTTCCCTTCACGCTTTCTTCAGCGGCAACTCACTTCTCATCTCCCTTATCTCCCGCCGCAATGCGCCCGGCAAAAGAAGTGATAATATTTTCTCTATATCCAATATTTTGGCACCGTTTTTGCTTTGTATTGTTAGTGAGAGCTGCCGGGCAAGCTGGGAATAGCACTCTGCGCATAGCTTCGCACCCTTCTTCACCTGCCACTTCACTTCACTTGACTGCACCGCTGGTTTTGGTTTTTGCAAGTTCCCGCCACTTGCCTTGAATCCTTACCTTTACTGGAGGTGATCCATGCACTTTTCAGGTTGAAAAGGTTGTCTTTGTTTTCCACGTGGGTGTTCAAAATATGTAATCTACTATATTAAAAGGAGGAAGAAATATCATGAAACATTTTGTCGTGCCCAGAGGCATATTCTTTGGCTGGGGTTCCCTGGATTACCTGAAAGGAGTGCAGGGGAAAAAAGCGTTCATTGTCACAGACAAGCCCTTAGTGGAAATGGGTGTGGCGGACAAGGTTGCCGGTTATCTTCAGGAAGCGGGATTGGAAACCAAGATTTTTGACGGCTCCCTGCCTGATCCGCCCCGCGCCTGCGTGCTGGAAGGTGTGGATATGCTCAAAGACTTCGAGGCCGACTGGATTGTTGCCCTGGGCGGAGGCTCTTCCATGGACACTGCCAAAGGGATCTGGGTCCTCTACGAACATCCCAATTTAACCTGGGACGAGGTCTTTGTCCCCTTTGGGATTCCCCCCCTGCGCAACAAGGCCAAAATGATCGCCATTGCCACCACCAGTGGAACAGGCTCCGAGGTTACCTGCGCAGCTGTGATCACCAACAAAGAAGTCAAGCCGGAAGTAAAGCAGGTGATCGCATCCCATGAGATCACCCCTGATGTTGCCATCGTGGATCCCGAGTTGAGCTCCAGCATGCCTCCCCTGGTCACCTCGGCAACGGGTATGGATGCCCTCACCCACGCCATTGAAAGCTACACCTCCATTGCCGCCACCGATATCGACAAGGCGATTGACCTGGGAGCAATCAAAATAATCTTCCGTGCTCTTCCCAAGGCCTTTGCCGATGGAAGAAACGCAGCTGCACGGGAAGATATGCACACCGCCTCCCTGATGGCAGGCATGGCTTTCACCAACTCATTCTTGGGGATCACCCATGCCCTGGCTCACCAGCTGGGCACAGAATATGGCGTGCCCCACGGCAAGGGCAATTCGCTGATGCTCCCCTATGTAATCCAGTTTAACGCTATTGCCGTGGCTGAACTCTATGCCGAAATTGCCGATTACCTGAAGCTCGACTTTGAAAACAACAAGGATGCGGTGAAAAAGCTTGTTGCGGCCATTTTCGAACTGCAGCGGGATTCCGGGCTGCCCAGCACCATCAAAGATGCAGGAATTGACGAAGCGGATTTCAAGAAAAAGCTTGACGGCCTGGCAAATAATGCCATGGGCGACATTACCGTGGGCAACAACCCCCGGGTGCCTAGCCTGCAGGACCTGAAAGACCTTTATGTCGCCGCCTTTTATGGGCAAGAGGTTATGTAATTTTTAAAGGTTTCATACATCGACCAGAGGAGGTTTCCTATGAGCACAATTTACAGGGTAAACATGACGGAGAAAAAGGTAACAGTGGAAGACGTCCCCGAAAAATACGCCCACTTAGGCGGCAGGTCCCTGACATCCAAGCTGGTTTACGATGAGGTGCCGGCCAACTGCCATCCCCTGGGGCCGAACAACAAGATTGTGATTGCGCCGGGAGTCCTGGCCGGCACTGCAGCCCCCAGCTCGGGCCGCATCTCAGTCGGCGGCAAATCGCCCCTTACCGGCGGCATCAAGGAAGCCAATGCCGGCACCCCCACGGCACAGCGCCTGGGGCGCCTGCAGGTAAAAGCCATTATAATTGAAGGCCTGGCTGAAGACGGCTCCTATTTATTAAAGCTGAACAAAGACGGTGCGGAGCTGGTCCCGGCAGACGACCTTAAGGACAAGCTGACCAGCGAGATCAACAAATCCCTGTTTGCGAAGTACGGCGAAAAGGTGGGCATCATGAACATCGGCATCGCCGGCGACTTCAAGATGGGCATGGCCGGGGTCTGCTTCAACGATACCGAAGGCCGGGCTAGCCGCTACTCCGGCCGGGGCGGACTTGGAGCAGTCTTGGGCAGCAAGGGTTTAAAAGCCATGGTCGTCGACGACGACGGCGCCCCCGGGGTGGAGATCAAGGACAAGGAACTGTTCAAGCAGGGCCAGAAAAAGATGGTCGAAGCCCTGCGCAGCCATGACGTAACCAAGCCTGGTGGCGCCCTGAACAGCTTCGGCACCGCCGTGTTGGTCAACATCATGAATGAAGCCGGCGGCTACCCCACCAAAAACTTCAGCACCGGCAAATTTGACGGGGCCCAGCCCACCAGCGGCGAAGCTATCGCCGAAGCCGTCCAAAAGCGTGGCGGGGCAGGCATGATGGGCCACGGCTGCCATCCCGGCTGTGTCATCCGCTGTTCCAACGTATATCCCAACGAAGATGGCACAGAGATGACCTCCTGTATTGAATACGAGTCCACCTGGGCCTTCGGCGCAAACTGCGGCATTAACAACCTGGATGATATCGCCCGGCTGATCCACCTCTGCAACGAAATCGGCATAGACACCATTGAAGCCGGTTGTACCATAGGCGTAGCCATGGACGTAGGGGTTATCCCTTTCAGCGACAGCGCAGCCGCTATTAAGCTGATGGATGAAATCCGCACGGGAACTCCCCTGGGCCGCATCCTGGGCAACGGCGCCTGGTTTACCGGCAAAGCGTACGGCACCACCCGCGTGCCCGTAGTAAAGCGCCAGGGTATGCCCGCCTACGAACCCCGCGCCGTCAAAGGGATCGGTGTCACCTATATCACCACCCCCATGGGGGCGGACCATACCGCGGGCTATACCATCGCCCCGGAGATCCTCTCCGTCGGCGGCCAGGTCGACCCGCTCTCCCCGGAAGGCAAGGTCGAACTCTCCAAGGCTTTCCAGGCCACTACGGCCTTTATCGATGCCAGCGGCTATTGCCTCTTTATCGCCTTCGCCATCCTGGAGAACTCCGATGGAATGGAAGGCCTAGTGGAAACCGTCAACGCCGTGCTGGGCACAGACTGGAAGCCCGATGATGTCGCTCCCCTGGGAATGGAGGTCTTAAAGGATGAGCTGCAGTTCAACAAAAATGCCGGCTTCTCCAAGGAAGACGACCGTCCCCCCGAGTTTATGCGCTACGAGAAGCTCTCTCCCCACAACCAGATCTTCGACATCCCCGACGAAGAACTGGACAAAATCTGGGCGGATGTACTCAAGTAGCCTTCATCCAACAACAACATAGCAACCGCACGGCCCCGGGCTGGTCCCGGGGCTTTTTCCTTGCCCGGGAAAAAAACTTGAAAAAAACCTGTTTTCTGCCCCGGCACTGCCCGGG
>CAZOOA010000071.1:3656-14084 GCA_964581355.1 uncultured Desulfovibrionaceae bacterium | reverse complement strand
CGCTTAAGCAGCGGCTGATGTTGATGCTGCAGTGGCTTCGCAACCGGGTGGCTTGGAACAAAAATGAAAATTCACAGGAAGTTGATGAAAGCGAGGACAGGCACGAAAAGGAGCTGGAGACAGAGGACTTTATTTCCGGTCAAAACAGAAAAGGAGTCATCCCGGCCTATGCCCGCAAATATTTTTTCATCGCGGGGGTCTACCTGGTTACAGTAACCTTGCTGCTGGTGTTTTTTACCTGGCGCCTGGGCAACCTGTCAGTGGAACTTCCGGACCAGGAACCGGGGAAGCCGCAACCGCAGCAGGTGGAAGAAGGGGAACAGTGGATGGAGAATGAAAACAGCCAGGTTCTTCCCGGGGTAGAGGCGGATGACGACCAGGAAGCCCTTAATCCCGGTCTTCCTGCTGCTGTTCTGGAAGGACCATCAAGAAAATTCAGCGATGACCAGGCAGGGGAAATGAAGGCAGACCAGGAGGAAGAAAAAACGGAGCAGGTACCGGAAGAGACACAAAACGGGTTTGAGGAAAAATACAGCAGGGATTTTATTGAAAACGTGGAGTCCCGCTCCCCTGTGCAGGAGCGGGATGACTCAGGGGAAAGGCCAAAAGAAGCCCTGATGCCTGTTCCGGCCTCACCTTTGCCCAGCTGGTCCATCCATACCCCCTATGGCACCTATGTCCAGTCGGTGCTTTCCACCGGGAGGCAGGTGCATGGTACAGCCCGGGGTGCAGTCCTGCAGGGGACGCCCGCTGCCGCTGTTTCAGCCTTATGGGACGGGGAAGTCCTGCAGGCTTCTGGCCGGGAAGGCTCGGGAAGCTGTTCTGTGACAATCCAGCATGAAGGGGGATATCTAACCTATTACAGCGGATTAAATGAAGTATGGGTCCAGCAGGGCCAGTCTATCATCCGCGGGGAACATCTGGGCCGGTTGCCTGAAACACCTGCCCCGGATAAAGCTGTTATGGCCCAGGCAGGGGTAAAAGGGGAAAAGGACCGTCCCCGGGAAGATGAGAGCATTCAGCGCACAGAGCCGTATGAAGTGCAGGTCCATACCGTCTGCAGCGGTTACCTGCAAAAAGATGATTGCAGGGAAACGGATGAGCAGTCCGCTTCAGCCTCCTTTCCCCCGGGCTTTGAAAATGACAGGCCCCTGCTTTACCTGGAGGTTATTCAAGGGAATCACACTCTAGATCCCATTATCCTGCTCCTGGGAAGGAATTAATTATGGTCCCGGCACATATAAATTTAAAAATGACAAATAAAGGGGGCGGCCCCATGCAGGATTACATTCTGCAACGAGTCATGGAGATCACAAACTATATCCTGGAGACGAGCTATACCGTCCGGCAGACAGCCCAGGTCTTCGGGGTAAGCAAAAGTACTGTACATAAAGATGTAACGGAGCGTCTGCCGCAGATTAACGCCAACCTGGCCCAGGAAGTTCGCAAAGTCCTGGAAAGAAACAAGGCGGAGCGACATCTGCGTGGTGGGGAAGCCACTCGGAAAAAATACCTGGAAGACAAAAGTGAGCCGGCCGGTCTTCATGTGGAAATAGAGGGCCCCATGGCCACGTAAATCTTTTGCAAAATGAAAACCCAACGAAAACCCAAGGTTTTTTCGCAAATTTGCTGCGGAAAAAAGGAAAAACCGGCAAAAGTGGCGAAGATATCCTGTAAAGGATTCCGAAGCGATCCCAGACATACAGGCATAAAGGAGAGGTGTTTTCATGGTCTGGTCTACAGATATGGGTATTGACCTGGGTACAGCCACTGTGCTGGTCTATTTAAAAGGCAAGGGAGTTGTCTTGAACGAACCTTCCGTAGTCGCTATTGAGCAGCAGGCCAGGAAGGTTCTGGCTGTGGGAGAGTCTGCACGAAAAATGCTGGGCCGGACGCCCGGCAATATTACGGCCATACGCCCTCTGCGTGAAGGTGTCATAGCCGATTTTGATGTTACCGAAGCCATGCTCAAGCATTTCATTCTCAAGGTGGGCCGGATGCGGCGTATTTTCAAGCCCCGTGTGGTTGTCTGTATTCCTGCAGCGACCACTTCGGTGGAGAAAAAAGCTGTGATCGAAGCGGTAACCCGCACCGGGGCCAAGGATGCTTTCCTGATCGAAGAACCACGGGCCGCAGCCCTGGGGGCCGGGCTGGATATCTTTCAACCCAACGGAAGCATGGTAGTGGATATCGGTGGTGGAACCACTGACATCGCTGTGCTTTCCCTGGGGGAAACGGTGGTCTGCTGCAGTGTTCGGGTTGGAGGAGACAAATTCGATGAAGCCATCGTTCGCTTTATTAAGAAAGAATACAACCTGCTCATCGGCGAGCGGACAGCCGAAGCCATGAAGATGGAAGTGGGTACGGCTTTCCCCGAGGGCCCTTCCCGGCAGATGGATATCCGGGGCCGCGACCTGGTTACAGGCCTGCCCCGTTCAGTTCCGGTAAACTCCGAACAGGTTTACCGGGCAATCCAAGACCCTCTCTGGGTCATTGTCCAGGGAGTCCGCCAGGTGCTGGAGCAGACCTCCCCAGAGTTGGCCGGGGACATTGTGGAAAAAGGCATTGTGCTTACCGGCGGAGGTGCCATGCTGGATGGGCTGCACAAGTTGATTTCTTCGGAAACGGGTGTGCCTGCTTACCTGGCTGAAGATCCCGTAGGCAGTGTAGCCTTGGGTACGGGTAAAGCCTTGGAACACCTGGACCGGATGGCTGGCACCTTGATCAACAGCCGGAACCTTGCTGCGTCGCTCTAAACCCGGACGGTAGGTGAAGCCCCATGAACTATTTCGAATATGCAGGCCACCTGCACGTCCATTCCTCTTATTCCGATGGAAACATGGGCATTGAAGAAATCGCCCGGGCCGCCCGGGATGCGGGTTTATGTTTCGTCGGTGTAACGGATCATAACACCCTCAAGGGTTTGAAAGATGGAATGGAAGGCTGGTACGGCAGTGTTCTGGTGCTGATCGGCACTGAGATAAACCAAAAAAAGAATCACTATATCGCCTTCGGCCCCCAGGAAGAGGTGCCCCAGGACGAAGACAATCCCCAGGCGGTCATCGATGCGGTCAACGCCCAGGGAGGGTTTGGATACCTGGCTCACCCGGTGGAAAGGGGAAACCCTTTTTTCCTGGATGGCAGGTGCTACCCCTGGGACAAGCCCGAGGTTACCGGGCATGCAGGGGTGGAGATTTGGAATTTTGGCTCTCAGTGGAGGATGGCTTATTCCAACAAGCTTCAGGCCGTTTTCTGGCGTATTGCCGATGTGTACCGGGCAGCACGCCACCCCGATCCCCGGGGGGTTGAGCTTTGGGACCAAATGCTGAAAAAGCAGCAGGTAAACTGCTTCGGGGGCAGTGATGCCCACCTGATCTCCGCTAACTGGGGTAAACTTAAGCTGACCTTTTTTCCTTACAGTTTGCTTTTTCGGACCATAAACACCCATGTGCTGTTAAATGAAGAACTTTCCGGGGAAGTCGCTGCAGCGCGCGGGCAGATCTACAGTGCCCTGCGGCAGGGACGTTTTTTTATTGGTTCCGATTACCTGGCCCCGACAGAAGGATTTCGGTTTTCCGCCTTCAACACAGAGGATACGGAAAACGAAGTGCCCATGGGCGGCCAGGTGGATCACTCGGGGACGTCAGCACTGCGTATTCTTTCCCCTTCCCCCCGGAGCCTGATCCGGGTGATAAAAAATGGAAAGCAGGTCTACCAGAGCAAAGAACAGGTTCTGGTGTTTAAAGTGCTAAAACCAGGAACGTTTCGGGTGGAAGTCTATTATACCTTGCGCACGGGCAAAGCCATCCCCTGGATTTACAGCAATCCCATTTACGTGAAGTGAAAAGGGCCACCAAAGGGGAAAAATTTGTTTTTTTTCACAATGGGGTTGTCAACCCCCTGTGAAATAGGATAATATGGCTTTAGGGAAAGTATGTACAACTCACCAAAAACTATGTTGAAACAGACTGCATAAATGGTTTCAATGCAGTTTTGGGCTGTACGCGTAACTTTTTTGCGCTCTTTCCGTCATACCTAGTAGGGCTTTGATTGGGTTTTGTCGAGCCTTTACAGAGTTTTTACAGCCCGCTCTTTTGGGCTGGTTTTTGGACAGCAATGTGGATTAAAGGATAGCAGCACGGAAAACAGGTTTAACCCTGGAAAGACAGGTGAATTTCAACATGATTGAGTTTCTTTTCCCTGCCTTGGCTTTTGCTTTTGCTTTTGCCCTGGCCTTTTTGCTCACACCCTTGATCCGAAAGGTGGCCTTTCGAGTCAGGGCAATCGACCATCCTAACCCGCGCAAAATACATAGACAGGCTATGCCACTTTTGGGAGGGTTGGCCGTTTATCTGGCCTTCTGGTTGGCGGCCGGAGTCACGCTGCTCTGGGTTGGCGGAGGCGAACCGCTGCAGGGGCTCTTCTGGGGCAGCACCCTGATCCTGGCTTTGGGGATTTATGATGATATCAAGGGCCTTTCCTACAAGGCCAAATTTGCCGGCCAATTTGCCGCGGCATTAATCCTGCTGGCTTTTAATGTCCGGATCGAGTTTATCACCCTGCCTTTTCAGGATATGGTTTTTCTCGGCACCTTCATGATCCCCCTGACCCTGTTCTGGGTCGTGGGGATTACCAATGCCGTAAACCTGGTGGACGGCGTCGATGGACTGGCTACCGGCGTCTCTGTGATTGCTGCCGTGGTCATGTTTGCCCTGACCTGGGGGGAATTTCCACTGATCGCCGTGTTGGTGCTTATCCTGGCCGGGGCCGCTTTGGGTTTTCTACCCCACAATTTCTCCCCGGCCCGCATTTTCCTGGGTGATACCGGCAGCCTTTTCTTAGGTTTTATGCTGGCCGGTTTTTCCATCATAGGTGTGACCAAGCAGGCCACGCTGACCACCTTGGTTATCCCCCTGTTGGTTTTTGGCCTGCCCATCACCGACACTTTTTATGCCATGTGGCGGCGATTCCGCAGCCGGCGGCCCATTTTCAAGCCCGATAACGGCCATATTCACCACCGGTTGTTGGGGATCGGGCTCAGTACCCGCCAGACCGTGGCCGTCCTGTACACGGGGAGTATTTTTTTCGGCGCTGCAGCGATTTTCCTGCACAGGGCCGCTGAAGCGGGTCCGTACCTGTTCCCGCTGGTTTTTGTCGGTTTTCTTTTGGCGTTAAAGCGTATGGAGAGCTTGACTACCTTTATCAGCGGAATGTTCAGCAGCGTATCGACCCGGAAGAAATAAAGATTGACCATACTGTTTACATTTGGGAGATACTACTGATCCATGCCAAAACGAAAAATATTGAATATTGTCGGGACCCGTCCGGAAGCAATCAAAATGGCACCACTCGTCCAGCTTCTCCACCAGTCTGCTGCTGTAGAGCCGGTCTTATGCCTGACCGCCCAGCACCGGGAGATGCTCGACCAGGTGCTTTCTCTTTTTCAGCTCCAGTCAGATTATGACCTGGATATCATGCAGAAAAACCAATCCCTAACTTATATCACCGCTGCTGCCCTGGAAAAGTTGGAAGGGGTCGTCTCCACGGTAAAGCCAGACATGGTGCTGGTTCAGGGTGATACCACCACGACCATGGCCGGTTCTTTGGCGGCTTTTTACCATAAGATTCCGGTAGGGCACGTGGAAGCCGGGCTGCGCACTGGCGACCGGTATGCCCCCTTCCCGGAAGAAATCAACCGGCGGATCAACAGCGTGATCGCCCAGTTACATTTTGCCCCCACCGAGGGAGCTCGCACAAACCTCCTCCAGGAAGGAATCCCGGAAAAAGATATCTTTGTCACCGGCAACACGGTCATTGACGCCCTGCATACGACGGTGCAGGAAGGGTTTGCTTTTCCCGATCCGGGACTCAATGCCCTGGATTTCCAGGGCCACCGGGTGCTGCTGGTGGAATCCCACCGGAGGGAAAACCTGGGCGAGCCCATGGAATCGGTTTGCCGGGCCCTGTTAGACCTGCTCCAACAGTTTCCAGACGTGGTAATTGTTTTTCCCGTGCACAAAAACCCGGCTGTTCGGGACGTGGTCTTTAAACACCTGCAGGGCCACGACCGGGTGCACCTTTTAGAGCCGCTGGACCCCCTTTCCTTCCACAACCTGATGGCCCGGGCCCACCTGATCCTGACGGATTCCGGCGGGATCCAGGAAGAGGCCCCGTCTTTAGGCAAGCCGGTTTTGGTCCTGCGCCGGGTTACAGAGCGCCCGGAAGCGCTCCATGCCGGGACTGCCCTGCTGGTTGGCACTGACCGGGAAGAAGTCTTCGGTCAGGCCCGCCGCCTGCTGGAAGACCGGAATGCTTATGAGGTCATGGCCCGGGCAGCCAACCCTTACGGGGACGGGAAAGCCTCCCGGCGTATTCACCAGCTGATCCTGCATTATTTTGGCAAGAGCGATGCCCTGCCGGAACCTTTTGTCCCCGTTTAGGCACAGATTCGTTTTGACGCTGTCGTTGATGATAATTGCCTGCCCCAGGGGGAGGAATGTTACGTTTTGTGGAAAAAGATTCTTGTCCTGCTGGTCTGCATCTCGCTGGTCACGGCCCTGTATGTTGCCCAGCAAAATGACCGCTTTGCCCGGGAAAACCGGCAGGTTGAAATTACTGTTGATCACCAGGAAATCATGGAAATCATCCGCCAGTCAGGGGTTGACCGGGATGACTTTCTCACCGGGCTGCAAAAGTGGGGGGTCACCAGTATCGCCGTGCGGGAAAGCAGCCTGGAATACCTGGAGGAGTATAGCGGTCTGCTGCATTACAAAACCGGGACCGAACTGATGAGGACAACGAAGCTGGGCAAAGCAGACCCTGTCCTGTCCACCCTGGACCTGCAGGGGGAGCTCGACCCCGACAGCGCCTACCTGCTGGTCGACGATGCGGGCCTGGCTGAGACGGTGCAGCAGAGCATGGCTTTAAAGCTAAAACGCCAGGCGGAGATAATTCCCCTGGAAGAGGGCTTCCTGCTGGAAACCGGCTATTTTATCCATCCTGATTTTCGCGTGACCCTTGACCGGGAGACCGTTCAAACATATCGGGATCGGGGCTTCTACCTGGTCCCGCGCCCGGATAATGACCACCTGCACAGCCCCGAGGCGGTTTCAGAAGTCTTGGAGCGCTTTGCTGCCCTGGACGGGATTTCCACCGTCGTCTTTGATGGCCCTGCGGTAACAGGCCATCCTGCTTACCTGGATCAGACAGACGATTTCCTTCAATCCACGGGGCGTCCCGTGGGTGTGATTAAATATATCGTTCCCCAGCACGGGATGGCTCCCTTGATGGAGCAGAGCGACTATCCTTCTGTGCTGGTGCACAGCAACTACCCCAAGGTACCCCCGGTATTGATCTCCTCCAGTGTGGTTGAGGACAACATCCGCCTGCTTTATGTGCGTTTCGATTTGGACCGGGGCGGAAACCTGGCCCAGCAGGCCGAAGAAACCCTGACTGCGATCACAGGAACCTTAGAGGAACAGGGTTACAGCTTCGGGCCGGCCCGGCCCATGGAAATGACAGAACTTTCCCGGGGCCTGCTTTTCGTCCTGGGTTTAGGCGGTGTCCTGGCACCGGGACTTTTGCTGCTGGACCGCTGCCTGGAGATCAAAAACAGGAAAATTTTCTGGATCCTCCTGGCCGCCGGCACAGTGATCCTGGCGCTGGCTTTGCTGGTCTTGAATCTTAATACGGCGGCCCGGCTTCTGTCGCTATCTGCGGCGATGGTATTTCCCGCCCTGGCGGTTATCTCGCAGCAGTTAAACTTTACATCGGCTCTTTACCGTCACAGCCTGGATAGCGAAAACCGCTCTATGGGGAAAGCGATGATTGCAGGGGGCGGCCGGCGGTTTTTGTTCGTTGGGGGTGCTTTTTTCAAGACGGTGGCTCTGGCCCTGGCCGGTGGGGTGATCGCCTATGCCCTGACGGCCGGCCCATATTTTTTATCCGGCACAGCAGTGTACCGGGGTGTAAAAATTGCCTACCTGGTCCCCCTGGCCCTGGTCTTTATCCACACCCTGACCGTGGTGGGGCTGGGGCAGAGCCGCTGGCGCCTGTCTTACCTGGTGGGGCTGGCCTGGAAGACGTTGAATGCCCGCATTCAGCTGCGCCAGTTGTTGTTTTTTGCCGCCGCGGGGCTGGTTCTCTATTTCTATGTGCTGCGCAGCGGCCATACCGAGGATATGACCATTTCATCCCAGGAGGTGCAGCTTCGCTATTTTTTCCTGGAACACCTGGTGGTTCGGCCGCGCTTTAAAGAGCTGCTGGTGGGGCATCCCTTGGCTCTTTTAGCCCTGTCCCTGGTGGCCTGGCGGGGCTTGAAGTATCCCCTCTTGACCGGCTTTGCTTTTTGCGCCGGCGCTATCGGGGCCATTTCCATCGTCAATTCCTTCCTCCATTGGACGACTCCAGTCTCCATCTCCCTGTTCCGCACGCTGAACAGCCTCTGGATCGGTTTGCTGGTGGGGGTAGTCCTTACCGCTTTGCTCTTTATCCTGATCTACCTGGCGGAGAAATGGGGGGATGCAGCATGAGAAAAATAATAATCTCCGGTTACCACGGGTTTAATAACGCCGGCGACGAGGTGATTTTGGTCAGCATCCTGAAAATGCTGCGTCACCAGGCCGACCGGGAAGGAATGCCGCTGGATATTACGGTGCTTTCGGCCAGCCCGGACAAGACCACCCTCTGTTACGATGTCAAGGCCGTCAGCAGGGTCAACCTGTTTGCCATTGCCCGGGCCATCTGGGGCAGCGACCTGTTTATCAGCGGGGGAGGCAGCCTGCTGCAGGACAAGACCGGCTACGGCCTGTCCGTGCTCTATTACCTGGGCCTGGTCTTGCTGGCCAAACTGTTGGGTGTTCCCACCGTGCTCTATGCCCACGGGGTCGGCCCCATCCAGCGGAAAATCAACCGGCTTATCGCCGGTTGGATTATTAACCGGGTTGACCTGGTGACTGTCCGGGACAGCGAGTCCCGCCAGGAACTGGACTCCCTGGGTGTAGACAGGCCGCCTGTCTGGGTTACTGTGGACCCGGCTTTTTTCCTTGAGCCCAGCCGCCAGGATGGCGGAACGGTCGTCGAGGGGATTCTGGAAGAACTTACAGGACAGGGGCCCCTGGTGGGATTATGCGTCCGGGAATGGCTGGGCCAGCAGCAATACCTGGAAGAAGTGGCCAGAACAGCAGACCTGCTGGTTGAACGGCTGGACGCCCGGATCCTGTTTATTCCCATGTTTCCCAAGAAAGATCTGCCCATTTCCAACTATACGGCCTCGATGATGCAGCACCGGGACCGGGTGCGGGTCGTGGAGGAAGAACTGGCCCCGGAAGAGCTTCTATCGGTGTTTTCCCATCTGGACCTGCAGGTGGGGGTGCGGCTGCACTCTTTGATTTTTGCCGCCATGGCCAGGGTGCCTTTGGTGGGCATCTATTATGATCCCAAGATCAGCGCCTTTTTGGGCCAGCTGGGCCTGCCCTTTGCCGACCGGGTGGAAACGCTCCAGGCGGAAACCCTGTCCACCCACTGCCAGGCAACCTGGCAAAACCGGGAAGAGATCAAAAAACGGCTGGAAGAAGGAATCCAGGAATTCCGGCAGGAGGCCCGGCGCTGCGGCCAGGGCATTTACACCCATTTCTTCGGGGAGCCGCAAGCAAGGGAAGAACCGGAGATCAAGGCACTGCACCTGATCAGCGGCGGGGATACCGGCGGGGCCAAAACCCATGTCCTGTCCCTGCTCCAGGAACTGCAAAAACGGATCCCCGTCTCCATCGTCTGTTTCATGGAAGGTGATTTTTCCCGGGAGGCCCGGGAGATAGGGCTGGATATCCGGGTGATCCCCCAGCGAAGGCGCTATGATTTGGGTGTGGTCCGGCAGTTAAAAGAGGTGATCGCCCGGGAAGGATTTACCGTGCTGCACTGTCACGGGGCCCGGGCCAATTTTGTAGCGGCTGTCCTGCGCAAAAAAATCGACATCCCGGCCCTGACCACCATGCACAGCGATTACAAGCTGGACTTCCAGGGCAGTTTCTATAAAAACATGGTCTATACCACCCTGAACGCCTGGGCCCTGCGGAAATTCGATTATTATGTGGCTGTTTCCGACAATTTTAAGGAAATGCTGGCCGGGCGCGGTTTTCCCCCGGCCCGGATTTTTGTCACCTATAACGGGATCGATTTTCAGGTTCCCGTAGACAACTGCGACCGGGAAACATTCTTTCAGCAGTACGGCCTGGAGATTTCCCCCCGGGCAAAACTGGTGGGGATCATGGGGCGTTTGCATCCGGTCAAAGACCATGAGCTGTTCATCCGCGGAGCGAAGAACGTGCTGCAGGAGCATCCCGGGGTCCACTTTCTCATTGCCGGGGACGGGGAGGAGAAAAGAAGGCTTATCTCCTTCCGCGACAGCCTGGGCCTGCAGGATCGCGTCCA
>CAZOOA010000071.1:0-3556 GCA_964581355.1 uncultured Desulfovibrionaceae bacterium | reverse complement strand
GATATCGCTGCGCGCCTGGGCGAAAATTTGTACCGGCATGCCCGGGAAAATTTTTCCCTGGAGCGTTTGGGGCAGGAACACCTGGGCATCTATCGAAAAGTATTAAGAAGCCATCAACGCACGTAAAGGAGAGAAAGACTGTTGAAGATTATCGACCACAAGGGGAAACTGTTCGGATGGATCAATATCATCGACCTGTTTGTAATCGCGGCAATTTTGGTGCTTGCCGCGGCGGTGGTGCTGCGCTTCACCGGGGTGCGGGAGATGCGCCATGAAATCGGCAGCACGCCGGTGACCGTCAAAGTGGTGATCAACGAGGTCCGCCAGGAGACTGTCGACGCCATCCAGGAGGGGGACGTGGTGCGGGACGCTGCCGGCGGCCAGGCTGTGGGCACTGTGGTGGACAAGGAATGGGAAAAGCACCGCAAACAGGTCAGCACTGCCGACGGGCGGGTGGTCTGGGCGGAAATTCCTGAACGCTACAGTGTCTACCTGACCCTGGATGCCCTGGGGCATGATTTGGGGCATGTTTTCCGCATTGCCTCCCATGAACTGCGGGTGGGAACCTCCATCACCCTTTATACCCGGGATTATTCGGTTGCCAGCACGGTGCTGGAATACGACTTTGAGTAAAGGACGGTTGGGATGTTAGCATACAGCTTCTGTTATCGCTTGATTTATGCCCTGTTAAGCTTTTTACAGGGGGCATATCGCCACAGCCTGACATGCCGGCTGGCAAGCCGTTTTGCCGCTGCCTTTAAGGGTTGGCTGCAGGGGAGTGCTTTTTTCCGCGTCTTCTGGGTCCAGGACTCGCTCACCCTGTGGCATGGGAGCAAAACGTTTGCCTGCATCGCGGGGGTATCGGCCCGGATCAAAGCCCTGCTGCTGTTGCTGTCCCGGTTGTTGGCCCGGGGGCGGCCGGGCAGCAGGGTCGTGGGGCTGCTGCAGCATTACCAGACTCATTTGCAGGCTTCGCCGGTGAAAGTGTTAATGGATGTTTTCCTGGTTTTCCTGGCGGCCAACCTGCTGATCAGGCTGGTGCTGCAGGCTTATTCCGCCCGTTCCCTGCTCTTTTTCTCGGCGCTGCTGGTGCTCACTTTTCTGCTGCGCTTTTACCGCTTGGAACTGGAGGCCGCCCTGGATGAAAGCAGGATCCTGGGTCTTGTCCGCTGGTTTTTGGCCCTGCCGGGGCCGGGGGGTGAACGATAATGCAGGCCTACGTAAAAAAGGAGCTGCCTCACCACCTGCTTTGCCTGGCTGCCGGCCTGGCCTTGGCCCTGGGCTTCTACTTCTATCCCCTGGAAACCCTGGTCAAGTACCTGGCTGCTGCCCTGGCTGCCGGGGCCGTGCTGTACAATCCGGCTGCCGGCCTGTACCTGGTGGCTGGACTTTTGCCTTTCCTGCCCAATACAAGCCTGCTTCTGCTGGGAGGGCTGGTGGGTTTTTCTTTTCTCCTGCACCGGGTCTGGCAGCGGAAGATCAAGCTGGAGCCGGTGGCCTCGGAGCCCGTGCTGGTGCTGTTTATCGCTGCCGTCTTTGTCTTCAGCGCCATTGCCTTGAACCCCCAGGGCAGTGTGCGGGAACTATCCATTTACGCCGTTTCCTTTGTCCTGTTTTTCACCCTGGTGAACCAGCTGGACAGCAAGGAGCGGCTGTACCGGTTCCTGGCCTTCAGCCTGCTGGCAGCCCTGGTGGTGTCCTTCCACGGCATCTACCAGTATATTATCGGGGTCCCGGTGGAATCGGCCTGGGTGGATGTGGACCGCCACCCGCTGCTCCGAACCCGGGTCTATTCCGTCTTCGGCAACCCCAATATTTTGGCCGAGTACCTGGTGATGCTGATCCCCTTCGGGTTGGCCCTGGGCTTGTCGGTCCGGGATGCCTGGAAACGGTCCCTTTTCCTGGGGATCACGGCGTTGATGGGGCTGACCCTGCTGCTGACTTTTTCCCGGGGGGGCTGGGTCGGGTTGGCTGCAGCCCTGGTATTTTTTGTCCTGCTCAAAGACTGGCGATTTCTTTTGCTGCTGGTTCCCTTGGCTGCTGTGGGAGTCGCTTTTATGCCCCAGGTCATCCTGGAGCGCCTGGTGACTATTGTCAGCCTGGATGACACCTCCAACCTGTACCGCCTGGTGGTCTGGCGGGAGGCCCTGGGAATTATCCGCGATTTCTGGGCTGCAGGGGTGGGCTTGGGCTACCAGAATTTTTTGGAGGTCTACCCCTATTACATGATTACCCGGGTGAAGACCCCCTTCCACGTGCACAATACCTACCTGCAGTTCCTGGTGGAAACGGGTATCGTCGGTTTTACCCTGTTTATCTGGCTGCTGGCCAGCGTGATGAAAAAAGGGATCAAAAGCCTGCGAGGCGCTGTTGATCCCTTCCTGAAAAATATAACCATTGCTGCCCTGGCTGCCACGGCGGGAGTCATGATCCAGGGCTTCGGTGAGCATATCCTCTACATGCCCAAAATTATCACTGTCTTCTGGCTCAACCTGGCTGTGATCTTCTCCTGCATCCGCCTGCAGCAGGATGCAGGCCGCATGCAGGACGACAGGCAGGTATAACTGCTTCTGTTCGCGGAAATTTCTATTCCCGGAAATGTTCCCCCGCTTCTTTTTTCAGGGGCCAGCCGCTGAAAAAGTGTCGCACCAGGTTGTGGGGGCTGCTGATCTGTTGATAGTTGCGATACATTTCCGGGCCGTAGAGGGCAAAGACCCGGTAGTACTCCGACAAGGTGCTGAAGCTATAGAACTCTGCCCCTTTGGCTCCCCGGCGCTGGGACCTGCTGAGGGCATTTTTGCGGCAGCTGTCCAGGGTTAAAAAAACCTCGAAAGGCAGGGTCTGGGATTGGAATAGCTCCAGGGCCTGCTTTTTTATCTCCCACTCTTCCCGCAGGGCAAAAAACCGGTTGGCCGTATAGTAGGTCAGCGGGGAGTTGACAGCATACAGGTACAGGGGAAAGTCCCCGGGAAACCCGGCCCTGGACATGGCCTGCAGGCCGATACCGGCAGTGGCCACATGGTCCCGGTGGCCGTCCAGGAAACAGGGCAGAAAGACTGCATCGGGGGCAAATGATTCAATGAACGGTCGGATCTTTTGGACCGTGGGCGGTTCCACGGAGAGCTTGCCGTCTTCTTCGCCCAAAAAGACGGGAGGTTCAAAGCCGTAAAAGGAGGCCACCTCTCGCCCTTCCTTCTCCCTGGCCCGGGCGATTTCCCGGCGGGACATCATCGGGTGGATGCTGGCCGCTCCATCGGTGGTGTAGATACACCGGATCACATTGTCCTGGCGGGCAAGGAAGCTCAGGTAGCCCCCGCAGCCAATCACTTCGTCATCAACGTGAGGAGCCAGCACCAACAGGCGCATCCGCTGCAGGTTTTCCACAGGTTCCAGCTGATACCGTTTCCGCATCAGGGCATAGTACGTGCAGAGAAAGACCCTGTTAAAGCCCCGCAGCGGCCACTCTGTCAGTCCTTTGAGCGCTTCCTTCATTACAACAAACCCTCCCAAAATACAACGTAAGCATATCGTTTCCACGAAGATAACCGGAGCCGAT
>CAZOOA010000070.1:3718-14141 GCA_964581355.1 uncultured Desulfovibrionaceae bacterium | reverse complement strand
GGAAAGCGTACAACCAAAAGTATAATGAACTCAAAAAACAATTAAGCGAGATAGACCATGTTACCGATATTGAAATATCTTGATCATTGTAAGGTAGTTGAAAAATATGAAATCATGGATTATAAACAAGGCGCTTCATTCTACTTTTTAAAGTTAAGAATTGAGTTAAGCGATGAGACTTTGCTTTATGTTAGAAAGTATGTTTCATCGGAAGATTATAATTATTCCTTTCAATGGCAAAAAAACGATGGATCTTTAATTATTCGCTGGGATAATTCTCCCCACCATAGAAATTTAAACACTTTTCCTCATCATCAACACATAGGTAACTTAATAAGACCTTCAAAGGTAATGACCTTAAAAGATGTATTAACCATTATCGAAAACGATGCAGAATAGAGGCTTGCAAGACCGGAGAAAAAACTGATTCGGGATGTGTTAAAAATGGCTCAACCATTTCAAGATTTATACCAGGATTTGCAAAAAGAAGCCAGAGCAAAAGGGGTAGAGGAAAGCAAGCTTGAAGTAGCGAAAAAAATGCTGGGAAAAAATATGGAAATTGACATAATAGCGGAAATCACCGAGCTTTCCACTGAAACAATCCGGAAGCTAAAGGAACAGCTCAACTAAGCCTGTTTAGGCATTTTTATAAAACGGGAGTGCCATTTGGCCTCCCGTTTTTTTGCTTTTCACTAAAGCCGCTTTTTCCTGGTTACCCCCCAGGCGACTTCGCTTTCCTTCAGCTTTAACACCGCAGCTGTCAGTTCCTTTTCCTCGGTATGGGTAT
This sequence comes from uncultured Desulfovibrionaceae bacterium, assembly GCA_964581355.1. Lineage (GTDB taxonomy): Bacteria > Bacillota > Dethiobacteria > DTU022 > UBA8154 > CAZOOA01. Next base: position 13,354 of record CAZOOA010000070.1, on the reverse strand, counting down.
AAATTGCCGTTTTTTCTATGTTGGCATGCCCCAGCAACTGGGCCAGCCGGTTGATATCCACCCCTTTCTGGTGCAGGTGGGTGGCAAAGGAATGCCTGAAGGTGTGGGGCGAAACCCGCTTTTTCACCCCTGCCCGTTCGCCGCATCCCCGCACAATGCGGTAGATCCGGCTCTTGCCCAGCGGTTTGTCCCCTTTGCCGGGGAAAAGATAATTTGAATTAACAGCCTGCCCGGCTCTTTCTTTTATGTATAGCTCCAGCACCCGCTGCAAAAACGGATGCACAGGAAGCAGCCTGGACTTATCTCCCTTCCCTTTTTCCACGTACAGTTCAGAAAGATCTTGACAGAAATCTTTCACTTGGATGTGCTGCAGCTCTTCCAGCCTGAGACCACTATAATAGAAGAAAAGCAAAATACAGAGGTCCCGCAAGTATGCAGGACCCGGTTCCACAGCCAGGAACAGGGACTCCACTTCTTCCCAGGAAAAATGTTCTATTTCTTTTTTCTCCACCCGGGGTTTTTTTAGCTTCCGGGCAAGATTGGACTGGATCAGTTCCCGCTGGACAGCAAAGGTGTAAAGGGCTCTCAAGCTGGAAATCATGCTCTCCAGGGAAACGGGCTGGTAATCCGCCTCAGTGCGCAGGAAGGCCAGATAGTTTCTCAGATGGTGGATCTTGATTTCCTGGATATCCTCCACCCCCTGCTCTTCTTCCATGTACCTGCTGAATATGTTCAAGTGGGACCAGCGCAGGTAGACGGTGCTGGGGCTGCCATGCTGTTCGTACTGCAGGTATTCCAGGTACTGTTCGATGACTGTATGCAGGTTCACTTTTTTCTCCCTTCGTTTCTGCTGTCTAAAATACGCAAAACTGTGCTTGCTCCTTGTGCCAATATTGGTGCTGCCCGTACTTGAAGCTAACTGCCCGGTAAATGAATTTTTTGCAGCAGAATTTAGTTTTCCGCGCCATCGAACAGGAGGGTCTCCAGCTTGCTGGAGATGTTGAGCCTTTCCACCCCTTCCCGCAGGTGTTTTAAATCGGTGTGGGTGTAGATGGAAGTGGTGCGGATGCCGGCGTGCCCCAGCAGTTTGCCCAGGGTGTTGATGTCCACCTCCTCACGGTAAAGATGAGTGGCGAAAGAATGCCTGAGCATATGCGGGGTCACTTTTTTTTCCAGGCCGGCCTTAACAGCGCATTCGGCTAAGATGTGGTGGATATAGTCGGCACTGATCTGCCTGCCCTGGCGGTTGCAGAACAAATGGCCCTGGGCCAGCTCAGGCGCCCCGGCCAGGTACTGCTGGACCTGCTCTGTCAACCTTGCGTGAAGAGGAACCTGGCGGAAACGGCCCCCCTTGCCCTTGACAATTTTCACAAATCCTTTTTCCAGGTCCAGGTCATCCCTGTGGATATGGACCAGCTCGCTGACCCGAACCCCGGTATAGTAGATAAACATCAGGGCGGTCTTGTCCCGCAAGCCGGCTGCCGTGTCGGTTTTGCCCGCGATGCTAAACAGTTTTTCGATCTCCTCCCGCTGCAGGTGTCGGGGATGCTTTTGCGGCCTTTTGGGGCTGGGCAGGTTTTCAGCAGGGTTTTTTTCCAGGTACTCCGAATCCACCAGGAAGTTAAAAAACGATTTCAGGGCCGTCACACGCCGGCGCAGGGTATTGGCCTGGTTGCCCCGGTCCCGGGTCAGGTAGCGCAGGTACTGTCCCAAAAGCTCGGGTGTCAAATCTTCCGGGGCGGCGCAGCCCAGCCCTTGCGCCTCCAGGAAGGTTGTAAAAATGCCCAGGTCGACCCTGTACCCCCTGCAGGTGACCGGGGAACGGTTCAACTCCACCATCAAGTAGTCCATAAATTCATCGATCAGTTTCTGGATCGGCTGCAAAGAACGCTCACCACCTGGAGGACAAAGTCTGTTATCTGTTACTTCCGTTACGAGCTCTTAATTTTTATTGCTCCGCCTGTTTTGCCCACAAATCTGGAAGCAGAGGGGTTGGCAAAGCAGGAGGCAGCCAGACGGTTCTGGCGCTTTAACTTTTGTTCCTTCCTTTTGTCCCGGAAACGCTCGAACCCTCGCCACGGCTCCGCCTGCGAAAAGCCAGGAATAATAACGCCTCAGTTATACCCGCTTACTCCTTGCCCGGCTTTTTCTTTCCCTTTTTCTTTTGTTCTTCCATATGCTGGTACAACCGGTAAAGCAGGAGTAAAAACTTGAACCGTTTCCAGGTAAACAGCAGGGCAAAGCCCAGGACCAGACCCAGCCAGAGGCTGTGTACTCCGCCCCAGAAAGCCGAGGGGATGGAGAGTTCCGGGCGGATAAAAGCGCCGGAAAGGGAAAGCAGCGCCAAAACGCCTGTTGCAGAAAACACCTTGGCGAGGCGCCCGGTTTGTCCCGGCTCCGGGCGGCCTTTCAGGTACAGGCCCAATAGGGCCAGGGGATAGCCCACGGCAAACTCCAGCGGGCGGGGACGGCTGCCCAGCAGCAACTCCATCCGGTTTAGAAGCTGGCTTTCCGTGGCCAGCATATCTCTGACGGCCCCGGTGGGCAGCAGGACCACCAGCACGATCAGAGCCAGCTTTGTGGCGGGACCGAACAAAAACGTGGAAAGGCTGCGGCCGTCAAAACGGGGCAAGCCCACAGGGTTGGGCAGTCCCCAGGGCCAGGGCAGCGGTTCGGCCAGGACAGGGGCCTGGTCATTTTCATTGGCGCAAGAAGTGCGGTAGCGGAAGGCCCAGAAGGAAATCAGGGCCAGGGGGAGAAAAAAATTGATACTGCTCAAAACTGCCGGCACAGTTTCCGGGCCCGAAGCGGCAAAAAGTCCCCGGGCCAACAGCCCGCCGGCTAGGGCCCAGAAAAAGGCGCTGACAAGCCGCAGGGTGGAATGCAGGAAATGAGTTTTATCCAGTTCCAGGGAGCGGGCCACGGCATCCAGGTCTTCTTTACCGGCAACAGGTTGCTGGTCCAGATGGTTTTCACAGGGAATAATCAAAAACAGCAGGGTCCCATACAGCGGCAGGGCCAGCACAGCTAACATGGAAAACAGCAGGGAAAAAAGCGCCGGTGAAATAACCCAGAGCAAGCCCAACACGGCAGCACATCCGGCAAACCCGTAAAGGGAATAGCGAAATGGCAGCAGGACAAAAAACAGCGGAAACAAAACCAGAGCAGCACTGAGACCGGCCAGCAGCAGCAAAACCACGACGGGGTGAGCCGAACTGACTGCGGCCGGGGGCAGATTAATGCCTGCATGGACCGCACCCAGCATGGATGCAGCGATCACGACAACCCAGAAACGCTGCAGGCGCCACTGGACATCTATCTGGGAACGGGGAACGAAACGATACATTGCTCACCTGTCCTTTACCAGAAAACTCTTTAGAACACCACCACTTGATCACCTCATTATTTTACCACATCTTGATCAAAATGAAAAAACCCGGGGCAAAAAATATTGTCCCGGGCTAAGGATATGATGAGAGGCGAAGGGCCAAGTTCCTGGCGATCCACATAGATCACACAAAAGCTATCTGGAACGGGGTTTTCGCCTCTATTCCGCAGGGGGAACGCCCTGTTCATCCCAGCCGCGCAGCCGGTAGTATTCCCCGACCATGAAGTCCAATTCCTGCCGGGTAATCACCTGCTGCCCTGCTTTGTCCAGTGGTTCGTCGAAAAAGCGGGCGGGCAGGGTGTCGTCGGCCCTAGTTACACCTGCTTCCAGGTTGAAACGGCGGGCCCGGGATACAATATCATTGGCGATGGATTTAAGTTCCTCTTTGTTTCGCTTCTGCCCCGTGGTGGCCTCCACGACAACAGCCAGGTCATCCCAGGTGACCATATCCCGGTAAAAGCGGCAGTAGATCAGGCAGTCGAACAGGGTCATACGGTTCTCAAAATCGATAAACAGTTCGGCCTTGCCTTCCACCTGCTCCGGTGGAATCATCCCGCTTAACTCCGGCTTGTAGAATGTGGCCCGCAGGTGGCAGGCGCCCCGGTCGGATATAGCGTAGCCCAACCCCATCCCTTTCAGGTAGCGGGGGTCATAGCCCGGTGGTTCCATCCCTTTGACGTGGATGGCCAGGTCTTCCAGGCCCAGGCGGGCGGAAGCAGCCACGATTCCCTGGGATAACAGCTCACCCAACCCCCTGCGGCTCGCAATGTCATTAAACAACCGGGCAACGGCATCGACGTCGCCATACTGGGGAGCGTCTTCCAGCTTACCTTTCACTCCGGCTTCCATGGCGAAAGCGGCCAGGTTCCCGGCGCTGATGGTATCCAGGCCCAGGCGGTCACAGAGATCATTTAAATAGACGATCTCTTCCAGGGAGTCGATACAGCACAGCCCTCCAAGGGCATAAATGGTCTCAAACTCAGGGCCTTCGATCTGCAATCCCCGGTGACGACCCTGGAGTACCGTGGTGAGCTTGCCGCAGGCCATAAAGCAGCCCCGGCAGGCCTTGGAGCGGACTTCCATGGTATCCTGCATGGTTTCGGCGCTGATCTGCTGCCAGTTTTCCATCTTTCCCTGGTGCCAGTAGCGGGTGGGAAAAGAATTGACTTCGTTGAGCATGGCGACCATCATGGGCGTGCCATAGGTGTAATAGGCTTTGACGCCGGGGTTATCCCGGCCTTTTTCTTTCAGGTCGCTGATGTATTGTTTCAACAGCTCGGGATCGGCCTGGGGGGCCCGGACATCGCCGCTGAAAACCAGGCCCTTGATCTTTTTGGAACCCAGGACCGCACCCATCCCGCCGCGTCCCGCTGAACGCCAGTAGTTATTCTTGATACAGGCAAATTTGACCAGGTTTTCCCCGGCAGGACCGATAACCAGGGCCTGAGCCGCTTTGATACCTACCTCTTCTTTCATCCGGTCCTCGGCCTGGTAACTATCCAGGCCCCAGAGGTTGTCGGCCTCGTGGAAAGTCACCCCGCCGTTGTTAATGTGCAGATAGACCGGGGTAGATGAACTGCCTTCCAGGATGAAGGCATCAAACCCGCTGCGCTTCATCTGCGGGGCCACGTGCCCCCCGGAATAGGATTCGGCATATATCCCCGTAAGCGGGGACTTGCTGAAAACCCCGTAGCGGGAAGAAGCGGCGATATGGGTATCGCAGGCAGGGCCGGTGGTAAATATGATCTTGTTTTCCGGGGCCAGGGGATCGACTTTGGGGTCAACTTCTTCCAGGAGCAAATGGGTGCCCAGCCCCTTGCCCCCGATGCAGCGCTGGAACACCTCCGCCCCGATTTCCTCCACAGTAAATTTTTTTTCTTCCAGGTTTATGCGCAGCAATTTTCCATGGTTCCCGTAAATCATTGCTCTCCCTCCTCACGGGATGATAAGAAGGAAGCGGAATAATTTCCACGTTCCGGGGTCCGGGTTCGAAGTTCCGGATCCTTCTGCTTATCCCTGTCTGCAAACTCCTATAGAAATGAAGTATTTCTAGCCCCACCAACCGCGAACTTTCATTACCTCGGCCAGGCGTTTCAGGGCGTACATGAAAGCCGCTTCACGCATGGTCGTCTCGTCGGAGCACTCACAATGGTAGTCATAGATCTGGCTGAAGGCCTCCATCATCTTCCGCTGCAGCTGCTCCTCGATCTGCGCTTCCGGCCAGTAGTAGTTGTAATTGTTCTGCACCCATTCGAAGTAAGAAACAATGACACCGCCGCTGTTGGCCAGGATATCGGGCACAACCAGGACGCCTCGCTCATTGAGGACCTTGTCACCCTCGGGGGTGGTGGGGCCATTGGCGCCCTCGCCGACAATCTTGGCTTTGACCGTGCTGGCGATTTCAGGTGTAATCTGGTTTTCCAGGGCGGCCGGGATAATGATCTCGCAGTCCATGGCGTAAAGCTCTTCCGTCGTGATCTGATCCGACCCGGGAAATCCTTTCACCGAACCCGTCTCGTTTTTATACTCTTTGAGCGCTAACGGATCCAAACCGTCGGGATTGTACGCGCCGCCCGAAGAATCGGTTACAGCCACAATCCTGCAGCCCGCCTGGTTGAGGAAATGGGCGGCGAAATAACCCACATTGCCGTAGCCCTGAATGGCAGCACAGGATTTGTCCAGTTCAATGTTTTTCACCCGGGCGGCTTCACGGACGGCGTAAAATGTCCCCCGCGCCGTGGCGGTCTCCCGTCCCACACAGCCACCCACATCCAGGGGTTTGCCCGTAATGACCCCAAAGTCATTGAACTGCCTGATCTTACAGTATTCGTCGGCCATCCAGGCCATCACCTGGGCATTGGTATTGACATCAGGGGCGGGGATATCCTTTTCCGGGCCCAGGACCGGGGCCATGGCCTGCATATACTGCCGGCTTAACCGCTCCAGCTCCTTGACTGAAAGTTCACGGGGATTTACCGCGATGGCCCCTTTGCCACCGCCGAAAGGAACGTGGGCGACAGCGCATTTAAAGGTCATCCAGATAGAAAGGGCCTTGGTTTCATCCGCATCCACATCGGGATGGTAACGGATCCCTCCCTTGTATGGGCCCATAACGTTGTTGTGCTGGGCGCGGTAGCCAGTGAAAACGCGGACTTTCCCGTTGTCCATTTCCACAGGGAGGGCGCACTCCACCAGCCGGTCAGGCGACTTCAGCCATTCGTAGACGTCATCGGGAAGGTCCAACTGCTCCACGGCCCGCTTCACCCGCCCCTGGGCCACCTGGTAAGTATTAATTTTTTCCTTGGCCTGTGCATCCATACGCAAAATACCTCCTTAAAAAAGATAAAACAATCGCAAAACCGGGATCAGGGAACAGGAAAACAAAAAGCCTGGAAGTTCAAAAACAGGAAAACAATCTCTGGTGATCTTCTGTTGTAGTGTTAAGCATCACTGCTTAGCCGAATAGGTCACTAGATTTTATCTTCCTGCTTACACCTCGTTTTCATAAAATTCTACATATCCTTTGCTTTTCCTCTACTTAATTTGCTCTACCCGAAAAACCTGAAGCTGGAGTGCTTAAGAAGAATAAATGATTGTTCTCAGGAACCCGGATTTTGAACAGGTCGGGCAGATTGGCCGGGTTCGTTGTAAGCTTGCTGAAATAACCAGTCGACGCCTGCAAACAAGCCCCATGAATATCGTGGAAATCTTGGGCAAATTCTATCAGGCTATCGCCCTTGGCAGCCTTTCAGTTTGCCTTTGTACTCCACAGTAATACCCTGTAACCCGGCAGCAGACAAGGGCCGTCAAAAAACCTCGAGGTATCTCTTGACGCCTGTCGATGTAAACCATAAGATAAGTAAGGGATACGCTTTACGTTTGCCATAAAACAAGGCAGTTCTGTAGAACAAGTAAGCTCTGTGGAAAAACCGAAAATCAAGCTGAACCTGGGGGTGAATGAATGGGCAACAACTTTATCGGTGTATTTGAAACGGCAAACTGGATCCTGTGGATCCTGGCAGTCTACCTGGTGGTCATTGTCCTGCTGGGCCTTTTCTATTCCCGCCGGATCCACGAATCCGACGACCTGGTTTTAGCCGGCCGGCAGCTGACCCTGCCTTTTTTGGTCCCTTCCATCGTGGCTACCTGGGTCTGCGCCGGGGCCATCATGGGTGCCGCAGGCTACGGCTACCTTTTCGGGATGCAGGGGGTAATTTTTGACCCCTGGGCACCCTTTTTGTGCATGATCCTGGTAGGGATTTTTTTCGCCTACCGCATGCGCCAGGCGGGCTACACCACGGTGGTGGATTTTTTTAATTCCCGCTTCAGCCCGCGAATGGGCTTTCTCTACATGCTCATGCAGGTCCTTTCCGCTGTAGGCTGGTTGGGCGGCCAGCTGGTAGCCCTGGGCATTATCATCCATCTTTCCACCGGTTTCCCCATGCAGCTGGCCATTATTATTGCCACCATCGCCATTATTATCGTAACGACCAGTGGGGGCTTGTGGGCCCTGTCCCGGGTGGATGCCATCGGCTTTCTTTTGGTCTTTGCCGGCCTGTTGATTATGCTCCCCGCTGTCATGGGCGATGTGGGCGGATGGACAGAATTTACCGCCCGGGCCAGCAACTGGGCTGAACTGCCGCCCTTTGCCATGACACCGGTGGCGGCGGAAGAGGGCGGATACCTGTGGTATACCGGGATTATCGGGATTGTTTATTACATATCGGCCTGGGCCGCCCTGGGGCTGGGAGACGTCCCCAGCCAGGTGCTGATGCAGCGGGCCCTGGCCGCCAAAACAGCCAAAACGGCCTCCAGCGCTTTTGTCGTCAGCGGGGTTACGTACCTGTTCCTGGGCATGATCCCCGTCCTCATCGGCATGGCTATGTTCACCGGGGGGCTGGAGCTGACTGTGGAGCAGGCAGAATACGTGCTGCCCTGGGCGGCCGACAACCTGCTTTCCGGGCCGGCGGCTACATTGTTCATCGTGGCCCTGGCAGCAGCCATTATCAGCACCTCGGGAGACAGCGCCCTGATCGTGGCCACCCTTATCGGGCACAATGTCTACCGCTATGCTAAGCCCCATGCCGATAAGCGGGAAGAACTGCGGGTGGTGCGGATCGCTTTGCCCGTCGTCACCCTGGGGGCCATGTCCATTGCCCTTTATTTCGGGACCGTCTACCGCTTGATTGTCTTCACCGGGGCCATCCAGTTGGCCACGGTTTTCGCCCCGTACGTGGCCGGCTTTTTCTGGAAAAAAGCCAACTCTTTCGGGGCCATTGCCGCCTACGTCAGCGGAGCCGCCGCCTGGGTTGTTTTCTATTTCCTGACCCTGCCCAGCACCAAGGAAGCAAACCTGGGCGTAATGGTGGAAGGGGAAGTCTACATGGATTGGGCCATCTGGGACGCCATCTATATCTCCCTGATCCCCGCTTTGGTAGTCAGCTTCATCGCCCTCATCGGTGTATCCCTGGCTACCCAGGACCGGGATCGCCCCCGGCCCATGGTGGGCGCAGACGGCAAAGAACTGGAAAAAAGCGCCCAGTATTTCTGGTCCCGCTAAAGAACACATAGAGAACAGAAAGAGAACGCAGCAGGACGGTTCTTCGAACACAAAAAGGCGGTTCTTAAAGGGGGCAATTCGGAAGTTTTGCGCACAGAAAAGCTCAACTTACGAGCACACAGGGACGGTTTTTCTGTTTCGCTAACTGTGTGCTCCAGGCTTTTAACAGTGAAGTCTTGCGCATCTTTGGCAAGAATTCTATCGCGCAGCACAGCTGTACGGAAAAAATAATGGTTCTGGCTCGTCCAGGTTGGGAGGTATCTAGCATGTCCGTTTATTTTGAGCCCTGGGAGGAAATAATCTGCAGCTCCCCGGAAGAAGCCCGGGCCTTTATCCTGGGCATCCCTTTCGACGGGGCAGTTTGTGCCCGAAAAGGGGCAGCGGAAGCGCCGGAACAGCTGCGCCGGCTCTCCGGGCTGTTGACCAGTTTTACCGAGGAAGCTGTCAGCCCGGACTGTTTTTTGGTCTACGATGCCGGCGACGTGACTTTCCCCCCCGCTCCCGGCCGGGGAGAAAAACAGGACAGCATAAGGGGTGAACTGGAAGGGGGCAGGGAAACAACTCCGACCGGACCGGGCAGGGCAGGGGGAAAGCAAGCGGGTGACCTGGAAAACTGCAGGGATAAAACATCGGCCGGGCCGGAAGACAGTGCCCGGGTTTTGGACTATTTCCAGGCAGTGGAAGAGCA
>CAZOOA010000070.1:0-3618 GCA_964581355.1 uncultured Desulfovibrionaceae bacterium | reverse complement strand
CCGGGCCGGAAGACAGTGCCCGGGTTTTGGACTATTTCCAGGCAGTGGAAGAGCAGGGGCGAAAACTGCTGGAAAAAGGGCGTTTCTGCCTGTTCCTGGGCGGGGACCACAGCGTGTCCATCCCCCTGATTCAAGCCTTTTCCCGGGTTTTTGCCGGGAAAAAAGTGGGCATTTTGCATTTTGACGCCCACCCGGATCTGCACCAGGAATATGACGGGGTGCCCTGGTCCCACGCCTGCACCCAGCGGCGAAGCCTGGAACGGGAAGGGATGAGGCCAGGGGACCTGGCCCTGCTGGGCGTGCGCAGTTTTATGGCCGAAGAAGTCCAGTTCCTCGGCTCCCACCCGGAAGTTCTGGTCTTCAAGGCCCGGGACATTTACAAAAAGGGCCCGGCAGCCGTAGCCCGGGAAGTGACAGCACATTTCCAGGACTACGAGGCCCTCTACCTGAGTATCGATATCGATGTCCTGGATCCGGCCTATGCCCCGGGAACGGGAACCCCGGATGCCGGAGGTTTAAGCACCCGGGAGCTGCTGGAACTGGTTCGGGAACTGGCGGCCTCGCTGCCTGTCAAGGCAGCCGACGTAGTGGAGGTGTCCCCTCCCCTGGACACCTCCAACATCACCAGCCTGGCCGCCCTGAAAATCATCTATGAACTGGTAGCCGCCGTGCTCCTAAAGGACAGCGATGAAAGTGGAAGTTAGCTGCCCTGGACCTTAGCGGGCCTTATGTGAAAAGTTACGGGCGACGGCGGCGCAGGTAATCGCCGGCCAGGCGCAGCAGAAGGTCCATCTCCGGAACCCGCAAAAACCAGGCTGCCAGGTAATAGACGGCGGCACCCAAAGCGGCGGTGCTGAGTAAAACCCCCAGCCCGGCAAAGGGCCGTTCCAGGAGATAAATCCAAACATAGAGGTAAGGCAGCAGCACAGCCACCATAATCAGGGTGGCCAGGGTGCTGCGGTAAATGGGGTGGACCAGGTCGCCAAAGGAAATCTGGACCCGGCGGCTCAAGATGGCCAAAAGCCACAAAGCGCCCAAAGTAAAGGCCAGGGAAGTTCCCAGGGCGATCCCCCCGTGGCCTAAAAAAGGCATCAGAATCACGTTGAAACCGGCATTGGAAGCCACCATGCAGATATTCACCTTGACCAGGGTTTTCACGTCCTGCAGGGCGAAGTAGATACGGTTGCAGTAGCAGTGCAGGGAAAAGCCCAAAAGCGCCGGCGTATAAAACAGCAGGGCATAGGAAGTCATATCCGTGGCCGCACCGTCAAAGGCCCCCCGCTGGAACAGCACTTCCACCAGCGGGCTCCGCAGCAGGAACATTCCGGCCATGACCGGCAGCAGCAGGAAAAAGAATAAAGAAATCCCCCACTTGATCTGCCGCTTAAAGGAATCCATATCCCTCTTGCCCAAAAGGTCCACCAGGGTGGGGTAGAGGATGACAATTACAGCGGAAACAAACAGGGCCTGGGGCAGCATATAGATCCGCTCGGCATAATTCAGCGCCGAGATACTGCCCGGCTGGAGAAAAGAAGCAAACAGGCGGTCCAGGATATGCTTTAGCTCCAGGACGGCGCTGGAAAGAAGGATGGCCGGCATCAAAGCGGCTACTTTTTTTAATCCCGGGTGCTGCCGGGAAAGGCCCCGGCGAAACCGAAAGAATGTGCGAGGCAGAAAGGGCAACTGGATCAACAGCTGGGAGGCCACCGCCAGCAAGCTGCCCCAGGCCAGCCCCTCGACCCCGTAATAAAAACCCAGGTAAAGGGCGCTGAAGATGACAATAATATTGTGGGGGGTATTGACCAGGGCCGGAACGATAAAGCGCTGGTGGCTGTGCAAAAAGCCGGTGGCCAAACCCGAAAGGCCGATGAAAAAGATGCCCGGGATCAAGATCCGGGTCAACTCCACGGCCAGTTCGAAGGTCTCTCCTTTAAACCCGGGAGCCAGGATAAAGACCAGCTGGGGAGCCAACAAAAAACCGATTATTGCCAGGGCCAAAAGCACCATCATGGTGTAAAAGGTCAGTGTATTGACAAAATGATGGGCGTTTTCGCTTCCTTTATAGGGGGCGAAAACGGTAATAAAAGTACTCTTCAGGGCATCGCTGAAAGAATAAAACAAGATGGTGGGCAGCAAAATGGCAACCAGGTAGGCATCGGCCTCGGCGCTGGTCCCAAAGCGGTAGGCCACGGCCACCTCCCGGAAAAAGCCCAACACCCGGCTGGCCAGGGTGGCCAGCATGACCAGGCTCATAGACTTGACCAGTCCCCCGCGATTTAAGTCGTCCTGCAACGAGAGTTCCTCCTTAACTAACTGCTGCCAGACTTCTGCCAGAATAGCTGCTGCACGTGGCTTGGTTTGGCATCTGCCTGCCAGCCTGGCTGTAAGCCGGTTGCAAAGGCATACCCCATTAATTTATATGCAGGCAGGGTAAAATCCTTTTTCCTGAACAAATTTCCTCTATGTAAAGCTCCGGGTAGTTATGTTATAATATTAAAATGTCGTAAACAATTGCTCAGCCGCAAAGAGATCCGGGCAATTACTGTTGTAACCATAATTAGTTGAGGGGAAAGAAGGCCCGGCAATGCAGATAGAAACCTACCACCCGGGAGACGAACAGGGCATTTTGGAACTGTTTGCCCGGGTTTTTGGCCAAAATAAAGACCTTGACAAGTGGCGCTGGGAAAATATGGATAACCCCCGGGGAGCGAGCCTTTTCGCCTTATTGAAGGAAGACAATACCGTCCGGGGACACTTGTGCCTGCAGTTGGGCCTGGTTAAACTAGGGGAAGAAACCGTTCTCTGCGGTCAACGGATAAATTCCATGATTGAACAGAAATACCGGCATAAAGGGGTTTTTGAGCAGATGTTCCTGCATTTGCTGGAACAGGCCCACAATCGTAAACTGGGCTTCATATTTGGTTTCCCCAACGCCCAATCCCTGCGGGCCCTGCAAAAAATATACCCTACCGAGGCCGTTGCGCAGACACCCCGTTTCCTGAAATTTTACCGGGGTGAAGCAGCAGTCTCGCGGAAGATCAACCACCCTGTGCTCTCCAGGGCAGCCGGCCTTGGCCTGGATGTTTTTTTGTATTTTAAAAACCGGAAGAAAGCCTCCACGGACAAGGTTTCGGCCCTAAAACAGTTTGATCAACGAATCGACCAGCTCTGGCAGCAGGTGTCAGCCGGGATTCATGTGGCTGTAGTCCGTGACAGCGCCTATTTAAACTGGCGCTATATCGATTCTCCGACCCAGTACCAGGTGCTGGTTTTTGAGCAGGGCGGCGAAGTGCAAGGCTACATCGTTTTGTTGGCTGAACCCGATGGCATGGGGCATATCGTGGACCTGGTGGCCCTTGAGCAAGCGGAAACGGTGCCTGCACTGCTAAGTGCCGCCGATGAATACCTGCGGCCCCGCTGCAGCATGCTCTCCTGCTGGTGCCTGGACCAGGGCCAGGTTTCCCCGCAACTGCGTCGCTATGGCTTTTTCAGTCTGCCCAGCCAGAACACCCTGGCTGTCTCCAATATCGGTGTCACCAAGCAGGCGATGCAAGTTTTGCTGGACCGGGAGAAATGGTATGTGATGATCGGCGATTCGGACTATGTATAGTATGGAAA
>CAZOOA010000069.1:0-14284 GCA_964581355.1 uncultured Desulfovibrionaceae bacterium | reverse complement strand
TTGGGGTTGGCGATGGAGAAAAGCGGCGCGGCCGGCCTGGTTTCCAGCCTGATAGTAGATACTTTGGGTACACTTGGCCCGCATATCACCATGATGGGGATCACGTTGATCGCCCTGTTCCTGACACAGTCCCTGCACGGGGCTGCCGTAGCGGTGATCATGACCCCGGTAGCATTGGATACAGCAGGCCTGCTAGGGATCGAGCCGAAAGCGTTTGCAGTCGCCGTTATTGTGGGGGCTGCGGCGACATATCTGCTGCCGGTAGGCCATCCGGCGCCCCTGATGGTACAGAGTCCCGGGTCGTATGAGACCAGGGATTACCTTAAGTTTGGGGCCGGCCTGGTGGTGATCACTCTGGTAATTGTGGCAGTGCTTGTCCCTCTGATTTGGCCTTTCTGAAAGAATACAAGTTAATACTTTTGTGGCTATAAGTAAAATCTTAGTGGGGGCATTTTGTTCCTGAAAGGAGTTGTTTCAACTGACTAAAAATAAAAGCAACAAAGCTCAGCTTATCTGGGGTTTGCTGATTGGAACTATATTCGGCTTCCTGCTGCAGAAAGGAGGCGAACCAAGTATGATGTAATTGTCGGCTAGCTGCTGCTGATAGATCATACCGTCCTGAGAATTATGCTTTCTGCCGTTATAACCGGCATTTTTTTAAATAATGAGAATATTGCTGATGGATTTCTAAGCATTACCTTTGATAATATGTAGATGCAAGATAAAAGCAGTATTGTGCCGGCCCATAACCAGATAGGAAGTGACTTAAACATAATGTCTGCCCAAAAAAGACGGAACGGCGCGGCGTAAAAAAGTTAGCCTTTACGTAAAAGATCCTCGCAGAAGCCCCTCAAGTGTTTAGGACGGGAAAAGTTTTGAGTATGGCCAGATGGAACTATTGCAGGTGGCGAGATAAATCAACGGCAAGGAGGGATCCAGATGACTAAACAAGCCGTTAACAGGAAGGTCATTAGAAAAATGCGGGACCCTTTAACCCCCCTCAGGAGAGCGAATTTCCAGTTGCTTTTGCTGAAACTTAAGGTCAAACTGCACACAAAAAGAAGGATGTAGGATGCTGGCGTGACTTGGTATGCCAAATCATAAACCCAACCTGGTTAAAAGGCTTTAATCGAGTAAGTGCAAGAAAAACTTAAAAGGGAGGGGTTATTTGATTTTGTTCTCCGGAGTCTTTAGAAAATAGAACTGCAGTCTGCCGATCCTACATGAGCATTGAAAATGGAGAAATTGGAATAGATTCCGAACAGGCAGAAATCGTTCCTATGATTTTTAAGGACTACATCTCTTGCATGGGTTGTCCTTCAATAGCAAAGAAACTGCGTGAAATAGGTGTGTCAAGGCCGCTGGGCGGCACCTTGAATTGGGAGAGGGTTGCTGAAATTGCTAATAGATTTATAAGAATACCATACGATAATATATAACTGTAGGAAAAAACCGTGATAAGGGAGGAAAAATCATGTCCTCAACAATTAATTGCAAGGTTAGCAATTGTGATCACTGGAAAGAAATGCAGTGCACCGCAGAGAAAATTGAAGTAAGCATGCAAGACGATGGATCAGAAACCTGTTCTTCTGATAGCACCTGTTGTAACACTTTTACAGCCAAAAAATGTTAATAATATTGGCATTAGGAAGATTAAAACTAAAGGAGTGTAAACGGTAATCGAAAAGTTGACCACCTGGTACTAGTAGGATGGTAGTTCTCCCCCCCCTCTTCTGGAAAAATCTTGCCCCGGCAGGAAAAGGAGGAGGAAAAAATCCATCAGGTGCAATTGCTAAAGTTTTGGATGAGGAATATGGCTCATTTGAAAGGTTTAAAAAGATTTTTTCCCAAACGGCGATTAGTGTAGTGAGTTATGTATTGGTGATGCAGAGAGGATATAGATGCGAACAGAAAAGAGCTGGAAGCTCTGGGTCTTCTGCAGCTTACCCAAGAACTTTATGATATTGCCTTCACCCCGGGCCATGGATAATTCCTGGAATCACTTTTATGCTGTTTCCCGGGGTTTGAACAAAAAGGCCCCTTCAAATCATAGCTGGTCTGAAGGAGTGTTGTTAATATAACTCATGAAAGAAGAGCTTTAAAAAAGTGACCCTGCGCTTTTTGCAGAGCCACTTTTTTGTTTTTAAACTTTTCCCTAGTGTTATCTCCACTGCATTTCCGTTACTTGTCTTTCGGCTGAGGGAAGCTAACCCCTTGGACGTGAATATTAACGTTAACCACTGCTAAGCCGGTCATTGTTTCAATGGCTTTTTTTACGCTGTCCTGTACCATCCAGGCAACATCGGGAATGCGGGACCCATATTCCACAACCAGGAATAGCTCAACGGTGACTTCCTGCCCGCCTACTTCCACCTTTACACCCTTGGATAGATTCTTGCGGCCGAGTGTTTCGGCAACTCCCCCGGCGATACCACCGCTCATGTTGGCTATTCCTTTGACTTCCGTGGCTGCAAGGCCTGCAATGATGGACACGACTTCGTCCGCGATATTAATCGCACCGAGCTCAGAAGGTAAAGCGTGATCTTTAGTCATTAATATCATCCTCTCATTTTTTGGAAACAAAACATAAGTAAAACATGTCGAACTAGTTTAAGGCATCCCTTTTTCTATTATATTAGCTGTACTTGAATCTTACTAACCTGGCCGAAAAATATCACTAAAACTGCTATGCCAACGATTAACCAGGCTAACAATTCCTTTAAAGTTATCCCCATTCTGGTGTTATGGAGCGGCACAATATCGTTTTGCCTTAGATCTATATATTACTAAAGGGAGTGCTAAGAATTCTATTAGCATTATTCTCAATTGGTGTAGCCCCTGGTGTAGCCCCAAAAAGCGTAAGATTTTTTGCATGAATAATCAAAAGTATCACAAAATAATAGGTGTTTTGCTAATGGATGTCTAAGCACCCTGTTTGATATTATAATTGTGCTGAGCGGTCCCGATGCGTACAGGGCCAAAAGCAGCTGATTTCCCCCATGTATCGCAGGGATACCTTGTGAGAATTGAATCACGTGAATAGTTAAACGGCGCTTTATCCTTACAGGCAAGGAAAGAACTGGATTTGCCGCATGTTATGTAGTAAAATAAATAATCAAATATAAGGAGTAAACCTTGTAAATATGTCAGAAACAGAAATAACAAAAGAGAAAACAGTCAAGTGGCATAGCATGGACGGGGAAGCTGTTGTAAAGAAGCTGGAAACCTCAATGGATGAGGGCTTGACAGCTGATGAAGCAGCAATACGCCTTAAAAAATACGGCAAGAACAAAATTCCTGATCCAAAAAAGACAAGCACATTAATGCGCTTTCTTGCCCAGTTTAACAATGTATTGATGCTCCTGTTAATGGGGGCAGCCCTGGTTACTGCGCTGCTGGATTACTGGATTGACGCAGCAGTAATTTTGGCTGTTGTATTCATCAATGCCTTAATCGGCTTCATTCAGGAGGGTAAAGCTGCGGAAGCGATTGAAAGCATTAAAAAGATGCTTACCCTGCAAGCAGTAGTGGTTAGGGATTCTGCCCGTCAAACAATAAACGCTGAAGATGTGGTTCCCGGTGATATTGTTATTCTAAAGTCAGGTGACAAGGTTCCTGCAGATGCCCGTATCCTTAAAACAAAAAACCTCCGATTGGAAGAAGCGCCCCTTACAGGTGAATCCACAGATGTAAATAAAACCCCGGATGTGGTCGCCGGTGATGCTGTGCTCGGCGACCGGAAAAACATGACATATTCGGGTACCATGGTTACATCGGGAGAAGCAACGGTTCTAGTGGTTGCCACCGGGGCAGATACGGAAATTGGCAAAATATCACGTATGATTTACGAAGTTGAAGCGTTGACCACACCACTGCTGCAAAAAATGGATCGTTTCGGGAAATTACTGTCCGTATTCATTCTGGCACTGGCAGCAGTGTTTTTTGCCTTTGGTTTTTTTCTCAGAGATTATACTCTTATGGAACTGTTTATGATGGTGATCAGCCTTGTGGTGGCAGCAATACCTGAGGGACTGCCGGCTATTATCACCATTGCCTTAGCCATTGGTGTACAGCGCATGGCCAGGCGTAACGCCATTATTCGAAGATTACCTTCCGTGGAAACGCTTGGCTCAGTGAATGTGATTTGTTCAGATAAAACGGGAACGCTTACGCGCAATGAGATGACGGCAAAAACGGTCATTACTGCCGATCAAATTTACGAAATTGGGGGGTCGGGGTACAAACCGGAAGGGAAGATATGTAAAGGGGAAGAGGAGGTCGACGTTAAGGGGGAGGCTGTTCTCGAGCGGCTCATACAATGCATCCGTACCTGCAATGAATCAAACGTGTATGAGGGAGAAAACGGTGTTTGGAAGCTTGACGGAACACCGACCGAGGGCTCGTTAATGACGCTGGCATACAAGGCCGGCTTCCAGGATTTCAATCCCGGGCGCCTTGACTCCATACCGTTTGCATCGGAGCGGAAATATAGTGCCACTTTAAATGAATATGAGAATAAGCGCTTAATTTATGCCAAAGGGGCACCGGAAAAGCTTTTGGAGATGTGCCCCTTTCAGTTAACAGGTGATGGAAACAAAGAACTTGATCGCCGTTACTGGGAAGAACAAATTAAGTCTATGGCAGAGCGGGGCGAAAGAGTAATTGCCGCGGCATACAGGGAAGCAGATGAGGCAATGACCGGCCTGGAAGAGAGTGATGTAAAAAGCGACCTCGTATTTCTCGGGTTAATTGGAATTATTGATCCGCCACGTGATGAAGTTGTTGCGGCCATCGAGGAATGCAAAGGGGCCGGTATACGTGTGATTATGATTACAGGTGATCATGCCGTTACAGCACAGGCAATCGCGGAAAAGCTGGGAATCGGCAAAGGTAAAAAGGCCGTAACGGGCTCGGAAATTGAAAGCATGGATGACAGCGAGCTTGCTGAAGTTGCCATGAGCAACGATGTCTTTGCCAGAACTGAACCGGTGCATAAGTTGCGGCTGGTAAAAGCCCTGCAGGCCAACAACTTACTCTGTGCCATGACCGGTGACGGTGTCAATGACGCGCCTGCTCTGAAACGTTCAAATATCGGTATTGCCATGGGCATTAAAGGGACAGAGGTTACGAAAGATGCCTCAGAAATGATATTAACGGACGACAACTTTGCCTCTATTGTTAATGCTGTGGAAGAAGGAAGAACCGTCTACCAAAACATTAAAAAAACCATCCTTTTTATTCTTCCCACTAATGGAGCAGAGGCATTTGTCCTTATGGCAGCATTGTTGATGGGTGTTACCCTGCCCATCACACCGGTACAAATCCTCTGGGTGAACATGGTAACTGCTGTCACGCTGGCCCTGACACTGGCCATAGAACCCATGGAAAAAAGAACAATGTCCCAACCCCCCCGCCTACCGGATGAACCCATACTGGGCAGTTACTTTATCTGGCGTATTGCTTTTGTCTCGTTACTGATCGGTGGCATAAGCCTCGCCGTTTTTTGGTTCCACTACACAGGCGGACAAAACATTGACCTTTCCCGCACACTTGCCGTAAATATGCTTGTTTCCGGACAGCTATTCTACTTATTTAATTGCCGAAAGATACTTGGACCCAGCATAAGCAGTGGTTTCTTTGACAACAAATATGCGTTTTTAGCCGCTGGAGTACTGGTCCTGTTCCAATTGTTATTTACTTACGCTCCTTTCATGAATACTCTCTTTGGCACAACCCCGATTAACGGTTTACAGTGGTTGCTTGTTTTACTTGGAGGCTTATTAATATTCTTCATAGTAGAGGCAGAAAAGTTTTTTGCAAATAAGCTGGCGGGCTATTAAACAAATCACGGCAGCAGGGTCAATGGGGCGCCACGTGGGTAAGAAATCTTGTGTAAATGGTCTACCAGCCAGGGGAGGGCATCGTTTATTCCATACCTACCATCGAAAATATAGCTTTGATTAAAGCTGTAGGGGTGACTGTACATGAAAAATATCGTGACAATATCAATAAATCCAGCGATCGACAAAAGTTCAAGTGTTGCGCATGTTTTGGCCGGTATTGTCTTATTGCTAATAGATTGCCAAGCATTTTCTTTGCTAATATTAAAATAGTCAATTGTGATAGAGTACGTGGGCTGGAACCGGTTTTATTAATTACGGGTAGGAGATAAAAACATCGGGAAGGCAAGGTGTACAACCTCCCGGTTTGACATAAATAAAATATACACCCGACATGTGGAATGCAAGCCAGGTGTATGCTAAAAGGATGTGTATATCATGAATACACAAAGAGCTGAAAAATAATAGAAAAAAGAAGAATGGAAATTAACAAGTTGTATGAAAAAGGTTTGTATGACCAAACCCTTTCGCTCGACGATGATCTTCTGGAAAAAAGCCGGAAATTAGATCAGTTGCTAAACAAGTACAATAGGATGTTAAGGAAAAAGGATTAATAGTTCAAGTAATCATTACAGGCACATTATATACAATGAAGGAATACAGAAGGCTTGTCATCCCGGTTGATTGATGGGAAGGACCCAGTTTGTAATTTATGTAGTGATGTCCTTTTTTCTAAGTTACAGGTTCTATTAGCCCGATCATCCTGGCGAACTGCACAGCCTCTTCCATCGTTTGCAGGCTTAACTTCTCCATCAGGTTTTCCCTGTGCTTGTCCACAGTTTTGGCGCTTATGTTCAGAGTTTCTGCAATTTGTTTACGGCTGCGCTCTTTGACCAGCAAATTAAAAACTTCCTTCTCTCTATCAGTAAGCTTGTTATAGATCGCCATACGTTTACGCACGGTAATGTCCTCAAAGGTGATAAAAACTTGAAATGGTTCACTTGCACCGGGCAGAAACTGCGGTATTGCATTGACATTGAGCCATACCTGCCTGTCACCTTTTAGTGAAGAAACTCCCATAACCACGTTGTTTACCGCTTTGCCTGTGCGGAGTGCCACCATGGATGGGTGTGACTCCTCCGGGAATTCCGATCCATCCTCATGGATGGTCCGCCAGCGGAGATCCGTCCATGTTTTCCCCTGCATTTGGTCAACCGATAAGCCCAGGATATTTTCGGCTGCTGGGTTAGCAGATATAATTTTAGCTTCAGAATTTTGGTAGACAACTCCCTGCGACATGGTTTCAAACAAGGTGCGGTATTTCTGCTCGCTTTCCCGCAGCGCTTCTTCGGCCTGCTTTTGCGCTGTAATGTCTACCATGGCAATGCGGCACCCCTGCCTGTCCTCGGAGATACTGGCCTCTGGAAGGCGATGAGTTTTCCGTGCTTCTGCCCCGGACAGGGAAGGCAACCGGTGAGGAAATAATGAAAAGAATTTATTCTGTAGAGGTTTTCTTTTCCGTCCTGGAAGAAGAAAACTAACACCTGCAGTGCAAAGCAGCTGTTTTCCCTACCATCATCGCTGGTGAGATCATTTGGCCCATCAGGAGTCATGGGCAGGCAAATATATGACAGAAAATTAAGAAATAGTATACTTTTGGATGATGTGCTATTTTATGGCGCAAACTATTATAGATATAGAAGCAAGGAAAGAGCTTTCGTTGTTCAACACTGATGAAAAAGAGGGGGGATGAAATGGCAGGCCAGGAAAAACTTCGCCCTTCCAGGCAGAAGTCCGGCATCCGTTCCAGCACCACTGTCAGCAACAAAACCACTGCCAGTAACAGCACCCGTTCAGCCCTGATGAGCGGGTGTCCTCATAATAATGCTGACAGTAGGGCCAGGGAGGCAGCTATAAAGAAGCGCAAGTCAGCAGCAAAAAGAAAGCGGAAAAAACGTTTATTCCAGTTGGCCCTGATTTTATTTTTATTTCCCGTCCTTTCCTTGTTGTTCCTTGGGGCCGGGGCCTTTGGCATCGTCTATTCCTATGTCAAGGAGGCCCCACCCTTCAACCCGGGTGACCTGCATTCTGCAACAACATCTTATGTTTTCGATCGCAACGGAGTAGAGTTGGCGGGCCTGTATGGTGAACAAAACCGCATTCAAGTTTCCCTGGAAGCAATCCCGGAACATGTGATTAATGCCTTTATTGCCATTGAAGATGAGCGGTTTTACCAGCATGCCGGTGTGGACCCCAACGCCATTACCCGGGCGTTCATTACGAATTTGCAGCAGAGAAGCTGGACGGAGCAGGGCGGAAGCACCATCACCCAGCAGCTGATTAAAAATGCCTTTTTAACCCCGGAGAAAACCATGCGCAGAAAAGTCCAGGAAGCCTGGTTTTCCCTGCAGTTGGAACGGCTGCATACCAAGGATGAAATCCTGGAAATGTATTTAAACCAGATCTATTTTGCCCACGGGGCCTATGGAATTGAAGCCGCTGCCCAGGTCTATTTTGGTCAAAGCGCCGGCGATTTAAGCGTTGCTGAAGGGGCCATGTTGGCCGGCATCCCACGGTCGCCCAATTACTATTCTCCCTATCATAACCCGGAAGCGGCCAAGCAAAGACAATCCCTGGTCCTGGCGAAAATGTATGAGCTGGGCTTTATCGATCATGAGCAGCTGCAGGAAGCCCGCAATGAAGAACTCTTTTTTGCTGAACCTCCCTCCAGGGATTACCCTTTTCCCTATTTCCTGGACTACGTCCTCCATCACGAGCTGATCAGTATTATTACTTCCATGCCCCAGTACAGCAGCCGGGAAGAAGCATATGAAGTGATTTACCAGGCCGGGTTGCGAATCTATACCACCCTGGACCCGGAAATTCAGCAGGCGGCTGAAGACATCTTGAACGATGAAAGTCTTTATCCCCAGCAGACTGTCCGGGTGGACATGGGAATAATGAAACAACTGCTGAGCGAAGCTGAATATTCCGGCTACCCGGAAGAAGTGTTGCAGGAAACGGGTATACCCCAGCCCCAGTCTGCTGCCGTCGTGGCCCACCCGGTAACGGGAGAGGTGCTGGCCCTGGTCGGTGGCAGAGAGTATAGCGGCCACAACCAGGATCTGCGCTACTTAAGCCGCCGTCAGCCGGGCTCGGCGGCCAAGCCCATCATCTCCTATGCTGCGGCTTTAGAAACAAATATGATGACACCTGGTTCGGTGATCGATGACTCCCCCTTTGTCCGGGGCAGCTGGGCGCCGGCAAATTTTGACCGGCGCTTCCGTGGAATGGTGACCGTGCGGGAAGCCCTGGTCCGTTCGTTAAACATCCCGGCGATTAGAACTTTAGAACAGGTTACGCCGGAGCTGGGATTGGAGTATGCCAGGAAAATGGGGATTTCCACCATCCATCCAGGTGATTACAACCTGGCCACAGCCATTGGGGGCATGACCCACGGGGTCACGGCCTTTGACATGGCCCAGGCTTATGCTGTCCTGGCCTATCAGGGAAGAAAAAAAACGCTTCATACGGTCCAGCGGATAAAGAGCGCCTCCGGGGAGATAATCTATGAATATCACTGCGAACCTGAGCAGGTGCTTTCCCCGCAAACGGCATTTCTGATTACGGATATGCTCATAGATACAGTTCGCCGGGGAACAGCTGCCAGGCTGCAGGTGGGGCGCCCGGTAGCGGCGAAAACGGGTACTACCAGCGATAACCGTGACGCCTGCCTGGTGGCGTACACCCCTGACCTGGTGGTCTCTTTTTGGATGGGGCATGACATTCAACGGCTGGGACGGATCCAGGGAGGGAGTGCCTCCACCATTGTGTTTATGAACCGGTTGATTACGCAGATCAAAGGTGATGCTCCCGCTGTTGTTTTTGAAAGACCACCCAATATCAGCGGCTTCATTCGGATATGCAGCAAGTCTGGCTTGAGACCGGGACCAAACTGTCCTTCCAGTGATCTGGTTAGCGAAATCTTTCCCACACACCTGATTCCTCAAGGAACGTGCAGTTATCATCTGATGACAAAAGAACCCGACTATGCTGATCTGCAGCCCGCACCCAAGCCTTCAGGGCTTTCCGCGTACCTGCTCTACAGCCCCCCCAGGGCCCACCTCTGGTGGGACCGGGATCACGAGGTTGCAAAGTATCTTCTATACCGTCAAGCTAGCGGCGAGCAAGGATTTACGCGGCTAAGCACGCTACCAGGTTCAGAAAACCAGTTTTTAGATGCCAACCTGCTTGAAGGCCGGGAATATACCTATCATCTATTTGCTCTTAGCCAGGAAGGTCTCCAGTCTGAACCTGCCGCCTGGAACATAAAGGTTTTGCCAGCCAGCGGTGAAAGCCATGATTCTTCTTCAGAAAAACCGCAGCCGCCTGTTGGAAAAGAGAAAGTTGAAAGCGAAGCAAGGGAAGCAGATGAAGCAGTAGCAGAAGGGGAAGCGGATGAAACAGGTGAAGATGAACAGGGGCACAGGGAGCAAAGGGAAGAACAAGAAAAAACACCTGAAAGCCCCGGCTTAAGTGAGATGGAAGGGGATAAGGAGAGTGAAGCCGGTGCCCCAGGGTCTAATGAGACATGAAGGGGCTAACCGAAGCCGATACAGAAAAACTTAAAACTCCATTTTCATACTAACGGAGAAAGCGCCCAGATCAAAAAGATTGGATCTGAACGCTTTTTTGTTGAACTCATTAATGCTCTGATGACAACAGCTGCCCTGTCAAAACGGCCTCCAAGCAGTTCCCTACCCTTGTTCTCCTTTGTTGATGAAACCCTTGGAAACACCGCCGGTATCTGCTGGAGTGCCGGCAATCCGGGCCAGGTAAGAGGAGCCCAGGTTTTTGATATGCCCGTCAATGGAATCAAAGTAATTCAGGTGCTCCTGCTCGTCATCAATGATCGTTTCGAACAGCTTGACCGTCGTGCTGTCCCCATTTTCCCGGCAGACCAGCAGGAACTGGTTATAGGCTTCGATGGCCGTCTGCTCTTCTTCTGAATCAAAAGAGAAAATATTTTCCGGATCCTGTCTGGTGACAACTGCACCGGCCAACTCAACGGTAGGATCTCCACCCAACTCCTTGATCCGCTCGGCAAATGCTTCAGCATGCCGCATTTCATCAATGGCAATCAGCTTGACATTGGCAGCCAGCTCGCCGTAGTCCATGTCATCCAGGGTGTAGTGCTGGTTCATATACTGATGAATGGCCTGGAGCTCCATGGAGCGCGCCTTGTTCAAAACCTCAATAACTTTCTTCTTTTTTTCTTCACGGGAACTTTGTGTCATGGTTCATCCTCCTCTTTTCTGCTTGTTTTTCAGTTTTCCCTTTGTTTTATTGTTTCTATATTCTTCCTTGAAATCCTTCAATATAATACATATCATATTACATATCCCTGGAGATCCTTTCACCCACTGCAAGGTTTTGTTTTTCCCGGAAAGGGGTGATACTCAGTTGCCCAGGGGTGCCGGTTCATCCATTTTTGCCTCTTCTGCCTTCTGTTGTGTAATGTAGTTTAGTTCCACCATGCGGTTCAATACCACTTTTTGTCTTGCTACCGCCAGGGTCCAGCCCCTGGTGGGGGCATAGGTGCTGGGCGATTGCACCAAGCCGGCCAGCAAAGAGGACTCTGCCAGGGTAAGGTTTGCCACATCTTTATCAAAATAGGTTCGGGCTGCCTGGCTAACCCCCCAGTTTCCGTCTCCAAAGTAAATCTGGTTCAGGTACATCTCCATGATTTCATCTTTTTCATACTTGTGTTCCAGCTGGAAGGCGATGCTGATTTCAGCCAGCTTTCGTTCCAGCGTGCGTTCATGGCCTAAAAACAGGTTCCGGGCCAGCTGCTGGGTAATGGTGCTGCCTCCCTGGACAACCTGCCCGGATACAATATTGGCTGCCAGGGCCCGAAAGATCCCAATGATATCCACCCCGCTATGCTGGTAAAAGCGGCTGTCTTCTACCGCGATAAAGGCGTTAACCAGGTCATCCGGGCTCTCTTTTAGGGGGATATAGTCAATATTGTGCCGATTATAGTCCAGGACCAGGGCGCCATTTACCTGGTGGATGGTGCTTTCCTGCAAATAAAACGGCTCCGGGTTATCCCAGTCGATGGTCAAAAACCAACCTGCATAAAGCCCCCAGCCTGAAAAGCCGGCCAGGAGAAGCAGGCAGAGGAAAAAGTATGCGATATAGGCCCGGTAACGCTTCGAAGCTTTAACTGCCAAATTGTGCCCTCCTGGAAATCAATCTAGGCGCTTGCCCCCTGTTCATTTGATAGCCATAATAGTACAACAGGGAAACACCTGAATATAATTATCTCAAAACCCAATGCTGATAGACAGTTAACCTCTATTATTTTTAACTCAAAAGATGGAAAAAAGTTGCGGTGTTGAAGAATTTTTCTACTATTTTTCCTTCCAGGTCTGTGTACGCTTGTTCTGTCAGAACAATAGTTCTTGATATTTATTCTTGCGTACCGTATAATAACAGAAAACGTATTGAAAAGCCAGGGAAGGAAGGGAGATCTGATGAGCAAACGGATGACCAACCAGTTTGCCTGCAGCAGTATGATGCTTCCGGAGCACAGGGTCGAACTGGAAAAGATGAGCAGGGAAGAGAGGCAAAAGTCCTCCGGGCCCGTTTGGGATGAGCAGGTGCTTGAGCTCTGGGAATGCTTGCTTCAACAGTCTTATACCCGGGGTTTGAAAATAAGAATTATGCTGGAAGGGCAAGATGGCTTGCAGGAGGTAGAGGGAGTCGTTTGCGGGCAGGATCCGAACCGGCACAGGATCAAAGTAAATACAGATACAGGCTGCAGGGTTCTGGAATTGAAAGCGGTTCGTGCCCTGGAAGCTGCGGACTGACTATTTCGGCTTCGCTTAAATCTTTTAAAAATGGGAACCCAAGGAAGGATTTATCGCGGCAGTTGTCGAAAAGAACGACCGTGCATTGAAGCGTGAAACTTTCGGAGAAACCTTGAGAAACCTGAGGAAAGGGCTGAAAAAATGAAAAAAATCATCAAGCGCTCCTGTTTGGAAAAAATTACGCCGTACGTTCCAGGCAAGCCTGTGGAAGAAGTGGAAAGGGAGCTGGGTATTTCAGGCGTTATTAAGCTGGCTTCCAACGAAAACCCCCTGGGCCCGTCACCCAGGGCCCTGGAGGCTTTAAAAGAATATATGCCCCGGCTCAATTTTTATCCCGACGGGAACTGCTTTTACTTAAAACAGGACTTGGCTGCCCGCTTGGAGGTAAAGCAGGAGCAGATAACCTTTGGCAACGGTGCCGATGAGCTGATTACCCTGGCTGGCACAGCGTACCTGGATCCCGGCGATGAAGTGGTAGTGGCTGACCCGTCTTTTTCCGAGTACGATTTTTGTGCCCGGTTGATGAACGCTGAGGTGGTGAAGGTTCCGCTGCAGGACTATCGCCATGACTTAAATGCGATGCTGGGAGCTATTACAGAGAAAACCCGGATGATTTTTGTCTGCAATCCCAACAACCCGACGGGGACCATTGTGTCCCGGCAGGAACTGGCCTCTTTCCTGGACAAAGTCTCCTCAGATATCCTGGTGGTCATGGATGAAGCCTATTACGAATATGTAACCGATCCCGATTACCCGGAAAGCCTGGACTGGGTCAAGCAGGGGTATAACGTGCTGACCCTGCGGACATTTTCCAAGATTTACGGCCTGGCAGGGCTGCGCATCGGCTACGGGGTGGGCCCGGAAGAGGTTATAACCGACCTGAACACGGTGCGGGAACCTTTCAATGTCAATGCTGCAGCCCAGGTGGCCGCCAGGGCTGCTCTGCAGGATGAAGAGTACGTCCGGGAGGTTTACCGGGTTAATCGGGAAGGGAAGGAATACCTGGCTGGAGAGTTTGACCGGTTGGGCCTTTTTTATCTGCCCACCGAAGCCAACTTCATTTTTGTCAACACCGGGGTGGATTCCCGGGATCTGTTCCAAAGCCTGTTGCGTCAGGGAGTGATTGTCCGCACGGGAGATATTTTTGGACACCCCCGGTTCATCCGTCTTTCCATCGGCACCCGGGAACAGAACCAGCGTTTTATCGAAGCGCTGGAACATTCGCTCGGCGAACTGCAAACCGGTTAGAGGCAACTGAAATACTATATTTGCATACCAATCCCACGACCTTTGCGGGCGACAACAGGGGATGGAAATGGGTTTTCAGGCCCGCTTCCCACCTGGATGAGGTCCGCTTTCCCTGTATCGGTGACTTTGTCAAGCGGCTATAAGCGCTTGGTGAAGTGAAAGCACTGGAGCCGGCCCGGCGGGCATGGACGCCCGCCGCCTGCAACCGTGGCAGGATGCCTAAGTTTGCAGGTCGGCCGGCGGAAGCTTGAACTGAGCCTTAGCGCTTTGTCGCGAAGATAACCGGAGCCGATACCGGGAAACGGAAACTCCATTTTCATACTA